>UQPH01000020.1 GCA_900542875.1 uncultured Eubacterium sp. | reverse complement strand
GTACTTCAGGACGGAAATTACGGTAAGGACCTTAACGGCAAAGACGAAAACGGAAATCTCGTTCCCTACCATCTCGGTCACTTCTTCCTTGCTATTGATGTTTCAAAATTTGTAGGCGAAGAAGAAACAAGAAAAAAGACGGGTGAAATTCTCCGTGAAATAAGAGCCTCAAAGAAAGCACCGGGTGCAGAGAGAATCTACACCGCAGGCGAAAAAGAATACCTCATTTGGAAAGAAAGAGAGAACAGCGGTGTTCCGATTAACGAGGCTGTTCAAAAGGAAATCAACGAAGTAAGAGACAAGCTCGGCCTCTCCTACACTTTCCCATGGGAGGACAACTATGTTCCTTACGAAAAGGAAGAAAAGATTACTTCTCACATTGAGAGAAAGTAAAGCCGCAGTTTAATTAAATAACAAAAATTTAGGGCAGCTTGCCCTCGGGTGACTGCCCGAGCGGGAGCTGCTCTTTTTGTTATTATTTTCACAATAAGGGCGAATAATAAAATAAGAACCAATATATTTTTCAGGAGGCAAATATGAATATCAGAGAGGAATCACTCAAAAAGCATTACGAATGGAACGGCAAAATCGAAGTAATTGCCAAAACAAAGGTAAACGACAGCAAGGCTCTTTCTCTTGCCTACACTCCGGGCGTTGCCGAGCCGTGTCTTGAAATCCAAAAGGATTATAACAAAAGTTATGAACTGACCCGAAGAAACAATCTCGTGGCTGTAATCACCGACGGCAGTGCGGTGCTTGGTCTCGGAGACATAGGACCCGAGGCAGGTATGCCTGTTATGGAAGGCAAGTGCGTGCTGTTTAAGGAATTCGGCGATGTTGACGCATTTCCTCTTTGTGTAAGAACAAAGGATGTTGATGAATTCGTAAACACGGTTTATAACATTTCGGGCTCTTTCGGCGGAATAAACCTCGAGGACATATCCGCTCCGAGATGCTTTGAAATAGAAGAAAAACTGAAAGAAAGATGCGACATTCCGATTTTTCACGATGACCAGCACGGTACGGCTGTGGTAGTTTCGGCGGCGCTGATTAATGCAACCAAGATTATCAACAAAAATTTGAGCGACTGCAAAGCCGTAATTAACGGCGCAGGTGCGGCAGGCACGGCTATTGCAAAACTCTTGATGACGCTGGGTCTTAAAGATGTTATTCTTTGCGACAGAACAGGCGCAATATACGAGGGCAGAGAAAAACTCAATGATGCAAAGCAGGCTATCGCTAAGGTAACCAACAGAGGCATGAAAAAAGGTTCACTTGCCGACGTAGTTAAGGACACAGACATTTTCATAGGTGTATCTGCTCCGGGCGTTTTAACACAGGATATGATTAAGACAATGCATAAAGACCCAATAGTTCTCGCCATGGCAAATCCGACCCCCGAAATTATGCCCGACGAGGCAAAGGCGGCAGGCGCAAAAATAGTCGGAACAGGTCGCTCCGACTTCCCTAACCAGATTAATAATGTAGTTGCGTTCCCCGGCATTTTCAGAGGCACGCTGGATGTAAGAGCAAGCGCAATCACAGAGAATATGAAAATTGCCGCAGCATATGCAATTGCGTCCCTTGTGGACGATGACAAGTTGAATGAGGATTATATTCTCCCCTACGCTTTTGACGAGCGAATTAAAGACACTGTGGCAAATGCAGTGGCTGACGCCGCAAGAAAAGACGGCGTAGCAAGAATCTAACTGCTCCCATTAATAATTTGAAACTCCTTTTATAAAAAAAGCAGACAGTATAAAAAAAGCAGACAGCCGATATTAAATCATAAGCTGTCTGCTTTTAATAATATCATCTTTTTTTGAACTTAATAACTCGTGCGGAATTTGCAACTGCAAGAAGGCATATCCCAATATCTCCGAAAATCGCAAACCACATAGGCAGTTCCTTTGAAAGAAGCACATCGCAAACGAGAATAACAGCCTTTACGAGTACGGAAAATACAATGTTTTCCATAGCGACTCTGTGCACCTTTTTTGCCACCGACTTAGTTATTTGAACAGCGTTCTTTGTGCTGTCCATAACAACCATATCGGCATAACCGACAGCCTCTGCCGTACAATTATCGGCAACCGCCAACGACACATCCGCCCCGTCCATCATAGTTAAATCGTGTTCGCCGTTTCCGATATAAACAACTCTGTGACCGTTATTTTGGAGCACCTTTATATCGTCAAGACTCTTATCATCATTATAAGACAAAACGGTATCACAGTTATCTATTTCGTCAAGAGTGCCTGTATTCTTTACAAAAATATCGTCAGTCGAGCAACTGCCTATTCCTGCACTGTAACAAAGCGGAACGGAAATCACAATCGCACACGGACAACTGATAACGAGTGCGGCAAGTCCTCTGTGAAGCCACTCGTGCCATTCGGCGCTGAAAAATAGCGGAGGAATAACCACTATAAGCACGGAAATAATACAAACAACGGGAGTGTATATTCTCGCAAATTTTGTAATAAGAAGTTCGGTTTTGCTCTCTCTGTTATCGTAATGCTTAGGAAGCGAAATGCTTCCCTTTTTTTCGTCATAAATTTTATCAATCGAGCGGCGGCTTCTTGATACAGCCAAACCCTGCACAAATTCACCTACGGCAAAAAGCAGCATTACGGCAACGCCCTCACTGTATTCGCCGATAGCAAATGCACCTATTCCGACAACGCTCATCAAAAAATTTTCGTCAAAAATTTTGCCGTGAATAATGCTGTCAACCGCATTACACATTACCTTAAAGCCCACAACAAGATAAGAAACGGCATAACACACAAGATAAGTCTGATACGGCAGTGATGTAAACTCGCTGAGCACATAGCCCAAAACGAAGAATACCGCACTGATAATAATGCTTGTGAGCATTTGTCTCTTATGTTCGTTAAAATTATCCTCTCCGCAGCAGCCGCAACCGTGATTATCGGGAGTATGGTCATCGCAGCAGTGCTCATAATTATGATTATGGGTATTGTGATTATGTTCGCTCATATAATCGCCTCTCATATTTAGTATCATTATATATAAAATGTCTCATTTGACAAATGTAAATTATAGCACATTGCATAAAGATTTACAACAAAAACTTAAAAAAGGAAAATTTTCACGCTTTTTTGTCAAGGTTTTTGTATATATTTTGTAAAAGTTACACAATGGTTACAAAAAGGTTACAAATATACTTGGTCATATTTAACATAGATTACAATATGTTAACTTTGATATAATATATAGCGTTGTGGCTGATGCCGCATAAAACTTAATAAGCGAGAGTTCAATCGAAAACATTAAAGATTTCGTAATCATCCCAAAGCGACACAATTATTAAAGAGGGGTGTGTCGCCAAAGAAAAAGGAAGGTATTTATGGCTAAGAAGAAAACCCTGCTTATCGTTCCGGTTGTATTATTGATTAGTTTATTTATATCGATATTTACACCTATCAGTGCTATGGCGGATGACAGCAATTACGAGCCGAGACTCACGGCTCCGAATTCAAGTATTCCGTATTACAGCAGTGAATTAAACTATTACTTCCGCACAGGAACAGGTATGCCAAACTGCGTAGCCTACGCATATGGCAGAATTTATGAAATGAACGGTGAAGCACCGCTATTGACCCACGGCAATGCCGGTGATTGGTACGGTATGAACAAAAGAGGCGGCTACTACGACTACGGACAGACACCGAAACTCGGCGCTGTCGCATGCTGGAGTAACCATGTCGCAGTCGTTGAAAAAATTAACGATGACGGCAGCATTACATTTTCGGAGTCACATTGGCACGGTAACTATTTTAATACTGTAACCTACTCCAATGTTTACTCACATTACGGACAAAGATTTTACGGTTACATTTACACCTACAACGGCGGCGTAACCAAGGAACTCGAAAACAAATTGCTTACTGCAAGCAACGAAAAAAACGAGGGTTACAAGTCCGAAAAAATTGAAGCAAAGAATGTCAACAATCAGTTTACACTCGCTAAGATGGATGTTCAAAGCAAATCTCAACAGACAAGCGAGAGCACTAAAAGTTCCATTCCCCTGCTCCAAGATAAATTACATTCATAAAAATATTTTTACTTATTAAGTTTTGAGCGTCTTTCGGGACGCTCTTTTTTGTATATACATCAGATTCTGACGCCTGCATTAAAATTTTTAATATATCGCAAAATTCGACAAAAAACTACGGCTATATATGATACCATAATATTGAAAGGAGCGATAATATGAACTATAAAAAACTAATTAAACAAATCGCCGCAATACATAACACCACGCCAAACGAGGTTGACACTCAAATAAGAAAAGCAATAAGTAAAGCGGGATATGATCTTGAACCACAAGAGTTCATACTTATGATTATGCAAAGAGTTAAAAAACAAATAAATTAGAAACAGCCCTCTTAAAAAAGAGGGTTAGTCTATTTATAGCCTATTAGTATCATATTTAGCCCTATTTCAATAAATTATTCCTTTACAATTATTATAAAGGAGTGATTTATATGGATATGTATACCGCTGTAAAAAACAGAATACAGGAGTTGTTACAGCAAAACAATATGTCAATATATAAACTGTCTGTTGAGTCAGCTGTTCCTGCCTCAACAATTAAAAATATACTTTACGGCAAAAGTAAAAATGCAGGTATCATAACGCTGAAAATGATATGCGACGGCTTCAATATCACAATAAACGATTTTTTCGATACCGACACATTCAGAAATTTAGAACAAGAAATTAAATAAACGTAAACAAAAAAAGATGCAGTTCAAAATATGAACTGCGTCTTTTAATTTATTACATATGCTTGAGTTGTTCCTCATCGAAAGTGGAAAGGAATTCGTCATAAGTTCCCTTACGGTCAATATAGGTATTGCCTGAAATCTCAATAATTCTGTCCGCAACCGTCTCAACAAATTGATGGTCGTGAGAAGTAAAGAGCACGGTTTCGGGATAACGTATAAGTCCGTTATTGAGCGCCGCAATGGATTCAAGGTCAAGGTGATTTGTGGGCTCGTCAAAGATAAGCACATTCGCACCGCTGAGCATCATCTTGCAAAGCATACATCTTACTCGCTCGCCGCCCGAAAGAACATTAGCCTTTTTAAGTGCCTCATCGCCGGAGAAAAGCATTCTGCCAAGCCAACCTCTTATATCTGCCTCAAGTTGTTCGGTTGTATACTGTCTGAGCCAATCCACAAGCGTTAAGTCAACGCCGTCAAAATACTTGCTGTTATCGGACGGAAAATAACTCTGTGAAGTTGTAACGCCCCACTTATAACTTCCCTCGTCGGGTTCGAGTTCGCCCATAATAATCTTAAACAACGTAGTCTTTGCAACAACATCACTGCCGACAAACGCAACCTTTTCTCTCGGGTGAATAACAAAACTGATGTCGTCAAGCACCTTGCGGTCGCCTATTGTCTTTGTAAGGTGGTCAACCCTGAGCAAATCATTTCCACATTCTCTGTCAGGCTTAAAGTCAACATACGGAAAACGGCGTGAGGATACGGGCATTTCAATCATCTCGAGAGCGTCAAGTTGCTTTTTACGAGAAGTAGCCTGCTTAGACTTTGCGGCATTTGCGGAGAAACGGTTGATAAAGTCCTGAAGTTCTTTAATCTTTTGCTCGTTCTTCTTATTTTGGTCTCTTGCCTGTCTTTGACGCATCTGGGTATATTCGTACCAGAAATCGTAGTTACCGGTATAAAGAGTAATCTTACCGTAATCGACATCACAAATATGAGTACATACCTTATTGAGGAAATGACGGTCATGCGATACAACAATTACTGTATTTTCAAAATCCAAAAGGAAGTTTTCAAGCCAGCTTATAGCAGTAAGGTCAAGGTGGTTTGTAGGCTCGTCAAGAAGCAAAATATCGGGATTGCCGTAAAGAGCCTGTGCAAGAAGAACCTTTACTTTAAGGTCAGACGGAAGTTCTGCCATTTTAAGATAATGGTATTCGTCGCCTACTCCAAGTTTATTGAGCATAAACTCTGCGTCGCTCTCGGCGTTCCAGCCGTCCAAATCGGCAAATTCAGCCTCAAGTTCGCCCGCCTTAATTCCGTCCTCCTCGCTAAAGTCCTCTTTAGCATAGAGGGCGTCCTTTTCTTCCATTATTTCAATCAGTCTCGGGTTACCCATAAGAACTGTACGAACCACCTCATACTCGTCATAGGCAAAGTGGTCCTGCTTTAATACAGAAAGTCTTTCTCCCGGTGTGATGCTTATATCACCCTTTGACGGCTCCAAGTCACCGCTGAGCACCTTGAGAAATGTTGATTTTCCGGCACCGTTTGCACCGATAATACCGTAGCAGTTACCCGGTGTAAATGCGACATTAACTCTTTCAAAAAGAGAGCGTCCACCGAACTGCACCGAAACATTATTTGCAGAAATCATACAAACACCTCAAATTTGTTCATTACATTTAATGCTTTTCTTTTAATTCAATGTATTTTAACACAATAAGTATATTATTTCAACCTATTTTTAATCGGTGATTGTATGCCGCTTCAGATAGGCTATAATGCGACATATTTTTCAGTATATATGAAATATAATTAATTGAAATCAATCTCAAGAGGACTGAAAAATGAGCGTTAAAGAAAAAGAAAAAATCAGTTTTGCCCAACTGAAAAAACCGATAAAAAATGTAATCGTCTGCCTTTTGCACCTTGCGGCAGGATTTATTCTGGGTATGAGCGAGGTGTCCGACGGAATAAAGCCGTTCGGCGTTGCTTTCGTTTCGGTATCAAAAAAGCAGAACATTATTTTTTCATCGGCAGGGGCAATACTCGGCTATATGACAGACGGTTTAACGGCACAAAGCGGAGGATATTTTGCCGCCGTGGTGATAACCGGAATAGGCGCATTTATATTTGATATGCTCGACATATCGGAAAAAGCCGTAGGCTTAATGTGTATATCCGGTGCTTCAATCACGGCTGCCGATTTATTTGTCAGCGCAAGAGCGGGTATGCTCGGCGAAAGACTGCTTATAATAATCGCACAAATGACGGCTTGTGCGGCGTTTTCGTATTTCTACTTTAAGAGTATGAACGCCGATTTTCGCAATCTCAGATTCAGAGCGTTGCCGTTTGATACGATGGTATGTATGATGATTTCGCTCTCGACACTCTTCATCACGGCAGGAAGGTTGAATATAGGAATAATATATCCGTTTCGTGCTTTGGCTGTGGGAGCGGTCCTATTGGCTGCACGCTTCGGCGGAATGAGATGGGGACTGATTCTCTCGATATGCACAGGATTTATGCTCGGCGCAGGGAGCGGTGACGCCTTTATCTTATGCGGTGCAATGAGCATAGGGGTGCTTGTATGCTGTGTGTTTTCGTCTTTTGCATCTCTCGGCTGTTCCCTGATTTACACAGCGGCAATCGCATTTTTATCGGTTGTGGCAGGTGAGGAAACAGGGTTGCCGCTTTTTGTAAACAGTCTTATCGGAGTGGGCATATTTTTGCTGATGCCGAGCATTGTGTGCAACAGACTCGAGGATTTCTTTGACAGCGGAAGAAACACAGCACCCGACGGAACATTGAGGCAAAATCTGGTACTCAAACTGAGATTTGCCTCCTCTGCCATGGCGGCTGTGAGCGAAAGCGTAGACCAGGTGAGAGAAAAAATAAACGAAGTCAGCCGCAAAAACAACGAGGCAAAAAAGGACACAATGAGTGAGGAAGAATATATACGAAACGAGATTATACTCGAAAAGACGAACCAGATACGAATGGTCGCCTCCGACCAATTTTATTCAATATCGGGAATGCTATGTGACCTTGCAAACGAATTCAACGACGCTGAAATGTTCGACTCCGAAGCAGGAGAAAAAATACGCAGACTGCTCGCTCAGTACGAAATATACCCCACCGATATTTCCGCAATAGTAGACAAGTATTCAAGAATGAGGGTTGAAATACTGCTAAACGGCGAAAGCAAAAATTTATCGAGCACCGCCATACAAGACGGCATAGGAAAAATCTGCAACAGATATTTCGACTCGGGCAGAATAACAAACTTCAAAACGGGCACAATGCTCTCGTTTACGGAAAGACCAAACTACTCGCTGCAAATCGGATTTGCTCAATACAGTGCCGAGGGAAAACTGTGCGGCGATACGGTAAAGACACTGAATGACGGCAAGGGTCATTCCATTCTCATAATAAGCGACGGGATGGGAAAAGGCTCACGAGCGGCACTTGACGGAGCAATGGGCGCAGGTCTTATATCACGGCTGATTAATGCAGGTTTCGGATTTGATTCCGCACTCAAAATAGTGAATTCAGCCCTGCTCATTAAGTCAAACGACGAAAGTCTTGCAACTCTTGACATAGCAAACATAGACCTTTTTACAGGAAAATGCGAACTATTTAAGGCAGGAGCACCGTCAAGTTACATAGTAAAAAACGGAGTGCTCAACAAATGCGAATTATCCTCTATGCCGGCAGGAATACTCAGAGGTATTGAGTTTGCAAAACGAACTGCGGTGCTAAGCCCGAATGACAGCATAATAATGATGAGCGACGGCATTACCGACCTCGGCGAAGAGTGGCTGAACAGGGTTTTTGCCGAATCGCCGTACGGTATTCAAAATACTGCCGACTACATACTCAAAAGTGCACTTAAAGCGACAGAGAGCATTAAGCGTGACGATATGAGTGTAATATATGCAAAACTTGAAAGGAACCAAAATGAACGAAGTTTTTAATCAAAATGAAATTTTGAATCAGGACATAGACGATCTGCCGTTGATGATAAAAGCCGCTCTGGAAAATTCAACCCAAAAGGAAAAGTTGAAATTCTCCCAAATTAAAATCGGCAAAAGTTATTTGCAGGGGTTAAAAATGATAATACTCACAGGTGACTCCTCGTCGTACTGTGCATCGGAAGCGGCGGCATACAACACCGAACTTCTTTGCGACATACCGACCGTATCCGTTCATTCTCAACTTTTGATGAATACAAGAGGCATACCCGCAAAGGACACTCTGATAATAGCCTGTTCAAAAAGCGGTGAGGATACGGACACTGTTTTTGCGGCAAAAAGAGCGATAAAAAACGGTGCAAAGGTTATCGCCGTAGCACCCGAGGAAAGCACGCTTTACAAAATGTGCAAAAGCGTTATTCCGCTGAGCGAATACGCAGACAGTATTTGCGGCTTTTGCGAAGAGTATTTTCTGCTTTCTCTGCTGTCGGTCTACTTTGGCGGCAAACTCGGAACCATGCCGAAACTGAACATAAGCGTTACGCTGAAACTCGCCGAAATGCTGTCGGGAAAACTTTCCTTTTCCTCTCATGGCAAAAAAGCACTCGAGGAGGCAGCCGATTATATGACCTCGTTTTCGGACATTATCTTTTGCGGCTACGCAAGCGATGAAGCATCTGCAAGAGAAATCAGCGAATGCTTTAGAATTTACGGCGGTATAAAAGCATATTCACTGCCCATATACGACATCAGGGAAAATTCCGTAAACTCAGAGAGCACCCTAATCGTACCGATTATTACAAACAACGCAAACGCCGCATTGATAAATATGCAGGTAAATAAAATAAAATCGCTTTATTCGAGCACGCTTATTTTTACTACCGAGAGCATAGCGCAGGAATGCAATCTCAAAGACGGCATAGTGACCGTTGAGGACAGCATACCGCTGTTTAACACAATAACAGTAACCGGTGCACTTTATAAAACTCTTTCCTGCATTAATGACAAAAATGACAAAAAATAAAAAGACTCCTATCGCTAAAAAATAAATAAGAAGGAGTGTTGAGAAAAATTCTGAATTTCGTTTTCTTGCGAACTTTGCTGTACGGTGGTACCGCTTGTGAGCAAAAAACGAAAAACGCTAAATGAGCCGTAGGTTCGATACCTACGGCTCATTTTAATTCTTTCGGATATTATTTGTTATACTCACTCTATTTACATAAAACAAAAACAGTAAATAATTAGTCTGTCATTTGGCGTGGTTCAGGACTTTTCTTATATATTATACATTCTGTGTGCGTTTTCGCAGGTGATGTCCAAAATCGTCTGTGTCGATTCGCCAAGCACCTCGCCGATTTTTTCTGCAATGAACGGAATATACGACGAATCGTTGCGTTCTCCCCTATGCGGTTCGGGCGCAAGATACGGACAATCGGTTTCGAGCAAAAGCCGCTCGAGCGGAATTTCACGCACAACCTCAAGGCTCTTTCTTGCATTCTTAAAGGTGGCAACTCCGTTAAGACCGATATACATACCAAGTTTTATTATCTCTTTTGCCATCTCCTTAGAGCCCGAAAAGCAGTGAACAACGCCCTTAGGGGCAGTCTTTTTTAGAATATCCAGAGTATCGCCGTGTGCCTCTCTGTCATGCACTATGACAGGCATATCAAGTTCTTTTGCAATTTCAATTTGTGAGACAAAAAAATCTTTTTGCTTTTGCTTAGTTGATGCCATCCAGTGATAATCAAGCCCGATTTCGCCCACGGCAACGCATTTTTCATCAGCCAAAAGTTCACGGATACCGTCCAAATCATCAAGAGCGGCACCCTCTAAATTTTCGGGATGAAAGCCTGCGGCAAAATAAAAGTCATCAAATTTTTCAGACAAGAGTTTATTAAACTTACTGCTTTGAATATCACAGCCGCAACTGACTACGGCACACACACCCTTTTCCTTTAATCCGGAAAGAAGCGAAAACCTGTCCTTATCAAATTTATCATCGTCATAATGCGAATGAGTATCAAATATATTATTGTACATCTTTTTCCTTTTCGTCGAGCATTGAAGTGCAATGCGGACATCTTATTGCTTCTATTGCGATTTCACTCTTGCAAAATGGACAAATCTTTGTTGTCACAACGGGAGTTTCCTCCGGCTTGTTTTTATTTGCAAGTTTCATTGCGGCTTCTTCAGCCTTGTTTACAAACTTAATGATGACAAATATAACGAATGCCATAATCAAAAAGTTGATAACGGAGGAAATGAACGCACCGTAATCAATATAGTTATCCGTGCCGAAAAGGCGAATTTTGCCCTGAACCTCCGCACCTCCGATACAGTTAAGCAACGGCTGAATAATGTTATCGGTAAGACCTTTTACGACAGAACTGAACGCACCGCCTATGATAACACCGACAGCCAAATCCAGCACATTGCCCTTAGAAATAAACTGTCTGAATTCCCTAAAAAATTTTTTCATCATACATCCTCTTCTCTAAAACATTTATTTTATTATCCCGGTAAAATCAAAATCGGGAATAAATTTTTCATCAGCAGATTCGCCGGACTGAATAAAGATTTTATCCATACCGAGGTTTAAGGCATAATCAACAACCTTATTGTATTCTCTCTCGGTAATTTTTCTGTCCAATTCGGGTACAGCAGATAAATCGTTGCACGGAGTATACTGTGCCATTAAAGAAACATATGCATTTGGAAATTTCTCGTTTATGAAATCGAGTATTTTAAGCGACGAATTTGTATTTGACGGCAAAATAAGATGACGAATTATCATACCCTTTTTCATAATGCCGTTTTCGTCAAATTCCGCTTTTCCCCTTTGGAGGTACATTTCTTCCAAAGCACGCATTGCAACCTCGGGATAATCCTCTGCCCTGCTGTATTTAAGCGCCTTATCGTTTCTTATATACTTAAAGTCGGGCAGGTATATATCCACTAAACCGTCAAGCATTTTAAGCGTTTCGGTACTCTCATAACCTGAGGAATTATACACCACCGGCACGGACGGCTTATACTTTTTCAGCAGCGTTGCAAGTTGCACGGCATAATGCGTAGGATTTACAAGATTGATATTATTTGCGCCCTGCTCAATCAGATTTTCAAATATCTTTATAAGTCCGTCGTCACTGACGGTCATACCCTTATTTTCATGGCTGATTTCATAATTTTGGCAAAACAGACAACCGAGATTACACCCCGAAAAGAAAACCGCTCCGCTGCCGTTCTTTCCGCTTATGCAAGGTTCTTCCCAAAAATGGAGTGCCGCACGGGACAGTCTGAATTCTTCGGGACTTTTGCAATAACCTGCTGTTCTTGTTCTGTCAACATTACATTTTCTCGGACATTGATTACATATCATAGCAGTGCCTTATATATATCACCCTTTTTGTAAGGGGTTGAATTTGCGATTTCTTTTGCGGCAAAGCTGACACTCATACCGCTTTGCATAAGCGAACGAGCCATTTCGACTGCCTTTTCAAAGGTAATTTCCTCTTCTTGCTCACTCTTGCCGCCGACGATAATTACAAACTCGCCCTTGGGTTTTTCCGTTTTATAATGTTCCGACGCCTTAAAAAGAGTAGTTTTCATAACACTCTCGTGAAGTTTCGTTATTTCCTTAACCACCGCAACTTCTCTGTCGCCGAAAGCACTACACATATCGTCAAGAGTCGCAGACAGTTTATGCGGTGCTTCATAAAAGACCATTGTTCTTTTTTCGTTTGTAAGTTCCGCAAGTTGAGCCTTACGCTCCTTTTTGTCTGCACTCAAAAAGCCCTCAAATGTAAATCGTCTTGACGGCATACCCGAAATGGCAAGCGCCGTTGCAAATGCTGTGGGTCCGGGAATACTCTCGACATCTATGCCGTTTTCGATACATTCTCTGACCAAATCTTCACCCGGGTCGCTGATTGCAGGCATACCTGCGTCGGTACAAATCGCACAATTTTCGCCGCCGAGCAAGCGTGAAACAATCACATCGCCCTTAGAATTCTTATTATGTTCAAAGTAGCTTATCATCTCTTTTTTTATGCCGAAATGATTAAGCAGTTTCAGCGTAACTCTCGTATCCTCTGCCGCAATGAAATCGACTGCGCCCAGCGTTTCGACCGCACGAGGAGAAAAGTCGCCCAAATTACCTATCGGCGTACCGACTACATATAATTTTCCGCTCATTATCTCACCTTGTCCTCATATCCGTCGGCATACGAGCCGTAAATTTCAAGCATTTCCTTTGTAAAACGACTTTCTTCATTCTTTATAACAAGTGTCGGCTCTACTCTCAAAAACGGCTTTGCCCCCTTTTTGCCCTCAACGAGAAACAAAAACGGCTCTTCGCCCGTTTTATCAACAACAAATCTCAACCTCTTCGGCTCAAGTTTATATTTTCTCATCATATCAAGTGCGTCAACAAGACGCTCGGGGCGATGGCACATACAAAATCTGCCCGAATAAGTGAGCAGATAAGCCGCCGCTTTTACGGCGTCCTCTATGTTACAGCAGACCTCGTGACGAGCAATTCTGGCACTTTCGCCCAAAGATTCAATGCCTGTATTAATCGGCTTGTACGGAGGATTCATGGTAACGAGCGTAAAACATTCCGCCGAAAACTCCTCCTTAACGTTCCTCAAATCGCACAAATGCGGAGTCAGTCTGTCGCCCAGCGAATTATGCTCTATTGAATTTTTAACCTGTTCAAAGGCATTTTGCTGAATATCAAGGCAATGAATGCCTGTCTGCCTGCTGTCTCTGAGCCACAAGAGCGGAATTATGCCGCAACCCGTGCCCATATCGAGAGCCTTATCCTTATATTTCGGCTTTGCAAAATAAGAGAGCAAAACCGCATCCGTACCAAATGTGTGCTCATCGCTTACAGCAATGCTTATATCATCAGATAATCTTTCATAATTATATTCCATAAATGTTATTATAGTATATTTAATATCTTATTGCAACAAAAAAAGCACCACGACAAAAGCCGTAGTGCAAATCTGTATAATTAAATCAGAGAGCAGCCTTTGCAGCCTCAACGAGAGTAGCAAAGCCCATAGGGTCGGAAATAGCAATCTCGGAGAGCATCTTTCTGTTAAGGTCGATGCCTGCCTTCTTGAGTCCGTTCATAAAGGTTGAGTAGTTCATTCCGTTCATCTTAGCAGCTGCCGAAATACGAGTAATCCAAATTCTTCTGAAATCTCTCTTCTTCTGCTTTCTGCCGATATATGCATACTGACCGCTCTTCATAACAGCCTGCTTAGCTGTCTTGAATAATGTGTGCTTTGAGCCGTAGTAGCCCTTAGCTGCCTTTAATACCTTTTTTCTTCTTTTGCGAGTCGCCATAGCGCCTTTAATTCTAGCCATTGTAAAATACCTCCGTAAGTTTTAATCGTTCTTCTTATTTATAAGGAACAAGTCTCTTGCACTGCTTCTGGTTTGTAACATCAGCAACTGCAGTCTTGCGAAGATTTCTCTTGCGCTTTGTTGTCTTCTTAGTAAGAATGTGTGATGTGTAAGCGTGCGCTCTCTTTACTTTACCGCTTTTTGTGGTCTTGAAACGCTTTTTAGCGCCGCTGTGTGTCTTAATTTTTGGCATAATTATTCCTCCGTAAAATTAAATTACTTAGTTTTTGGGGACATAAACATAAGTATTTGGCGTCCCTCAAGCTTAGGCTTTTTATCAATTATTGCTTCTTCGCTTAGTTCATCGGCAAATCTCTGCATATTAGTTTCGCCAAGCTCGGGATGAGCCATTTCTCTACCTCTCAGACGGATAGAAACCTTTAGCTTATCGCCCTTTGACAAAAACTTTCTTGCCTGATTTACCTTAGTGTTAAAATCGCCGATGTCGATATTAAGTGATAATCTGATCTCTTTAGTCTCAATCGTCTTTTGCTTTTTGCGATTTTCTTTTTCACGCTTAGTTTGCTCATAGCGATACTTAGAGTAATCCATAATCTTTGCAACCGGCGGCTTTGCCATGGGAGCAATCTTAACCAAATCCACGCCCTTTGAATCTGCCAATGCCTGTGCCTCTTTTGCGCTCATAATACCAAGCTGCTCGCCCGTATCCGAAATGACACGCAATTCCTTATCTCTGATTTCGCCGTTTAACTGCGGAGCGTCCTTGCTGATAAAAAACACCTCTTCATAAAAAATAAATAAGCACAAACGCAAAACGCCTGTACTTTCAATAATCACTAAAAATTATTGCCCTTTTTGCCTACTCGCTGAAGGGGAGAACGAACGCTCTGCTTTGTTGTGCAAATAATATAACATAATATCGACAAATTGTCAAGATATTTTTGATTGATAAATTTTATATGTCACATAATCACTAATCGGCTCGGGGCAATTCCCGCCGGTTTTATAATTATAATATTATATTTTACATCAATAAGCCTAAGGCGGCGAAACTGTCGAGCATACTTACGCCTGCTCCGGCGGCAACTACGCAAGCCAAAATTGCAACCGCATAAGAAACGGCAATTATAATAATTTGAGCAAGAATAAAATTCTTTTTATTCTTATTTGTATTAGGGCTTACGAGCCACACTATCCAGCAAATGATATTTACTATCGGTATAGCCGAAAGAATAAACATTGCAATATACGAGCCTATGCTCATAACTTCACGGGTATCGTCATAAACCGGCATCGGCTGATACGGAGCCTGATACGGCTGCTGATACGGTTGCTGATACGTCGGTTGGTACGGTTGCTGCGGCGGTGTATCGACAGGCTGAGTAGGTTGATAATATTGATTGTTGTCCATATTTTCCATATTGTTCTCCTTTCAAGTTAAATGTTTACAGTCCTGTATTTTCTTTAATGTATTTTCTGGCTTTAAGCGCATATTCAAAGGGATTAGCCTTTGCCGGGTCCTGCTCTGCCTCGACCACAATCCAGCCCTCATAACCCGATTTTTCGATAATATCAAAAATCGGCTTAAAGTCCACATCGCCGTCGCCCGGAACGGTAAATACTCCTTCTCTAACCGCATCGAGAAACGACATATGTTTTGGCACGACCTCGTTATTATACACACCAAGCCTTACATCTTTAAGATGAATATGCTTAATACGGTCGACATACTTTTCAAGCACCGGCACAGGGTCAATTCCCGCAAAAGTCAGATGACCGCTGTCAAACAGGAGATAAACCAGTTCGGGGTCCGTAAGTTCCATCAGTTTATCTATTTCCTCCACGGTCTGTACTCCCGTACCCATATGATGATGAACGGTAAAATACATACCCTTGCTTCTTGCATAGGCTCCCATTTCGTTAAAGCCTTTTGCAACGGTCTGCCACTGTTCCTCGGTATAATACGGCTTTTCGTCCAAAATAGATTTTGTCAAATCGCCCTGAATGGAATTTCCCTGCTCAGACGCACCTATTACTTTAGCTCCGAGGTCATATAACTTATCACAGTGAGCCTTAAACGCCTCTATGGTCTCCTCATACGGTTTAGAGGTAAGATATGACGAGAACCAAGCGTTGCAGATTTGAAGTCCTCTGACATCAAGATAATGTTTAAGTACCGCCGTATCAGACGGATATTTATTACCTATCTCACTCCCCTGAAAGCCTGCAAGTGCCATTTCGCTTATGCACTGCTCAAAGGTATTTTCCGCACCCAAATCGGGCATATCGTCGTTAGTCCAGCCGATAGGCGCTATGGCAAGCCTAACCTTATTTTTATCAAGCATATTTTTCACCTAAATTAAAAAATTAATAATCAAATGTCTTTTTTATATTTTTTTGCATATCGTCATATGCTGCCCGAACGCTCTCGCTCTTTGACACTTCGGCAACGCCCACTCTCCACCAAGACTCAAAGCCGGGAGTCATAGTCTTTGGCAAAACCTTAATATCAAACAAAACAGGCTCAGTCCGCTTTTTTGCATCCTCGAGTGCGGCACGAAGTTCTGCGGAATTATGTATCGAATAACCCTTTGCTCCGTAACCTTCCGCTATCTTTGCAAAATCGACGGCAATCTCCGCTCCGTCGAGCATACCGGTTTTTGGATTTCTTGCTCTGAACACAGTACCGAAAGTATCCGTTCCCTGATTGTTTTGCAGATTTTCTATACAGCCCCAACCGAGATTGTCAAAAAGGCAAACATTAATTTTAACTCCCTCCTGAACAGCGGTATAAAGTTCGCTGTGTCCCATAAGGAACGAACCGTCTCCGCAGAAAGTATAAACCTCTGCCTCGGGCTTTGCAAGTTTTGCACCGAGAGCACCGTTGACCTCGTAGCCCATATTTGAAAAACCGTACTCCATATGATATGTGCCTCTGCCCTTAGGTCTGAAAAGTCTTTGCATATCTCCGGGGAGAGAACCTGCCGAGCCGAGTGCAATGTCCTCGTCGCCCATAAATTCGTTAATTATACCGAGAGCAAGCGTTTGATTAAGCCCGCCGTCAAGTTCCTTGGTATAATAATCGTCAACGATTGCGTCCCATTCGGCTTTAGCTTTTGAAATTTCATCGTTATACTTAGTTTTATATCCGTTGAGTGCGTCAGTCAAAGCGTTAAGTGCTTCCCTTGCGTCGGCAACAACAGCCTCGGCGTCCATCTTATATGCGTCAAACGGGCATATATTTATTGCAAGCACCTTTCGATTTTCGTTAAACAGCCACTTAGACGAAGTGGTAAAATCGGAAAATCTTGTGCCGACACCTATAACCAAATCGGCGTCTCTGCCTATAACATTAGCCGCCTTGCCGCCCGTAACTCCGATACCGCCGAGATTAAGCGGATTCTGCCAAGGGATAATTCCCTTACCCGCCTGCGTTTCGGCAATCGGAATGTTATATTTTTCCGCAAAAGCCAAAAGTTGCTTTTCCGCACCTGAATATCTTACTCCGCCGCCGCAGATTATAATAGGTTTTTTCGACTCCTTAATCATTCGGACGGCTCTGTCAAGTTGAGATTTAGCAATAGGTCGCCTGTCTATATGCCACACTCTTTTTTTAAGAAAATGCTCGGGATAATCATAAGCCTCACCCTCGACATCCTGCGGCATTGCAAGGCACACTGCGCCGGTATCGGCAGGGTCGGTGAGCACTCGCATAGCATTAAGGCACGCCGTCATAAGTTGCTCGGGACGATTTATCCTGTCAAAATAATGGCACACGCCCTTAAAAGCATCGGTAACCGTTCTGCCGTAATTATCAAAAAACTCTGCCTGCTGCAAAACAGGGTCGGGCTGACGGCACGCAAAAGTGTCGCCCGGCAAAACCAAAAGCGGTATTCTGTTAGCCGTGGCACAACCGCAAGCGGTAACCATATTTGTGGCACCGGGTCCTATGGACGAAACGCAGGGAATGATGGCTTTTCTGTCCTTCTGTTTTGCGTAAGCGACTGCGGCAAGAGCCATATTCTGCTCGTTTTTGCCCTGATAGAATTTAAGATTGTGGCCGCCCTGCTCCAAAGCCTGACCGACTCCGACAACGCAACCGTGTCCGAAAATTCCGAATATACCGCTCACGAACTTTGACTCAACGCCGTCAAATTCAATGTACTGATTATCAAGGAATTTGACAAGAGCCTGCGACATTGTTAACCGTTCTCTTTTCATATCCTACGCCTCGATTTCCGACAATTTAACCGGTCTGTGTTCCTT
This sequence comes from uncultured Eubacterium sp., assembly GCA_900542875.1. Taxonomy (GTDB): domain Bacteria; phylum Bacillota; class Clostridia; order Oscillospirales; family Acutalibacteraceae; genus Eubacterium_R. The sequence continues at coordinate 9,440 of UQPH01000020.1, read as the reverse complement.
AACGGAAAGTTTTGCGGCAAGACCGAGTCTGAGTGCTTCAAGACCGTCATTGACTGTTGTTTTCGTCAACTCATCATTCTGCACGGCATTGATGAACTCCGTCATTTCGTCGGTAAACGACTGCATATATCTCTCCAGGAAGAAATAAAGCGGTTTGTCTGTCATATTTCCTTTTTCGTTTATGTAAGAAACATTGGTAGGCGTATCGTTTGCAGCGCTCGCCTGACCGCCCGTACCGAATACCTCAAGCCTTTGGTCATAGCCATAGCAAGCCTTGCGGCAGTTATCGATAACACCGATTGCACCGTTTTTGAACTTTAACGCAATCAAAGCGGTGTCCACATCTCCCGCCTCTCCAATAGCCTCATCAACCGTAACTGCGGCATTGGCGTAAACTTCTTCTACCTCTCCGCCGATAAAGCGAGCCATATCAAAATCATGCACGGTCATATCGAGGAAAATTCCGCCCGACACCTTAACATAGTCTATTGACGGCGGCTCAGGGTCACGGGAAGTAATCTTAATCGTTTGGAGTTTACCGAGTTTTCCGTCATTTGCAAGACGCTTAATCTCGGCAAAATTATGGTCATATCTTCTGTTAAATCCGATTTGAAGTTTTACCCCTGCTTTTTCGACTGCGGCGATAACCTTTTTAATCTTAGCAACGGTTAAATCAACAGGCTTTTCGCAAAAAATATGTTTTCCTGCCTCTGCCGCCTCAACGGCGATATCCGCATGTGTATCCGTAGACGAGCAGATGAGAACTGCATCAATTTCGGGATTGTTCAAAATTTCGTGGTAATCTTCATAAGCGTTCGGTATGCCGAGACTTTCGGCAACTTTTTCAGCACCCTCATAATATATGTCCGATATGGCAACTATCTTAGCCTGCGGAATGTGATAAGTAATTGACTTTGCATGCACCTGTCCGATTCTTCCGGCACCGATAATGCCCACATTCAATTTTTTCATAATAATACCCCTTTATCTTTATATATATAATATACATTTTCATTTTATCACGAGGACTATACATTTTCAACAAATAGCCTTATGGAATTATTCACAAATTTTATATAGATTTCATAGTAAAGATACACAAATTCAAAATTTCACGCAAAAAACGCCCCGAGGAATTATCCCCAAGGCGTCCTTATTTACGGAATATTAAGTTTATTCGACCTTGCCGAAAGAACTGATCGGATAATATCTCAGCATTACCTTGCCTATGAATTTATCCCTCTTTACATAATGGGTTGTAGTCCAATATCTCGAATCCACCGAACTGTCACGGTTATCTCCCATCATAAAATACGAATCTTCGGGAACAACGAATGTGCCGTTATAACGGTCCTTGTTCTCGGGAGATACAAAGTCATCTCTCAATTTTTCGGTATTACCGTTTTTGTCGGTTACATACACATCACCGTTTTTGATATTAACGGTCTCGCCGGGCAATCCTATAACTCTCTTAACGAAATACTCGTTTTCGTTATCGGGATATTTAAAGATGGCAATATCGTATCTTTCGGGATCATGCAGAGTATAAGCGATTTTGCTTGCGAATACTCTGTCGCCCTCCTGAATTGTATTAAGCATCGAGCCGGTTGGAATTACGGCGTTTGCGAAAATAAAGGTTTTAAGAATCATTGCGATAATCAGTGCTATCACAATAGGAGCGATAAATTCGAGAAAATCTCTGAGTTTAGATTTTTTCTGCTCCTGTGGTTCGAGTTCCGACTCTTCGGCGGCAACTTCTTTTTTATCTTTCATATCAATTATCTTTCCTTAGCAATTTTGAAAATCATAACCTCAAACGGTTTCATTGTTAAATCCATTTTGCTGTTATAATCGTATGTTTCGTCAGTTTCGGGCATCGACTTGCAGTAAACATTAAAGCATTTTGCACCCTTGAGCGACTGTGGAGTACCCATAAGTTTATTGAATGTAAGAGTGAGCGATGTCTCCTCGTTATTTGGATTACGCATCGCAATGATGCCCTCACCCTCCGGCGTCCACGAAATATATCCGTAGATATTATTCTCCTCCGGATTTCCTCCGATGAACTGTGCATTTTTGAGAATACGGAAATTATCCTTTTGCCAATTCATCGCCTCAGAAAGTGATGTCCACTTGCTCTCATTCATCATATTAACGCTCAGATGAAGTTCGTTAAGAGCCTGACCTCTTACCGTGCACCAGTAAATATACTTTTCAAATTCTTCATCGGTATAGTTTACATGAGCGGTATTGCCGTAAATCGGCTCATGGTTATAAAGGTTTTTAAGCGGAATTTGGAGTGCCCTCTTGCAAAGGCAGTCATAATATCTTGCGTCACGGTAGGTAATTTCCTTATCCACCTGAGCCTGATTTTCAATATTCTTTGCAAAGCCGATGTCGCCGCTGTTTTGCACCCAAAGAGAATTGACCCATTGAAGCCACCAAGGAGAAACATTTACATAGCATGTCATATTTATCCAAAGCTTTGGATTAGCAGCTCTGAGTTTTTCGTAAAGCCTAATCCACTTTTGCCACATATCGGTTACGAAATACATATTCTCATAACCGCCGACAGCGTGATCGTGCTTGCTGTTTTCGCAAGGCGTCAGGCAAAAACCGTCAAGTTTCCAGTAATCGATGTCAAACTCGTTTGTTGTATCAACAAGAAAGTCGCCGAGTTTTTCCACATACTTAGAAGAAGCCACGCATATATCCTTTGCCTGCTTATTGAGATAGCCGTTACCTGCTCTTTGCATACGCTTTGCTATTTTGTCGGGACGTGTATAACCTCCACGCGGACCGAGCCACAAACCGAAGTGTGAGTCCATACTGTTGCAAAGTGCGGTGACTTTAGTAAGTTTATTCGGGAACTTCTTATTAAATGACCAAAAGCCTGCCTTTGTATTCGGCCACCCATCGTCAACAACATAAGCATCAAGTTTAGGCGCACCATAGGCGGCGAGTTGCTTATGCACCTCTGCAAAGGATACCATAATGTTATCCTCTGTAATATCTTTCATATAGTCATACCAACTGTTATATTGGAATCTGAGCGGTGCGGGAACACTGATAAAATCAATGTATTCATAAAAAGCATTTCGTACTCCGGCAAGAGTATTGTCGGGGCCTGCGCCCATAACGGTTACCGGGCAAACAAAGTTTGAGCCTACACTGCTGCCGATATAATATCTTACGGTTGCGTTACCGTGAATAATTCTGTTTTCCGTAGCAGGAAATTCACAGCCGAAGAAAAGGCTGTCAACATAAACAGGCTGACCGAGCATAGACCAAAACGCAGGTATTTCTCCGCCCTCAACAACATCAACGCAAAAATGAGTCTTTGAATTAATTATTCCGACGCATTCAAGGTCAACATAATCAATTACGGCGTTTGTGCTTTGGTTAATTATGATTTGCTTACAGACAGTATTACCGTCCTTATGAACCCAATACTTAAGAGTTACCTTAACTCCCATATCCTCGGTAAAATCAAAAACGAGCTTGTCTCCCTCGTATCCTGCATTTTCCACAGGAAGTCCCTTCGAGGTAACCTCGCTGCCGTCTGCAAATTTAATAACAAATTCGCTTCCGTTTCCGTCGGGGATAAAATTCATATTTGAATAACTGTTTACAATTTGAGAAGCATAAAAATTACCGTCGTTATTCTTAAACTCTCTTTTTAATCTTTTGCTTTCTAATCTGAACATACAGTCCTCCTGCTCAATTCAACTTACCTTTCTATTATACATACAAATCACGACTAATTCAACCGTATTTTTAATTATAATATAAAAGGCAGTAACTGTTACCGCCCGTTAGCATTACAAAAATTAAAAGCGATGATAACATTCTTTGAAATTTTTTCATAAGTTTCTCCACTCAATCATGCGGTGCATTCTACGTAAACAGGCTGCCGCATTAAACGAGGCACAAACATAAATGCCTGTGCCTCAAATCATTATAATTCCTCTTTTACTTCCTCGAGTGCCTTTGCCAACTGGTCGGGACACGAAGTGCCCTTAAAATTGCAATCAATACCTTTAAGGGAAGAAATAACATCGTCAATCTTTTTTCCCTTTACGAGAGCCGCAATGCCCTGAAGGTTTCCGTTGCAACCGCCTACAAATTCAACACTGTTAACGGTTTTGTCATCATTAATATCAAGAATAATCTGCCTTGCGCAAGTGCCTGTTGTGTTATAAATCTTTTTCATACTATCAACATCCCTTTCATTGCTTTAACTATAATTTATCATATATGCCCAAATATAACAATATGCACATTTTACAAAAAAGCAATTAAAAATTCTACTTTGAAAAATATACCGAATTTTGACACTTTACAAAATATTTTTGCTGTTATATAATGTATTAAACTATTATTTATAATGGAGTATTTTATATGTCACAAGCAGTTGATAAGGCGCAATCCTTTAAGGTAAGCGTTATTGTGCCGATTTATAATGTTGAGGAGTATTTGGCAGAATGCCTCGATTCCCTTTTACACCAAACCATAGACAGCATAGAAGTGGTTATGGTAGATGACGGCTCGCCCGACAACAGTGCCGTTATAGCAAAGAAATATGCAGAAAAATATCCCAACTTCGTATATTATTACAAAGAAAACGGAGGTCTCGGCTCTGCCCGTAACTTCGGCGTTAAGCAAGCACGGGGAGAGTACATAACCTTTGTTGATTCCGACGATATTGTTGACGATGACCTGTACGAAAAAATGTACTATCGTGCAAACAAGGACAACAGCGATATGGCTATCTGCAATGTTTTGCGTTTTAATTCCAAAATGACCATACCGTCGGGTCTGCACCAGTACGTATTCAAAAACATTGAGAACAACACTCATATTACAAAAAATCCGAATTTGTTCTTCGACACCATTTCGTGCAATAAACTGTTCCGCCGCTCGTTTTTTATCGAAAACGGACTCGAATTTCCCACCGGCATTTTATACGAGGACATTCCGGTTATGATTCCGGCACACTTCCTAGCCAACAATGTTTCGGTTGTGGAAACCTCATACTATTGGTGGCGTATGCGTGATGGCGCAAGCAAGTCGATAACCCAAAATACAGGCAGTCTTAAAAATCTCAACGACCGCCTGAGCGTTTTAGAGCGCCTCGAAAAATTCTACAAGGAGCACAATGTGCCCGAGGACATAGTCATTCAGTCGGAGAAAAAAAATCTCATCATAGATTTGATGATATTCGTAAACGCCTGCAAATCCGTTACAAGTGAACAGGCTTACGCAATCTTTGATGTAATCAACGCATTCATTAAAGAGCACATTAATCCGAAGGCATTTGACTTAATCCCCGTTATCTTCCGTGAGAAATACAAGGCTGTTATGGCAAATGACCTGAACCGTCTGCTTGATATATATGAATACCAATTACAGGGCTATTACAGCGCAGAACTCAAGGAAAACGACGACAGGCTGATAATGACTGCACCGACTCCCCTCTTTGACAGAGACAGTTACGATGTCACCGAGGAGATTAAGCAGTTTACGCCCAAGCAATCGGTAAAGAGCGTTAAAGTCGAAAATGACGGAATAGAAATCGTTACCGGCGTTTTCATTCCGAGAATCAATATCCCGAGCGCAGCCGACCAAAACGTTGAGGCTTATCTTCAAAACGAACTTACCGGTGCGCTGATAAAGCTTAATGTAACCCCGACGGTCATAGAGGAAACAACGACGAAATTCGGCTCCACCTTTGACCCAAATACCGAAATCACCACCAAATACGATTATACGGGTACAGGATATAAAATCTCGCTAAAATTCAATTCGCTCAGCGTAAAAAGTGAAAACGAGGGCAACAACCGTATTCTCATCTATGTAAAGAACAGAATCATCAATTCGCATTTTCTGCTCACTGCGTCCAACCTTATCGGTGACGGCGACGGCACGGTAAGCGGCAATCTCTTTGCCAGCGTCGAGCACAATCCGCTCAAGGGCGTAAGAATTTACCTCAAGAACTGCGATAACTTCGCTGCTCATCTCGAACAAAAAGGCTCGACTGTTACAGTAAAGCTCGAGAATGATGCAAAGGCTCTTCTTGCCGTTGACGAAAAAGGCAACAAAATCGCATTCGATAAAAAGGAACATGCTTTATTTACCTGCCCTTGCTCGAGATTTAGCGAGAAAGAAATTTATTTTCTTTCCTACGAAAATGCAAAAGGCAGTCAGGCACTGTACTATCCCAAGCGATCTGTTATCGTATCAAACGGTGAGGATTCCTCATGCGTATTTATGACAAACAAGAATCACCGTGTACGATTCATTCTTGACTCATCGCTGACCGTTATAAAGAAAATTGCGAAAAACGGTGCAATGATCAGCTTTACCACCTCAACAAAGAGCCGTTCGGCACTCGGTGCGGACAGTGCCGTTCTCTATGTGCCAAATGAGATTGCGGGCGGAAAAACCGTATTTGCAACCGCCGAATGCAACGGCACTAAAGATGCAGTATGCAAATTTGACATTAACTTCGGCAACGAAGATGTTATCGAAAATCTTTATGCAAGCACAAGAGATGTTTTTGTCGATTATATAAAGGGCGGAAAAATCATTTCTACAACAAAGATTTACAGTAACACCTACTGCCGTCTTGTGGTAGAATACGAAACGCTTCAACTTTCACTCTACCGTTCCATCGACGCAAGCATTATGTTCAAATCCCGCCTGCTGTGGCGTGACGAGGAAAACACCGTGGCAAAGCGCAAATCGCTCGCCAACGAATTATATCCCAAATTCCGTGAAGAACCGCTCAACGAAAAGCAGATTATATTTGAATCCATGTGGGGCTCAAAATATTCCTGCAACCCGCAGCACCTTTACGAATATATTGATAAAAACTATCCGCAGTACGAGTGCATATGGGTACTCCGTGACGAGTTTACACCGATTAAAGGTAACGCCGTTAAGGTAAGACGAGGCTCAATCGAATACTTTCACTACCTCGCAACGGCAAAGTATTTGGTAAACAACGTAAACTTCGAGGACGCCTATGTTAAGCGTGACGGTCAGATAGAAATTCAAACCATGCACGGCACTCCGCTGAAAACTCTCGGTCTCGATGTAACAGCCGATTTTGCCAGCGACAACGCAATAGAAAAATATGTCGCCAAAAATTCTCGCTGGAACTATCTCCTCGTTCAGGGCAAATTTATGGAGGGCAAGGCATACGACTGCTATCGCTTTACCAAAGAAATTCTTAAATTCGGCTATCCGAGAACCGACGAACTGTTTAACGTAGACCGAAATAAGGTAGAAGCAATTAAGCGTGAACTCGGCTTGCCGCTTGATAAAAAGGTTATTCTTTACACCCCGACCTGGCGTAAAATGGGCGCATTCGATATGGAGATGGATATCGAAAAAATGAGAGAGGCTCTCTCCGACGAGTACATTTTGCTTGTCAGACTCCACCATCTTTGCGCTCCCGGCGATGCCGTTGAGGTTGATAATAAATTTGCCTTTGATTTGCACTCTTACAGATGCGTTGAAGACTTGTATTTAATATCCGATATTCTTATTACCGACTATTCTTCTGTTATGTTCGACTATGCGCTTCTTAATAAGCCTATGCTTTTCTTCACCTATGACCTTGAAGATTACCGTGATAATTTAAGAGGACTTTATGTCGATATAGAAAAAGAAGTTCCCGGTCCGCTAGTATTTAATACCGACGAAATCATCGACTGCGTAAATAACATTGATTCCGTTTTAACCGATAATAAGGAAAGAATCGAAGCATTTAAGCAAAAATACCTTACCTACGAGGTTGGAAATTCATGTGAGCAAATTGTCAACTATGTTATGAAACCGACCGACAATGACCGCAAGCCTGCTCCAAAGCGAAAAGCTGTAACGGTTAAACTCAAAGCAAACCAAACTTCCTACAAAAAGCCGTCACTTCTCAGACGAATAGCGAGAAAACTGCTTAAATAAGCATAAACAAAAACGGCTTGGGGATATTCCCCGAGCCGTTTTGCTTTTCGTAAAGTAATATTATACAATTAAAAAAATCTGTCGAAAAAAGAATGTGAATATTTTTCACATTTCGGATTTATACAAAAATCGACTCCCTTTTCAAAAACCATTTAACCGTTGAACACAGAGGAGCCGTCCCCTTGTGTCTATAAGGAACGAAAGCAAAGCACTTAAAAGTTAATCATCTATTCCTAATATTTTACAAATCTCAAAATTAACACCCTTATATGAGCATAAGCCAAAAGATGTGTTAAATTGTGGTTTATAATCGATTCTTTCCCCATGTATATTTCTAAAAAATGGGCATTCATTATTAAAATCTGTAATAGGAAAATCTTTGAATCCGCAATCTAAGTTTTTTTCTTCATCTGTAACAGGTATGTTGCCGATGGTATAAAAATATCCTCTGGTCCAAGGACTATAATTAGTAATAAGTGGGGCAATAAGAATATTCGATAAAAAATTCGGTAATTCAAAGTTAGTTGTTGTTTGATTATATATATATATTAGTGGAAAATCTTTAATTAATTCATATTTGCTGTTGCTCTTTTCACTAATTACCTTTCCATAATAATATACGCCTTTAATAGGTTGGACAAGAAAAACATCTCCTGTTTTAGGCTTTTTTCTAGAAGTTTTTATTGGAATTAAATGAAAATCCATATTAGTAACCTCATTCCAAGTTTATCTTAAATAAAAAATGCAAACCTATTAATTTATCAAAAAATTAAATAAACTTTTTGACTTGAATAAATGCATCGTATAATGCATTTCTATCATCTAAATTTGTTGTTATTTCAAATGTTACACATTGAGGCATGATTCTATGTTTACCGACTGAAATTGTTGGACGATTTACATCTATATAAGATTTATTATTGGTAAAATATGACCATTGTGCATTTTTATAGTTTTTTAGAAGCACTTCTGCATAATAGTAGGATAAATCAATCAAAAGTTGGCAGGAAAATTCACTAATAACAGTTTTTGGAATATAATCTGCATTTCTAAACCATGGAGCATAATCTAATTCTTTTTCACAAATTTCATTAGAGGATAACTTTCTTTTTGTTATTTTTTTCCTTGCCCAATCCCATAAAAAAATTAATGATTCAGGAGAAAAATCTTTTTTTATTTTTATTCCATCATTTTCGATATGATTAAACAATACGGCTATGCGTTCATTTGATTTACCTATATAGGTGTAGAAAAATTCTTCAGCAGTTTTTTTTGAAGCTTGTGAAAAATCAAGAAGTTCAGAATGTCTAAAATAAGGCGAAATTAACCAAAAAGAATAATTATTATCATATTTCATCTTAAAAGGATTAGAAGCCAAATCAGAATATCTATCATAAATCATTTTTAATCTTAGAGGATTTTTCTTTTCAACAGAGCGTTTAGCAGATTCCATTATCAATTCTATAGGATAA
>UQPH01000019.1 GCA_900542875.1 uncultured Eubacterium sp. | reverse complement strand
GAATCGAACCCACGCGACCAGCTTGGAAGGCTGGGATTCTACCATTGAACTACACCCGCATGTCACAACGCACATTATTATATCTAATGTGCGTTGAAATGTCAATACTTTTTTTAATTTATTTTAATTTGTATTTCATTTTTTGCGCTTACAGATATAGTTTTTATATCAATATCCTGATTGAAAACTATACTGTTTGCAACCTTTTCCTCTATTTCACGGCGAACGGCATCACGCAGACCTCTTGCATTTTTCTTTGAGCCGTAGGCTTTTTTTGCAAGGAACACCGGAACGCTGTCGTCATAAACAAAATCAATTCCCTTATCCTTAAGACCCGGAACGAGTTCGTCAAGCATAATCCTAGCAATCTTTTCAAAATTGTCAAAGGTGAGATTATTGAAAATAATTATCTCATCTACCCTGCCGAGAAACTCGGGTCTTAAAAATCTTTCGAGCGCTTTCATTGTAACCTCTTGGGTAATGTCGTTGCTTGATTTTGCAAATCCCATAGTGTTTTGGTCGGTTGAACCTGCATTGGAAGTCATAATGATAACGGTATTTTCAAAATTTACGGTTCTTCCCTGAGCATCGGTAATTCTGCCCTCATCAAGGATTTGAAGCAGGATATTAAGAACATCCTTATGCGCCTTTTCTATCTCGTCAAACAGGATAACGCTGTACGGCTTTCTTCTTACTTTTTCGGTAAGTTGACCTGCATCGTCATATCCTACATAACCCGGAGGCGAACCGATAATTCTCGACACGCTGAACTTCTCCATAAATTCGCTCATATCAAGTCTGATAAGATTATCAGGAGAGTCGAACAAAGCGTTTGCAAGCTGCTTTACGAGTTCGGTTTTTCCGACTCCGGTGGGTCCTACGAAAATAAAGGACTGCGGTCTCTTTTTTGCGCTGATTTGAATTCTGCCACGGCGTACCGCATTGGCTACCTTTTCAATAGCCTCATCTTGACCGATAATATGTGATTTAAGTTCAGCATCGAGAGAGGCAAGTTTTTTAATATCGCCCTGTTCCACCTTAGATGCAGGAATTCCCGTCCAAAGTGAAATAACCTTTGCAAGGTCAGACTCAAGCACCTGATTATCCTTTGCTTTTTCCTCAAGTTCCGGTAGTTGATTGTCAATATTAATCAGTTCGGATTTAAGATTTGAAATCAATTCATAATCTATCTCCTCGTCCTCCTCCGGCTCTGAAAGCGTCTGTATGCGGTCTGTAAGAGACTTTTTCTTTTCAAGCAGGATTTGATATTTACTGATAGCCGGATTGCGCAAATTGGCACAAGTACAGGACTCATCAAGTAAATCAATGGCTTTGTCGGGAAGATAACGGTCGGTAACAAATCTTTCGCTCATGGTAACGGCTTTATAAACCAAAGTGTCATTAATCGAGACCTTATGATAATCTTCATAATAACCTTTAATGCCGAGAAGCATTCTGTAGGCGTCATCAATTGACGGCTCCTCGACCTTAATGGGCTGAAATCTTCTTTCAAGTGCGGCATCCTTTTCGATATACTTACGGTATTCATTAAAGGTAGTTGCACCTATAACCTGAATTTCACCTCTTGAAAGTGCGGGTTTAAGAATGTTTGCCGCATTCATTGTTCCCTCGCTGTCGCCTGTACCGACAAGATTATGAACCTCATCTATAAATAGAATAATATTTCCCTCGTGTTTAACTTCGTCCACGAGACCTTTGATTCTTCCTTCAAACTGACCTCTGAACTGAGTTCCGGCAACAAGTGCGGTTAAATCGAGAAGATAGATTTCTTTATCGGCAAGTCTTGCGGGTACTTCACCCTTTGCAATTTTAATTGCAAGACCCTCTGCGATGGCGGTTTTACCTACGCCCGGTTCACCGATAAGACAGGGGTTGTTTTTTGTCCTGCGGCAAAGAATTTGAACCGCACGTTCAATCTCACTTTCTCTGCCGATAATCTTATCTATTTCGCCGTTTTTAGCCTTAGCCGTGAGGTTATTACAGTAGTTATTTAAGAACTTTCTGTTATCCTCGTTTTGCCTGCTTTTACGATTTTTCTTTTTGCCCTTAGCGTTCTTGCCGGGCTTTGTGTCGGAGGTTTCATTAAGTCCGCCGAAAAGTTCGGACAACGGCATCGTCTGTGCTCCGTCGGCATTATCGGGATTAAACATTGCGCCGAGATCTCCGAAATCGAAGTCATCCATATTTTCCATGAACTGACCCATCTGCTCGGTTGCGGCTTCAAGTTCATCCTCGCTTATTCCCATTTTTTCCATAAGCCCCTTAATGGGTCCCATATCGACATTAAGTTCCTTGGCGCACTGATAACAGAGCCCCTCGGGTTTCATAACGCCGTCCTCCATTTTCTGAATAAATACTATTGCGGGTCTTTCGCCGCAACGAGTACACATAGGTTGTTTCATTAATTAAATACTCCTATATAGAAAATTTTATAAATTTACTTTTTGTTTTTCTTTTCCTTAATCTGTCTTAAAAAGCCCGGTGCATAACCAAAGAGCGAAACAAATGCAAGTATAGCGGAAATAACCACCATAACATAAATAACGGGCATAGGCAGAGCCTTAATGAACCACACGCCGACAAGGGCACCGCTCGGACCTATTGCTATTATTGTAATCATAAATGTGTAGAATACAACAGTTGCAACCTTGCCCCATACCTCAGCCGCTACGGGTCTCATACCGAGCGACAGAAGAATCGCACCAGCAATAACCATAACCAACTCTTTGAAAATAAAGAGGAAAAGCAGATATTTCAGCGGTCCGTCAAACGACCAAAACTTAACAATCAAAATAACAACTATGGCAATCTGTGAAAGTTTATCGGCAATTGGGTCAAGAATTTTTCCGAGATTTGATACCATATTATATTTTCTTGCTATTTTTCCGTCAAACACATCGGTAAGTGCCGCAACAATCATAACTATAAATGCGGCTATGTAACTTTCCTTAACAAACAAAACGGAAAAAACCGGTATGAGTGCAATCCTGACAAAGCACATCCAGTTAGGAATAGTATTCCAATTAGTAAATAAATCCTTCACATTTTCATTAAACTTGCTCATAAAATCCCCTCCGTGATTAAATTAAACGGATTAACATCCAATAAGTAATTATATAAACTGCTGTTAAGTGCAGTAGATACAAAAGCATTGTCCCTAAAGCTGTCAATTTGTGATATTGCGCCGACTGCCGAGACAAAAATGAAAACAATCAGAGTACCCTTTGCAAAGCCGAACAAGCCGCCGAATATTCTGTCAACCGTTTTAAGATTACTTTTATGTCGGCTTTCACTCCGTTTTTTGTTATTATGTTTTCTTACAACGTGTATAATAAGTCCGGTTAATCCGAAAAATACAACAAATGTAAACACAAACAGCAGAGCCTTTACGATGATAAGAGCAATCGGCTGAAATACATTTTCAGCTATTATCGAGGCTATATCATCGCCCGAAGAAAAAGAGAGGGACGATATGTCAATGCCTTTTTTAACAAAAGACGGCAGAGAATTCACCGTTGTATTTAAGTTAGCGAGAATTTCATCTATATTGGCAGATGTCACAACCTGAGTGCTGAGTTTATTTACAATTCTTTCTTTAACGAACGAGTTGTAAAACGTTTCGTAATATCCGTTAGCAACAAACATACACAGGAACAAACCGACGCTGTATCTTATTAAATTAACAAGGGTAATAAGTATTCCCTTAGCATAGCCGACGAAAAATGTCAATAGCAATATGCCGACTATGATAACATCAACATAGTTGAGCGTATAATTAAATATTGTCATAATACATATCCCTTCTTCTACATAACATCAATGTATTGTCCGTACTGAATATATATTTTTGAGCCTAGAGAATGAACGCTGTTTATCGAACTGTCACACTTATATGTTTTTTTATTTTCAAATTTAGAAAGCGAATAAGTACTTACTCCGTCCGGGAACAAAACGGTAACATTATTTCCCGATGAACTGAGATATTTAACGGTATTGGCGAGAGTTGTTTTACATTTAACCGAACCGTTCGATTTAATATAAGCCAGATTAGACTCGGAAGAATTGGAATAATCTCTGTAATTGACTATAAGTTCATTTTTTGCGGTATAGCAATAATTTACCGTACTTATAGTTCCCTTTTCAAAAACATTAACAAATTTCTTTTGAGATGATACAATGCTCAAAAAGTCATCGCCTATAATATATGCGTCATTTGAGTCGGAGTATGTTACATCAAGAATATTTGAGGATTGAAACTCGGCTGTGGCAGTATCCTCGCTGTCGCCGACATTAATCGTATGAACGGTAGAGGTTATAACTGCGTCGGTTGATGAAACGGTGACATACGTGCACTTTGTTCCCGACGAATTAATTGCAATTCTTGTAATATATCCACCCTTAATCGGGAGAGTCATCTTTTTTCTCTCAGTCTTTGTAATCACGGTAAGTTCGCAATCTGCATCATCGGAAAATGAAGCGTAAGCTACCGTACCGTTTGAGGCAAGCGAAGCACAGATGATATTTCTGTCAACTGTTTTTTCGTATAATTGCTTAGAAGTTGTATCGAGTCTCAATCGAGTTGAGCCACGGTCATAAGTACAAATATAATTGCCCGATGAAAGCATTACGGGATTAGTATAACCATGTTCAAAAGAATATGTTTTTTTAGCGTTTGTGGGATTAAAAACGGTTAGAGACGAGTCGCTGAGAACAGCAAGTTTATCATTTACTACTGTTACATCGGTATTGCCCGAAATATTGAGAGAGTAAGGATAGACATCTTCGGATACGGATGAAACTGCCGTATTGGCACTTATTTTATTTTTTACATCAGCAAAATCAATCTCACAGATTTTCATAATAGCAATAGTGAGAACGATTACACCGAGTACAGACCAAATGATTATTTTAGTCTTTTTATCTTTTTGTCTTTTCTTTTCTCTGAGTTTATTTGCTCTTTCGTTAGTAGGCATTTTTTCTCCTAATACACAATTTTATTCAAATAAAGTCCCTGCGGCGGAGCAGTTCTGCCTGCTCTTTTTCTGTCCTTTGACTCAATTACGGACTTAAGTTCATTTTCTTTAATCTTGCCCTGAGAAACAAACAGGAGAGTTCCGACCATAATGCGAACCATATTATACAGAAAGCCGTCGCCCGATACCTTAAAGAAAACCAAGTTACCCTCACGCCAAACATCAAAGGAATATATTTCACGAACGGTATCCTCAACATCAGATTTAGACGAGCAAAATCCCGAATAATCGTATTTTCCGACATATGCTTTTGCTTCTCTGTCGAGATATTTTTCATCTAAATCGTATCTGTACCAGTACGCATATCTGTCATAGAAAGGATTTCTGTATTTTCCGTTATAAATAACATATAAATACTCCTTGCTTTTACAATTATATCTCGGGTGAAAATCCTGCGGTACTTCGGTACAATCAAAGACGGCAATATCATTCGGAAGATATGTATTAAGCGCAAGTATGACGCCTTCATTTGATATATTCATATCTGTATCGAGGCACAGGCAATACATATTTGCATGCACACCGCTGTCAGTTCTGCTGCACCCGATTACATCAAGTCGTTTTTGAAACACTTTTTCAACTGCATTTTGAAAAACTTCCTGAACCGTCAAGGCGTTATCCTGAACCTGATAGCCGTGGTATGCCGTTCCGTCATATTTAATTTTTATAAGCAGTCTTTTCATATAACTCTTGCTGTAAAAATTCTTAGAAGTATTATTCCGACAAAATAGAGAATCGTAAGCACCAAAGCCAAATTATCGCTTGCGTTCATATGCATTACTTTCATCTTTGTTCTTCCGTTTCCGCCACGGTAGCATCTGCATTCCATAGCGTATTCAAGTTCGTTTGCACGCCTGAAAGAAGAAACAAAAAGCGGTATCATAATAGGCACTATTGCCTTAATTCGATTGAGTACGCTTCCGCTTTCCAAATCGGCGCCCCTGCTCTTTTGAGCGGACATAATTTTATCCACTTCTTCGACAAGAGTGGGAATAAATCTGAGTGCAATAGTCATTGTCATAGCGAGAGACTGAACATCAACTTTAAGATAAGTCAGCGGCTTGAGCAGCGACTCAATCGCATCTGTAAGTGATGTAGGTGTAGTCGTATATGTCAGCATCAAACCGAAAACTACGAGAACTATAATTCTCAATCCCATAAATATTGCGTTATGAATACCCTGTTCTGTGATTTTAAGAAAGCCGAGTTTAACGAGCGGTTGACCCGAGCCGTAAAAAAGGTTAATAACGGTGGTGAATATTACGATAACGATTATAGGTTTAATGCCTTTCAATATAACCTTCGGCTTAATTTTTGAGGCAAAGCAGATACCAAATGCAAGTGCTATACAAATTCCGAGTGAAATATAATTTCTGCAAAGAAATATTGAAATCATAAGCAAAAGCGATATAACTATCTTTGCTCTGGGGTCAAGTTTATGAATAGGCGAATCACCGGGAAGATACTGCCCGATTGTTACATCAGAAAGCATATGAACTCTCCCCCTCTAACTTTAATCTTTTAATTTCTTTTACGGCTTGGTCAACGGTATAAACGCCGGTATTACAATCTATGCCCATAGCTTTAAGTTTTAGGAACACTTCAGTAACCTCGGGAATATTCAATCCCATTTCTTTAAGTTCGGCACCTCTTGAAAACACCTCGTCAACAGCGCCGAACATAGCGACCTCTCCGTTCTTAAACACCATTACTCTATCGGCTATATTTGCCACATCTTCCATAGAGTGAGAAACAAACAAGACAGTGTTTCCCATTTTCTTTTGATAATTTTTTACAAGGTTCAAAATAACCTGTCTGCCCTTTGGGTCGAGACCGGCACAAGGCTCGTCAAGAACTAAAACTTGCGGTTTCATTGCAATAATAGAAGCGATGGCAACACGCCTCTTCTGCCCGCCCGACATATCAAACGGCGACGCATCTTTGAGTTTCCTGTCAAGACCGACTATATTCATACTTTCAAAAACCCTGCTTTGAATTTCGTCGGTGTCAAGTCCCATCTGCTTAGGACCGAATGCGATTTCATCAAACACCGTGTCCTCAAAAATCTGATACTCGGGATACTGAAAGCAAAGACCGACCGCAAACTTAACTTTTCTTAAATCTGCTTTATTTTCCTTTTTCCAAATATCCTCACCGTTAACACAAACAATGCCGTTTGTAGGCTTTATAAGGCCGTTTAGGTGCTGAATAAAGGTGGATTTACCCGAGCCTGTGTGACCGATAATTCCGATTATTTCATTAGCCTCTGCGCTAAAATTAACATCTTTTATCGCACACGCCTCAAAAGGAGTTCCTATGCTGTATACAAATTTTAAGTTTTTGGTTTCAAGTACAGCCATTTTATGAGTTATCTTTCTGTAAATATTTATATAGCAAGTCGGCGCATTGGTCGAAATTCAGCACCGTATTTTCGCTGCTTATACCGAGTCTTGAAACAAGTTCGGTGGACTGCGGAACCTCGAGACTCAGCGACTTAATCTTATTCGTATCCGAAAAAACCTGTTCGGGAGTACCGTCAAGTTTAATTTTGCCGTCATCCATAACAACAACTCGGTCAGCCTTAACAGCCTCGTCCATATAATGCGTAATCAAAACTATGGTGATGCCCTCTTCACGGTTTAGTTTCATCACGGTGTCAATTACTTCTCTTCTTCCGCTTGGGTCAAGCATTGCCGTAGGCTCGTCAAGCACGATACACTTAGGTTTCATGGCGATAATGCCGGCAACGGCAACTCTTTGCTTTTGACCTCCCGAAAGTTTTGACGGAGTACGCAGGCGGTATTCGTACATACCGACCGTTTTTAGTGCTTCATCAACTCTTTTTCGGCATTCGTCAGAGGGTATTCCGATATTTTCTACTCCGAAAGCAACATCTTCTTCAACGATTGAGGAGACTATCTGATTGTCGGGATTTTGAAAAACCATACCGACGGTTTTTCTTATATCGTAAATTGTGTCATCGTCCCGTGCGAGTATAGAATCAACGGTAACCGTACCCTCATCGGCAAACAAAATTCCGTTTGTCAACTTAGCAACGGTGGATTTACCTGAGCCGTTATGCCCGAGAATGGCAACAAAACTGCCCTCTTCTATCGAGAAATTAAAATTCTCAAGCACCTTTTCGGTTTTCGGATTACCGTTTTCGTCCTCTGTTTCGTACGAGAACGACACATTGTCAAATTTAATTAAATCCATACTATTCCTGCGTCCAAATTGCGGTAGTGCCACACGGCAGAACTCCGCCGTTTGATGTTACGGGAAGTCCGATTTCATCAGATTGTGTGCTGCCGCCGTGTTTTGATGTAATCACATCGTCAATTATGTATTTCATAACGGAAGCGGAAAGTCCCGTTGTGTAAGAATTAAGAATAACGGCAAGCGGATTATCGGAAAGAACCTTTTCAACTTCAATCATAAAGTCGTAAATGCAGTCCTCCAAACGCCAAATTTCGCCTTTTGGTCCTCTGCCGTAAGAGGGCGGATCAAGAATGATAATATCGTATTTATTTCCCCGTCTTTCCTCTCTTTTAACGAACTTAAGGCAATCGTCAACAATCCATCTTACATCACCGTCGGCAACACCCGAAGCCGAGGCATTTTCCTTAGCCCAATTAGTCATACCTTTAGAGGCATCAACATGAACAACAGACGCTCCCTCTTTAAGGCAGGCAACGGTCGCCGCACCTGTGTAAGCAAAAAGATTGAGCACTTTTACATTTTCTCTGCCCGATGTTTTAATAAGACTTCTTACATAGTCCCAGTTAACAGCCTGTTCGGGAAAAAGTCCGGTATGCTTAAAGCCCATGGTTTTAATGTTAAAGGTCAAATCCTTATATCTGACCTGCCAGGCGGCAGGCACCTTAGAATACATTTGCCACTGACCTCCGCCGGTTTTTGACCTGACATATCTTGCGTTTGGCTGAAACCAAAGGCGGTTTGTTCTTTCGCTTTTCCAAATAACCTGCGGATCGGGACGAACAAGAATTTCTCTCGTCCATCTTTCAAGCTTTTCGCCCGATGAGCAGTCTATAAGTTCGTAATCTTTCCAATCGGTTGAATATCTCATTATGATAATCTTTCCTTAACCACTTCGGCAATCTCTTCGCCGAGTCTCTTTATATGATTTATGTCCTTGCCCTCAAGCATAACACGAACGAGTGGTTCCGTTCCGCTGACTCTTACAAGAACTCTGCCGTCACCCATAAGTTCCATTTCCGCTTTTTGGGTTGCGGCAATTATATATTCGTCATTATTATATTTCTGTTTACCCTCGGGAGAAACTTTTACATTAATCAATACCTGAGGATATACGGTCATAACCGAAGCAAGTTCAGACAGTTTCTTTTTGCTGTTAACTACTGTTTCGACGAGTTTCACGCCCGAAAGTTCACCGTCACCCGTGGTGGCGTAATCAAGAAAAATAACATGCCCCGACTGCTCGCCGCCGATATTATATCCGTCTCTGAGCATTTTTTCAAGAACATATCTGTCGCCCACAGCCGTCTTGGCACAATTTATGTCGTTTTCCTCGCAAAACTTAAAGAAGCCCATATTACTCATAACGGTAACGACTGCCGTATTTTTCTTGAGCGTACCGTCCTGCTTCATCTTCTTAGCACAGATTGCGATTACTTTATCACCGTCAACAAGTTCTCCGTTTTCGTCAACAGCAAGCATTCTGTCTGCATCTCCGTCAAATGCAAGACCTAAGTCAAGACCTGCATCCTTAACGAAACTCATAAGTTCCTCGGGATGAGTGGAACCGCAATTAAGATTAATATTTGTTCCGTCGGGGGTATCGGAGAGCATAATGCATTTTGCACCGAGTTTGGTAAATATTTCTTTAGCACAAACCGAAGCTGAACCGTTTGCGCAATCAAGAGCGATTTTAAGCCCGTCAAATCTTGCGTCGGTAACCGAAACAACATGGTCAATATAATCATTCACAGCAGTTTTGCAGAAAAGTCTGTTGCCTACCTCACCACCGATTTTAGTTTCGATTTTTTCGCTGTTATCGAGAATAATGGATTCAATTTCATCCTCAATAGAATCATCAAGTTTATATCCCGTTTTCTGAAAAATTTTAATTCCGTTATATTCGCAAGGGTTATGCGATGCGGAAATCATAATACCTGCCTCACACTGATAAAGACCAACCAAATAAGCCACCGCCGGAGTAGGCACTACGCCGATTGAAAGCACATTACAACCAACGCTGCAAAGACCTGCCGTCAAAGCCGCCTCAAGCATATCGCCGCTTGCTCTTGTATCCTTGCCTATAAGAACGGTAGGTTTCTCGCTTTTTGCTTCTTTAAGAAGTACAGCGGCAGCCGCAGAACCTATTTTCATAGCAAGTTCGTTAGTTAAATCTTTATTTGCAATTCCTCGTACACCGTCTGTACCGAATAATCTACCCATATCAAGTCTCCTAAAATATTATAAATCAAAAGTTTGTTGTCCGTTTGCATCATCGTTACTGTTTGGTTTAATTCCCATATGTTCATAGCCTGCGGGAGTGACAACTCTGCCCCTCGGTGTTCTTGCCAAAAAGCCTATTTGCATAAGATAAGGCTCATACACATCCTCGATGGTAACGGACTCTTCACCGACGGCAGCCGAAATTGTTTCAAGTCCCACGGGGCCGCCGTTATAATTTTTTATCATAGTCATAAGAAGTCGCCTGTCAATGGCATCAAGACCGAGTTCGTCTATTTCCATACCCTTCAGTGCCGTCTTTGCCGCTTCGTCGGTTATAACGCCGTCATACTTAACTTCGGCAAAATCACGGCTTCTCTTAAGCAATCTGTTTGCTATTCTCGGCGTTCCTCTTGAGCGTGAGGCAATCTGTAATGCACCCTCGTCATCAATCGGTATATTAAGTATTTTAGACGAACGATGCACTATTTTTGCAAGTTCGTCCTTATTATACATTTCAAGGCGGAGAATAACTCCGAAACGGTCACGAAGAGGGGCGGAAAGTTGTCCCGCACGGGTCGTTGCACCGATAAGAGTAAATTTCGGCAGACTGAGTTGGTAACTTCTTGCACTTGGTCCCTTGCCGATAATTATATCGATTTTTCCGTCCTCCATAGCAGGATAAAGAATTTCCTCAACCGTTCTGTTTAGGCGGTGAATTTCGTCTATAAACAGGACGTCGCCCTGTTCCAGGTTAGACAGAATGGCTACCAAATCGCCCTGCTTTTCTATTGCCGGTCCGGAAGTCACTCTTATATTAACGCCCATTTCATTTGCCACTATACCTGCAAGGGTTGTTTTTCCGAGTCCCGGAGGTCCGTAAAGCAGTACATGGTCGAGCGGCTCACCTCTGAGTTTTGCGGCTTTGATATAAACGGAAAGGTTTTCCTTTGCTTTTTCCTGTCCTATATAATCCGTAAGTTGTTTTGGCCTTAATGAATTTTCTATATCCTCGTCGGCAGGAGTATATTCCGGTGCCGACATTCTGTTTTCAAAATCATATTCAAATTCGTTTTCTATCATTTCATCACCACATTACAAATTAGACGAAAGAAGTTTAAGTCCTTTTCTTATCATTTCATCAACGCTGAGTCCAGGTTGCATCGAACCGACTGCCACCGAAGCATCCGTCTGATTAAATCCGAGAGAAACCAAAACCTCGACAGCCTCAGCCGTTGCCGAGCCGGGAGCATTCGCCTGTGCGGCATTTACTGCGGCAGTGCCCTGAACAACACCTGCGACTCCTGCCATCTTATCTTTAAGTTCGAGAACAATTCTCTCTGCCGTTTTCTTTCCTATTCCCTGCGCCGCCTGAATAGATTTAACATCGCCGCAGGAAACCGCCAGTGAAAGTTTATCGGTTGTAAGAGCGGAAAGAACCGACATTGCCGCCTTAGGTCCCACTCCGTTTACGGAAATGAGTAACTTAAAAGCGTCAAGTTCATTTTGAGATAAAAAGCCGTATAAATCGATTGCGTCTTCTTTTACGCTCATATATGTGAGCAGTGTAACCTCCGTGCCCACGGAAGAAAGTTGAGTAATCGTAGAGGTACTTGCAAAGCATTTCATACCCACTCCGCCGCATTCTACAACAACGAATGACGGTTCAACATATGTCAAAATCCCTTTAACAGAATAAATCATAAATTATCAAATATCCTTTTTCAGTAAATTATTAAGTTTGCCGATAGCCGAACCGCTGCAATGTGCATGGCAGATAGCCATTGCAAGTGCATCCGCCGTATCATCGGGTTTCGGAACCTCGGGCAAATTCAAAATACTTCTGGTCATTTCCATAACCTGTTTTTTTTCGGCTCTGCCGTAGCCCGTAACAGACTGTTTAACCTGAAGCGGAGTATATTCAAAAATATTCTTATTATTCATCTGAGCAGCGAGCGTAATCACGCCCCTTGCCTGAGCAACATCAATAACAGTCTTTTGGTTAGAATTATAAAACAGTTTTTCCATGCTCATAACTTCAGGCTTATACTTAGTGAAAAGATAGCACATATCATTATAAATAATCTGCAATCTCTCCGGAAACGGAGTCTGTGCTTCGGTGGTAATTGCACCGTAACCGAGCACTTTGAAGCGAGAATGCGAATATTCAATTACTCCCCAACCGACAATGGCATAGCCGGGGTCAATACCCAAAACAACCATAGCACACACTAACCCAATATATTTTTGTTGATTATATCATAAATGAGTACAAGTTGCAATATATTATATATTATAATTAAAAATTTATTAAAAAAAGAGGAACGGTATTCTCCGTTCCTCAAATTATCATAATTCGTTTTATATCAAACGATACCCTGAGCCATCATAGCATCTGCAACTTTCTCGAAACCTGCGATATTTGCACCTGCAACATAGTCGCCGTCAAGGTCATACTTCTTAGCCGCATTATCAATGTTATGATAAATATTTACCATAATATCCTTAAGCTTTGCATCAACCTTTTCAAATGTCCAGCTGATTCTCTCACTGTTCTGGCTCATCTCAAGAGCCGAAGTAGCAACGCCGCCTGCGTTTGCAGCCTTACCGGGAGCAAACATAACTCCATGCTCTTGAAGATACTTTGTTGCATCAAGAGTTGTAGGCATATTAGCACCCTCTGCAACTGCTATACAACCGTTTTCAACAAGAAGTTTAGCATCGTCAAGAGTTAATTCGTTTTGGGTAGCACAAGGAAGAGCAACATCGCACTTAATCTGCCATACTCCTCTGCCTTCGTGATATTCTGCCGAAGGTCTTGCCTTTGCGTATTCAGTAAGTCTTGCTCTCTTAACTTCCTTAATTTCTTTAAGAAGTTTTACATCAATGCCGTCCTTATCGTAAATCCAACCTGTTGAATCGGAAACGGTAACAACATTTGCACCGAGCATTTCTGCCTTTTCTACCGCATAAATAGCAACATTACCGGAACCCGATACACAAACAGTCTTGCCCTTAATATCGGAATTATTACACTTGAGCATTTCTTCTGTAAAGTAAAGAAGTCCGTAGCCTGTAGCCTCGGTTCTTGCAAGAGAGCCGCCGAAAGACAAGCCTTTACCGGTAAGTACACCCTCGTAAGTGCCGCATATTCTCTTATACTGACCGAACATATAGCCGATTTCTCTTGCGCCTGTACCGATATCGCCTGCAGGAACGTCTGTATCGGCGCCGATTACCTTACAAAGTTCCGTCATAAAACTCTGGCAGAACATCATAATTTCTCTGTCGCTCTTTCCCTTAGGGTCAAAGTCAGATCCGCCTTTACCGCCGCCGATAGGAAGACCTGTCAATGAATTTTTGAAAATCTGCTCAAAACCGAGGAACTTTACGATGCCGAGATTAACGCTCGGGTGAAGTCTGAGTCCGCCCTTATAAGGACCGATAGCAGAGTTAAACTGAACACGGTAGCCACGGTTTACGTGTACCTGACCGTTATCGTCAATCCAAGGAACTCTGAATCTGAGAATTCTTTCAGGCTCAATAAGTCTTTCAAGAAGTGCAACTCTGCGATACTTTTCCTCGTTCTTTTCAATAACGGGACGAAGCGAATTAAGAACTTCGTTTACCGCCTGAATAAACTCCGGCTCATAATAGTCTTTTTTTTGCAGATAAGCTAAAATTTCGTCTACATATGCCATTTTAATTACCCTCTCATTTTATTATAGATTTTTGTTATAGAGTACTTTAACCGAATAAAGTCATTAATATAGTAGCACACTGTAAATAGTTTGTCACTGTTTTTATATAATTTCTATAAAATTATTTACATTTCTTAATTAATATGTTACTCTAATTGTATATATTGCACAAAGGAGCATAAATGAAAATTATCTTAATTGTTTTTAGTATATTTATTATTTTATTATATTCCCTCCCGCTGATAAGAGCAAAAATAAATATCGGAAACATTTTCGGAATAATGACAGGAATTTTACTGTTATTATTTGGAATATTTTCCGATAATATTAAAACGCTGTGCGAAACTAAATCGTACCGAATTTTATTTTTTGCATTCGGCGTTTTGGCAATAATTTTTTACACGGCATTTTTTATTACTCTTTTGAAAATAATAATTTGCGAAAAATGCACAAAACCGAAAGGAAAAACCGTGACCGTACTCGGATGCAGAGTAAAGGGCACGGTTCCAACAAGAGCGTTAATGTCAAGATGCAAAGCGGCGTTTGATTACCTTAGCGAAAACAAAAATTCAGTTGCCGTACTCTCCGGCGGTCAAGGTGCGGACGAGGACATCAGCGAAGCAGAATGTATGTACCGTATTTTAACCGAAAAAGGAATTGACAAAACCCGTCTTTATATTGAGAATGCCTCGACCTCAACGGAGGAAAACCTCAAATTCTCCTCTGATGTAATCGATAAAAATAATTTATCAAAAGAAATCGTAATTTGCACTTCCGAATACCACATATACAGAGCACTGATGATTGCAAAAAAAGCAGGCATTAATGCAACCGGACTGCCTGCGCATTCAATGCGTATATTCCGTATTCCGGCTTTTACAAGAGAGGTGTTCGGAGTATGGTATCTAACCCTTAAAAATCTAACCTAAAGACAAAACGAGAAGCCATAGAATATATCTAAGGCTTCTCGTTTTTTTACTGTAAACTATTCGGCAGAACATCATCTGGTTGCGTTTCTTCCTCACCGTCTTTAGGAAATCCGAAGTCATCAAAATAACCGTCTGCGTCAAAATGGTTAGAATAGTCACGATTATCATAATCATCTTTATCGTCGTAATTATCGAGATAATTTGAATATCTCTCGATATCATTAATGAACGGCTCTGCGTTTTTGTCAAAATAGATATTAAAGAAAACATTTACAACGCAAGTTACTACATATACGGCAATACCGGCAATTAAAAATATCTTTGCATTTTTGTGATACTTTTCATTATCTCTGATAAGGTAATCTGTAAAATCCGTACCGAGACAATTAGGACAAAAAGTACTGTTTGTATCAACCGTAGTATGGCAGTTGTTACAGATTTTAGGCTGAATCTTTTTGCAATTCTTTCTTGTGCATAAATAGACTATTCCGACAATAAGCGGGAAGAAGAACGACAAAACCGTATAAAGAGTTTTTTCCTTAACGCCTCTTGCTTTTGCGTCATAGTTTACGGCAACGCAAATGAAAGCTCTGAAAGTCAACGACAATACCGTAATTGCAAGCAGGTATATCAGTAAGTTAGCGATAAGCGGTGAATATTGGTTTAATAAATGTTCAGAATAATATTGAGTCATTTTGTTTTCCTTTCGTGTATGACTTTCTTATATTAGCCACAACCGCCGATAAATCGGTGATTGTATCATAATTATAATACGGTCGTTCTTTAAGCTGATAATTAAGGAGAATGGGACAAATGTCTTTATTTATCAACCACTTTTTCACAAGAAAATCATCTCTGACATTCTTGGTGAGGTAGCCTTTTCCGACAAGTGTGAAATCGTTTAACAAGAGAAAGACTCCTTGCTGAAATCTCATTAAATCGTTAGTCGGAACATCGATAAGTTTTGCACTCGGTGACGACATATTGCTGATATTTTTTCCCTGACTGCGTAAACCCTCGATAAACAACTTATATTGCTTAAAATCGAACTTGAAATCTTCATAGAAATCCATCAGTTTATCATTATACACGGTAACATTATATTCCGAAACCCATTTATCAGCCGTTTTCATATCACAGGTATAATCGGCGTCATTTTTAATTTCGACCGTATAAAACAACACATCGTCATCATATTCTTTTCTGTTTTTCAGTGCAAATGAAAGAGCCACAAACGGACTTTTCGTAAGGTCGATAAGCGGACTTATCCCAAAATAATGCTGAGAAAAAGACAGGAAATTATACATTTTCGACACATTTACTTTACCGATTATTTTCTTATAAACCTCTAAATATTCAGGAACGGAATTATAAAAATCAAGCAATCCGTTTGCGTCAAGATTTATGTATGTTTCATCCTCGTTAAAAAGCAAACGCCTCTGCCTGAACAAAGTAGGAATCAATGTTCGATCGATTTTATTGACTTTTTCTCCACGATAAAAAATCTTTTCGCCCCTTTTATAAGGCTCTATAATTTCGCTCAAAAAATCGTCGAAAGTTTCCAGTCTTGTCACACTGGTATTATAATCAAAGTCCAATTCATATTCAATTTTTTCCGCAATTGAAGACAAATTGGGTATTTTTCCGGGTAATTTAATCATATCAATATCTGTTATGTACCTTCTCAGCAAAGCACAAAAAGTCCTTAACCTTTATTTTTGTTCCGTCATCCAAGATTGCCGTACCGCTCATTCTTCCGAAAACCTGATGTTGATCGGTCATAATAACCTTAACATCAATCAATGCGTTGCGGTCTATAATCGGCTCAAAATCCATATCAAACCTGCCGTCTGATGATTTAATTGTCCACGCATCGGTATAATTTTCACTGATATTAAAAACAATATCATCGAATTTATTAGCCTTGCCGTCATAGAAAATTACATTTTCGCTTGCGGCAGAAGTATTGCCGAAGCCGTAGCCGAGATTAAAACCGAAAGGCACGCCGTCAATCTGACCCGAGCCCGAGCCCCAATACCAATAATTATCTTTAGTCCAGACTCCTCTGCCCCAGTCAAGACCGGCAAAGTCTATTTCGGGATTAAGTTCAAATAATTCGTCGCCGTATTTTACGGTTCCCGAGGCTCTCATACAGTTAATCTTTTGATTATAATAAAATGCGTTTTTATCCTCGTTCCAAGGAGTAGCTATAACCATAGAATCATGAGGTTCGTCACTCAAGGTAATATCGCAGGAAATTCCTTTATTACCGTCAAAGGAGGGATAATTCATTTTTATTCTTCTTTTATCGCCGCTATGTCTGAAAGATATGCACAAATTTTTATTTTTGAACGCAACATCGCCCTTTGCAGATGTTGAGGGCAGACCTGTTTTGCCCATAGGAAACGGTACAAGTTCCGATTTTGTGCATTCCTTTGCATTAATCAAATCAACAAAGCTGACACTGTGCATACCGAGATAACCCAAATCTGATATGGTAAGACACAGGCAAAACTCGTTTGAATTTGACATAATATAGTAATAATCCCATTCCTTAATACGGGTGGGTCTTTTTTTAATCATTGACCTGTCATAGGTTTGGATAAGGCTTCTGCTCCAACCGGGTTCAATCAAATGACCGTTTGAATCAAGAAGATTATGTTGTGTCGTAACCTCATGGTTTCTCATAAAATTCACCCCTAAATCACATAGCCGAAATTTTGAGTGCTGACATCGTTATCGACAATATCCTGCAAAGTAATGCTGTCGAGATATTTGTTAACCACATCATAAAGTCCCTTCCATACAGGCAGTGTTGCACAGCTGTCCGCTCTGTCGCACTGCATGGGTGTGGTTTCAAGACACGCAACGGGAGCGAGTCCGCCCTCGGTAAGCCTGAGAATATCTCCGACGGTATACTCATTTGCATTTTTCGCCAAACGATAGCCGCCCTGATAGCCTCTGTTTGTTCTGAGCATTCCGGGTTTGTTAAGTACAGCCACAATCTGTTCAAGATACTTTTTTGATATTTCCTGTCTGGCTGCAATATCCTTTAATGAGACATAACCTTCCCCCTGATTTTCAGCCAAATCCACCATCATTCTGAGAGCGTATCTTCCTTTAGTTGAAATTTTCATCCTGTTCACTCCGTTTCATATTATTATAATACCACCATTTTACTAGGTTTTCAAGTATAATAAATAAATCATTAAATTAAAAGCAAAAAGCGTGCATAACTTTTACGCTATGCACGCCGCATTTATAATGTTTATTTTTATGAATTGAATACAAATTCGCCGTCTTTATAATCAACAGTGCATTTTGTATTCGGCTTTACTGTGCCGTCAAGAATGAGTTCGCTGAGTTTATCCTCAATCTTCGACTGAATAGCCCTTCTGAGCGGTCTTGCGCCGTATACCTTGTCAAAACCTTCTTTTGAGATTTCTCTGATTGCGTCATCGGTGAAATCAAGGTCAATATCGAGATCTTTGCTTCTCTTTTGGAGAGACTTAAGCATACGCTTTGCAATCTCGAAAATATCATTCTCATTAAGTTGATTAAATACAATAATCTCATCAAGCCTGTTAAGAAATTCGGGTTTAAAGGTCTTTTTAAGGTCAGGCATAACCAAATCTTCAATGCTCTGATTTTCCTTAGACTCCTTGCCAAAGCCGAGCAACTGAGATTCGTTAGTGATTTTAGCCGCACCGACATTTGATGTCATAATGATTATAGAGTTCTTAAAGGAAACTTTTCTGCCCTGCGAATCCGTAAGAACACCGTCTTCAAGAATTTGAAGAAGCATATTAAATACATCGGGATGAGCCTTTTCAATCTCATCAAAGAGAACAACGCTGTACGGCTTACGACGGATTTTTTCGGTAAGTTGACCGCCCTCGTCAAAGCCGACGTATCCCGGAGGCGCACCGATAAGTTTAGATACCGTATGCTTTTCCATATATTCGGACATATCAAGTTTGATTATTGCATTCTCATCACCGAACATAGCCTCTGCAAGTGCCTTACAAAGTTCTGTTTTGCCGACACCCGTAGGTCCGAGGAATATGAACGAACCGATAGGTCTGTTAGGATTTTTAAGTCCTACCCTGCCTCTTCTTATCGCTCTTGCAATAGCGGAAACTGCTTTATCCTGACCTACGATTCTCTCATGTAATATCTTCTCCATATTAAGAAGTTTTTCACTTTCCTCTTTAGTAAGTTGACTTACAGGTACACCAGTCCATGAGGAAACAACCTGAGCAACTTCGTCTTCTCCTACCGATTTTACATCACGATTGGAAGAATTTTGCCATTTACTCTTTTCTTCTTTAAGAAGATTTGAAAGTTGATTTTCCTTATCTCTGAGTTTTGCCGCCTGCTCATAATCCTGAGATGATATAGCAGATTGCTTTTCTCCCTTGAGTCTTTTAATTTCTTCTTCCATATCACGAAGATTTTGCGGAAGAGTATTCGCATTAAGTCTTACAACGGAAGCAGCCTCATCAATAAGGTCAATAGCCTTATCCGGCAAATATCTGTCGTTTATATATCTGGAGGAAAGTTTTACTGCGGCATTTATGGCATCATCGGTAATTCTTACCTTATGATGAGCCTCGTATTTATCACGAAGTCCCTTAAGAATTTCTACGGCTTCCTCCTCGGTCGGCTCGCCGACTGTAACAGGTTGGAATCTTCTTTCCAGAGCAGCATCTTTTTCTATATACTTACGATACTCACTGATGGTTGTAGCGCCGATAACCTGAATCTCGCCTCTTGCAAGTGACGGTTTCAAAATATTTGCGGCATCGACTGCACCCTCTGCGGCACCTGCTCCCATAATGTTATGAATTTCATCAATGAAAAGAATAACATCATTTGACTCTCTTACCTCGACCATTGCCTTTTTAATTCTCTCCTCAAAGTCGCCTCTGTACTTAGTACCTGCAACCATAGAGGTCAAATCAAGCGAATAGATATGTTTTGAAGAAAGTATTTCGGGAACTTCGCCCTCAACAATTTTAAGAGCCAAGCCCTCGGCTATTGCGGTTTTACCTACACCGGGCTCACCGATTAAACAAGGATTGTTTTTATTTCTTCTTGAAAGAATCTGAACAACACGGCGAATTTCCTTTTCCCTGCCGATAACCGGGTCGATTTTTCCCTGTTTTGCAAGTTCTGTTAAATCTTTGCCGAATTCATCAAGGGTAGGAGTTTTGCTCTTGCTCTTTTTCTTTGAGTTCGGTGACTGATATTCAACATTTGAATCATTTGAACTGAGTTCATTTGCAAGATTTTCAAGAACTGTTGATGCCGAAGCACCGCAATCACCTATAAATTTAACTGCATAACTGTCATCTTCTTTAAGCAATGCAATAAGAAGATGCTCACAGCCGACATAAGAATGTCTCATTGCTCTTGCAATTTGGAACGAAAGCTCGATAATTCTCTTCGCTCTGGGTGTAAAATCATCCGGTGTAAGTCTTGTAGGATTACCGACGCCGATTTCGTTTTTTATAAGTTCGTCTATTTTGTCAAGAGTTACTCCCTCGTTATTAAGCGCATTTTCAACGCTGCCCTCGGTAAGCAAACCCAAAAGGATATGCTCCGTACCTACATAATTATGACCGTAGTTCTGTGCAAGTTTAATTGCGCTGTTGAGTGCCTCGTTTGCTTTTGTGGTAAACATATTAAAACGATACATAATAATACCTCCTTTTTATGGCTATTATTGACCGATTAAGCCAATTTAAGCCCGTCGGATAAAGAGATATTAAATATCACCTTATCCGATTATCCTAATTTTTCTCTTACTATTTGTGCACGAAGCGATTCGCACATCTCCTTTGACAAATCCGATTTTGACGAATCAACAAGTGTTGCATCAAACAGATTATAAATCATATCTTCCAAAAGTGAGTATGAATAATCAAAATATCCCATGGCAACGCCGAGTCTTACAAGCGATATACCGCTTAAAAACTCCTTTGTGCTCAGCCGTCTTGCGAGTTTAAGCACGCCCAGTGCTCTGTATATTTTATCCTGAAAATCAACACTTTCGCACAGCGTCTCTCTGGCTTTTCTCTCCTGATTTACTATTTGTTCGCAAACGGCATTTGTGTTATATATTGCCGATTTCTCTGTAATTCCTAGAGTGACACGGTTAGTCAATACATATATGTCGCCTGCACCATCTTCATACATCGCATGAAGTGAAAGACCGAGCTTTGACACTGTTTGAGAAAGTTTATCAATCAGATTATTCTCCGCAAGAGCAGGCAAATGAAGTACAACCGACGCTCTCATGGCGGTTCCCAAATCAGCCGGCGACGAGGTTAAAAATCCGTATTTGTCGCTGAATGCTATCTTTAAGCCGCCAATGAATATATCGTCCAGGTCGTTTGCCTTATTATACGCCTGCATCAAATCCTGACCGGGTGCGAAACTTTTTATTCTTATATGATCTTCGCTGTTGAGCATTACCGACACATCCTCATTCTGTGACAGAAGAAGATATGCAGGTTTGCCGCTCAAAGGAAAATTTTCGCTAACGAGCCTTTTTTTAGCATAAGACAAAGCTTTAGCCTTGCTGAATTCAGCCAAATTAAGCATATCGTATTCCTTTGCAAGCGGTGAATTTTTCACGCAAGCCAGAACTCTCTTTGCAACGCTTCTGTGTTGCTCGTCATTCATCCTCTCGGGAAATACCGTATCGGCTAAATTTCTCATCAGACAAACGGTTGAATACATAACAGTATCGGAATTATTTGATTTACTTTCATACCATTTATTCATCTTTATTTCTCCTCACCAAGTGCCTTGATTTTATCTCTTATAACCGCCGCATCTTCAAATCTTTGTTCCTTTACGGCATTTTTAAGTTGTTCTTTAAGAGATTCGATTTCGGTTTTTTCTGTATTCTCGGTTGAAGGATCGGTAGTGGTTGTATAAGTAACATTCTTACCTATATGCTTTACATTACCGTGAATTTTTTGAATACTCGGAGCAAGTTTTTCCTCAAACCTGTCATAACAATCGGCACAGCCCACACGACCCGAGTTGATTATATCATTCAGAGCCGAGCCGCAAGAGGTGCACCTGTCAACTCCGACGAGTGCGTTAAACGCTTCGGAACCTGCGCCGAGCAAATTTCCGAAGAATCCGTCAAAAGAAAACGGCTCAAAATCAAAATCATTCATAACGCCGAGTTCTCTTGCACATTCGTCACAAAGATACATTTCCTCCTCGTGACCGTTTATAATTCTTCTGATATGTGTATTTGCTTCTTTTTTATTACAATGTGAACATCTCATAATAATACCTCCTAATCAATATATGCCAAAAGCATTTGTTTTAACTGCTTTGCTCTTATAAGGTTTGCCGTTTCTTTGGGTATTCCTTTATAATTGCTGTCGGCTACTGCCGAAACCATCATCTTTGTGGCTTTATCATTAATCAGTTTTTGGTAATTACAATTGATTAAGTTTGCTTTTGCGCTTCTTTCGTCAACCGAATCGCCTATTGAATTAATCAGCGACATTATAGCCGTATCGCTGTTATCTGCTCTGCTGATTAAAATATAGCCTCCGCCGCCTCGACGGCTTTCTATTCTGTAACCTGCCTCGGGAGTAAATCTAGAGGTTATTACATAATTTATCTGGCTGGGCACGCAGCCTAATCTGTTTGCCAAATCATTACGCTGAATTTGCACGCTCGAATTTCCGTCACCGAACATATCGAGAATCATATCAGCAATCATATCACTCATCTTCAAACTTAATCATCTTCTTTCAATCTGTTTAAGACTCTCTGACTTTGACTTTCTTTGTCCTTTGATTATGTTATATCACAAAGGTCAAGAAAAGTCAATAACTTTTTTCAAGATTTTTCAGAATTTTTTTAATGTGTCAATTCAGCATAAATGTCATAAAATGTAATATACGCTCAAAGCGTACAGAACGAAAGGAGAATGATTATGACGATTTACAGAGCAGATAATGATTGTATTTGTAAGTCAAGAAATATCGCATGTCCGTGTCCCCCTACTCCGCCATGCCCGCCTCCGATTCCGCCTTGTCCGATAATCCAAGGTCCGACAGGTCCTACCGGACCAAGAGGTCCGCAGGGATTACAAGGATTGCAAGGATTACAGGGTGCAACAGGTCCGCAGGGTGTTCAAGGCTTACAGGGTCCGAGAGGACAACAAGGACCAACGGGTGCACAAGGTATTCAGGGTGAGACAGGTGCAACGGGTCCTACAGGTCCGCAAGGTATTCAAGGTGAAACAGGTGCAACGGGTCCCACAGGTCCGCAAGGTATTCAGGGTGAAACCGGTGCAACAGGCCCCACAGGTCCGCAAGGTATTCAGGGTGAAACAGGTCCAACAGGCCCCGCAGGTCCTCAAGGTATTCAGGGCGTAACAGGTGCAACAGGTCCTCAAGGAGTTCAGGGTGAGACAGGTCCAACAGGTCCGCAAGGTATTCAGGGTCAGACAGGTGCAACAGGCCCCACAGGTCCTCAAGGTATTCAAGGTGAAACCGGTGCAACAGGTCCCACAGGTCCTGCCGGAGTATCGGAATATGCGTCCTATTATGCCACGGCACCGGACGACAATCCAACAGCTGTAACAGCAGGCAATGCTGTTGAATTTCCGACAACATCTTCTCAAAGCACAGGCATTACGAGACTGAGTGATTCAACATTTAATCTTGCCGAAGCCGGAACTTATCTTGTTGCATTCAGAGTAAATTCAACCAATGCGGGACAACTGCAAATTGCGGTCAATTCAAACGGTTTAGCAAACGGAATCTTCGGAACAAGTACCGAAGGATCAAGTATTGACGGCGTTACCGTCATAACAACCGCACAGGCTAACAGCGTTTTGAGTATTATAAACCCCACAAACAGCACTTCTCCGATTACAATTACTCAAAACGCAGGCGGTGCAAATCCGACAATTTCAACCCTTACGATTATAAAATTAGCATAATTAAAGCCGGCACTGCCGGCATACATAGAAAGGTGATGATTATGTGAAAATAGCGGTATATGCAATAGCAAAAAACGAAGAAAAATTTGTTGAGAGATGGTATAACTCAATGAAAGAAGCAGACGAAATATTTGTATGCGACACGGGTTCTAAGGACAATACGGCAGAAAAATTAGAACGTCTGGGAGCAAAGGTAAAAAGAATAAACATTGAACCGTGGCGTTTTGACAGAGCAAGAAACGAGTCGCTTGAATTTGTTGACGAAGATGTTGACATTTGCGTTTGCACTGATTTAGACGAGGTGTTTTCAAAAGGTTGGAGACAGGAACTTGAAAAACATTGGAACAGCGATGCAACAAGAGCATCATACAATTATATATGGGATTTTGACGAAAAAGGAAAAGCGAGAACAACATTTAATATAGAAAAAATCCATCTCAGGCACGGCTTTAAGTGGGTGCACCCCGTGCACGAAGTTTTACAATATAACGGAGAAAAAAGAGACAGTACGGTTATAATCGACTCAATCACGCTAAGCCACTATCCTGACAAGAAAAAATCAAGAGCGCAGTATCTTCCTCTTCTAGAATTATCTGTAAAAGAAGACCCCGAGGACGATAGAAATATGCACTACCTCGGTCGGGAATATATGTATAAAAATGAATACGGTAAAGCTATAAAGACGTTGAAACAGCATCTTAAATTAGAGCGTGCGGTGTGGAAGGACGAGCGTTGTGCCTCGATGAGATATATTGCAAGATGCTATCAAAACCAAGGCAATAATTTGCAGGCATATAAATGGTATCTGCGTTCAATAGCAGAAGCACCGTACCTTCGTGAACCGTATATAGAAACTGCACTGTTTGCAAGCGAGATAAAAAACTATGAGTTATGTATATTTTGTGTAAATGAAGCGTTGAAAATAAAATCAAAACCAAAAAGTTATATTAACGAGTACTACTGTTGGGATTCAACGCCTTATGATTTACTGAGTGTTGCGTATTACAACACGGAACAATATAATCTTGCAAAAAAATATGCTTATCTCGCTTACAGTATTGATAAAGAAAACGAAAGAATAATAAACAACATTAAACTTATTAATAAAAAATAAAAAAGCCCGAATGAAATTAATCATTCGAGCTTTTGAAAACTTTACTTTACTACGGTATAACCTGCGTCAATTACAGCCTTATCGAGTACTGCGTCAGGAACATCCTTTGAAAGAGTTACTGTCGCCTTATTTTCTTCGTGGCTTGCAGTTGCGGATTCAACACCGTCAATTGCTTCAAGCACCTTTTTAACGGTTGCCTCACAATGTCCGCACATCATACCCTCAATTTTAATCTCCTTAGTCATAATATCAACCTCCTTTATATTATTATCAAAATCAATTTTCATATCATCAAAATTAATATTGTTTTTATGATGTTTTTTATCCGATTTAGGATTTCGGATATTTATAAGATTAAGTCTGAGCGCATTGGTTACTACGCAAAAACTTGAAAGACTCATTGCCGCAGCGCCGAACATAGGATTAAGCGTCCAGCCGGTAAGCGGAATCCAAACGCCTGCTGCAAGCGGAATACCGATAACATTATAGATAAATGCCCAAAACAGGTTTTCTTTAATATTAACAAGTGTTCTTCTGCTTAGTCTTATTGCGGCACAAACATCCGACGGTCTGCTGTTCATCAAAACAACATCAGCCGATTCGACAGCTATATCCGTACCGTCTGCTATGGCAAAACCTATATGTGCCTCGGTTAAAGCCGGTGCATCATTGATGCCATCGCCCACCATCGCAACATTGCCGTATTTTTTAAGCGATTTAATAACATTAGCTTTATCTCCGGGAAGCACATCGGAAATGACTTTATCAACGCCTATTGCACTTCCTATTGCATTCGCCGTCCTTTTATTATCGCCGGTAAGCATAACAACGCCGACGCCCATTTTTTTTAGTTCTTTTACAGCCTCAATGCTGTCATTCTTAATTTTATCAGCAACGGCAATAATACCGAGCAATCTGCCGTTTCTTGCAAACAGCATCGGAGTCTTACCATTATCTGCAAATTCTGCGATTTGTTTTTTTACCTCATCGGTTATCTCTGCGTACGATGAAACAAATCTTTCGTTACCTGCGTAAATGTTTTCACCGTTTATTACGGCGGTTAGACCGCTTCCGGTAACCGAATTGAATTCGGTGCATCTAAGAAGTTCTGTTCCCTTTTCCTCGCCATATTCGCATACAGCCTTTGCAAGAGGGTGCTCGCTTTGATTTTCAAGCGAATATGCGATCTGTATAAGTTGTTTATCAAATTCAATTACATCGGTAACTCCGGGTTTGCCCTGAGTGAGTGTTCCCGTTTTATCAAAAACAACTATATCGGTTTTACCGGTCTGCTCAAGCGAAACGGCAGTCTTAAATAAAATATTGTTCTTTGCGC
Organism: uncultured Eubacterium sp.; assembly: GCA_900542875.1. Classification (GTDB taxonomy): domain Bacteria; phylum Bacillota; class Clostridia; order Oscillospirales; family Acutalibacteraceae; genus Eubacterium_R. The sequence continues at coordinate 4,604 of UQPH01000019.1, read as the reverse complement.
CGATTCCGTTACCTACCATAATAGCAACCGGAGTAGCAAGACCCAGCGCACAAGGACAACTGATAACAAGAACGCTGACGGCTCTGCTTAAAGTATAGCTAAACGAATGCTGAACAAAAAGCCATACGATAAATGTTATAAGCGAAATAACGAGAACGGCGGGAACAAACACGGCGGACACCTTATCCGCAATTTTTGCGATAGGTGCTTTTGTTGCAGAAGCGTCGGCAACCATTTGAATAATTTTTGAAATGGTTGTATCCTCGCCTACTGCCGTAGCCTTACATTTAATAAATCCCGATTGATTGATTGTAGCCGATGACACCTTATCGCCTACCGTTTTATCTACCGGTATACTCTCGCCCGTTAATGCCGATTCATCCACTGTTCCAAAGCCCTCAACAATAACTCCGTCAACGGCTACGCTCTCCCCCGGTCGAACAACAAATATATCCCCAAGTTCAACATCATCTATACCGAGTGAAACTTCTTTTCCGTTTCGTATGACATTCGCCGTCTTTGGAGCAAGAGAAGCAAGTTGTTTTAATGCGTTCGTTGTTCTGCCTTTTGAATAAGATTCGAGAGTTTTACCGAGCGTTATCAAAGTCAAAATCATAGCGGCAGACTCAAAATACAAATCATGCATATAAGTCATTAAAGCGTCTGCATCGCCCGATGAAGCCTTTACTGTCATTGCAAAAAGCGCAAAGGTACTGTATATAAACGATGCACCGCTGCCCAGCGCAACAAGAGTGTCCATATTTGGTGCTCTGTGAACAAGTCCCTTAAAACCGCTTACAAAGAATTTCTTATTTATAATCATAATGATTATAGCAAGAAGCATCTCAATTAAACCTATACCGATAGGATTACCTTGCAAAAATGACGGAAGCGGCCAACCCCACATTGCATGGCCCATAGATATATACATTAATATCAGAAGAAAGAAAAGCGAAGATAAAAATCTTTTAAGCATTTTCTTTGTTTCATTTTCCTTTTTTTCGGGCTTAGCAGAGTTCTTTTTAGACTTTGCGTTCTTTTCTGTTGCACCGTAACCGGCATTTACAACGGCAGAAATAATTTCTTCGCTGCTTGCATTTCCGTCAACCGACATACTTTCCGTAAGCAAATTTACAGAACAATCGCTTACACCGTCAACGGATTTAACCGCTTTTTCCACTCGGGCACTGCAAGCGGCACACGACATTCCGGTAACATTAAACTGTTTCATATTGCCTCTCTGTTAATAGATTTTGTGATTAGTATTTGTAAATTTACCAATTTATATTCCTACTATACTACTAGGAATTAGCTTTGTCAATAAAAAATTAAAAAAATGCCTGCTCCGAAAGAAGCAGACATTTAATATCAGACAATGTCGTCTTTTAGTGTTTCTATAATATTTTGTTTTTGAACCTTTTTGATTGAATAAAGCATTGTCATACCTATTACAATCATAACAACAGCAATAACAGCCAAGTACATCTTATAATCGAACAAAAACGGAATACTTGCTTCACCGACCGCTGCATTCATACCATAACTTATAAGAGCACTTAACGGAAGTGAGAAGAGCAATGCCTTTAATCCATAAAAGGCGGATTCAAGCGTAAGCATTTTATTAAATCCCTTAGGAGTGATACCCACACTTTGAAGCATTGCAAATTCTTTTCTTCTAGAAACAATGCCCGTAGATATAGTATTAATGATATTAAATACGGTAATCAAAGAAATCAAACTGATAAAGCCGTAAATGAAGACCCGAACAACAAGAACAACGGTATCCATAGTCTGGAATGTTTCCTGAATATCACTTACCATAGTATTTGAATATTTTGCGTCATCAAATTCCGATGACAAATCTTCATAAACCTTTTCGTGATTATCTGTTTCGATACCATAACTTACTCTCTTTGACGCAACTAATTCATCATCTACATCGGACATCATTTTTTCAAGAGAAGAAAACGGAGCAAACATACCCAAATAGCCGTTACTTATACAATTACAAGAACTAAGATTCTTATCGTATTTTACCATTCCTGCAATCGTTACATCACGATCGTAACTGCTTTTTATCTTTGTGCCGATTATTTTATCGTTAAACACGGGATTATACGAATTTGAGCGAGACAGGTCATTCATAAGAACAGCCTTAATATCATCGGTATAATAATCTTTATAATCAATACCGTTAGCTGTGCAAAGCTCATTGAACAGCTCGTCATCAATATAATAAATCACTGTAGGAGTCATTTTAGAAAACAAATCCTTATATGAAGAAGTTAAAAACTCCTCGTTTCTAATCTCTTCAAAATCTGTATCTGTACCGAGCTTTTCAATTTGATGATACTCATTTGAAGTCGAATACACATCATCAACATCGGTATTTTCTTTAATTTTTTCAAGAACGCTGTCTCTGGAATTAAATTCAGTAAAAACGGAAATCTGATACGGATAAGCCCTTTCTATATTAGCGGACTGAACAAACAGACTGCAGAAATAGCTTGAACTTAAAAACAGAATAACCGACAATGCGATTGATGCGGTAATAACTCTGGCTTTTCTTCCGTTACGCTTCAGATTTTTATAAGCAAGTTCGCCCTCGTAGCCAAAGATTTTTCTGATTATTTTAGGACTTCTGAGTCTTTTTGCCTTAACTTTAATTTCATTTGACTGACGAATAGCGTCAATAGGGGTTATTTTTGATGCCTTAACGGCAGGAACAGCACAAGAAACGATAATGGTTATCGAACTTATGAAAACGATTGCAATTACCATCCACCACGGCATAACAACATCCATATGCAAGGTATCCTTATCGCCGTAATTGAGCATACTGGTTGAAATAATTTTGTCGCCCAACAGTTTTAAGGTAATACCTATTCCGCCGACACCTGATAATATTCCGAGAGGAATGCCGAGCAAACCTAAAATAAATCCCTCAAAGAATATTGAGTTACGCTTTTGCTGTTTTGTTGCGCCGACAGAAGAAAGCATACCCAAATATCTGATTTTTTCGTTAAGCGACATAGCAAATGCATTATAGATAAGAACAACCGAAGCAGCGATTATAATAAGTAAAATTATGACAATCAACGGCAACATTTGTTCAACAAAACCGCCTTTTTCATAAGCAAAATATGTCGCCAATAAATCCGAATTGGTTTTATAGCCTACTTCCTTGAAATTGAGACCGTTATCCGAAAGTATGTCCTTAAATTCATTAATCGAATTGTAATTGGGATTCTTTAATCTCAGATAGACACCGTTGCTTCTGTCAACATCAATATCATTTTTGACGGTAATAATATTTGAACTTATAGGATTATTTTCGTTAAGAATAGCAGTAACCTTAAACTCTTTTGTTCCAAGTTGTTCAAAGGTTTCTTTGCCCGTCGGAGTACCGCTGACATCTACCATCTCACCGTCAACATTTGCATATCTTGTTCCGTAAGGAATTTTAACGGTATCCCCTACTTTCCAATCAAGACCGTTTTTTTCAATGAACTTTCTCTCAACGGCAATTTCGTTCTCGTTTTTCGGAAGAACGCCCTCATATGTTGACTGGACTCTGAGTTTAATATCATCTTCATTATGAGCAGTAATCGTACCGTTTGTATATCTTTCGTTTTGACCGGGGACAGAGTAATTCAAATAATACTCGTCACTCATACCGACAGCATCTATTCTGTCATCTTTTTCCAACGACTGAACCTGAGCCTGATTAAGCCCAAACACCTGAAAATGACAATCACCGTCTGCCAATCTTGAAATTGTACCAAACAAATTCACAAAAGAAGCAATGGCAACGAAAACCGCCGTAATCATAGCAACCGAAACGGTGATACCAAGAACAGTTACTACCGAACGGGATTTATTTGTTTTAAGGTGGCTTAAAGTGAGTTTATTTACGATGTTCACGCTCTCACCTCGTCCCTCTTAATCTTACCGTCCTCAATTTCGATAATTCTGTCTGCGGCAAGCGCAATTCTCTCATCGTGAGTAATAATGATTACCGTTTGATTTTGTTCTTTATTAAACTTTCTGAGCAGCGACACAATTTCCTTACTGTTTTCACTGTCAAGATTTCCTGTCGGCTCATCGGCAAGCATAAGAGCCGGGTTATTAATAAGTGCTCTGCCTATTGAAACCCTCTGTTGTTGACCGCCTGAGAGTTGATTTGGTAAATGGTCGAGTCTGTTTTCTAAGCCGAGAGTTTTAACGAGATATTCTGTTTGTCTCTCATCGGGCTTTCTGCCGTCCAACCTAAGCGGCAGGGTTAAATTTTCCTCAACGGTAAGAATCGGAATAAGATTATAAAACTGATAAATCAAGCCTATTTGTCTGCGTCTGAAGATAGCCAACGCTGTTTCGTTAAGTTTTGAAATATCTTCGCCGTTTATAATTACGCTTCCGCTTGTGGGAACATCAACGCCGCCGAGAATGTGTAGCAGAGTAGATTTACCAGAGCCTGACGGACCGATAATTGCTACAAACTCGCCCTTGTCAACAGAAAAAGAAACATTGTTTAAGGCTTTAACTTCGGTTTCACCTTTACCGTATGTTTTGCATAAATTTTTTACTTCGAGAATTTTCATAAA
>UQPH01000018.1 GCA_900542875.1 uncultured Eubacterium sp. | reverse complement strand
AACTATATACAGTTATTTGATTGTTAATAAAGGATAACTCTGAATTATTCTGTATAATTATTGTATGGAGAATGAACTTGTTGACCGTAGTGATATAAAGCATAAGATAAACGAATTAATTTGCAACAAAAGTAGAGTGAATATCTTGTTTTCTAATAGTGGACTTGGTAAATCAGCTGTTTTAGAAACACTTTTGAAAAAGGATCAAGACACAAATTGTAGTATATATGTTAAAGTAGATACGAACAATATAATGGATAATGTTGCGTGTGAATATGAATTCATTGGAAAAATTTTAAATTCAATAAAGGAAAGAACATATAATTTATCATGTCCAAAATTTGAATCAATTGCAAAATTCGAAAAATTCAAATCGGCTATTTCTATATCATTGAACCTTGGGATAATCGGTGTAGGAGTATCTGTTCCAAAAGAATATCATACTCATATAAATAGAGTTATAGAGGCAATAAACGAAATAGAAACAAAAATAAACATTCATATAGAAAATCTAGAAAAAATAGATTGGATATCACTTAACTACATTATTCAAATTGTTAAATCGACTAGTAATGTAATGTTTTTTATGGAATGTTCAAATGACAGCGATAAATGCCAAATTATCTACAATGAATTCGAAAATCAATTATTGCAACCGAAATTACTTATTCTTGAAAAATTGGAATGGAATTATGTTTCACAAATACTATGTGATTTAAATTTAGAAAACAACGATGAAGCAAAGGATGAATATTTAAAACTTGAAGGTAATATAAAAAGACTTATTTTTAACAATAAATTTAAAGTCAAAGAAAATATTAAAATTGAACCAGAACCAAAATTATTATTAGATTATATTAATATCTGCAACACACATTTAAATATAATAGAAATAAGAGAAATAATAATTAATTATGATACTTCTATGAAAAAATTATTTTCAATGCATCAAATATACTCATATCTAGAAATTTTAAAAGAAAATGATTTGATTATTGAATGTGGAAAAGATAATTTTATTTGTACAAATTATGGAAAAGAATATTCAACATTAGATAACATTGATTTAATATTACAGATGATTTCTGTATATCTAATACCAATTTTAGAGAACAAGCTTGAATACTCTTCAGCTAGAAAAATTGAATTGCTAATTTCATTATATATTAAATATAGTGATGAAAGAATTGTTAAATTATTACCATACATTGAAAAAAATTTGTTGTTTTTAAAACTCAATAGCAGTAATATTGAAAAAATTTATTTTTTATTAATAAAACTGAAAAAGTATGATGTGAATTTAATGATAATTATTACACGCTGCTTTATTCGATTAAATAATTATTATAAAGCAAAAGAAGTTTTAGAAAGTTTTATTAAAGGTAAATCTAATTTATATAAAATATTATTGTCAACAGTATTAATACACATAGAAACAAATAGTGATACCGAACGATATATTTTGAGTGCAATAAATGATAGCAAAACTTTCGAAGAAAGATCAGCTTTATATACATGTCTGTTTAGCTTATATATGAGAATTAAATCTTCAAAATTTGTTATTTCATTTATTGAGAAATTTAATTTTGATCTCCTTACACAAATTGATAAAATGATAATCACTAAAAACATTTCAATATATTATGATTATCCAATTGCTAGTAAAATGCTTATAGATTGTATTGCATATTTCAAAACAAATAATAAATCTTTACAAATTGCAACCGAAATAACTTTGGCGACTCGTGAAACCCAATATGGTAATATTAATAATGGCAAAGATATATTGGTGAAATTATGTGATAACTTATTTTTAAACAATGAAGACTTAATATATATCAATAATAATTCTTCTGTAATTGATTTATTAAATAATACTATTAGCAAAAATACATTTTTACAATTAAATAATTCTTATTTATTTTGTAAAGACGGATATACTCATTTGTTAATATGCAACAATCTTATGATTTATCATATATTAAATAATGATCAATTAACTGCAAATATATTTGCAAATGAAATTGAAAGAGCAGGATTTAATACATATTGTTTTGATGAGTATCTTCATTTATCATTTTTAAATTTACTGTTTTTTTATTCAAAATTAAAAGATAGTGAAAAAATTTCCTACTATAGAGCCAAATTATTAGAATTAAAGGAAAATTGTCAATCAATAGAATTAAAAGATTATATTGACAGCTATTTTACTAATAAGGAAATAACTGTTAAAAATAAATGGCATTATATGTCACAATTTAAATTCAGACCGGCTTTTATTGGTCATTGGATAATAAATTATTTTGATTGTTAGTAGAATTATTGATTAAAAATTTCAGCATTTCAAAAAAATCATACCCATCTCTTTTTAACGTTTCTTGAAAAGCTCCGTTACTTCCTATATAACAATCGGGAGAAAGTTCTATAACATATATTTCTTGATTTTTTGTAACCCTACAATCTACTCTCATAAATTCCATTTTTTCAAATGATTTAAAAAGATTAAATATTTTGTTTTTATTTTCACCTTTAATAAAATTTGAAGCAACATAGGCTTTTTGAGAAGCATTTATTTTTTTACTTTCAAGTCCAAATACTTCATTAGTAAAATAATCTTTTTTATCAAGTAATAGCTTACTTTCCCCACTATATTTTATTTTATTTTTATTTCCAATAATAATAAAAGAAATTTCGTATCCTTCAATATATTCTTCAACTAAAATAGGCATATTTTGATAATTGGAGAGTTCTTCGATTAAAGTGATTGTTTGTTCAAAATTATATGTAACAGAACATTTTGCTATTCCATTAGAACCGCCACCAAAATTTGGCTTTACTACTAATGGATAATTTAATTTTTGTATTTCATTTAGCTCTTCTCTATTATTTGGTGAATATATTATAATTCCTGGTATTGGATTTAAACCAAATTTTTTAATATAACTTTTTGATAAATATTTATCATTACAAATCATTTGAGCATAAGCATCTGCGCCTAAATAATTAACATTTTCAGCTTTGCAAATTGCTGGGATAATTGATTTTGAAGATGCTTCAGCAATTCCATAATATGTTGTAACAACATAAGTGTCTTTATTGTTTACCAAATATTTATTTGCTTCTGATATTGAATAAGTTGTATAAACATAATCAAATAAATTATTAAGAGCATTTACCATTTCGTTTCTTGCTGAGGCTTTATTACCCTCACTATTTTTGCTTTTTATACTGTAGTCTTTTGGTAAATCACATTCATCAGTAATAAATAAAACTTTTTTCATAAGTGTGTTTAATACAGAATAATTCAGAGTTATCCTGTATTCCTTTCATTATATTTAATTAATCAGTATCATATTTCTACTAATTTGTCAATATAAAATGCCTAAATGCAGAAAAAAAACGGCATAATTGCAAGAAATTCTGCTAAAACAGTCAAAATTTATCGACTTTTGTTTTATAAGCAATCATAATAAAATCAGATATTTTGGGAGGTTTTATTATGACAGACATAGAAAAAGAAGCGAAAGATTACATTGCGGTTTGCAGTGATTTAAAGGGGCTAAGTGCTTTAACAATAAAGGCGTATAAAATTGATTTAAAACAATTTTGCTCATATATGCAAGGCAAAGATTGCTTTAGCAAGAATGAGCTAAACAAATACACAAACTCACTTCATCAGCGTTACAAGCCTAAGACTGCCAAACGAAAAATTGCTTGTGTAAAAGCATTTTACAGGTATATGGAAATTGAGGATATTATTGAAATCAATCCGTTCCACAAAATCACGCTGAAATACAAAGAGCCGATTACTCTGCCGAAAACCATTCCGATTGAAAGTATAAAAAGCATTTTGAAATTTTCATATTTACAGCTTAATAATGCTAAAAGTCACTATCAGTACAAAGTGGCATTGAGAAATGTTATAATTATTGAACTGCTGTTTTCTACCGGAATGAGGGTATCTGAAATCAGCAACCTAAAAAGAAAAAGTCTTGACCTCAACAGCAACACAATTTACATTTACGGCAAAGGCTCAAAGGAACGCATAATGTGTATTGCTAATGTTAAAGTATCAAGACTTTTAAGTGAATATATTAAAATTTGTGATTGCGATAGCGAGTATGTTTTCATTAACAAATTAGGAAACAAGTATTCGGAACAATCTATAAGAAATATGATAAGTGATTATGCAAAAAGGAGCGGTGTAGATTTACATATTACTCCTCATATGTTTAGGCATACTTTTGCTACGGCACTTATGGATGAAAATGTCAACATAAGATATATTCAACAGCTTCTCGGTCACAGTTCGATTACGACTACTCAAATTTATACTCACATAAGCACAAATAAAATTCGTCATATTCTTGAAGAAAATCATCCAAGAAACAAGATGAATTTGTAACACTCCCCTATCGCCTATTTAACGGCATTTTCGCTTGACGCAAAAAATACTTCGCAGAAGGTAAATTTGCGTAAATTTACGCAAATCTTTACGCAACTTTTACGCAAAACGAGCTGAAAAGTGATGATATTTTGCGATAAAATAAGGTAAGCGATAAATTCCGTAAAAACAGCAAAAACCCGCTAAAACAGTGCGTTTTAACGGGTTGTGATAGGTTATGAAATTTTATTTGAAACTTCGATTAGCCGTTGATTTGCTTTGCGATTTCTTCTGCGAAGTTTTCTTCTCTCTTCTCAAGGCCGTCGCCCTTCATCATACGAATGAAGTTTGTAGCCTTAATTTCTGTACCGAGGGTCTTAGCAACGCTTTCGATATAACCGCCAACTGAACCCTGGAAGAGGTCAGAACGAACGAAATCCTGCTCTAAGAGGCAAATTTCCTTAATCTGCTTAGAAATTCTGCCCTGAACAAGACCTGTGAAAATCTTGTTTTCAACAATCTCATCCTTATGAGATACGGCAATACCTGCAAGAATCTCCAATGCTTCCTTTGAAATGAAGTTTGTAAAATTCTTTCTCTGCTTATTATCAAGACCCTGATAAATTGTGATATCTTCATCGGTCCACTTTTTATCGTTAACAGCCTCGTCGATAAGTTTGCTGAGAATAGGCATAGGAAGTGAATCCGGCTTATTAAGAGCGCTGTCTACTGTGATAGAGTGCATCTTTTCTGCCTCTGCATCGGAGATGTCAGCCTTGCTCAAATACTCAGGATTCATAGCTGCGATTTGCATAGCAACATTCTTACCCATAGCAACGAACTCAGCATCTGCTGCCTTAGACTCGTCTGCTACATCAAAACCTACCATTACGCCTACGCTGCCGCCTGCGTGAATATAAGTTGAAACGATGCCTTCCATTCTCTCAAAGCGACGAATCTTCATATTCTCGCCGATTGAAAGAACAAGGTCATTAAGAGTTTCTGTAACTGTTCTGTCTGTACCGTTGAACTTTTCTTCTTTAAGAGTTTCAACATCAGCCGGGTTTGTTGCAAGAATAGTCTTTGCAACGCCCTCAACAAAGTTCATAAACTTTTCATTCTTAGCAACGAAGTCGGTCTCAGAGTTAACCTCGAGAACAACACCCTGCTTTGTAGCCTCATCATAATAAGGAAGAACTACACCCTCTGCGGCAATTCTTGATGCCTTCTTCTGAGCGGCTGCAAGACCTCTTTCACGAAGAAAGTCAATAGCCTTATCCATATCGCCGTCAGCTTCTACGAGTGCCTTTTTACACTCCATCATACCAACGCCTGTTTTTTCACGAAGCGCTTTTACATCTTGAGCTGTAAATGCCATTTTATTATCCTCCTGTTTTAAGTAATATTCGATAAATTATTCTGCGGTTTCTTCAGCCGGTGCTTCCTCGGAAGCCTCCTGTGCTACATCAGAACCGTCTCTGCCTTCGATAACAGCGTCAGCCATTGCGCCTGCGATAAGTTTTACGGCACGAATAGCGTCGTCGTTACCCGGAATTACATAATCGATTTCGTCAGGATCACAGTTTGTATCAACGATAGCAACGATAGGAAGACCGAGTTTTGTAGCCTCAGATACTGCGATTCTCTCCTTGCGCGGGTCAACGATGAACATAGCGTCCGGAATCTTCTTCATCTCTGTGATACCGCCGAGGTACTTCTCAAGTTTTTCAATCTCGAGTTCAAGACCTGCAACTTCTTTCTTCGGGAGAAGATCGAATGTGCCGTCCTCCTGCATCTTCTTGAGCTGTGCAAGACGAGCAACACGACCACGGATAGTCTTAAAGTTGGTGAGCATACCGCCGAGCCATCTAGCGTTTACATAAGGCATTGCGCAACGGGTTGCTTCCTCTTTAACGCTCTCCTGAGCCTGCTTCTTTGTGCCGACGAAAATAATGCTGCCGCCGTCTGCTGCGAGATCACGAACATACATATAAGCCTCATCAAGCTTCTTTACTGTCTTCTGAAGGTCAATGATATAAATACCATTTCTCTCTGTGAAGATGTACTCTGCCATTTTAGGGTTCCATCTTCTTGTCTGGTGTCCGAAGTGAACACCTGCTTCTAAAAGCTGTTTCATAGAAACTACATTTGCCATAATTAATTTCCTCCTTTAAGGTTAATCCTCCACGATAAGGTATGGCAGGAGCCGATATAATCAACCTATGGCTCGACCGTATCGTGTGCGAATTCGCTTTCATATTTACGAATGCTGAAACATTATACCAAAGAAAGGTGCAAAAATCAAGTGTTTTTTTAATAATAATTACTGCTTAATAAATTTAATTTTAAGCGAAGCATCGGGAACGGAGAGAGACAGCAAATTCATATTCTTATCAAGGCTCAGCTCATAATTTCCGACGTCGGTTTTTCCCAGGAAAAGTGTATTATCCCCCGCTCTTTTTACCTGTGCATTATATGTATTACAAAAAACGCAGTAGAGAATTTTTGCGGTATTATAATCGGAGACGGACGAATACTCGCAGGAGTCGGACATATCACGAAAAGAAAAATTTACATTTTGACCGTCACACGAGACGGTCAGACCTGCGGCATTACTTGAAGTTGGGGTTATGTAAACGGTGTTATTGTCGAATTTAATTTCAGCGTTATAAGAAAAATCTCCCGACTCGACAACGGCATTTTGAGAAAAAGACGTTTTCAAGGCAGGAGAATTTGCCCGAGTGCAAGCACAAAAAAGAAGCACAAGCAGTACAAACAAAGGTATAATTTTTTTCATAAAACCAACTCGTTATTCATATTCGGACATTAAAGCACCGAGTCGGTCTGTCAAGTCGAAAACGGTAAGACCTCTGAAACTGAGTTCTTTCACAGCCTCGTCGGCGCATCTTCCGTGAATAAACACACCTGCCTTTGCCGCATCGAGCGGTGACAGTCCCTGAGCAAGAAATGAGCCGATAATGCCCGAAAGCATATCGCCTGTACCGCCCATGGCAAGAGACGCATTACCGGTAAGGTTTGCAAATACCGCATCCCCGTCCGTGATAACGGTATCGGCTCCTTTGAGAACAAGAACGATGCCGTATTGACGTGCAAATTCCTTTGCGACATCTATTCGGCATTCCTGCACCTCGGCAATCGTTTTCGACACGAGCCTCGCCATTTCGCCCGGATGAGGCGTAAGAACAACGGGTGCTTTAACATCCTTTAATATATCTATGCACGAAAGAAGTGAATTTATACCGTCTGCGTCAACAATTACGGGAACTTTTGAATTAAGAAGAACACTTTTAACTATCTCACATGTGTTTTCATTTTTGCCCATACCGCAACCGATAACGACAGCAGACGCCTCATTGACATCTAACAGAATATCATCAAGTGCAGTGAGCGAATATATACCGTTTTCATCATCAACAGGTCGAAAAACGGGTTGTACGAGGTGGGAAGCAATAATGGGATAAGCACTTTTAGGCACGGTAAGTTTAACAAGACCGGCGCCGCTTTTAACGGCGGCAGTTGCACAAATCACCGCAGCACCCGGCATATTATACGAACCGCAAAGGCACAAAAGCCGTCCGTTACTGCCCTTATTCGCATTAAAACCAATCTTAGGAAATGAAGAGCGAACATAATCAAGTTCAACGGTTTCGGTATAAGGCGGAGTATAGCAAGTATCGGGAATACCGATATTAACCGTAACCGTTTTTCCGCACAGAGCATTTGACGGAGGCAAAATATGACAATATTTAAGAGTTGAAATTGCGACGGTCATATCGGCTTTAATTGCATTTTTGCAAGCCTTGCCCGATGTCGCATCGGTACCGCTCGGAGTATCTACCGATACAACAAACGAACCGCAGGAGGCAACGGAGTTAAACACCTTATCAAACGGTGCCCTCGGTTCGCCCTTAAAGCCGATACCGAAAATACAGTCGATAATAATATCACAGTCATCAAGGCACACATTATCAAAATCGACAACCGACACACCGCTCATCACCGCCTGATTAAAATATTCAAGGGGTTCCGGAATTGTCGGTTTTTTATCGCAGAGAACTATTTTAACATCTATTCCCTCACTGTAAAAAAGGCGTGCCATAACAAAGCCGTCGCCTGCATTTTTTCCGTAACCGCAGAGAACAAAAATCCTTTTTGAAAAAATATCTGTGCCGTAATTTTTCATTACCGCATCATAGCAAGCAGTACCTGCTTTAAACATAAGTTGTGCTTCGGTTGAATAACCGTCAAAGCAATTATTTTCAACCTGTCTTATTTCATCAGCAGTCAAAACATACATAATTTATCACTCCAAAAAAATAATAACACAAAATCATCAATCGCACAAGAGAAGCAAAAAATTTATAATCCGATTAGTAAAAGAAAAATAAAATTCGTGTTCGTATTGAAAATATTAAAGCATAATGTTAAAATGAAGTAAGATTTTAGGAGGTAATTATGAACATTTTTTTACTTACGGCAACGCTCGGAGACAAGCTGGACAGCGTATTTTATAACTTTGATATGCTGATTTTCGGATTCTTCGGCGGAATACAAAGCACTTTTATGACAGGAGTTGCAAAATTCTTTACGGCTTTCGGTGACGAGAATTTCATAATCCCGATTTTGATTTTGGGAATAATTCTTTGCTTTTTCAAGAAATCGAGAAAGTACGGATTTTCAATCATTTTTGCGGTAATCATAGGAACACTGTTGACGAATGTAATTTTCAAACCGATGTTTTTAAGAATCAGACCTTACAACACATTACAGAATGTTGGGGATTATATGGCATGGTATACGGCGGCAGGCAGGCTGAGCGAAAGCGACTATTCTTTCCCGTCGGGTCACACAACGGGAGCGTTTGAACTTGCAACGGCACTTTCGATTTGCTTTGCAAAGGACAAGAAAAAAGCACTTTCGATTATTCTTCCGATAATCGCAATAGGAACAATGTGCAGCAGAATATATCTTATGGTACACTATCCGACAGATGTTATCGGCGGTATGCTTATCGGTATTTTTGCCGGCGTTATGGGATATTTGCTTGCAACGGCTGTTTGCAAAATCAAGATTCTTGACAAAATCGACGCACAAAAACTTTTTAAGAAGATTAATGCGAAAGCAGGCACGGCTGTAATAATCATAGCGGTAATAGGAATTTTCTGTTACAGTTACATACCTGCGATTAACGAGGGCAATGCTCAGGTTTGTGCATACAATGATGAGTACGACTGTCTCAATGCCGCAAGAGTAAACGATGAAAAATATCCGCCGATTGACGGCAAGGAATACTGCAAAATTCATTGGAAGCAATTAAGCGGCGAATCAAAATAAAACACCTTACGCAAAAAAACATCACGGCATCTGAAACTGTCGTGATGTTTTTATTATGTGTTTATTTATGAATACAAGGCATTAATTACAATATCGGAAGAGACTGTAAAGGTATCGCCCATAGCCTCACCGTCAACTGTAAAGCCGCTTACTTTCCTGAACGCAATATTTTTAGCGGCAAAAGTATAGACAGTGTCGCCGTTTGTAAGGGTCAGAACATTGCCGTTTTTGCTTACGGTATACTCGGCATTTTCTACATAAACGACCTGCGTTACTCTGCCGTTATTATCGGTCAGGGTAATTTTTGATTTTTGTGCGTTTTCGGTTTTATCCGTTTTTATATACGCCACATATTCAACATTATCGGTAATATCAAATGTAAGTGAAGCACCGTCTGCACGGCATTTTTTAATTGAGCCTGTTTCAACAATCATTACCGTCCATTTTTCAACCGTTGCATTTTCCAATGCCGAGGACGGAATGTCAAGAGTAACGGATGTGTTATAACTTTTTTCAAACCGACTTACCACAACGCTCGTTTTATCGTCAATTACATATGTAAATTTAACGGTATAGTATCTCAACGAGCCTATTACGCCGAACACGGCAGTGTTAATCTGAGAACTAAGGCTATCGATTTTTTCCTGAGAATCCGCTTTCATAAACTCTTGCTGTGCTCTGTCAAGTACAACCTGCAATTCATCAAGCTTTTCCTGAGAATACTTCTTATTATTTGATTTGAGAAGATTTTTCGCAAGTTCAACCGAATCCTCATAATTTTTCGTATTGAGTTTATATGAGCAGATAACGCAAGAATGGGTTTGAGGATTAATAACACAATTGTCGGTCTCGGTATGCGAACTGTCATTTAAGCAATGCTTTGTATGCGTGCCGTCTCCGTTTGAAGTCCACTCACCCCAGCTGTGAATATTGCCCTTGCCTGTCACTTCTGAATACGAATATCCGCAAATACATCTGTGCTCAACTGTCACATCCTCAATACAAGAGCCTGTATGCTCAATATCCGGAGCAATATAGGTATTAAATGTATGCGGTTTTGTTACACTGCTTTCAACATAGGTTTTATTTTTCGTTACCGTCTTAACGGTCTCCCACCTGTAAATAGTATGATTGTTTTCGGTATTAACGGTAGACGTATTGGCAGGAACTGCGATGCTTTCGGGTGCTGTTCCTTCTTTATAGGTAAGTTTTCGGCTGACGCCGTTATCAAAGACAAACGTAAGAGTATAGTAATTAACACCTACGTCCGAAGAAAACTTTGCAACGGCTGCATTAATTCTTGACGCAGCCTCGTCGATATTTGACTGGAGCTTATTTTTTTCCTCGTCCTCTGCAAGCTGTTTAGCCTGAGCAACAGCCTGCTCAAACTCTGCAACATAGGCAGAATTATATACAGGATAATCGGGGTCATTTTTAATTCCGTCTACAACTCCCAGAGCATCGTAATAGCCGCCGAGATTAACGGCATCATATTCTCTCATAGAAAGTATTTCTTCATTACAAACCGGGCAATAGTAAGGAATATATCCGTTTTCTTCACCTGTCGGAGCAACATATTCGCCTCTGACTGCATTTTTCGTATCGTGTCCCGTTGCGGGCAACACGGTATTTTCCTTAACGTCCCCGTCAATACGACAAACAACTTTTCTGTAACCGTCCTCGGTACAGGTAGGTGCTTTTGATACGGTAATATAGCTGTGGCCTGTTGCCGGTATCTCACTAGTCCAAGAATAACCGCAGGTACAATAATTTGTACTCAAACCCGACTGAGTACAGGTTGCTTGCTTTTGCACAACCGTTTTACTTACAAGGTGGTTATTGGCAGTATAAAATGCAGTATAGGTGTTATTTTCCACCGATAAAGGCTTCAACGGCGTCCACGAGGTAAAGGTATAATGTCCGTTCTCGTCAGGCTCACGCTTTGGCGTCTGTCCATTGTACTGCGGAGTAACACCTGCGTATTCAGAGCCTGAAGCAAGCACCGTACCGTCATAATTTACAAATTTATAAGGAATTTTATTTGTTGTAACGGTAATCCTTTTCGGTGCACTTCTAAGGGTACTGCCGGATGAAGTATAGGTAGCATAAACATTAAATGAGGTGTTTGGCGAAATATCGTTAGCCGATTTATTAATCAACAGTTTATTGCCCGAAACGGTTACACCCGGATAATTTGTATCTGTGGTGAGTGCAGCCGATTCCCTCTGCCATTTAACATTATACTGGTCATAAATATTATATCTTAAAGTATACTGATTAACCGTATTTGAATTAATATCGGGGGCAGAAACAGTCAAATCGCTTGCATCGGCAAATGCAACAGATTTAATCTGAGGGTATGTATTTGCTTGGACGGAAAGATTATTAGTAGTATTTGTCGGTGTGGTATATCTTACGGTATCCTTTGCGACAAGGGTAAGATTATCACTCGGCGAACGGCTGACATACAATCTTTGGTCAATACCGATTCCGTCATTACCCGACCAATTAAAGTACATCTGTACTCTTGTTGGATAGCCGTCAACACAGCCTGTAAAATCGTTATTGGTTACGGTTGCGACAAAAGCATATCCCTTATATGCATACGATTCGTCAAACAGAAGAACAGACTTCTCCTCGCCCGTTCCGTTATTCGTTTTATAATATAATCTGCACGAAACGCCCTGCCAAGAGGAGGGAACATCGTCCCATGTATTCAAATTAAGTCGATAATAATACTGCCCGCCCTCACTGTTAGGCTGTATCTTTGCGACAAGGTCATTAGCTTTATATATTTTTGAGCACAAATCATCGGTAGCATAGTCAATTACGACAATACCGTAGCACTTATTATTCATCATTTCATAAGTTCTGAAATAACCGTTCATCGTGCCTGCATTGGGTTCAACGCCCGCAATTCCGCCACCTGTGGTAGACAAGAAATTTACATACCACACACCGTTTGGCTTAGTTTCGTCCAGCATAGGCTTAACGGCATTAGACCACTTAGAGGAAGCGCCCATTTTATATCTGTCCTGAACCTTCATCCAGCCGGAATCAACAGCGCCGCCGTCGGAGCCCTGGTCGCCCCAACTGAGGCTTATGCCACGTCCGACCTCACTTATACGACTTGCAAGTACGCACTTTCCTCTTACGGAGCCCAGATTAGGCGTATAATATCCTGTAAACCAATAGTTAGAACGAAGGTCAATAAGAGTATTAACATCATTTGCCAAAGCGTTAATATCATTTCCGTAATCCTGCTTAACGCTTACGATGAGAGTTTCGCTCGGGTTTGCATTAAGGAATGCGTACATATCCTCAAGCACTTCATAAAGAGTAAGGTGTCCTCCTTTATCATTCCAGCAGTTTGATGAGCCGTGAACGATTTGCGCATTATAGTACACATCGGAAACATGCTCCAATCTCAAATCAAAATATCTTACACCGATGTTTAACTGCTCGGTTATGGAAAGTGTCTGCGTTTTTGACCAAGCAGGCAGGTCAACGTTTCTTGTGCCCGAATCGTGCGTACCGGGCATAGTAATGTCCGTGAGTGCCGTACTGTCGCTGATGCCGCTCATCCAATTATGTCCGCTGACCGATGTGGTCAAAAGCGAATTGGTAGAAAAGGATTGAGCCGATACAGGCAGAGTCGAGCCAAAAAGAAAAGCCACAACCAGCATAATCGCTAAAATTTTCTTACTGATTTTTTTCATTTTTTACTCCGTTAATCAATCATTTAAGGTTGATATTCCAATAATAAAAAGCATAAAAATATCTATCATCTCTGCTATTATAAACTAATATTGCGTTTACTGTCCATTGACAGATTATTCAATATTTCGTCATTTATTTAGTAAAAGATGTCAATAGAAATTGCAAATATAATTGTATATAATATAAAAGAATAAAAATATCTGTCAGTTTAATATTAAAAATTAACTTCCAAACTCATCAAACGGAGAACTGCAATGAAAAAGACTAAGTTTATCAAATCAATGACTTCTCTCTTTTTGGTTATTGCCATAATTCTGTCCTGCGGCACAACGGGGATTTGCGCCGTTCATGCCGACGACGGCACAGGTATAGGTATGACTAAATCGGGCATAGTCGGCGGAAACATTACAGCCTCAAGATACAACGGTAATACTTTTAACATTATAAACGACGGTTCGGGCGGTAACACGACGGTTGGACTTTGGAGCTATGATATTTCGGATGCGTCTAAAATGACCGGTGCACAACTTACTGCCACGGTAACTGATTATGCAAAGCAAAACATTGACGGCTTGGCAATAGACTTCTATTACATAAATCCTTCAAGTGCAAATGCGTATTTGAAAAATATCAACGAATCCGCAAAGCACACCAACCTCAGCGGAATAAACACAAATGCAGGAGATTCCAGCATATCGTATATCAAAAGCACATTCAAACTGAGCAACAAAAATCTTCTCGGCTCTCTTGCACACAATTATTCATCGAACGAAAGCAACGAATTTACGCTTGACCTCACAACGGCAATTCACGATATGAAAAAAAACAGCTGGAACGGTCTTTGTATTCTTGCAATGTGCAACAAAAACAACGGCGCATCCGAATCAAATCCTAATTGGTCGGATACATGGATTAAACTGAGCAATATCACATACACCGTTTCAAGCACTGCCCTTTCAATTTCAAGGTCGTCAGTAATCAGTGCAGGAGAAAGCAACCCAAGATACAACGGCAATTCGTTTAACATAGTAAATGACGGTGCTGCAAGCTGTACCACAATCGGACTGTGGAGTTACGGAATTGACAGTCTGAAATATGTTGATTCGGCTTCGCTGAATGTATATGTAAACGACTACTATAAAGCAAGCATTAATGATTTAAGCATAAACTTTTATTACATAGACCCATCACTTGCATCAAGTTATCTCAAAGATGCAAGCGTCAGCAACAAGACCTCTGTCGACAGCAACTTGGCAAACAATGTCGGAGACAATGCGGTAGGATGGGCAGAAAACAAATTCGGCTTAACCAATTCTACAAAAATAGGAACAATAAGCCACAACTACGCATCGGCAATAAACAGATACACAACGCTCGACCTGACATCGGCATTTAACAAGGCAAAGCAGGAAAAGTGGAGCGAGATTTGCGTACTTGCCGTTTGCAGTAAGAATAACAACGGTGCTACAACAAACGAGTGGTCGGACTCCTGGATAGAGCCCGAATTCATCAGTTACAACGAATCGAACTCATTTATTCCAATCAGCAAAAGCGGTATTCTCTGCGGGCAGAACGGAAGTACAAGATATAACTCAACTGCATTTAATATCGTAAATGACTCACAACCGGGCAATACAACGGTAGGTCTTTGGAGTTATGATATTACCGACATCAAATCCGGCGACAAAGCAAGCGTTGCGGCAACAAGTTCAAAATGGTCGCAGGATAAAATTGACAACTTTGGCGTTGAGCTGTACTGGATTGATTCGGCAAAGGCATCGCAATATCTAAAGCCTCTCAGCCAAACATTAAAGCACACTACTCACTCGGGAATTGCAACTAACGCAGGTGCAAACAGTACGGCATACATAAAGCAATTATTCGGACTCAACGACACAAACAAAATCGGATATATTGACCACGATTACAGAAACGACAACAACAAATATGTTACGCTCGACTTAACAACGGCAGTAAAAAATGCAAAGGCTTCGGGCATAAATGACATTACTGTCGTTGCTTTTTGTAACAGGAACAACAACGGAACAAACGAAAACGGAAAATGGTCCGACATTTGGCTCGAATTAAACGGAATAAACTACGGTGCAGACTTGGGTATGGCAGAAATTCAGCCGCTAAAGACTGCAATGGCGGAGTATGAGGCAAAGATGTCAGGCGGTAAACTCTACACAAATATGGGTACTGCTTACAACGCTTATGTCAATGCACAAAAGGCTATCGACGCTTACCTTTACGGCAATGTAAAATCGCTGAACATTGCTCAATATACAAACACTCTCAAATCGGCACTTGCTTCCATGAAAGAATGGAGAGCACCGACAGCGAATGCAACACCAAGATTTTCGTCCTCGGACAACGGTACAATTCCTGCCAACACAGGATGCTTATGGTACGAGTCTTCTAATGACCCTCTCGTAAGAAGTTATTCGGCAGAGGGTAACAACACCACCGCAAACTTTTACTATCACACAGGTGTATACCTCTACTCGGATTCTTCTCCGAACATTCCGTTTATTGTAGGTTTTTACAGAACGAGCAGTTCTACATTTGCAAGTCCTCAAAGACCGAGAGTGTTCTATATGGCTTTGAGAGAGCAGAACGGCGGACTGAGAATAAAAAATTCACAATATCAGGGTGATGTTTGCTCAAGAGATTTCAACACCGTAATTAACAGCCCGTATCAAATCAACAGTTCCGAGGAAGGAACGGCATCTAACATTGTTCTTTCCACAGGCGATATGCGATATATGGCAAACTTTTTTAACATAAATTATGATGCCGCATTCGGTGGCGGAGGATACTACACCACTGCTGCTCCGACACAGTTTTCTGTCGGTATAGGTACAAGTGACGGCGGTAACAGCGTACAATGGGTTAAGTACATTGACGGAGTAAACACAAAAAACTTCTATATAATTAACTACAAGCCGTTACTTGAAAAAATCAACACAGCATCTTACAGGGCTATGGTTAAAAATCCGACTGCATATAAGCAGGGCGGTTTATCTCAGCTTATGAGCGCATACGATGCCGCAACGGCAGTAAATCCGTCATCATATAACTATGCTTCAAGCACGGCAACAAGTGTTGCAAACTGTGCAACGCAAATTAAAAATGCAGTAGACAAATTCAATCAAGTATCTTCAATTACAAAGGACAATACTGCCTACAACACATTGAGAAACGCCCTCACAAACGCTGAAAAGACAGGACAGCAAAACGGAGTTATTTCGAGTTCAAATGCGCAGGCAACACGATATACAAACAGCACTTGGAATGTATATTACTCTGCTCTTACTCAGGGTCAGGGCGCTATGGCATCGGTTATTTCGGCAAGCGGTTACAGCGGTACTTATAATTCAAAATCCGTTACCGTACTTGCAAATGACATTACAAATGCAATCAGCTCGCTAAAATACAATTACATTGTGGAATACATCAGTGCCGGTGGACAAAATATGGGTTCATTGGTTGTTGAAGAAGGTCAAACCGCTGACAGTTCATCTATTGTAAACACCGCAACAATAAAGGGTGTTCAAGAAAGGCAAGCGCACATCATTTATTCCTGGAACGATGTTACAGCCGAAAGAGCCACCTACGGCGACAACGAGGTTATAACCGTAAACGAAACGAGGAGAGAAGAGGCTTGTCAACTGACGCTCGGTGATGTAATCAAAGAGCCGACTTGCAGTGAGCCGGGAATCAGGCAAAGCACTTGTGACATATGCGGTGCCGTTTACGAAACCGAGACAGACAAACTGGAACACACATACAAAAGCGAGGTTGTTCCCTCCTCCTGCACAGAGCGAGGCTATACGCTTCACACCTGCATCCATTGCGGTGAAAGTTACAAGGACAACTACACGGAACTCACAGACCACACATATGAAAATGTTGTAGTTCCTCCGACTTGCACCGAAAGAGGATATACGGCACAAAAATGTAAAGTATGCGGACACGAGCAAATTGACGAAAACAGTTATGTTGACGCTCTAGGTCACGAATACGAATACTCGATAATCAGAGAGCCGGACTGCACATTTAAGGGCGTGGGCGAATATGTATGCGTCAGAGGCGACAGCAGTTACACGGAGGAAATTGCAGAGAATGAAAACAATCACGGCGAACTTGTATACTCACGAACCGTTCAGCCGACGGCGAGCGAGCAAGGCTACGATATCTACTACTGCAACAACCTATGCGGCTATTGGGAGAAACGAAACTTTACAGAGCCGACAAAGACGGACGCCGAATTTACAGACTGCTTAGAGGCATACAACGCTTCCCTGCTGACGATAGTAAATAATTTTGATGCATACACAGAGGAGTCAAAAGCAACCTATCTGAATGCCATAAACGATGCAAAAGCAAACGGTGAGACGGCAATAGACGCCAAAGACGCATCTGCTCTTGACAGAGCGACAGCAAGCATAATTGAAGCAACCGCACTGTTGAGAATAAGAACAATAAGTGTAAAACTTATGATATGCAATGCAAACGGTGAAATCGTTGAATCTCAAAGCAGAACCGAAAGTGCAAGTTACGGAGACCTTGTTAAATTCGACATCAGCGAAGACATCGGTGACCTGAATGTGCAAAAGTGGACGGTAAAAAAGGACGGCGTTACAAGAAAAGTAAGTCAAGGCGAAGCAACCTGTGAATTAATTGCAAATTCTAACGCTACGGTTTGTGCTTATCTGACCGAAAAAGAAGTTGAGCCGTCAACAAATATCAAACTTACTCTGCTTAACAACGACGGCAGAGTTATCGGCACAAAGTACATTACCTCGTCAGACAGCCTTGACACAAGTAAAAAAGAGATTGCAGGAATTAGTGCTCCAAAACTGCCGTTTAACACATTTAAGCAATGGAAAACAGTTAATGTAAAAGAAAACGAAATTGTCCTTAGGGCAACATATGAAGTGATTTAAGGAGGGCTGAAAAATGAATATTAAGAAAAAAACCGCAACCCTCCTTTTGAGTGCCGCACTTGCAATATCGGCTGTTACCGCAGGCATAACCGCCTTTGCAAACGCATCTGCTTACAGTTACGACAGCGAAAGCAAGGTGCTTACGATTAAGGCCGACACGGACAATTACACGCAGGAGAATTACGCAGACGCACCGTGGAGCAAATACGCTAACGAAACAGAAAGCATCATCGTTCAAGAGGGCGTTAAGTCTATCGGAGACTTTTCATTCTGTTTTGAATCTGCGCTTACGAGCGTTACACTTCCGAGCACTCTTACCAATATAGGAACGGCGGCATTTGCGGGAAGTGACACGCTCAAAGAAATCACAATCCCCGACACCGTATCATCAATCGGTGACAACGCATTCGGCTACAACAGCCAAATGAAATTAACCGACGGATTTGTGGCAAATTGTTCTCCTAAAAGTTATGCTCAAAGCTATTGTTTATCGAATTACATTATGTTTAACAGTCCGATAGCAACAGGTGAAAGCACGGCAGAAATTAATACTGCAAACGAACAGCACATTTGGTCTTTTGCGCCAAAAACGAACTGCACCGTAACTTTTTCATCAAGTTCAAATGAGGACACATATGCTCTCATTTATGATGCGTCAACCTACACATATTCAAATGATTTCAGCGTAATGAAAGACAGTGCAATTATCGCAAACGACGACAAGGACGATGACAGTCTTGATTTTAACATTACCTATGATCTGACGGCAGGAAAGAGATATTACCTTTCGGCTAAATACAAAAATCCGTCGGAGACGGGAAATTACAAGGTTAATTTTTCATTTGTCTGCAAGGAACACATTTACAAAAAAGAGATTGTATCCGAACCGAGTTGTGAAACGGACGGTCAAAGCCTTTACACCTGCATAGGCTGCGGTCATACATATTATGAAAAAATATATGCAACGGGTCACACATACGAACTCAGCGACTTTGACGGCGAAAATGCAACGGTAAAATGCAAGAACGGCGACAGCGAATTCACTCTTAAATTTATGGATTACGTAAACGGACACAACACTTACCTTGATGTTGTAGATGACGGAACCGTAAATGCAAAAGATTACGCAAAATTATTGCACACATACAAAAAATAAAATCACAGATTAAAATAAACCTCAGCTTCGATAAATACCGATGCTGAGGTTTATTTCTGTCCAAAAACCGAAGAAATCAAACTTTATATACAAGATTGACCGAGCCGCTTATGCGACTCGGTCAGCCTTAACTACCCATATATATTAAGCAAGGTTAAGTTCCGGATAAATATACGAGCAAGCGTTTATACCGTCGAAACTTTGAATAATCAAATAATCCTTTGCATTAATATAACCGTCATGATTTAGGTCAACATAACTTAGATAAGCGGGGTCTCCCTTTTTACTCGAGACGATAATTCTAAACAAATTTTGGTCTGCGGAATCAATCTTTTTGTCTTTATTAAAATCACACGCCACTATCTTAATCGGTTCCCCGATAATCACATCGCCGTCTGAAACCGTGAGCCCGACGGTGCGGGTAAATCCGAAGTTGTAAACGATATCAACCATATAAGAACCTGACTTTATATTAAATGAAAATCTGCCATATTCATCGGTTCTTGCAACTACATTTCCGTCTATAACGATATTGGCGTTTTCAATACCGAAGTTTTCACCGTAATATGCGCTTCGTTTTGTATCTGCCTGAACGATGCCGCTTACATTATACACTCCGACGGTGCCGGGTGTAGATGAGGTCGGATTTGTATATGTTGTGCGTGTTTCGCCGCACTCGGTGCATTTAAGAACCCTGATGCCTCTTTGAGTAGCGGTTTCCTTAATATATCCGATTTGCTGATATTTATGACCCTTTGCGGTAATATGCTCTTCTTTAAGAATAGTTGAGCAATATTCGCAAACGCCGATTCTGTAACCGTCATTTTCGCAGTCGGGTTCATAAACGGTAAGCCATTCTATATCGCCGTGACCGTCCGTACAATAGCCGAGATAACCCTCGAGAGAATTAACGGCGGCAAAACATTCCTCTGCAAAAACCTCCTCATCGGTATAACCTTTTACACCGTACTTATTATTTCTGGCAAATTCATAAGCGGGTGTGCCGGCAAGGGTATATATTACAGCCTTATTTGAATTATAGAGCATTCTGTATCCCGAATTTGAATTCCAAATATATATCTTTTCGAGCGAAGTCATATTTGAAAATGCACCGCCGCCGATATTGGTAACACTGCGAGGAATAACCATACTTACGATGCTCTTACAACCGTTAAAGCACTCGCTTTTAATCTCGCTCAAACCTTCGGGCAAAACCACAGCCGCAAGAGATGTGCAGTTATAAAATGCTCTCTCGCCTATTGAAATAAGCGAATCGGGGATATTGATTGTCTTAATTTTCGGACAAGACGCAAATGCACGGTTGCCGATTTTTTCCACCGTTTTGGGGAACTTAACCGCTTTAAGTGTTGAGGAGTCGGCAAAGGCATCGTCGCCTATTTCCGTCAAGCCGTCGGGAAGAACCGCTATGCTCAAACTGTTATATTTAAGAGCGTTTGCGGCAATCTTTTCTGTATCATTTCTTATTTGCAGAGTTTTTACATTCTGCGGAGCAAGCACAAGTGTTTTATCCTTATAAAGTGCGTGCTGATAAGAAGTGTAGCCGTTTACATTGCCGTCATCTACCGTAATATCTCTGAGTTGTGGAACTCTGCCGTAATCAATAAATCCGCTGAAATTCTTTGACAATTTAAGTACAGCGACATTGGTATCGGCAAAGCCGTCAAGAGATACCATCATTGCGTTATCGAGGAAGTTTATGGTAATGCCCGTGGTGGAAAGTCCTGTATTATAAAACGCATTGTTTTTTATATTTACATTTGAATTAAAATTAATCTCGTCGCAAAACGGAAGATTTGCAAAAGCATATTCATCTATGAGGCGGAGATTTTTTCCGAAAGTGATTTTAACTATCGAATAGCAATTAATAAATGCGTTTGAGTTAATGGTTTTAAGGGTATCGGGAAGATTGAGAGTAACAAGTTTTGAGCAATTTACGAACGCTGCGGAGGATATGCTCACGGTTCCCAAAAGGTTCAAATCCTGTAATGCGATACAATTCTTGAAGCAAAACTGCGGAATGTTTTGAACTCCCTTGCCGACGGTTACGGACTTTAATCCCGTACAACCCTCAAAAGCGTATTCGCCGAGCAAAGTGACAGAATCCGGAATATTGAGTGCAACAAGATTTTTGCATCCTTCAAACGCTGCGTAAGTAATGCTGTTCAATCTGTCGGAGAAGTAAACATGCTTCGGATTAACTGCGTCCCAGCCAAGACCGATTGATGTTACATCGTCATAAAACCTGATTGTATCGATATTATCAAATTTAATCGGATTATAATTTTCGTCATAAAATTTTCCGCCGACTACGGAATTACCTGAAATAAGAAGCATATTCTCGTCGGGATAGTAATACCATCGTGCGGTGTTACTGCCGTATTTAATATCGGTAACATAACCTGTGCTCTCATAATTAAGTTTTATACACTCAAAATCAACGAGAGCCTTTACGGCATATTCGTGAGCCTTACTGATGGGGTCGCATTTAATTGTAAGAGAATTATAGCGTGCACCGTTAGTATCATATCCTGCTGAATTTTCCGAGGAAATAATGGACTCAAACAAAAACTGAGTATCAGCGGATTTTACCGTTATCGTGGTTAAATTCTTACAACCTGTAAACGCTGCCTTGCCCACCGATTTAACGGATTCGGGGAGAGTAATCTCCTTAATCGCAGTAGAATAAAAGGCATAATCACCGACAGCACACGGAGCTGCGCCGACAGTTACTGTCGCAAGTTTATAATCGTTATAAAAAAGTTTTGCGGGTATTTCGGTTACGCCAGACGGAACGGTAAATTCGCTAAGATACTTAATTGCACAAAACGCGCCCTCTGAAAATACTATGTTATCGGATACGCATTTTGAAGTGTCGATTTTAGTTGTCGTTACCTTACAAAAAGCGTATTCGCCTACAAATTCGAGAGACTCCGGCAAAGTAACATCAAAGCCGACATCTTTTGTATCCCGGTCGGCAGTTGAGCGAAGATTATAAAATGCATAATTTCCGATTGACTTAACGGTTGACGGAATATCAAGAGAAGTCATATCAGATAAAAACATATTTTCCATAAAATTATCGGGAATTGATGTAATATTACCGAGGAGTTTAACATTTGTAATATTAAATCTGCTCGCAATATCATGAAGAGTGGTTGTGGTTTTATCGGAATAATAAAACACATTACCGAGTTCGCCGCTTCCCTCTCCGTAGATATTAATTGTGCTGTCAACAATCTCCCATTTACCGTTATCAAGCGTACCGTGCTTATAGTCTTCAATGGGAAATTCGGCACTTAGATAATTTACGGGGATATTATTCTTATTTGCATAAGCCTCGGGCGTTATGCTCTTGCCGCAGTAGAACGAGAAGCCGTCTGGAATTTTCGTAAAGAAAGAGGTCGGCATAGTATATGTATAACCTCTGAATTTAAGCCACTTCAAAGAATTACAGCCGTCAAAAATATTCTCGCCGAAAGTGATTGAGGTAGGTGAAAATGTTACATTTTCAAGATTTACGCAATCCTTAAAAGCATTCTCGCCTACTTCATCGAGATATTCGCCTAAGTTAATACTTGTAAGAGAAGTGCAACCCTCAAAAGCATTTGCACCGATAATATGCGTACCGGGGAGCGATGAGAAATCGAGAGACGAACAGCCGGAGAATGCTCCGCTTTCTATATCTTCGACCAAACTTAAATCTATATTAACAAGCTTTGAACAGCCCTTAAACGCATTAATACCGATATAATCAAGATAAGTCTTATTATATTCGACATAACTCAAATTAGGGCACTCAGCAAAGGTATTATCGGGTATTCTTATCATATCGCCAAGACCGACCATATCAAGAGCGGTACAACCCTTAAAGGTATTCGAGCCGATGGAGGTAAGACTTTCGGTAGCGAAAACCTGAAGCGAGGTACAACCGTCAAAAGTATTAGTGCCGAGTTTTTTTACTCCGTAATCGTAAACCTCTTTGAGACTTGTGCAATTTAGGAATGTATTATTGCCGTACGTTGCATTGGGTTTATAACTCGGAGCAGTGCTGAAATACTGAAGATTGGTACAATCCTTAAACACATCGGCGTACATCTTATCTATCTTTACATCCTCTACAATAGAAATGGAAGAACCCATAAATGCAGAGCCATTGAGCAAACCAAAATGCACATTTGAAAAATCAATCTCACCCTTGAAATTCATAAAGCCCTTATTTTTTACTTCCTTAATTTCTTTAGGAAGTATGAGCGGTTCTTCATTCGTATATGTCATACCGGCAAAAGCATTACCGGCGACTGTGGACAACTGATTTGTTACAAATGTAAGATTATTAATTTCGGCTCCGGCAAAAGCATAAGCGTATATATTGCGTACATTTGAGTTCAAAGTTACCGTGTCAACCTTTGCATCTCTAAAAAAAGAACCGGTAATATTTACAACATTATTAATAACGACACTGCTTATATTTTTTGTGCCGTAGAACACGCCTCCTCCGAGGTCGGCTGTGCCGTTATAAACAACCGACTTTACCGAGGAGTGTGCAAAAGCATAATCGCCGAGGGACGTTACATTGTTAAATTCTGCATCATTCAGCGACGAAGTACCATCAAACGCATTATTACCGATTGATATTTTGGCATCTTTATCTCTGATGATTTTAGAGAGTGCGGAACAACCGTTAAAAGCATTATCGCCGACGGCTTTTGCGTTAATAATATTAATTGCCGAAAGAGAAGTACAATTCTTAAACATACCCGCAGGAACGGTACCTGCTTCATTTACTTCTGTTTTTGCAAAAGTAACCTTAGACAAATCAACAGTTTCAAGAGCGGCACATTCGGCAAAGACATTATCACCGAACGCTATTTCGGATTCGCCGAAAGTGACGCTTTTAAGTCCCGAACTCATAAAAGCTTCGTTACCGATTGTTTCAACAGTTGACGGAATATCAATTTTTTCTATATTAAGTTCAAACAATGCGCCTTCATCGATTGTTTTAAGATTATGAGGCAAAATAAGCGATGTAACAGCCGAACTGCAAAGAGCGCCTGTAAGTTCACTAACGGCAGAACGAGACATATCAACGGTACGAAGATTAGGATAATTATCGGCATTTGCTGCTGCATAAAACTTTTGCACATGCTCTCCGAGAACGAGTGTTTCAAAACCACGATAGGCATAATTTTTATTTCCGTTTTCATCAACTGAATAAGTCGGAAGAAGTTCCGAGTCATCGTCATTCTGAGAGACGATATTTTCGCCGTCGATGGTCATTGTTTTAGTATCGGCGTCATATGACCAAACGCAGACATCATTAAAGCCCGATGCAGATTTATCAACACCGAGGTCAACGCTGTCTGTAACAACCTCTGCAAGCGCTGTTATCGGACTTACTGACAGCACCATAATAACTGTCAAAAATACAGATATAATTTTTTTCATTGTTTCTCCCTCTCTTTCTAAGGTCTTTGCTCTTCATTTGAAGAAAGAACGCACTTAATATTATTATCCTTTGCATACTGTACGAGAGCATTATTTTCATCGGCATAAATCGTAAGCCTCTTACTCGGATAAAAAGCACGAGTGCCGATTTCAATTACATTATTTCCGCCTTTTACGGTCTTTAGCGCCGTAGTGTAGAAGGCATATGTTCCTATTTCCTTGAGCGACTCGGGCAGGTTAAGTTCACCTATAAGCGTACTCATAAATGCGTAAGGCTCGATAACCTCTATTCCGTCATCAAGAATCAACTCTTTAATGTGTGCGCCTTGGAATGCGGCATTAGGCACGGTCTTAACATCACCGGTAATATAAATCGAATCAATATTTGAACAATACTGAAATGCCTGAACGCCGATATATGTAAGTCCGTAAAGGTCACCGAAATCGGCAGATTTGCACATTGCAAAGGCACAATGCCCTGCCGAGTGGAGTCGGCTAAGTTCGGTATCAAATTCCATAAGTTCACAGGAATAAAACGCAAATTCGTCAACCTTTACGATATATCCGCTACCGTTTACATTAATCAGGCTTTCGCATTCGTTAAATGCGTTCTTGCCTATATCGGTAACCTTGCCGAGGAAATTAACCTCTGTAAGGTTCTTACATTCGCTGAAAGCAAAATCGGGAATTTTTTTGATACTGTTTGAGAGCGTAACCTCATTAATTCCGCTTTTTTCAAACGAGGCGGTGCCGATTGAATCAAGAACCGCTGCAAGCGTAAAATCACGTAGGTTTTCACATCCGCCGAAAGCGTATGCTCCGACCTCGGTGCAAGCCTTCATATCGCATTTTGAAAGCAAGAAACAATTCTTAAATGCGCCGTCATAAACTTTTTTAACGGTGGAGGAAGTAAATTGTTTAATGTTTGAGTCCTCAAAGAGATACGAGCCGAGAGCATAAACGGTATTTCCGTCAACGGCATCCAGATTAATTACTTTATCGTTTCCCTTATACTTTACGATATAAGCACCCTTATCACATAGGAGATAATCATATTCATCATCAGAGCAAATTGTGCTGTAACGGGTATCTTCATTCGGTCTGACGGTTACGCCGAAACTGAACACAGCCGACTTATACTGAACATTAAGAGTATAGTCGCCGACCTTAGAAGTATCAAATGCGGTAGGGTGAGTACAATCGTCTATGCTAACCTGCTGCCTGGAGCCGTCGGAATAAAGAGCATATATTTTCATTCCGTCATAGTTGAGTGTTTCGCCGATTAAAAGATTACGTTTCATCTCTGCGTACTGAGCCTCGACTCCGGTAAACTCGGGGGTCTGTTCTTTATCGCTGTCGGAAGAATTATTATTTTTATTCGGTGCTTTTCCGTTATCGGGCGCCGGGGCATAGGACACGCTCGGCTGAGTGATAAGCGGTTTATCATCAATTTTCGTTAAATTATTCTTATTATCGGTATTTTTATTTTGTGTACCTGATTTAACATCGGAATTTGTTTTATCATCCGTGCTCTGACTTTCAACATCGGGATTCGATTGTGCTGTTGAATTATCATCAGCGTTATCATTACTGTTATTATTTTGATTTACATATTCTGAGAGATTATCGTCATCATCGGTTTTTGTAAACACCTGTGCCACTGCTGAGGCAACCTCTTTAATTACATCTACGCCCGTTGCTGATTTTACGGCAGCATTAACGGTAAAGGTACCCGTGGCAATAACTGCGGCTACAATAGCTATACGAAGCGCTCTGTTAAGGCTCTTCCAAGATGTACGGTTTTTGTTAACTATTTTTCTGATACTGTCGGGCGTTAAGGCTATTTTAAGCATGGGTAGTGCTGTATCATTGTCTTCAATATCGGCGATAGCGTTAATGCATTCGTCGATTAAATCGCAGTCGGGGTTTTCCTTTTTGAGTTCTTCATCAATAACAGCATTCAAAAATGCGATAATATCGTCATTTGATTTCATATCGTTAATGAGGAGAGATAAGGATTTTTCATTTACCGTGATATTCATTCTAGCTGCCTCCTTTCCTGATTTCTTCTAAAGCGGGAATAATAAGTTCCTTTACCTTACTTCGCAGTCGTGACGTTCGCATGGCGACTGCCGTAGGTGCTATATCCAGCGTTTTTGCTATTTCTTTAAGCGAAAGCCGCCGAACATATTTCATTTCATAAAGTTCGAGTTCGTCAACGCTGAGCATTGAGAGCAAAATTCCCTTTGCCTCGTCAATATCGACCTCATCATTTTCAAGCATATCCTCGACCTTTTCTTCTATGTAGAACGGAATGGTGTCCGCTTCGTCGAGGCTTTTGGTGCGAGCGGCGTTTTTATAATAACCATCCTTAGCCTTGAGCACCATATTATTTGCGGTTTTATAGAGGAACGCTCTGGGATTTTCAAATTCTGTGCCGTCAAGCAACTTTCGATAAAAAACGCAGTAGGTTTCCTGTACGCAATCGTTGGCATAATCTCTCGCTTCGCCGAGACGAACTATGCAAAATTTTTCGATTGCCTTGCTGTAATTTTCAAACGCTTCATTAAGCGCAGCATCGGCTTTACTTTTTCCCACAGCAACTCCTCCTTTCTGCTTATTTTATTGCCTTTCACTTATTAGTCCGAGAAAATCGGAAATATAACAAAAAAAATTCAAAAAATTTTGAAAAAATATTTTTTTGCATTAATTTTCGGCAATATCCTATTCTATTATATAATATAATAATTTTATTACAATATATATGATTATACAATTGTATAACAAATATATACAAAAGCGTAACAAAAACGCAGGAGAAAAAAATCATCCTGCGTTCTTAATCAATACCACTTATTTATCCATCCGTCGGAGTCGGTAGAGACGATTTCATCAGGAATTGTCTCCCCGTTATTTTCCTCTGCCGAGGGAGTAGGAGGAGCCTTGGCAGAGTTATTATTTTCCGACGAATCAACGCCATAAGCGGAATTTTGCAAATTTTCTGTTTCTTTATTGTTTACATCACTGTCTTTTG
The DNA here is from genome assembly GCA_900542875.1 of uncultured Eubacterium sp. Lineage (GTDB taxonomy): Bacteria > Bacillota > Clostridia > Oscillospirales > Acutalibacteraceae > Eubacterium_R. Next base: position 3,231 of record UQPH01000018.1, on the reverse strand, counting down.
CGCCGTTTTGTTTATCGTTTTTATCTATTTCTTGCGACACATCCGAGACGATTGTTGCAGACTGTTCGCCCGAAACAACATTTGAGGAATTACTCGTTTTTATTTGTGAACATGCCGAAAAGGACAAAAGTAAAAGCAAAAGGCACAAAATCATTATCGCTTTATTATTCATTATGAACCCCACGGAATATCGGTATCAGGCTCGCCGTCGCTTGTCGTTACAACATCAAGCACCTTAAACTCGTCAAGTTTGAGTTGCGGTTTAATATACTTTTCCTTCATTATTGCACCTCCTTCAAAGATAATTTAACACTATCCTTTATCCCCTGTTCAACAGAGTCATCAGCAAGTACCGCCGAAGCAACATCGGCATAGCTGTTTGACACGACAGGAGAATAGATATACATACCGTCAACACAGAAATATCCTCTGATATAAACCTTATCGCTTAGATGATTTGACGGAATAGAAGTAAACACGGCGTTATAATTAAAGTAAAAACCGTTTGAATTATAATTACCTGCTGTTCTGGTATGAACGCCGCTTGCCCCTGCTCTGAGAATTTGATTTTTCTCAGCTTCGGTTTTGCCGTTTAAGGAATCATAGGTATAAACAAATCCGAACGACGCATCGGTTGCAGATAAAAGAAGACTGAAAAAATCTAATTTTTGCATATCAATTTGGAATCCGAAGCGTAAGCCGTTATCTTTTGTACGAATTTGTGCACCGAGTGTGTTAATAATGTCGTCGGTTGAGCGATGAATATATGCGTCATTGTCCAAATTTTGAGTATGAAGCCTAACAACCTCATCGCCACCGATTATATTAAGAGTGTATTTATTCGGATTTGAGATACCGCCGTTTTTCCAATTATCGCCGCAATAAAGCGTCATATTGTGCGTAACATCAAGATTAATTGTATCTGCTCCGGGCAAAAAGAGCATTTCAATAGTTTTACTGTCGGAAAAATCAGAGGAGTCAAATTTTTTCAACTTTGAGGCATACACCTTTTGTAAAGCAGTACAACCGCTGAACGCTCCGTTTGTGATACTCTCGAGCGACGACACTTTCACTGTTTTCAATTTTTTACAATCGGTAAATCCGCCGTCTGCACTTTTCAGCTTTGGCATATCAACAGAGGCAATATTACTGCCGTTAAAGGCATTATGCTCAATCTCTGTTTTAGGAAAATCGGCTGATTTAAGGCTACTCTTTGCAAAACAACTGTCCTGAAGTTCAACAACACCATTTGCGGTGACGGTTTCAACATATGATTTCTTAAACGCATTTTTACCTATAACCGTAACGGAATCGGGGAGAGTAATATTTCTCACAACAACATTATTTTCAAAAGCACCGTCGCCGATTTTTGTCGGAATGATACCGTTAATCGTTTCGGGAACGGTGACGGTGAGTTTATACCCTTTATATGAGGTGATAACTCCGTTTTCGTCAATGATAAATTTCGACTCGTCCGATGCTCTTGAGGCGGAATATGTACTGACAGATTCGCTTTCTGCCGCCTGTTGAGCCATAACGCCCCGACACGGAGCAAGAACGGACACGGTCATTATTGCCGACAAGGCAACACTTACAAGTTTTTTCATACTGAAAAACCTCCTTATTTTGTCTTTCATATATAAGTCCCGAAAAAAAGAAAATATAACAAAAAATTATAAAAAAATTTTTATTTGATGTGTTGACATAATAAAAAAGCAAAACTATAATACACTTGAATTTTGAATAACGAGGGAAAGCGATAATTTGTCAAACACTAAAACAAAGAAAAAGAAAACGACAGTACTTATGACCGAGGGCAATATTTGGAAATTGCTGATTATATTTGCGCTGCCTCTTATTTTAGGCAATTTGCTTCAGCAAATGTATAATACCGCCGATTCCATTATAGTAGGAAATTTTGTCGGAAGCAACGGTCTTGCGGCGGTAGGCTCGGGCTCATCTATGATTCAACTTATTATAGCGTTCAGCCAAGGTGCGGCAGTCGGTGCAGGCGTAATAGTATCGCAAAGCATAGGTGCAAAAAAAAGCGACACGGTAAAGAAATCGGTGCATACGGCAATTTGCATTTCTGTTATAATGGGCATTATTCTGTCGGTAATAGGAGTTATATTCAGCAGGATTCTTTTGGTTATAATGAAAACTCCGAGCGATGTTCTCGACGATTCGGTACTGTATCTGAGAATTTTCAGTGCAGGACTGATATTTAATGTAATATACAATATGGCAACCGGTATACTCAATGCAGCAGGAAATTCCACAAAACCGCTGCAATACCTCGCAATTGCGTCGGTAACAAACATTATACTCGACCTTTTGTTCATCAGAGTGTTTAAGATGGGCGTTGCCGGCGCCGCCATAGCCACCGACATCAGCCAGGCGTTATCCTGTGTTCTTGCAGTAGGCTATCTGCTAAGGGTAAAAAGCGATTATAAAATCAACATAAAAGAACTGAAGATAGACAAAACAATAGCCAAAGAAATAATCAGAATCGGACTGCCGACGGCTATACAAAATGCGGTTATTTCATTCTCAAATGTTCTCGTCCAGTCAAGCGTAAACGCTTACGGTTCAATCGCAATGGCAGGCTACACAGCTTATGTTAAAATTGACGGATTTAACATTTTACCTGTACTCAGCATAAGCATGGCTGTAACAACATTTACGGGTCAAAATGTCGGAGCGAAAAATCTAAAAAGAGTAAAAAAAGGTATGTATGACGCACTGATAATGTGCACAATATATACGGTTTTGACGGGAGTATTTCTGCTGTCGCTGTCACATCAAATACTCAGCCTCTTTACAAATGACAGTGCGGTAATAGAATACGGTCAACTTGTGATGAAATACTTTTGTCCGTTTTATTTCCTGCTTGGAATACTCAACACCCTTGCGGGAACGGTAAGAGGTGCCGGAAAAGGCGTTCCGCCCATGCTTATACTTCTGTTTTCTATGTGCATATTCCGCATATTTTGGATTAAACTTGTGTTGCCGTTTTTCTCAACGATTGACGGAATATTTATGCTTTATCCGATTTCGTGGTTTGTCGGTATGATAATGATGATTATATATACAAGGTACGGAAAATGGCTCCCGCAGGAGAACAAGAAAAAATTAGATTAAAATAAGGACAACGGTAAAAATAAAATCCGTTGTCCTTTTTTATGCGATATTAATTTTTAAGCAGAAATTATAAATTCAAAAAATTATCGA
>UQPH01000017.1 GCA_900542875.1 uncultured Eubacterium sp. | reverse complement strand
TTAATATTATAATATATAATATATTTATCTTGCTTTCAGGAGGTTTCGTTCATGGCAAACAAAGATTACGATGAGTTAATGCAAGCATTTATGAACAATTCTCAAAAAGTATATAACGAGGATAAGGAAGCGCAGAATAAGAATGCAAAAAAGCTTCCCACTTCATACAGCACCTTTGACAACAAAGGTACTAAAAATGTAAAGAAAAAATCTTCCGATAAAAAGAACGGCAATAAAAATGGCGGCTCAGGCGAAAAAAAGGTTGGTAATACAATACTTAAAATTTTGCTTGGAATAATAATTGTTATTGCGGTAGTGGGAGTTATCTGTTCGTCGGTTCTTTTTGTTTACGGTTATTCGATTGTCCACGGCGATGTTGTGTTTAATCTTGACGATGAGGCATCAAGTCAAAATCAGACTTCTTTCATTTACGGTTATGACGATAACAATGAACCTGTTGAAATCACAAGGCTTCACGGTGAAGAAAATAGAATTTGGCTTGATATAGATGATATGACTCCGTACCTAAGTAAGGCATTTATAGCAACAGAAGACGAGAGATTTGAAAAGCACCACGGCGTTGACTGGATAAGAACAATCGGAGTTATGGTAAAGCCTACAAACAGCGGACAGGGCGGCTCAACAATTACTCAGCAGCTTATTAAAAACCTTACCGACGAAAATGATGTTACTTTCGTTAGAAAATTTAATGAAATATTGTCAGCTCTTAATTTGGAAAAGCATTATTCTAAAGACCAGATTATGGAGGCTTATCTTAACACAATTTATCTTTCGCATGGTTGTTACGGCGTCAAAACTGCGGCAGAAACTTATTTCGGTAAAGATGTTAAGGATTTGAATATCGCCGAATGTGCAACACTTGCAGGTATTACTCAGTTTCCTACCAAGTATGACCCGCTTTTGAATCCAGAAAACAACAAGAAGAAGCAGGAGTACATTCTTGGTAAAATGAAGTCAAACAATTTCATCACCGAGGAAGAGTACGAGGAAGCGAAGAATTATAAACTCGTCTTTACCAATTCTCCCGATTATCAGGGCAGTCAGGTAAGCAACAGCAGTAATGATTCAGACGACTCGAGTTCAATTAACTCTTACTATACCGACTATGTTATTGATGAGGTAATAGAGGACTTGCAAAATGCAGGTTACAGCGCAAAGAAAGCCAGAAGTTTGATTTACGGCGGCGGCTTAAAGATTTATTCAGCTGTTGATTTTACGGTTCAAAGCGCAATAGAGGATGTTTACGAAAATTACAGAAAGATGCCTGACGAGACTGTTCAGGGCGCTTGTGTAATTATGGACTATAAAGGCAGAGTCCTCGGTATGGTCGGCGGTACCGGCAAAAAGGAAGCAAACCGAACGCTCAACCGTGCATGGCAGTCTACCAGACAGCCCGGTTCTACAATAAAGCCATTGTCGGTATACGGTCCGGCACTTGAAAAAAGTTTGCAGGATGACGATGTTGATATATATTGGTCAACCCCGACAAAGGACGCACCGCTTATGAATATCGACGGAAAGCCGTGGCCTACAAATGAGGGCGGTACTTATTCGAACAGAACAGTAACCGTTCAGTACGGTCTTGCAAACTCACTCAATACAATTTCTGCAAGAACGCTCGATAAAATCGGAACAACCTATTCTTATGATTTCTTTAAGAATAAATTCCATATTTCAACTCTTACTCCTCAGGACTGTGACCTTGCTCCTATGGCTACCGGTGCGTTGACATATGGTGTAACTGTTCTTGAAATGACTGCCGCATACCAGGCATTCGGTAACGGCGGATATTATTACGAACCTTACGGATACTATAAAATTGAAGATTCAAAAGGAAATGTAATAATCGAAAAAACACCTGATAAAGATAAAGAGGTTGCACTTAGCGAAAACACATCATGGGTTATGAACAGACTGCTAAACACTGTTATGACCCAGGGTACAGGTCGTTATTATGCTCTTGACGGTATTGAATGTATCGGTAAAACAGGTACAACAACCGAATCTTACGACCGTTGGTTTATGGGCGGAACACCCGAATATATCGGCGGAATTTGGTACGGTTATGATGAAAATAAAGAGGTTGTTTACAGTCTCTCCTATAACCCTGCCGGAACACTTTGGAACAGTGTTATGAAGCAGATATACGAAAAGAAGTCAAATCCCGTTAAGGAATTTACTCTTTCGGATGGCGTTGTCAGAAGGGAATATTCCTCGAACGGCGGACTTTACAGCGGTTCAGGCAATTGGGGATGGTTTGATGTAAATAATCTTCCTCGCCAAACCGATTACCACGATTACGGCAACAAAACAACAAGTTCAAGCAGAAATAACAACAATTCCGAAACAAAGAGAAACGATAACGCAACAACTGCCGCTGACGGCAATCCGTCAGACGGAGATGAAGAATAAGATTAAAACTAATAGGAAAATCGCAATGATTTTCCTATTACTTGTATAAGTGAAATTATGAAGATAATGTCAGTTGATTACGGAGACAGGAGAACAGGTATTGCACTCTCCGATATAAGAGGCATCTTGGCTTCTCCTTTAACCGTTATTAAAGAATCATATCAGCCGAAACTTGCAAAAGAAATCGTAAGCCTTGCTTTTGATAATGATGTAAAAACCGTTGTTATAGGCTTGCCGAGAAATATGGACGGAAGTTACGGCTACCGTTGCGATGAGTGCAAATCACTCGGTGAGGCGATTAGTAATATTAATGCAGAACTTAATATTTGCTTTGAGGATGAGCGACTTACCACTGTTATGGCTCATAATGTTTTGAGCGAAAATAATGTTCGTGGCAAAAAGCGTAAGGATACCGTGGATGCTGTTTCTGCCGTTATGATTTTGCAAAGCTATCTGGATAAAAACAAGTAATCATAAAGCATAAATTGCCGTATGATTATACGGTGGTTTTGTGAAATTTAAACTTTTTGATATAGAGTTCAAAATTGAATATTCGTTATTTATTATTCTTTTAATTGCCCTGTTTGCAAAGAATGACAGCGTTTTATTTTTGCTGTTGTTTTCATCTTTGCACGAAGTAGGACATATATTAAGTCTTTATTTTCTCGGCGGTAAAGCAAAGAAAATAACTTTTGCTTATTACGGCATAGGTATGGTAAGACACGGCGATTTGAACTTTTTGTCAGAAATTATTTTTCTGCTTTCGGGAATTGCAATTAATTCCGTCTTTGTCATATTTAATTTTCAAAGGGAAATAAATTTTTGCCTGCTCTTTATTAATCTTCTTCCAATTTATCCGCTTGATGCAGGGAGATGCGTAAAATTGATTTTTGAAAGAGTATTTGATTTTAATATTTCATATAAACTGTACTTTTCTTTTTCTGTTGTTTGCTTTGTTGCTTTACTTATTTTTTCATTGTATATAAAAAATTTTAATTTAATTTTGATTTGTGTATATTTGTTTTTTCAAATAATTAGAGGTAACTATGATTAAAAAAGAGGTTGAAAAAATACTCCAATATGTTCAAAAACCTGCACGGTATGTAGGCGGTGAACTTAACAGCGTCGTTAAAAATCCTGATGAAGTGGCTTTGCGATACGCTTTTTGTTTTCCCGATACATACGAAATCGGTATGAGTCACCTCGGAATGAAAATACTTTACGGACTTGTTAATGCCAGAGATGACGCATGGTGCGAGAGAGTATTTGCTCCCGATACCGATATGGAAGAACTTATGAGGAAAAACAATATTCCTCTTTTTGCACTTGAGAGCGGAGATTATATAAAAGACTTCGACATTATAGGTTTTACGCTTCAGTATGAACTAAGTTATACCAATGTGCTCAATATGCTTGACCTTGCCGGAATTAAACTTTTTTCAAAGGACAGGACAGAACTTACTCCGATTATTTGCTGCGGCGGACCGTGTGCATGCAATCCTGAGCCGATTGCCGATTTTTTCGATATTGTATTTTTAGGCGACGGCGAAGAGACAACAGAACAGGTTCTCGACCTGCTTAAATATTGTAAAGAAAACGGACTGTCAAAGCACGATTTTCTGCTTAAAGCTAAAGACATCCGTGGTATTTATGTTCCGTCATTTTACGAGCCGAGTTATAATGATGACGGTACTCTGAGAGAATTAAAACCCATTAACGGGGCACCCGAGAAGATTAAAAAAGCAGTTGTTGCCGATATGGATTCCTGTTATTACCCCGACAAATTTGTAGTTCCATTTATCAATATAGTGCACGACAGGGCGGTAGAGGAAATATTTCGTGGTTGTATAAGGGGTTGCCGTTTTTGCCAAGCCGGATTCACTTATCGTCCCATCAGGGAAAAAAGTGTTGAGACGATTAATAAGCAGAGTAAGGCTCTTATTGACTCCACAGGTTATGATGAACTTTCTCTCTGTTCGCTTTCCACTTCCGACCATTCCTGTGTAAACGAAATGCTGACCTCACTCATTGATTGGACAGCTAAAGATAACATTAATCTTTCGCTTCCGAGTTTGAGAGTTGATAATTTTTCCGATGAACTTGTTGAAAAACTTAATATGGTCAGAAAAAGCGGACTCACTTTTGCTGCGGAGGCAGGAACGCAAAGGCTTAGAGACGTTATAAATAAAAATATTTCCGAAGAAGAAATTCTCCACACCTGCACAAAGGCTTTTGATAACGGCTGGACTACCGTAAAGTTGTACTTTATGATGGGTCTTCCTACTGAAACTATGGAGGACATAGAGGGCATTGCTAATCTCGGAATGAATGTTGTTCATGCTTTTTATCAAAATCCCAATCGACAAAAAGGTACCGGCGTTCAGGTTAATATTTCCTGTGCCTCGTTCATTCCCAAGCCGTTTACGCCTTTTCAGTGGGAACCCGAGGACAGTATGGAATCTCTTAAGGCTAAACAGGCTCATTTGCTCGAGTCAATCCCGTCAAAGAAAATCAAAGTGTCATATCATGAAACGCCGACCTCATTGCTTGAGGGAGTTCTCGCAAGAGGTGACAGACGCCTCTCTGCCGTTTTGTATGATGCGTTTATGAATGGCTGTAAGTTTGATTCATGGGACGATAAATTCAAGTTTGATACTTGGATGAAGGCTTTTGAAAAGAATAATATCGACCCTTATTTTTACACCCGGAGAAGAAGAGATTTCAGCGAACTTTTGCCTTGGGACCATATTGATTACGGCGTCAGCCGAAAATTTCTCGAAAGGGAAAACTTAAAGGCGCACGAGAGCAAAACCACTCCGCATTGCAGAATTAAATGTGCCGGCTGCGGAGCAAATATGCTCAACGGAGGTCATTGCGATGCGAGAGGTTAGACTGAAATTTTCAAAAACGGGTCAGGCTAAATATATCAGCCACTTGGATACAAACAGAGTTTTTTCCCGTGCTTTTTCAAGAGCAAAGATAAATTTGTGGTATACCGAGGGATTTAATCCAAGACCGTATATGAGCTTTTCTCTGCCGCTCTCTCTCGGCGTTGAGAGTTTGTGCGAAAATGTGGATATTCGTATCACAGACGACATGAGCGACGACGAACTTAAAAAGCGAATGAATGATGCACTTCCTGTCGGTATAAGAATTCTTGATGTTTACGAGAACTTTATGGATTGCGAGCAGATATGTTACAGCGATTATGTCTATAAATTCGAGTTTGAGGATAATGACCTTGCACTGCAAAAGATTAAATCCGTGCTTGAAGCAGATCAAATTATGGCTCTGAAAAAAGGTAAGCAGGGAAGAAAAAGAGTATTTAAGGAAACTGATATTAAGCAGTTTATTGTTAAATATAATATATCAATCAGGGACGAGGATATTGTGCTTAACATAAGGCTTTTTGCGGGAGTTAAGAAAAATCTTAATCCGACTCTTTTATTTGATACGATTATCAGGCTGATTGACATGGATTTTGAATGGAAAAGTATCGCAAGAATTAATCTTTTGACCGAAGATTTGAAGCAATACAGATAATTAAATTAATGAGGATGATTTTATGCGAGTATTTTTAAGTTGTCTAGTTTGCCGTTTTGTTCATTTTATTTTGCATAAAATGGGCAGAGGCGCAACGACTATGCCGGGCAGAGTTGCTCTTAAGGTTAAGAGAAATATCCTGTCCGATTTGTCAAAAAATGTAAAAGTTATTATAGTAACCGGTACAAACGGTAAGACCACCTCCTGCCGTATTATCGAGGAGGGACTTAAAAAAGCAGGCAAAACCTACTTTATAAATAAATCGGGAGCAAACCTCATCACAGGAATTACCTCCTCGTTTATTATGAATTCTACCGTTACAGGTAAAAATAAATATGAATATGCAATAGTCGAGTGCGATGAGAACGCTTTTCGTGAGGTATCTAGATACATTCATTGCGATGTTGTTCTCGTAACGAATGTTTTTCGTGACCAACTTGACAGATACGGTGAGGTTACTCATACGCTTAATGCGATTAAGGAGAGCATAAAAAATCTGCCTGACGCTGTTATATGTCTTGATGCCGATTGCTCGCTCACTTATTCTATATCGAGAGATGTAAATAATAAGATAATTACATTCGGCGTTGATGTTCCGTTTGACAAAAATGCAAAAGCACCGGAAATCAGCGACGCAAAATATTGTATTTTCTGTAAGCACGAGTATGATTATACTTATCATACCTTTGGTCATCTCGGCGGCTTTGTATGTAAAAATTGCGGCTATAAGCGACCAAACCCGGATTTTGCCGTAACTGAAATTCATGAGCTTGCACAAAATCATTCCGTTGTCAGTGCAAACTTTAACTCTGATAACAGACTTGTTAAGATTAATATCGGCGGTGCGTATAACATTTATAACGCAATCGGTTGTGCTGCGGGTCTCAGTTGCCTTGGTATAGACACCGATACAATCATCAGTGCTCTTGATACTTTTAACGGAGCATTCGGCAGAATGGAACAATTTAACGCAGGGGACCATAAGGTTAATATAATTCTTGTTAAGAATCCGGCAGGATTTACTCAGACTATGAATTTCATTAAATCCGTCAAAGATGATTTCACTCTTGTTTTGTCACTCAACGATAATGCGGCTGACGGCAGAGATGTAAGTTGGATTTGGGATGTTGATTTTGCAGGAATATTTGAAAAAGATAATGTTAAAGAACTTTATGTTACCGGCAAGAGATGCTATGATATGGCTGTTCGTGTAAAATATGAGGGTGTTGGCGGCAGAAAAATTAATGTTATAGAAAATGAAGACTATAATAAACTGGCTGATTTGGCTCAAAACAGCGAACGAGATGTTTATATAGTTCCGACCTACACATCAATGATGACAATGCGACCTGTTATTGCAAAGAGATTCGGAGGTAAGGACTTTTGGGAATGATGATTAGAATTGCTCATATTTATCCCGATATGCTTAATCTTTACGGCGACAGGGGTAATATTTTAGCACTTAAAAGAAGAATGGAACTAAGAGGAATTGAGGTAATGGTGGACAGTATCACCATGGGAAAATCCTTTAATTCCGATGATTATGACATTTTATTTGTCGGCGGAGGTCAGGATTTTGAGCAGGATGTATTGCTTAATGATCTGAAACAGGGCAAGGATAAGGAAATTCAAAAGGCTGTCGAAAACGGCAAAGTTATGCTTGCTATCTGCGGCGGCTATCAAATGCTCGGAAAATACTATAAAACCCATGACGGTAAAATGCTTGAATATATGGGAATTATTGATTTTTATACAGAGGGCGTTGAGGAGCGTATGATTGGCAATTACGCTTTTAAGACCGCAGAAGGAATAGAAATTGTCGGCTTTGAAAATCACAGCGGAAAGACCTACCTCGGCAAAAATGTTAAGCCGCTCGGCACCGTTATTAAGGGTTATGGCAATAACGGAGAGGATTCAACAGAGGGCGTCAGATATAAAAACACATTCGGCACATATTCACACGGGCCGATTCTGCCCAAAAATTCAAAGTTCGCCGATTTGCTTATTTCACTTGCTTTGAAAAACAAGTACGGCGATGTCGAACTTATAAAACTTGATGATGAACTTGAACTTAAAGCACAAAAGCAGGTAATGGAATTGTATTTTTAATGCTGTGCCTTTTTGATGTGTCTGTATTCTTCTATTACAAACTTACCTAAATGTACTAAAACACGGCAATTTGATTAATATTTTTTGATATTTTGCTTGATATTTATTAAATTTGATGAATTGACAATTATAATACAAATCGTTATAATCAATTATACAATTTGTTTTGAGGAATTAATATGAGCAGAAAAATGAAGCATAACGAAAAACTTGCATACAAATACAAGTTTTTGCGTGAAAAAATAATTCAATCGTATCGTAAAGGTTGTAAGATTCTCGATATAGTAAAAGTAATATTTGCCGTTATTTTTATAGTTTTCAGCATTATTGCCATGCATGTCTGCCAGAATAATCAAGATAAGAGTGTGTGGCTTATATGTTGGGTTTTACTTATATTTCTAAATGTGAATATCTTTTTGATTACCGATTATTGCAAGTATTTGGTTAAATCTAAGGTTATTCCTTATCTCGAGGACGATGATAAACTGGAGTTCGGCGAATACGAAATATTTAAGGACGATGACGAGGCTGATGAGGAAGAATACGAGGAAGAGGAGGATTGAACGTGAAAAGTACATTAAAGAACATATTTAAGGTATTTAAGCGTGACCTTAAAAAGATTTTTACAAATTCGATGGCAATAATTCTTGTCGTAGGTATTACGGCTTTGCCCAGTCTTTATGCTTGGTTCAATATTTATGCAAACTGGGACCCGTACGGTAAAACCGGTTCAATGCAGGTTGCGGTTGCAAACTGTGATGAGGGAACTTTTTATAAAGATATAAAAATTTCCATAGGTGATTCTATGGTTAGCAATCTTAAGGGAAACAATTCTATTAATTGGCAGTTTGTCAGCAAAGAAGAGGCTATTCACGGCGTTGAGGCGGGCGAGTATTATGCCGCAATAGAAATTCCGGAGGGATTTAGTAAAAATCTTGCATCAATCGTTACTTCGGATTATGAAAAGCCGCAGATTGTTTACTATGCAAACGAAAAGAAGAATGCAATTGCAACAAAGATTACCGATAAGGTAGTTCAAACTGTTCAACTTTCCGTAAATGAATCGTTTATTACTACCGTAGTAACCGTTTTGAATACTGTTCTCGGCACCGCTCTTGATAACGATGAGGCTACTGGAGTTAACTCTTTTGATTACCTTAAGGATGAGGTTTCGCAAGCACAGGATTCACTTTCGGCATTGCAAAACAGCGTTAATTCGTTCAGCAAGTTAATGAAAGTTATGCTGGGACTTAATACATCCCTTGACCAAAAGGATATGAAATCCCTCCTTGAGTCAACAGGTAAACTGGTTGATGATACAAAGGATACTGTTGAGGTTACTCAAAATACTGTTTCGTCTATGCTTTCCTCAATGGGAAGCGTGATGACATCTACCGGTGAAACATTGGATTCACTTTCAAATACCGTAAGAGATTTGTCAAAACTCGATTATGAAACGGCACAGGCTTCCATCACGATTGTATCTAACAATGTGGGTTCCGTAAAGAATGCCGTTGATGAGGTTATTGACGTTTTGACCGCTCTTAACGACGGCTTGTCACAGCCTATTGCCGAGGTTACTTCAGTAATTAATCAGCTAAAAACTGTTTCTAAGTCTCTTGGCGAAATTAAGGAACTTCTTGACGGTATTACCATTACAAATATGAGACCTACTCTTATTCAGGTTGCCGATAAACTTTCGTCACTGTCAAAAACGCTGACAAGTATAGAAAGCGATTATTCAAAGAATATTCAACCCAAACTTAAAGAAAATGTATCGAGTTTACTTTCTACTCTTACCGACCTTTCAAAGATTATCGAGTCGGTTAATAAAGATACGCCGCAGCTTAACACCATATCCGATACCCTTAATGAATCGGTTGGTGCAGGCGACGATATGATAACAACACTAAGCAAAATGCTCAGCAATATGAATACGCAGTTAGGCAAACTTTATGATTCAGTAGACGCACTGAGCAACAGCGAGATTGTTAATGCAATAGTAAATATCACCGGTGAAAATGCCGGAGATTTGGGTGAGTTTATCGCAAGCCCTGTAAGCGTTAAAACAGAAAAAGTTTACGGCATTGAAAATTACGGTTCTGCCATGGCTCCGTTTTACAGCACACTTGCCATTTGGGTTGGTGCAATTATGGTATCGGCTCTTATAAAAACAGAAATTAAAAAGCGTAAGGAAATTGCTCCCAAACTAAAAAACAGTGAAAAGTTTTGGGGCAGAGGATTGCTTTATCTTGCAATTGCCGCTGTTCAAAGTTTGATTATCTGCCTCGGAGATTTGTATTTCCTGAAGATACAGTGCTACCATCCGATTAAATTCCTGTTAGTCGGGGTTGTCGCGGGAATTGTATATTCGCTGTTCATATATTCTCTTGTTTATACATTCGGAGATATAGGTAAAGCGGTCGGCGTTATCCTCTTGGTTATCCAAATCGGCGGTTCCGGCGGTACATTCCCGATAGATGTTACTCCTAATTTCTTTGTAACTATTAATCCGTATCTGCCGTTTACATTCGTAATCGAAGCAATGCGTGAATGTGTCTGCGGACTTTATGAAAATAATTATTGGATTTATATTCTGAAACTTCTTGCATATGCCGTAGCCGCATTTATTATTGCATTCCCGATTAAGGCTATCGTTAAAAAGCCGATTAGATTCTTTGAAAAGAGAGTTGAAGAAACAGACTTGTTCTGATAAATTAACATTAAAGGAGAAGAGTAATTTACTTTTACTTTTCTCCTTTTTATGTTATAATTGTGTCGGTGAGAATATGAGTATAAATAAAATTGTTTTTACGGGTGCTCCGTGCTCGGGTAAAACCGAGGTTTTGAGAAAACTCGAAAAATATTATAAAGATAAAACCGATTGTGTTTTTGTTTGTGAAGAAGCAGCGTCGGAAGTAAAGAAAAGCGGAACTGAATTTTTAGATATATATGATTTTCAAAAGGCTGTTTACGAAAAACAGATTGAAAACGAAAACAAAATCGAAGAACAGATAAAAGACCTCGCAGACAAGAATGTTCTTGTTTTCTATGACAGGGGAGTATGCGACGGATATTCTTATGTTGATGACGAAAACCGATTTTTTAATATAATCGGTGAGAGCCGATACAGTTCTTTTTTCAGATATGATACGGCTTTGCTTTTTGAAATCTGTTATGAGAATGACTATAATAAGTCTAATGTAAGAACCGAGGATTATGCCGACGCCCTTAAATTGCAGGATAAAATAATTTCTTGCTATGTAGGTCATCCGCATCTAAGATATATTAAATCAGCCCAATCTTTTGATGAAAAAATAAAAAGAGCAATTGACGAAATAGATTTTATTTTGCAAGAAAAAGAAATCGAAAAAAAGTATCTTATCAAATATCCGTCATATGATGATTTAATGAATTACAATCCTTTTATTTGCGATATTTCGCAGACTTATCTGCTGTCGAATTTAGGTTCACACAGAGTAAGGGAACGCAGATATAAAAATGAAAGCATTTATTACGAAACGCTTAAAGTAAGAATTACACCCTCGGAGTGTTATGAAAGCGAAAGAATTATTACTAAAGAAGAATATTATGAACTTCTTAAATCGGCAGACCCTAATAAAAATACCATAAATAAAAAACGCTGTTGTTTTTTGTATAAAGGTAAATATTTTGAACTTGATTTATTCGATTTTTGGGACGATAAAGCGTTTTTGGAAGTAGAACTTAAAAATATTAACGAAGCATTTAGTTTGCCCGAAAGAATTAAAATCATTAAAGATGTTTCAAATGATGAACATTACAAAAATAATTATTTGGCAGGAATGAAATTATGAAAATTGTTAAACCGACTTTTTATAAAAATTTTAAGTGCATAGCGGGCGACTGTCCCGACTCTTGCTGTCAGGGGTGGGAAGTAGATGCAGACAGCGACTCTCTCAAATATTATAAAACGCTCGATAATTCTCTTGAAATAAAAAAGCGTATTGATTCCGTTCTTTCAAAGGACGAATTCGATAATACAATTTTTACGCTTGCGCCGAAAAAGAGATGTCCGTTTTTGAACGATGAAAATCTTTGCGATATGCATATAGCTATCGGCGGTGAGCATACACCCTATACCTGCCGTACTTTTCCGAGATTTATCTATGATTTCGGCGCTACGAGAGAAATAGGCATTTCTTTTTCGTGCCCCGTTGCATCGGATATGATGTATAATACCGAATCTTTCGACTTTGAAACTGAGGTAAATTCCGACCTTCCTACATTAAACGATATTGATGCAGAAAAATATTTTCTTCTTTACAAAGGCAGAGCAGAGGCTTATAAAATCGCAAAAGATAAAAACAAAAGTATCAGAGAGCGTTTGAATGATTTGCTTTATTTAGGCGTGTTGCTTCAAGAAAAACTTTTTCCGTATGATGAGGGCGGAGACGATATTGCTTTTTTTGATGTGTTCAAAAATCCTGAACTTATCAATCCGGAGTGGAAAGAGAAGGTCGAAAATTTTTCCTTAAAACAGGTGTCCGATACACAATCAAATGAGAATATTTTGATGTATTTTTTATATAAATATCTTATGCAGGCTGTTTATGACGACGATGCTTTGAGCAAGATTAAAATGGCTGTTCTCGGCGTTCTTATAAATACATATTTCGGAGAGGACAGTTGGACAGTTCATCTTTGGAGCAAGGAAACGGAACATTCGCAATATAATATGGACAGATATAAAAAACTCCTAAAGAGTGCGGATTGCCTCAGTGTTACCGAACTTAAAAACAGAATATAATAAAAAATCCAAAGCGTTATAATTGCTTTGGATTTTTACTTATTCGTTATTAAAAATAGCATCTGTCAGAGTTTCATAAACCTTAACCGGGTCGGAAATGAATTTTTCCTTTATCATAAGTGCCTGCTCTTGTGTCGGAGCAAAAAGCGTCAGCGACATAAAGTCCGTATCTTTGTCGCTTACATTGAGTATAACCTTATAGCCGCAGTCGGTTTTCTCTATGCATACCTTATTTTCCCGTTCGTAGGTTTCTCTTGCTATAATCTTTTGGCAAGCCTTTATGCATCTCTCTCTTACCGTCAACGGTAAATCCTTTTCAATCAACTCAACCTCGTTTGCGTCTTGCTTTTTCATACATAGCATACCGTCTTCGGTTTCTTTTATTGTACCGGATTTAATCAGTTTTGTTATAGCATCCGACATTTCAAAATAATTCGCAAGCATTGTATCGTTTGTTGCTTCAAGCAGCGTTTCTCTGCTGACCTTGCCGTTTAGATTTGATACAAGATATGACACGAGAATATATATTGATGTTACGCTTCTTAAACCGCCGTCTTTAACGTTTCCCATAAAGGCGTCAAATCTAAGGAGCGGATTTGTTTCGTTATTATCTATGTTATCTGACATTTCTACACCTCGTGATATATATTAACATATCTTACCTCAACTTGCAAACTATTCTTGCAAAATACTAATATATATATTATAATAAATATATTATATTATGGGGAATTGTTATGATTAAACTCACCGAGAGATTGCAGGCTGTTGCCGATATGGTGAAATCCGGCTCGACAGTTGTTGATGTAGGTTGTGACCACGGATATATACCTGCTTATCTTGTTGAAAATAAAATATGCGATAATGTCTTTGCCTGTGATATTAACGAAGCTCCGCTTAATTCTTGCAGACTTTTGGTATCTCAGACAATTTATGAGAATAAAATTAAATGTATTCTCTCAAACGGACTTGAAAATGTGCCCAAGGCATATGACACCGTTATAATTGCGGGTATGGGCGGCGAACTTATATCTGATATTTTAGAAAAAAGTGATTATGTAAAGCAGTGTTCGTTGATTCTAAATCCTATGTCTCATTCGGAAACAGTCAGGAAATGGCTTTACACAAACGGCTATTCCATAGATAAGGACATTATTGTGGCGGAATCGAAGCACCACTATAATGTTATTCTTGCTCACTATACGGCGACTTTTGAAAGTAAAAGTACCGTTGATTATTTTTTCGGCGAGATAAAGGACTTTTCAGATAAGGCATATTTTATTCATTTGAAGAATTATCTTATGAATAAGCAGAAATCGGGTGCTGATTTTTCATCTGTAATTAAAGCGATAGAGGATGTATTATGACTACGGTTAAAAATATTTATGACTATATCAATTCAATAGCGCCGTTTGATACTCAGGAGGAATGGGACAATTCCGGGCATTTGGTCGGCGATTTTCGTGCAGAAGTTAAAAGAGTAGTTTTGTCTCTCGATGCAACTAAAGAGGTTGTCTCTTATTGTGCCGATGTGAATGCAAATCTTCTCCTTACTCATCATCCCGTTATTTTTTCAAAACTCGCAGATGTTAAATCGGGCAGCGTTGTTTATGAACTCGTTAAAAATAATATCGCTTGTATCAGCGCTCACACTAATTTTGACAAAGCTGAGTGCGGAATAAATGCTAATCTTGCAGAACTTTTGGAAATTAAAAATACAGAGTCCTATTGCGACGGATTTATCAGAATAGGCGAACTCGACGGTGAAATGAGCATTGACGATTTCGCAGGATTTGTAGAAAATAAACTGAATGTATCGGGAATCAGATACATCGAGTGTGACAATGTAATCAAAAAAGTTGCAGTCGGCGGCGGTTCATGCGGTGAATTTATGGATTATGCGATAAATAATGCGGATTGTTTTGTGACCAGTGATTTGAAATATCACGAAATGCTCGATGCATATGAACAGGGCAAGGCTGTTATTTCCGCAGGGCACTTTGAAACGGAAAGTTTTGCTTTTCTTATGATTAAAGACAAGCTTGAAAAGATTTTTACGGATGTGGAATTTCTTGTTGCTCCCGTTTCCAATCCGATTAAAACCGCAGAATAAAGGATATATTATGGCGTTTGACGGTATTTTTTTGTATTTGGTTAAAAATGAAATATCAGAAAAAATAGTCGGTGCAAGGGTAGACAAAATTTATCAACCGTCAAGGGAAGAAATTTTGATTACATTCCGCTCTAGAGAGGGAAGTCATAAACTGCTTCTTTCGGCTAAGGCTGATTCGGCAAGAATTCAGTTTACCGAGCAGTTTATTGAAAACCCCGCAAAGCCTCCTATGCTTACCATGTTGCTGAGAAAATTGTTATCCTCGGCTAAATTGACAGATATTAAACAGGATGGATTTGAAAGGATTTTAACTCTTGTCTTCGATGCAAGAAATGATTTGGGAGACCCGACGGAATATAAACTCGTAATTGAAATTATGGGTAAGTACAGCAACATTATTTTGCTGGACAGCAGTGATAAAATTATTGATTGTGTTAAGCGCATAGATTTTTCTAAATCATCGGTAAGAGAAATTCTCCCGGGACTCAAATATGAACTTCCGCCCTCTCAAAATAAAATGAATATTTTAGCAGACAGTATCTTTGATATAGAGACTGAGATGAAGTCACTTGCCACAACGAGAGGCAAGGCGGCGGGTAAAGTTATTCAGGGCATTTCTCCTATTGTCGCAAACGAAATTGACTTTGATATGAGTCTTTCGCAGTTAAAGCAGCATATTGCACACCCTGTACCCACTGTGGTTATTTTAGATAAGCCTAAGGATTTTACCTACTTTATGCCGAGACAGTTCGGAGATCTTTGTACCTACAAAACTTTTGATACATTTTCAGAGCTTATAGATTATTTCTATTTTGAGCAGGTTAAAATTGAGAGAATAAGACAACGCTCAAATGATTTGTTCCATAAACTGAATACCTTAAAAGAGCGTGCCGTAAGAAAAGCAATTAACAGACAGAGGGAACTTGACGACTGTGCCGATAAAGAAAAGTACAGAATATACGGAGACCTTATCAATGCTAATTTGCATCTTCTCGAAAAGGGTGCACTTTTTTACGATCTTTATAATTTCTATGATAACAATAATCATATCCGCATTCCTGCCGACCCAACTCTTACTCCGGTGCAGAATGCACAGAAGTATTATAAGGAATACAGAAAAAAACAGGTAGCAGAGCAAAAACTGAATACATTTATCGATAACGCAAAAGCCGAGGCTGAGTATTTGGATACCGTCATTGACGAACTGACAAGAGTTCAAACAGGCGGAGAAATATCCGCAATCAGAGAGGAACTTTATTCTTCGGGATTTTTGTCTAAGCCAAACGCTAAGTCAGTAAGACAAAAGAAATTACCTCCTAAAGAATTTATTTCAAGTGAGGGGTATAAAATTTTTGTCGGCAGAAATAATGTGCAAAACGATATTCTTACCCTTAAAACGGCTAAGAATTATGATTTGTGGTTTCATGTTAAGGACGCACCGGGCAGTCATGTTGTTGTGCAGGCTGTTAAGGAAAAGCCTTTTACGGACAAACTGATAAGAGAGGCGGCAATGATAGCTTGTGTTAATTCAAAAGTGCACGCTTCGTCAAATGTTGCGGTCGATTATACGATAATAAAAAATGTGCATAAGCCAAACGGAGCAAAACCGGGAATGGTTATTTACGATAACTATAATACCGAATATGTAACTCCTAATGAGGACGAACTATCAAAGGTGACAAAAATTGAGTAATACAGCAGTTATACTTGCCGCAGGAAACGGCACTCGAATGAAAACCAAAGACAGCAAACTGCTTCTTAAAATCAACGGTAAAACCGTTTTGGAGAGGAGCGTAAACGCTTTTTTGAATATCTCTGATGTGGATGAGGTTATTGTTGTTGCAAGAGAAAAAGATATACCTGCTTTTTCGGATATTCTTGTTGACGAACGTGTCCCATTTGTAGTCGGCGGCGATACCAGACAGCAAAGCGTGATGAATGCACTTGATGTGATTGACGACTGTGAATTGATTATTATTCACGACGGTGCAAGACCGCTGATAAAAAGTGAAGATATCGAAAACACAATAAGAGCCGCAAAGGAAAATAAGGCGGCGGCTGTTGGAGTTTTCGTTAAAGATACCGTTAAAGTGGTGGACAAGAACGGCTTTGTCGTTTCTACTCCCGACAGAAGCACTCTTTTTGCAGTTCAAACACCGCAGATTTTTGATTTTGAATTATATAAAAATGCTGCTCAAAACGCAAGAGAAAAAGGCTTAGATTTTACCGACGACTGCCAACTTGTCGAAAGTTTTAATCAAAAGGTTAAAACGGTAGTAGGCTCTTATTCAAATATCAAGATCACAACACCCGACGATATTGTGCTTGCAGAAAATCTACTTAAAAATGAGGCGTTAATATGAGAATAGGACACGGATATGATGTACATAAACTTGTTGAAGGCAGAAAACTGATTATCGGCGGAGTTGAAATTCCGCATTCATTGGGACTTCTCGGTCACAGTGATGCCGATGTGTTGCTCCACGCTGTTTCGGACGCACTTTTGGGTGCCGCCGCTATGGGCGACATAGGCGGAATGTTTCCCGATACGGACGAAAAATTTAAGGATGCCGATTCGCTTTTTCTTCTTAAATGTGTGGTTGAACGCCTGCAAGAGAGCGGCTATTATGTAGTTAATATCGATTCTACTATACTTGCACAAAAGCCAAAAATGAAACCTTATATCAACTCTATGAGAGAAAATATCGCAAAGGTGTGCAATCTTGACATAAACGATGTCAGTGTAAAAGCCACCACCGAAGAGGGACTCGGATTTACCGGCAGACAAGAGGGTATAGCCGCTCACGCCGTTGTATTGATAGATAATTGACGAAAGG
Organism: uncultured Eubacterium sp.; assembly: GCA_900542875.1. GTDB lineage: Bacteria > Bacillota > Clostridia > Oscillospirales > Acutalibacteraceae > Eubacterium_R. The sequence continues at coordinate 13,867 of UQPH01000017.1, read as the reverse complement.
TATATTATGGAACAATTTACTTCAATAAAAGAAATACTCGATAAAACGGGCAAATATTGCGGCCTCACGCAGGGCATATCCATGCGACCGATTATTCACAGCGGAAGAGATACAATAGTAGTTGTGAAAAATCATGACAGGCTAAAAAAATATGATGTACCCGTTTATCAATTAAAAAGCGGTAAATACGTTATGCACAGAATTATAGAGGTGTATGACGATCACTATATTATTGTCGGCGATAATTTAACTAACAGAGAATATGTAACAGACGATATGATATGCGGAAAACTCGTCGGATATTTCAGACGAGGAAAAAAATACATTGACTGCGATAAAAATAAACTTTATCGTCTATATGCTCATATTTGGGTTGCTTTAATGCCGATTAGACCGCTCACTATTTTTATGAACAGATGCGTGTGCTATATCGAAAATCATTTTCTAAAGAGGAATGACCGTGACTAATACAGAAAAAAGAAAGTTCAAAAAATCAGATATTGCCACTCTTAAATGGATGTGGGGTACATTTCATAAGGAAAGATGGCAGGTATTTGTACTCATCGTTGCAAATGTAGTAAACGCTGTTGTAACCGTATTGTATGCAGGTTTTTCACAAAAGGTAATTGATGCTGCTGCAACGGAAAAGTCAATTAAAAGGGTAGTTTATTATTCTGTTTGTTTTTTATTTCTTGTACTGTTTCAACTCTTTTTGACCCTGCTGTCAAGAAGCTTTTCGGAGCGTTGCAAGGCGAGAATTGAAGTAACTCTGAGGGAATATATTCTTAATCTCGTTATGCGAAAGGAATATTCCAAGATAACAAAATATCACACCGGCGAACTCCAGAACAGAATGACCAGCGATGTGCAAACTATTTCGGACGGCTTTACAACGATTTTGCCTAATCTGATTTATTTCATTGTTAAACTTGCGAGTGCGTTTATATATCTTGTTGTGATAGATAGGATATTTGCCGTTGTATTTCTTGTGGGCGGCGTGTTCGTTTTCTGCTGTACGATGATGTTCAGAGGAGTGCTCAAAAAATTACATAAAAGAGTACAGGAAACAGAGGGTAAGGTTCGCTCTTATATTCAGGAAATTCTGACTTCGCTTTTGGTTGTTAAATCGTTTGTTGCCGAGGATAAGGTAATTAACGAGGCAGACGAACTTATGGAAGAAAATTACAAAACCAAGATGCGTCGCCGCCTTTTCGGTATATTTGCAAATGCAGGTATAAATGTTACATTTAATGTAGGATTTGTGTTTGCTCTTGCATTCGGTGCATATCGACTTCTTAACGGTATGTCATTTGGTAGGGTAACTTCCATGATTCAGCTTGTAAACCAAATTCAGGCACCGTTTGCATCTCTTTCAAGCATACTGCCTAAATATTTTGCACTTCTTGCGTCGTGTGAAAGAATTATAGAACTTGACGGCGTACCCGATGAAGCTGAAACAAACGACAAAAATGTTGATGTAAATAAAGTTTATGAGTCACTTAATGCAATCAAATTTGAAAATATTTCGTTTTCCTATGACAGAGATATTATTCTTGATAACACCTCGCTTACAGTAAATAAGGGTGACTTCATAGCGATTATGGGCATTTCGGGAATCGGTAAGTCTACTCTTTTGAAACTTCTTTTGGGTGTGTTCAGAGTAAATGAGGGCGATATTTTTCTTGATACCGATATGGGTAAAATTGAGGTTGATAAGCATACAAGAAAACTGTTCTCCTATGTTCCGCAGGGTAATTTTTTGCTTTCCGGCACTATCAGGGATAATCTTACATTTATCAATCCCGATGTTACCGAAGATGAGATAAAGCAAGCGATAGAAATTTCCTGCTCCGACTCATTCCTTTATGATTTGCCTGAGGGATTAGATACGGTAATCGGCGAGAGAGGAATAGGCCTTTCCGAGGGTCAACTTCAGCGTCTTGCGATTGCACGCTCAATTTTGTCCGAGTCACCGATAATGCTTCTTGATGAGGCAACATCTGCACTTGACGAAGCGACGGAACTCAGATTTTTACAGAACCTTAAGAATATGAAAAACAAAACTTGTATTATTGTATCTCACAAAACCGCTGCTCTTGAAATTTGTAATAAACATATACAGATTATTGACGGCAAAATTGTAATGGAGGCAAAATGATGATTAAAACCGTATGGGGCGAAAATCTAAATAAAATCCGGCCTCTCTCTGAATATCCCCGTCCGCAGTTTAAGCGTGACAGTTATATTAACTTAAACGGAGAGTGGGAACTTGAATTTTGCGAAAGTGAAGAATTTCCGCAAAAGTTCGGTTATAAAATAACGGTTCCGTTTTCTCCCGAAACTCCGCTTTCGGGAGTAGAAAGAAAACTTAAAGATGAGGAATATCTCATTTATAAAAAGGAATTTGATATTCCCGACGATTTTAATAAAGGCAGAGTTTTTATCAACTTCGGCGCCGTTGACCAAATAGCAAAAGTTTATCTTAACGGTAAGTTTATAGGTTCTCACCACGGAGGTTATACTCCGTTTTCCTTTGAAATAAGCGAACAAATTAAAGAGCATAATGTTCTTTTTGTTACCGTTCGTGATTTGACGGAGAAAAATTCATATTTAAGAGGTAAGCAAAAGACAAACAGAGGCAATATTTGGTATACGGCACAGAGCGGAATTTGGCAAACCGTTTGGCTTGAGAGCACTCCCGTTGATTATATAGATTATGTAAAAATCACACCGAATATCGATAATTCGAGCGTAAGTTTTGAAAATAAAAGAGGATTGCAGATAGAAAAGCTGATTTATGACGGTGATGAACTGATTGCCGATACAACTGACAATACCGTAATTCTCGATAATGTTAAAACGTGGTCACCCGAATCTCCGTTTCTTTATAAAGTAATTTTTAAGTATAAAAACGATACTGTTAAGTCTTATTTCGGTATGCGTAAATTTTCCGTCGGAACGGATAAAAACGGCATTATGAGACTTATGCTCAATAATAAGCCGTATTTTCATAACGGACTCTTAGACCAGGGCTATTATCCCGACGGCTTTTTAACTCCACCCGATAATAAAGCTATGGAGTTCGATGTAAAAAAAGTAAAAGAGTTCGGCTTTAATATGCTTCGAAAGCATATCAAAATTGAGCCTATGCTTTGGTATCATTACTGCGATGTAAACGGAATAATCGTTTGGCAGGATATGATAAACGGCGGAGGAGACTACGGACTTGAAGTCAGCGCAATTCCGTTTGTCGGAATAAAACTCGATGATACAAATTATAAGACCTTTAAGCGCAGCGATGATAACGCCAGAGCACTGTATTATAAGGAACTCAAAGAAATGATTACCGCTCTTTATAACTGCCCGTGCATTGCTGTTTGGGTGCCGTTTAACGAAGGTTGGGGTCAGTTTGACAGCGATTATGCATATATGCTGATTAAGTCTATGGATTCAACGAGAATAGTTGACTCTGCGTCGGGTTGGCACGAGCAAAATGAAACCGACATTATTTCAAAGCATATTTATTTTACTCCTATTAAGGTTCATACAGGTGAGCACCCGTGGTGTCTTACAGAGTTCGGCGGGCTCAGCATTAGAGTGAAAGGACATACCTTTAACGATAAAATGTTCGGCTATAAAATATTTAAGTCTAAGCAGTCGCTTACAGATGCATATAAAAGACTTTATGAAAAGACGATTATACCGCAGATTAAGGACGGTCTCAGTGCAACTGTTTATACTCAGGTTACGGATGTCGAGGACGAACTTAACGGACTTTTCACCTACGACAGAAAGGTGCAAAAAATCGACACCGATGTTTTGAAATCAATTAATGAAAGGATACATTTATAATGAAAGCAATTATAAAAACAAACAGGGGAGATATGTCATTTGAACTTTTCCCGCAATATGCTCCGAAAGCAGTAGAAAATTTTGCTTCACACGCTAAAGAGGGATATTATGACGGACTGATTTTTCACAGAGTTATTAAAGATTTTATGATTCAGGGCGGTGACCCGACAGGTACCGGTATGAGCGGAGAATCAATTTGGGGCAAACCATTTGAGGATGAGTTCTCTGTTGACGCAAGAAACTATTACGGTTCGCTTTCTATGGCTAATTCAGGTCCTAATACAAACGGCTCGCAATTTTTTATAGTGCAAGCAAAAGAAGTTCCGTCGCATCTTCTCTCACAAATGGAGCAAATCGGAGCCGAGGGAGGTTTTTCTAAGGAAGTTGTTGACGAATATAAAAAAGTCGGCGGTACTCCGTGGCTTGATTTCCATCACACCGTATTCGGCAAAATTACGGATGGTACCGATGTTCTTGACGATATTGCAAATGTTAAAACCGGTATTAACGATAAACCGATTTATGATGTTGTCATTGATTCGGTAGAAATAATTGAATAGTGTTTAATTTGTGACAAAAAATACACCTCTGCTAATCTATAATTTGTTTAGCAGGGGTGATTTTTATTGTTATATATGTCGATGTACTGCTGTGCATAAATTTTTTTATTACTTTTCTGATTTTAGAACTTACTGCAAAGCTTGCAAAAAAGCAAACTTCACTCTTTCGACTGATAATAGGTTCATGCATAGGTGCACTTTATTCGCTTATTATATTTGTTGATAAAATACCGATTATTCTGACAGAACTTTCAAAACTTGTATCGGTTTTGATAATAATTGCGGCGGCGTTTCATTTTTATCGCCTTACTCAATACATAAAAACGGTACTCATTTATTACTTTTCGAGTGTAATTTTTTTGGGAATAACAATGCTGCTTTGCTTTACGCTTAAACTTAAATTTATTGCTGTAAATAATTCCGTTGTTTATTTTAATCTTTCTGCTCCCATGTTAATTCTGTCGGGAATTTTGGCATACGCCGTTTCCGGCGTTGTTATAAAAATATATAATCGCACTCTGTCAAAAAAAGATATTTATACCTTGATTATTGAGCAGGACGGAAAGAGTTATTCTTTTTGCGCCTTTCTAGATACGGGTAACAGACTTAGAGAACCTTTTTCAAATATGCCGATAATTATCGTTGACAGCAGTAAAATAGATTTTATTCCCAAACCGGAAAAGAGCAGGTTTGTTCCGGTCACTACTGTAAACGGCAGGTCGGTTCTCACTGCTTTTAAGCCTGATAAAATCGTCCTTAAATCTAGTAATTCCGACGAAATTATTGAAAATGCATATGTTGCGCTGAGCAGCGATTTATGTAATAAAAAATTTTCGGCAATATTAAATTATGATATTTTGTCAATATGAGGTGCAATATGATTAAATTTATTAAACGATTGATTCTAAGATTATTCAAAAGGCAGGGCTGTTACTATATTAACGGACCCGATACGCTTCCGCCGCCGCTGACGAAAGAAGAGGAAGAAAAGATTTTATCGGAAATTCAGCAGGGAAATGAAGATAAAAAAGAGCTTCTTGTTATTCATAATTTGCGACTTGTAGTATATATAGCAAAAAAATTTGACTGCCCGACAGCTACGACCGAGGATTTGGTTTCTATCGGAACAATAGGGCTTATGAAAGCGGTTAATACATTTGATTGCAGTAAAAAAATAAAACTTGCAACCTACGCTTCCAGATGTATAGAAAACGAAATATTGATGTATCTCAGAAAGGCGTCTAATTCAAAAATCGAAATGTCCTTTGACGAACCGCTTAGCACTGATTGGGACGGAAATGAACTGACACTCCGTGATGTCTTGGGCAGCGACCCAAACGCAGTAAGTGAAAATATCGAGTACGAGGACGAGCAAAGACTTCTGAGAAGAATTGTCTCGGCTTTGCCGAAAAAGGAACAAAATATAATGAATTGCCGTTTCGGTCTCAACGGCAATAAAGCAAGAACGCAAAAACAACTTGCAGATGAACTCGGTATTTCACAGTCCTATATTTCACGACTTGAAAAAAGAATACTGACAAAAATAAAAAAAGAACTGGAATCAAATATAAATTTGTGATTATCACTTGCATTTTTTAATCTGCTATGTTATTATAATGCGGCAGTTGCACCTGTGGCGGAACTGGCAGACGCGCTAGATTTAGGATCTAGTATCGAGAGATGTGCAGGTTCGATTCCTGTCAGGTGCACCATTAATTGACCCGAAGCCGATTGATTTATATGGCTTTCGGGTTTGTCTTTTATTTTAACAACCACAATTTCGAGACTGTCTCTCGCAATAACGTTTGTAGATTAATGATAAATCTCTTGGCTTTACTTTGAGGAGTTGAAAGGTATGTATTCCGATGAAAATTTAGAAAAAATCTTAAATCAGTGGCTTAAAGAAGCAGATGAAATTGAGAAAAAAGAAAAAGAGGAAGAACTCGAAAAAGAGAAAGAAGCCTCTATAAAAAAGTCATAATGTAGGCATTATGTCTGTTTTGATATAGTGTGCGCAGGAATAAGCACATTAAAAGAAAGCCTAGAACTCTACACAAGCGATTGTGTGGAGTTTTTTATTGCAGACGGTAAAGTTATAGCCTCTCGGAGCGAACTAAGCGAAAAAGCGTTGTCGTTTAACAAATCTCGAATTTTTGAATAGTATGTAATATATTCGGTGTTTAGGGTGATTTTATGAAAAAGGCAAAAGAAATTGTAAAATACTGCCTTAACGCTCTCACCATCATAAACGCTTTGCTTGTCGGGCTTTCTCCGATTTGGAACTGGGATTGCGACAGGGTGATACAAACCATTTCTGTTGTTATGGCTGGTATTTTAACCTATCTTTTGGGCGGCAAAGCGGATAAAACAATGTGTGACAAAGGTGATTGCAAGTGAAGTTTGACGAGTATGTTAAGAGAAATTTAGGCAAAAAAATTGATTATGACGGAATGTACGGCGTCCAGTGCGTAGATTTGGTAAACGATTATGCGGACAAAGTATTGGGTATTAAAGGTTGTTTTTACGGTCCGAGATACGCAAAAGAAATATGGACAGACAGATATAAGTACAAAAATATTTATAACAATTTTGAATTTATTATACCGAAATATAAAAATTTTGAGGTGAAAAAAGGCGACATCGGAGTAAGAACGAGTGGCATTGCAGGTCATATTTTTATCGTTTCCGAAGCAAACAAAAACGGTAAGATAAACTACTATGACGAAAATGAAAATGGTACCCATTCGCCGATGGCACTTCGTGAAAAATATTATAATTCATCATGTGTAAACGGAATACTTCGACCTAAAAATCAAAGTGAATTGAAAGGCGGTCCGATTTATTTGTACGGTAATGCAAAAATGAAATCAGAGCAGATGGTATATGCTGACAGCGTTTTGAGCAATAAGATAGGAACTGTGTTTAAGAACGAAAGGGTATATTACGAGGGAAGCGGCGACGGTCATCCGATAATAGTTTATCGTTATGCCGATAATCAGCACTATAAAGCAGGTTTCGTTGCGGCAAATTCGGTGCTGAGAGATTAAATTAAGGCTGAGTGATTACATTTCACTCAGCCTTTTGTTAATTGTATTAAGAACTTTCTTTTTGTTCGCCGACCACAGCGGTGCTATTAAATCCTTTTTTGCTCCGTCTCCCGTCAGCCTGTGTATTACAACATTTTCGGGAATTATTTTAACGCATTCGGCGATAATATCCGTATATTCCTCTAATGACAGAACCTCAAATTTATGCTCAAAGTAATCTTTTGCAAGGTCTGTGCCTTTGAGAATATGTAAGAGTTGAAGTTTAATGCCGTCCGTTACTTTGCATACATATTTTACGGATGACAGCATGTCCTCTTTTGTTTCATACGGCAATCCGATAATTACATGGGTAACAACATTTATTCCTTGCTCATGCAATCGCTCTACTGCATCGTCATATACATCAAGAGTATAGCCTCTGCGTATGTACTTGGCTGTTTTCTCATTTACTGTTTGAAGTCCGAGTTCAACAAATATCGGTTTGATTTTGTTCAGTCTGCCAAGCAGCTCAACTTTTTCCTGTTCCAAACAGTCAGGTCTGGTGGCAACGGATAAAGCGACAATATCAGGGTGATTTATCGCTTCTGAAAAGATTTTTTCAAGAGTATTTACGTCTGCATATGTGTTTGTAAATGCCTGAAAATATGCGATATATTTTCCGCTTTTTATCTTGTTTTTTACTTTTTCTTTTCCTGATTCTATTTGCTCGGTGACGCCAAGAGTACGGCTTTCAGCAAAATCTCCGCTTCCGCCCTCGGAGCAAAATATACACCCGCCATAGCCGAGAGTGCCGTCACGGTTGGGACAGGTAAAGCCGCAGTCAAGAGAAATCTTGTAAACCTTGCAGCCGAATTTTTCCTTTAGGTATGAATTAAGAGTTGTATATTTCATTGAATTCCTTAATATTATTTATATTACCGCATAGGTATGAATCTGTTTTTGAAAGGTCTATTGGGGAGGAGTCAATTTTTGAAAACACACCGCCTGCTTCAAGCAAAATCACGCTTGCTCCCGCCCAGTCCCACGGTCTTATTATCATTTCGTAATAAAGATCAGCCTTGCCTGATGCGACATAGCATATATCAAGTGCCGCCGAGCCGCTTCGTCTGACTTCTAAAGCCTTATTAAAAACTTTTTCCGTCAGTTCAAATGTCTTGTGGGCAAGTTCGTGTTCATATGGGCAGGTACCGAACATTACAAGACTTTCAGCGAGGCCGCAGTCGGAAACATTTATTCTCTTTCCGTTAAGATAAGAGCCTTTTCCTTTTTCGGCATAGTAAAGATTATTTTTGTCCGGGTCGGCAACAACGCCGATAATCAGTTCCTTGTCTTTTGCCAGACCAACGCTGATTGCACTGTGTTGAAAGCCTTTGATGAAATTCGTTGTTCCGTCAATCGGGTCTATGATATAACAGTATCCGTCCGTCAGCTGCTTGTTATCATCGCCCTCCTCGCAGAAAAACGATGCCCCGGGTGTTATTTTTCCGAGTTCATCAATTAAGAATTTCTGAATCATCTTATCATATTTTGTAACAAGGTTTACATTTGATGTTTTTTCGCTGATGTCCAAATCGTCACCGGCATTTTTGTATATTTCGACTGCCTTTTTTACAGCCTCTATAATTTTATCAAGCATATTAATTCCTCCGTTTTAGAATATTATATTATCGGATAATATTATATTATCGGATAAAGAAAAAAGCAACGGTTTTAACGTTGCCTTTTATAACTTTATTGCTCTTTTGTAGGGTCATCTCCGAGTTTATATAAAAAGTGCATACTTAACAGACATATGAGTGAACCGATGAACGGAAGAAATCCTGTCATAAAGTAAATTTTGTTTGCAACGCCGGGTGCCTGCTCAAGTGCACCGAGGTCGGAAGTATAGCCTGTAAAACCGAGTGCAAGCGAAATAATTGCCGCGCCGAGACCCTGTGCAATTTTTCTGAAGAGGGAATAGGTAGCATAAATAGAACTTTCTTCTCTTCTGCCTGTTTTCATCTCCTGGTAGTCGATACAGTCGGCAACCAAAGCCCAAGTAAGGACGAGGTAGAATGCCGAGCCGAACATGGCAATACCTACCAGAACAATCCAAATATACGGATTTTCAAATCTTACAAATGTTGCTATACCGCTGCAAAATGCGGAAATCAAAAACGGATAGGTGCAAAGTTGCTTTTTTGTAAATTTTTTTGAAAGCGGTTTAACAGCGATAATTCCCAAAACTGTGGGAAGTCCTGCGATAATTGTTGCAATGGAAATAAGTTTTGTGTTCTTAAAGTAGCACATAAAGATGTACTGCATTGAACTTGTGACTGTCATCATAAGTGCAAGATACGATACGCTGGAAATAGTTACGCCGAGCATATGGCGGTTTTTGAAAAACGATGCAAGTGTTTTGAAGTAATTAAAACCTTGCTTTTCCTGAACTGTCGGTTCAATTCTCTCTGTTGTCATTTTTCTTAAAAGAATAAATGAAATAAAGCCGATTACTCCCATTACCGCAACAATGATAAAGAAAATATTTCCTCTCGGGTTATCATCTTTATCATATACCAAAAGGGGAAGAATTATCATAACGGGAATTTGTGCAAACATTGCACCGACACTTCTGAATGTAGAGAGTGAATTTCTTTCTTCCGGTACATTTGTAATTACCGACTGCATAGAACCGTACGGTACATTTACACTCGTGTAAGATATACTCCAAATGCAGTACAGACCGAGACACATTGCTATCTTTACTCCGTACGGTGCCGACGGTGCGTAAATAAACATAATTATGCTTGATGCCAAGAGAGGGAGACTTGCCCATTTAATCCAAGTCTTAAACTTACCTTCTTTACCGGGCTTTGCCGAGTCGCACAAGCCGCCGATAATCGGGTCATTGATTGCATCAAAGATTTTTGCAAGCAAAATTATTACGGCAAAATGCTTTGGCTTAATCCCCATACAGGTTACATAAAACAGCATAAGGTAGTTGTTTATAAATGCAAAACTCATATTACAACCGAAGTCACCCAAGCCGTATCCGATTTTGTCCTTCATGCCGAAAGGCTTTAATTTTTTGTTTTCGTCCATTGCCGTCTCCTTACTTTTAGAATGGATTTTACTAAAATACATTATATAATACTTTTCACTTTATTATCAATGAGCAAAGTGAACATAATTATTCCTTGAAATATATAACTTATTACTATACGGCTTTTAATCTTTATATATCATCTTGACAAAGATGAATATTTTTGATAGTATATTTACATTAAAAATATATAAACGGCTGTGACTGAGGGGAGTAGCATTTTTTGATTTTGCAGAGAGTCGGTGTTTGCTGAAAACCGATATTTCATTTATGCGAAGGTAACTCACGAGCCGACAAGGCGAAATTTTTTTGAGAGTAGTTTTGTCCGTATATCTGCGTTAAAGATTTAAGCGGCGTGCTTTGCACGCAATTTGAGTGGTACCACGGTTATTTCGTCTCATTATGTGAGGCGTTTTTTATTTTGAAAGGAAGATATTAATGGCAAAGGAACTTGAAAAGCAATATAATCCGTCCGCCTTTGAGGACAGGATTTATAAATTTTGGACTGATAACGGATATTTTCACGCTGATGTAAAAAGCAAGAAAACTCCGTACACCATCGTTATCCCTCCACCGAATATCACCGGACAACTTCATATGGGTCATGCTCTTGACAATACGCTTCAGGATATTCTTATTCGTTACCACAGAATGAACGGATATAATACCCTTTGGCTTCCGGGCACTGATCATGCTTCTATTGCAACAGAGGCTAAAATTGTTGAGGCAATGCGTAAAGAGGGTATAACCAAAGAGGATATAGGCAGAGAAAAATTCCTTGAGCGTGCTTGGGAGTGGAAGCGTCAGTACGGCGGCAGAATCATAGAACAACTTAAAAAGATGGGTTCATCCTGCGACTGGGACAGAGAACGCTTTACTCTTGACGAGGGATGTAATAAGGCTGTTGTTGAAGTATTTAATAACCTTTACGAAAAGGGTCTTATTTACAGAGGCGAGAGAATAGTCAACTGGTGTCCGCATTGTAAGACTTCTATTTCAGATGCAGAGGTTGAATATGAAGATCAGGCAGGTCATTTTTGGCATTTAAGATACCCGTTTGTTGACGGCTCGGGTTATCTTGAACTTGCTACAACTCGTCCTGAAACCATGCTCGGCGATACCGCCGTTGCCGTAAATCCGAACGATGAGAGATATAAGCATCTTGTCGGCAAAATGCTGGATTTGCCAATTGTTCACCGCCAAATTCCTGTTATTGCAGATGATTATGTTGATATTGAATTCGGTACCGGTGTTGTTAAAATCACTCCTGCACACGACCCTAATGACTTTGAGGTCGGTTTAAGACATAACCTTGAAGTTATCGACATTCTTACGGATGACGCTCACATTAAAGACGGCTGGGGCAAATACAGCGGAATGGACAGATATGAGGCTCGTAAGGCTATCGTTGAGGATTTGAAGGCAGAGGGTGCACTCCTTGAAATTGAGGATTATTCACATAACGTAGGTACTTGCTATCGTTGCGGCACCACTATTGAGCCTAAGGTTTCTAAGCAGTGGTTCGTAAGTATGAAACCGCTTGCAGGTCCGGCTATTGACGCTGTTAAAAACGAAGAGACAAAATTTGTCCCGAAGAGATACGAAAAAACTTACTTCCATTGGCTTGAAAATATCCGTGACTGGTGTATTTCCCGTCAGTTGTGGTGGGGACATCAGATCCCGGCCTTTTACTGTGACGACTGTGGAGAACTGGTAGTAACCAAGGAAAACTCCTGCACCTGTCCAAAATGCGGAAAAGAAATGAGACAGGATCCGGATACACTGGATACCTGGTTTAGTTCCGCACTGTGGCCATTTTCCACACTGGGATGGCCGGATGATACGGAAGAAATGAAATATTTCTATCCGACCAACACATTGGTAACCGGATATGACATTATCCCATTCTGGGTTATGAGAATGATGTTCAGCGGACTGGAGCATACCGGTCAGGTGCCATTTGATACAGTACTGATCCATGGACTGGTACGAGATTCCCAGGGACGCAAGATGAGTAAGTCTTTAGGAAACGGTATCGATCCACTGGAAGTCATTGACAAATACGGTGCCGATGCCCTGCGTCTTACACTGGTAACCGGTAATGCACCGGGAAATGATATGAGATTTTACTGGGAGCGTGTTGAGTCAAGCCGTAACTTTGCCAACAAAGTATGGAATGCATCTCGTTTTATCATGATGAACTTCCAGCAGAATGAAAATGTTGATTACAGTCAGGTTAAGAAAGAAGAATTGACTCAGGCAGATAAATGGATCTTGTCCAAGGTAAACAACCTGGCCAAAGATGTTACTGCGTTGATGGAGACATTTGACCTGGGAATCGCCGTACAGAAGATTTATGACTTTATCTGGGAAGAGTTCTGCGACTGGTACATCGAGATGGTAAAACCTCGTCTGTACAACGAAGAAGACACAACCAAGGCAGCAGCACTGTACACACTGAAGACTGTACTGGTAGACGCTTTGAAACTTCTGCACCCATATATGCCGTTTATCACAGAGGAAATTTACTGTACACTGATGGATGATGAAGAGCAGTCTATTATGGTTTCCGACTGGCCGGTTTACACAGAAGAAAGAAACTTTGCAGAGGATGAGGCCAAGGTAGAGCGCATCAAAGAAGCAGTAAAAGGCATCCGAAATATCCGCGGAGAAATGAATGTACCGCCAAGCAAAAAAGCATCCGTCATCGTAGTGTCAGAAAAGCAGGACGTGCTGGATATTTACCAGGAAAATAAGGTGTTCTTTGCTACCCTGGGTCTGGCAAGCGATGTGACATTCCAGAAGGACAAAGCCGGTATTGCCGATGACGCAGTATCTGTTGTGATTGCGGACGGAACTATTTACATTCCGTTTGCAGAACTGGTAGACATTGAAAAAGAGATCGAGCGTCTGAAAAAAGAGGAGAAAAAACTCCAGGGTGAGCTGAAGCGTTCCCAGGGAATGCTTGGCAATCCAAACTTTGTAAACAAGGCACCGGAAAAGAAGATCGCTGAAGAGCGTGAAAAACTGGAAAAATACAAAGGAATGATGGAACAGGTACAGCAGCGTCTGGCGCAACTTGAGAAATAGTTGAAAAATGTCGCATATCTTCGATATTTACTGCTTGCATTTTATTATTAAACTGTTTATTATGTTATACAGGGATTAGAAGAAGAACGGAGGTATGTCAGATGTTGAATTTTGAAGAAGAATTAGAAAACTTAGATAAAGCAAATTTTACAGTAGCAATAGATACAGCAAATGGAGCTACATCAGTTGTCGCAGATAAAGTATTCACAAAGTTAGGAATAAATCATTACATAATC
>UQPH01000016.1 GCA_900542875.1 uncultured Eubacterium sp. | reverse complement strand
AGTGAGCATATGGACAGAACGAGAGCAGACCATATCGGTATGCTTGCAACTGCTATGAATTCACTTGCTCTGTGTGATGCACTCGAGCAGCTTGGAGCCGATGTAAGAGTACAGACCGCTATCGAAATGCGCCAGATTGCGGAGCCTTATATTCGCAATAGGGCTATTCGTCACTTTGAAAAGGGCAGAATAGTAATTTTCGGTTGCGGAACAGGCTCGCCGTTCTTCTCAACCGATACGGCGGCGGCTCTCAGAAGCGTAGAGATTAACGCAGACGCACTCCTTAAGGCTACAAATGTAGACGGCATTTTCGATAAAGACCCGAATAAATATGCCGACGCCGTTAAGTATGACGATGTTACATTCCAAGAGGTTATCACAAAGGACCTTAAAGTTATGGACTCAACCGCTTTTTCACTTTGTAAGGATAACGATATGCCTATTATCGTATTCAATCTTAATGAACCCGATAATATCCTTCGTGTGGTAAACGGCGAAAAAATCGGTACAACAGTAAAAAATCAATAATTATCAGAGAGGTAAATTTTTATGGATACTATTTTTGCAAAAACAAAAGAGAGAATGGAAAAATGCCTTGATTCTCTCGAAAGAGATTTTTCAACAATTCGTGCAGGCAGAGCAAATCCGAATGTTCTCAACAATGTTATGGTTGATTATTACGGAACTCCGACTCCGATTAATCAAATGGCTGCCGTTTCCGTTCCCGAGCCGAGACTTCTTGTAATTCAGCCGTGGGACGCTTCAACTCTTAAAGAAATCGAAAAGGCAATCAATGTTGCCGAAATCGGTATCAATCCGCAGAATGACGGTAAGGTTATCCGCCTTTCATTCCCGCAACTTACCGAGGAGCACCGTAAGGTTCTCGTTAAGGATGTGGCAAAGAGAGGCGAAGAGGCTAAGGTAGCCGTTCGTAATGTGCGCCGTGATTCCATGGACGATGTAAAGAAACTTAAGAAGGACAACGCCATCACTGAGGATGAGCAGAAAGACGGCGAAAAGAAACTTCAGAATATTACCGACAAGTATATTAAATCCGTAGAGGATATGACAAAGAAGAAAGAGGACGAAATTCTCTCAATCTAAATTCATTCTCTAAATCTGTAAATTTTAATTTGAGCGGGCGGAGCATAGATGAGTGAATTTATGCATCGCCCCGTACTGTTTTTATACTGCTTTCAAAGGAAAAGTCAGTGTGAAAAATCGCACTGACAAATTATATTGCCTTCAAAATTTGCCTGCAGCATAATTTTGAAATGGCTGAAATCACCATTTATGCCTGTTTAGGCAACGCAGGTTAATCAGGTGGTTTTTAATTAACTATTCGTTGCCAGAAAGGCTATGGTGATTATTTATGGCTTTTTTCTCAAAAAAGAACAGCACCGCTCAGTCCGGCAGACCCGATTTTGATATTCTTCCCGAGCATGTCGGAATCATAATGGACGGCAACGGCAGATGGGCAAAAAAGAGAGGCTTGCCACGCTCGGCAGGGCATAAGGCAGGGGCTGAGGTCTTCCGCAATATTTCAAAGGAGTGCGGCAGACTCGGCATAAAACACGCCACTTTCTATGCTTTTTCAACCGAAAATTGGCGCAGACCGAAGGAAGAGGTTGACGCTTTGATGAGGCTGTTTAAGGAGTATCTCCTTGAGGCTAAGGCGGATATTGCCGCAGCCGAGAATAACAAACTTCGCTTTATCGGCGAGAGAGATGGCATATCCGATGAACTTCTCCGCCTTATGGACGAGGCAGAGGAAGATACAAAAAACAATACCGGCTGTGAAATAATGCTTGCCGTAAATTACGGCGGCAGACAGGAAATTGTTTCCGCTGTAAATAAATTGCTTAGAGAGGGTAAGACACAAATTACCGAGCAGGATATAAGCGATAATATCTACACCGTTCCCGAATGCGACTTGATTATCAGACCGTCGGGCGAGGAAAGACTTTCAAATTTCCTTTTGTGGCAGGCGGCATACAGCGAATTTTGGTACAGCGATGTTTTGTGGCCTGATTTTACAAACGAGGATTTGTATTCGGCACTCAGAGAATTTGAAAAAAGAAACCGTCGCTTCGGCGGTTAAACTCACTTTTATATTTAACTGTTAATTGTGATTGGAGATTGTTATGAAACAGAGAGTTATTACGGCGGCTGTGCTTTTGGCTCTGCTCGCCGTTGTTGTATGGCAGATATATACGCCTTTGTTCGTTATAGTTTTTGCGTTTTTGTCTGCGGTTGCCGCAAACGAGATTATGAAATGTGCAAAGGTTAAGAATAAATTTATTGTGATTTTCGGAACAATAGTTGCCGCTTTCATTCCGTTCACTTCGAGCGAAAGCATTATGCGTCCGTGGTTCAGCGAGGAGGTCTGGGGTAATTTCATTTCGATTTTGCCGCCCGGTGCTTTAATTACCGTGGTTGTTATCGTATTTTTCGTTGCAATGATTTTCGACTATAAAGAGACCAAGTTCGAGGATGTGGCGGTTTCGGTTGTCGCAAGTGTGCTTGTTCCATACGGCTTTGCAATGTTCGGTGCACTTCGTGACTACTACAATTACCGTTCACCTGTCGGCGTTTATCTTATTTTCTACGGACTTATTTGTGCTTTGGGTACCGATACCGGTGCTCAACTCGGCGGTATGGCTCTCGGCAAGCATAAACTTTGCCCGAATATCTCCCCGAAGAAAACCGTAGAGGGCGCTGTTTGCGGCGTTATTACGGGTGTTTTTCTTAATGTGATTGCACTTCTGCTTTATAATAGATTTGCAAGCAGTACTCTTGACAGGAGTTTTGTAATTACCCTTATGGTATGTGCTCCGTTTGTTGGAGTGTTCAGTATGCTCGGCGACCTTACGGCTTCGGTGCTTAAAAGAAATTTTGATGTTAAGGATTTCGGAAAAATTTTTCCGGGTCACGGCGGCGTGATGGACAGATTTGATTCTTCGCTTTTCACCGTTCCGCTAACTTTTGTTATAGTCAGCGTTTTTGATGCTTTTTTCAGAATGAGGTAATTTTATGACTAAGAATATTTCGCTTCTCGGTTCAACCGGCTCGATAGGCACTCAGTCGCTCGATGTCGCAAGACTTCACGGCTATAATATTAAATGCCTTACCGCTAATTCAAAAGTGGATGTCATAGAAAATCAGGTCAGAGAATTTCATCCCGATTTGGTTTGTATGATGAACGAGAATGCCGCAAAAGAACTTAAAACCAAAATTTCCGACACCGCAACAAAAGTTACCTGCGGTATGCAGGGTCTTATCGAATGTGCAACTTATGACGGAGCAGATACCGTGCTTAACAGCGTTGTGGGTATGGTCGGACTTCAGCCTACATTGGAGGCAATAAAGGCTAAAAAAACCATTGCTCTGGCAAATAAGGAAACTTTGGTGGCAGGCGGACATTTGGTAACAAATGCCGCAAGAGAAAATGGCGTTTCCATTCTTCCTGTTGACAGCGAGCATTCCGCTATTTTTCAGGCAATGCAGGGCTCTCCGAGAAAGGAAGCTATAAAGAAAATTATTCTAACTGCTTCGGGCGGACCCTTCTTCGGCAAGACGCTTGAGGAACTTGAAAATGTAACTCCTGCCGATGCACTTAAACATCCAAACTGGTCTATGGGCGCAAAAATTACCATTGACTCCGCTACCATGATGAATAAGGGTTTGGAGTTTATCGAGGCAAAATGGCTGTTTGATATGCCGAACGAGGATATAGAAATCGTTGTTCACAGAGAGTCTGTTGTTCATTCGGCGATTGTTTATCAGGATAATTCTATGATTGCGCAACTCGGCGTGCCCGATATGCGAATTCCCATTCAGTACGCTCTGACTTATCCCGAAAGACTCGAGAGTCCGGTTAAACCTTTGTCACTTGCCGATTACGGTAAACTGACTTTCTTTGAACCCGACTACGATACATTTAAGTGTATTAATGTTTGTAAGGACGCTATTGAACTCGGCGGACTTCATCCTGCTGCCGCTAACGGTGCAAATGAGGAAAGCGTAAAATTATTTTTAAACGGTAAAATTAAATTTACCGATATAGCATATCTTAATAATGAAGCCATGAAAAAGGCTTCGGATATTAAGAATTTCACTCTGCAGGATGTTCTTGATGCAGACCGTGCAGCCCGTGATTTCGTTTTGGAGTGCGTTAAATAATGTCTTTGATTTGGCAAAAGGTTTATCCTGTCATTGTTGCGATTCTGTTTTTTGAACTGATTATCTTGGTTCACGAGGGCGGACACTGTATCGCCGCAAAACTGATGAAAATTAAGGTGAATGAATTTTCCGTCGGTATGGGACCAAAGCTATTCGCTTTCAAAAAAGGTGATACTCAATATACTTTTCGTCTTCTTCCGATAGGCGGATATTGTTCCATGGAGGGTGAGGACGAAAAAAGCAACGACGAAAATTCTTTTGAAAATAAAAGCGTTTTGCAGAGAATTTTTGTTGTAATCGCAGGCGCATTGATGAACCTTGTTATGGGTCTTGTGATTATCGGAATTATGGTATCAACCCAAAATCTTATCGGAATACCGGTTGTTGCCGATTTTGACGAAAACGCAGTGTCTTGTGAGGCACTGATGAAAAATGACAGAATTAAGGCGATTGACGGTATGAGAGTTTATACCGCCACCGATGTTTTTACCGGACTGTCACGAAGCCGAGATGAAAATGTTGAATTCACCGTTTTGAGAGACGGCGAAGAAATGAATATTGATGTTCCGTTTGATATGACTCAGGAGAACGGTACTCGGTTTATCAGCCTTGACTTTTATATGTACGGAAATCAAAAGACGATCGGCGGAGTTGTAAAAGAAACTTTTGCTCAGTTTGTATCATTTTGCAGAATAGTATTTCTCTCCGTTGCCGATTTGATAGGCGGCAGATTCGGCGTCAGCGATTTGAGCGGACCTGTGGGAGCGGTCAGCGCTGTCTCTTCTGCAGTTAAGTCGAACCTAAGCGGAGTGCTTAGGATTACGGCTCTGCTCAGTGTTAATATAGGACTGTTTAATCTGTTTCCGTTTCCCGCTCTCGACGGCTGGAAACTGTTTGCTCTTATTTTTGAGGGCATATTCAAAAAGAGATTGCCGCAGAAAATCGAATGGGCGATTAATACCGCAGGGCTTGTGCTCCTTTTGGGACTTATGTGCTTTGTCACATTTTCGGATATAACTAAATTATTTTAAGGAGTTTTATTATGCGAACTTCAAAAAAGATTAAAATAGGAAATACATTTATGGGAGGCGGAAGTCCGATACTCGTCCAGAGTATGCTCAACATTCCGTCTACCGATATAGAAAATTCGGTTAAACAGGCAGTCGAACTCGAAAATGCAGGCTGTCAGATTATCCGATTCGCAATACCCAACGAGCAGGCGCTCGACCTTATAGAGCCAATCAAAAAGGCTACAACCGTGCCGCTTGTTGCGGATATACACTTTGATTATAAACTTGCTATCGGTGCCGCCGAAAGAGGTATTGACAAAATACGTATCAATCCAGGTAACATCGGCAGTGAGGACAGAGTAAAGGCAGTTGCCGATATTTGCAAATTAAAGGGTCTGCCCATTCGCATCGGCGTAAATTCCGGCTCACTCGAAAAACATATTCTTGCAAAGTACGGTTCGCCGACTCCCGAGGCTATGGTTGAGTCTGCGCTTTATCACGCTTCACTTCTTGAAAAATTTGACTTTGACGATATAGTTATTTCTATTAAATCGTCAAATGTAAATACAATGATTAAGGCATACGAAATCGCCGCTGAAAAGTGTAATTATCCTCTTCATCTCGGTGTTACCGAGGCAGGCACAGAGCGTATGGGTATTATTAAATCGGCTATCGGTATCGGCTCGCTTTTAACTCACGGTATAGGCGATACAATCAGAGTAAGCCTGACCGACGCCCCTGTTAAAGAGGTTTATGCCGCACAGGATATTCTTAAAGCTGTCGGACTTAAAACCGACTGTCCCTACCTCGTTTCCTGCCCTACCTGCGGCAGAACAAGGATAGATTTAGTAGGACTTGCAAAACAGGTCGAGGAGAGGCTTCGTGACTGTAAAAAGCCTATAACCGTAGCGGTAATGGGTTGTATAGTAAACGGTCCGGGCGAAGCTCGTGAGGCTGACATCGGAGTTGCAGGCGGTGACGGCTGCGGACTTATATTTAAGAAGGGCGAAGTTTTGAGGAAAGTCCCCGAAAATGAACTCTTAGACGAATTGATGAAAGAGATAGATAAATTATAATGGCAAAATTTTACGATTATTTTTCGCACTTTGTAAGTGATGAGGATTTGGCTTTGATAGGAAGCGGTGTTATTACCCGCTTTACCGTTTATAAAAGCGATAGGCGTCTTGAACTCGGACTGCATCTTGATAAAATCATTTCCTATGATGTAATTAAAAGATGTCAGACAGGTATCGAGAATGCGCTGGAACTTAAATCGGCGCAAATAAATGTTACATATCCGAAAACGCTGTTTGATATAAACGAAATGTCTAAGATTCTATCATTTATCAGCGGTGTGAATAAATCCGTAAACGGCTTTTTTGAGGGAGCGGAGGCAGAACTCGAGGACGATACTATTACCGTTTGCCTAAAAAAAGGCGGCAGAGAACTCCTCGAATCTCAAAATGTCGGAAAAGAAATTTCCGATTTGATTTATAAGCAGTTTGATGTTGATTTGGATGTTGCATTTTTAGAAGTTCAGGCATTCGATATGGAAAAGGCTGTGCGTGAGGCAACTCAGGCTAAGGCACAGGAAAAGGCAAAGGAAGAAGCAGAAAAAGAAAAATACGTTCCCCATGTCAGACTCGGTGATTTGCCGCTTTATGCCGATACCAGAAAGCAGATTATGGGCAGACCGATTAAGGATTTGCCAAAACCCATGAAAGAGGTTATGCCCGATGATGGATTTATTACCGTGTGGGGCGATGTGATAAAAACCGACGTGCGTAATACAAAGAGGGGCGACTCCCGTATTTATACCTTTGATATTACAGATTATTCTTCGTCACTCACCGCAAAGTTGTTTGATAAAAATTCCGTTATTGACCCGATAATTAAAAATATCGAGAGTGCAGGAACGGTTATTATAAACGGTATTTATCAGTATGACCAGTTCTCGGGCGAGTATCTTATCAGACCTAATAATATCGAGGCTGTAAAGAAAATTAAAAAGACCGATAACGCACCCGAAAAAAGAGTTGAACTTCATCTTCATACCTCTTTTTCCGATATGGACGGTATCACTCCGCCTAAAAAACTTGTTCAAAGAGCGGCAGAGTGGGGGCATAAGGCAATCGCTGTTACCGACCACGGCGTTGTTCAGGCACTTCCCGAGGCTTATGCCGCCGCTAAAGCGAACGGTATTAAGTTGATTTTGGGTATGGAGGGTTATCTTGTTGACGATGCTCTTTATCCCGATTTTATGAATATGAAAAATAAGGATTTTCGCCGCCATCATATTATTTTGCTTGTTAAAGCGGATAACTCCATGCCGCTCAGGCTGGACGAAAATTGGCGACCCGTTATGGACGAGCCCGAGGACGGCATTGTTCATAGAGGCAGGAAAAATCTTTATGAATTAATCAGCCACAGTAATGTGAAAACATTTAAGAGCAGACCGCTTATTCCGAAATCTCTTCTGGCACAAAAGAGAGAGGATATTTTAGTCGGTTCTGCCTGCGAACAGGGCGAACTTATTCAGGCTATCCTCAGAGGTGAAAGTCAAGAGGAAATTGAACGTCTTGCCGAATTTTATGACTATATAGAAATTCAGCCTAACGGAAACAACGCCTTTATGATTCGTTCAACTAAGGAACTGCATGAAAATATCAATAGTGAGGAAGACCTTACAAATATCAACAGACGCCTCGTTGAGATTGCGGACAAGCAGGGCAAACTTGTTGTAGCAACGGGCGATGTGCATTTCCTTGACGAAAAGGACGCAAAATTCAGAGCAATTATTATGGCGTCAAAAGGCTTTACGGATGCCGACAATCAGGCTCCGCTTTACTTTAAGACTACCGAAGAAATGCTCGAGGACTTTGCATGGGCAGGGGATAGGGCAAAAGAATTCGTTATAGATAATCCCAATAAAATTGCCGATATGTGTCAGGATAATCTTCCCCCTATTCCTCCCGGAACATATCAGCCGTTTATCGAGGGAGCAGACGATGAACTTACCGAAAAATGCTGGACCACCGCTAAGGAACTTTACGGCGACCCTGTTCCCGAGTACGTTGCCTCTCGATTGGAGAGAGAACTCAATTCCATAATTTCTCACGGCTACGGCGTGCTTTATGTTATCGCAAAGCGTCTCGTTGAGGAGAGTGAAAGACGAGGTTATCTCGTAGGCTCGAGAGGTTCCGTAGGTTCTTCGCTTGCTGCCCACTTCGGCGGAATTTCCGAGGTTAACCCTCTTGCTCCGCATTATTATTGTAAAAAATGTAAGCACAGCGAATTTTTCCTTAACGGCGAGTACGGCTCCGGCTTTGATTTACCGCAGAAGAATTGTCCTAATTGCGGGATTCCGATGAAGCGTGACGGTCACGAAATTCCGTTCGAGACGTTCCTCGGCTTTGACGGCGATAAAGAACCCGATATTGACCTTAACTTTTCGGGTGAGGTTCAGGGTCAAATTCATCGCTTTACCGAAACTTTGTTCGGTAAGGAATATGTGTTCAAGGCAGGTACAATGGCTACCGTTGCCGATAAAACAGCATACGGCTATGTGCGTAAATATCTTGACGAGAGAGAACTCGGCAATATTACATCAAGAGCCGAGATAGACAGACTTACCGTCGGCTGTACCGGTATTAAGCGTACAACGGGCCAGCACCCGGGCGGAATGGTAGTTGTTCCCGACGCATACAGCGTAGAGGATTTTACACCCATTCAGTACCCGTCAAATGATGAAAAGAAGGGTACATATACCACCCACTTCGACTTTAAGAACTCGCTTCACGATACGCTTCTTAAACTTGATGAACTCGGCCACGATAATCCCACTCTTTATAAATATCTTGAAGACGCAACCGGCGTTCCTGTTATGGATGTTGATTTGAGCGACCCTAAACTTTATGAACTCATCACCTCAACGGCTCCGCTCGGTATTACTCCTGAGGATATAGATAATCCTACGGGTACTCTTGCAATTCCTGAAATGGGCACTCCGTTTGTTGTCGGAATGCTTATGGAAGCAAAGCCTAAATCCTTTGCCGATCTTCTCCAGATTTCGGGACTTTCCCACGGTACCGATGTATGGCTCGGCAACGCTCAGGAACTTATCCAAAACGGCACTTGTACCATTTCCGAAGTTATCGGATGCCGTGACGATATTATGACCTACCTTATTCATAAGCTCGAAAAATATGAGCGTGAAACGGGCAAAGAAGCACCTTTGACGAAAAAGGATTGCTTTAAGATTATGGAATATACCCGTAAGGGTAAAGCACCAAAGGAACTTCCGCCTTATGAGGAGGGAATGAAAACCATCGGCGTAGAACAGTGGTATATAGACTCCTGCTATAAGATTAAATATATGTTTCCTAAAGCTCATGCGGCGGCTTACGTTATTGCCGCACTTCGTATTGCTTGGTATAAAATTTATTATCCCGTTGCATTTTACAGCGCATTCTTTACCGTTCGTGGCGGTGCAATCGACGCAGTTGCCGCCGTTCAGGGCAAAGAAGCGGTTAAGAAAAAAATGCAGGAGATTAAGCTTAAAGGTAATGACGCTACCGCAAAAGAGGAGTCGCAGTATATCGTGCTTCAAATTGTTATCGAAATGCTTGCACGAGGCTACGAGTTTTTGCCTGTTGACCTTTATAAATCCGATTGGCGTGTGTATAAAATCGAAGACGGTAAGATTCGTCTGCCGTTTTCCGCTATTGACGGAATAGGCGAAACGGCGGCGCAGTCAATAGCCGAGGCGGTTCAGAGAAACCCCGACGGCTTTATCGCTTCCGACGATTTGGCTAACGAGCCGGGCGTAGGTAAATCCGTTGTAGACGCACTCAGAAATGCGGGAGCACTCGGCGATTTGCCCGAAACTACCCAAATTTCACTCTTTTAACCGATTCGGTATTGACAATGTTACTTTATTGTGTTAGCATATTAACGCACTAAAGTGATACAGCGAAAGGAAAATATTTCCCCGGAAATATCGGTATAGACAGAATTATGAAAAGATATTCAAAAATTACACCCGAGGGCAGCAGAGATTTTTTGTTTGAGGAGTGCGATAAGCGCCGCAATGTTGAGCGTGTGCTGACTCGACTTTTTAAGGAAAACGACTACCGTAAGGTTATGACTCCGGCTATCGAATTTTTCGATGTGTTTAAGAGTGACAATACGGGAATAGAGCCTGAGGAGATGTTCAAACTGACGGACTCAAAGGGCAGAACAACTGTACTTCGCCCCGATAACACAATGCCTATTGCAAGAATGGTTGCAACCCGTTTGAGCAATGCGTCGCTACCTGTAAGGCTTTATTATAATCAGTCCGTTTTTGTAAGGGCTAAGGCTCTTGCAGGCAGATTGAGCGAGGTTGCACAAAGCGGAGTGGAACTTATCGGAGATGGTAGTGAGGATGCGGATATCGAGGTTATCGAAATGGCTGTCGAAAGCCTTAAGAGATGCGACCTTAATTCCTTTAAGATAGAAATAGGAAATGCCGCTTTCTTTAACGCTATTCTTAATAAAATGGACATAAGCGATACCGAGCGTGCCGATATTATTAATTTGATTGAGGCTAAGAATTATGCCGCTCTGGGCGATATGCTCGATAGGCTCGGTGATAATGAGCAGACGAGAATTATTCGTAGACTTCCCAGACTTTTCGGCGATGCTTCCGTAATCGACGAGGCGGAAAAAATATATAACGACTCCGATGCTTCAAAGGCTTTGTCATATCTTAAAAAGGTTTATGAGCGACTTTGTGCTGCGGGGCTTGAGGATTATATCATTATCGACCTCGGTTTGGTAAACCGCTCAAATTATTATACCGGCGTTATCTTCCACGGCTACGCAGAGGGTACGGGAATAACTGTTCTTTCGGGCGGCAGATACGATAATCTTTTGGGTGAGTTCGGTATGCCGGCACCGGCTATCGGCTTTGCTGTTGAAGTCTCTGCCGTTTGCGAGGCAAAGGACGAGGTAATTAATGTAGAACGCCCCATTCGTATCGCACTGACTAAGGGCAGACTTGAGAAAAAAACGGTTGAACTCTTTAAGACTATGGGTCTTGATACGACTCAACTCGAGAATAAGGGCAGAAGACTCATTCTCCCCGTTGATAAGTACGAGACCGTTTTGTCTAAAGCACCCGACGTTATAACCTATGTTGAGCACGGCGTGTGCGATATAGGAATTGTCGGTAAGGATACTATTGTTGAGCATGGCTCGTCCTTTTATGAGGTGATGGATTTGAATATCGGCAGGTGCAAATTTGCACTTGCGTGCCCTAAGGGTACGGACTTTTTCGGCGGATATAACCGTAAAACAGTCGCTTCAAAATATCCTAAAGTTGCAAAAGAATTCTTTGAATCAAAGGGTATGGACGTCGATGTTATAAAAATTGAGGGCAGTGTTGAACTTGCTCCGCTTCTCGGCCTTGCCGACGGAATAGTTGATATAGTCGAGACAGGCTCTACTCTTAAGGAAAACGGACTTGAAGTTGTTGAGGAAATCTTCCCGATTTCTGCCAGAGTGATTGTTAATATGGCTTCTATGAAACTCAGAAAGAATGAAATAGAAGCATTTTTGTCTGACCTTGAACTGGCTTCTCATGTTTAATTTATAGGCTGTTTTATGATAATCAGGAGGAAATATGAAAATAACTAAGGCAAACGGTAAGGCAGAATATGCCTTAATCGAAAATTTGAAAAAACGTGCAGGCGAGGCAGACCAAAAAATCGTTGATATTGTCTCGACCATTATCCGCAATGTAAAAGAAAACGGTGATGACGCAGTAAGAGAATATACTGTTCGTTTTGACGGCTCCGTGCCGAAAAAGACTGTCATTACAAAAGAAGAATTGCAGTCCTATCTTGATATGGTAGATGACGATTTTAAGTCGGCTATCATTAAAGCAAAGGATAATATATATGATTTTCATCTCCGTCAGGCTCAGCAGTCATGGATGACTACTAAAGAAAACGGAGTAATTATGGGTCAGAGAGTAAGAGGACTCCATAGGGTAGGTATCTATGTACCGGGCGGTACCGCCGCTTATCCGTCCTCTGTTTTGATGAATGCCGTTCCCGCAAAAATTGCAGGCGTTAAGGAAATTATTATGGTGACTCCTCCCGGAAAGGACGGAAACCCTAATCCTAATATTATGGCTGCCGCAGCAGTTGCAGGCGTAGATAAAGTGTTTATGGTCGGCGGAGCGCAGGCTGTTGCCGCTCTTGCTTACGGCACCGAGCGTATCCCAAAGGTGGATAAGATTGTCGGACCGGGCAATATTTTTGTCGCAACCGCAAAGAAATTGCTTTACGGAATAGTAGATATAGATATGGTTGCCGGACCTAGCGAAATTTTAATCGTTGCCGATAAGACGGCTGACCCGTCTTTCCTCGCCGCAGACCTTATGTCACAGGCTGAGCACGATAAACTCGCTTCTGCTATTCTTCTAACTACCTCTGCCGATTTGGCAAGGGCTACTCTCCACGAAATAGATAAGCAGATTAAAGATCTTGAAAGACAGAATATAATAGAAGAAAGTTTGGAAAACTACGGCGAAATCATCGTTTGCGAGAGCCTCGACCAGGCTATTTCTTTTGCAAACGAACTTGCGCCCGAGCATCTTGAACTTTGCGTTTCCGAGCCTCTTAAATATATCGGAAAGGTTGATAACGCAGGCTCTGTTTTCCTCGGCAACTTTTCTCCCGAACCGCTCGGAGATTATTTTGCAGGACCTAACCATGTTCTTCCGACTTCGGGCACGGCAAGATTTTTCTCGCCGCTCGGCGTAGACAGTTTTGTAAAGAAGTCATCATTCATATATTACACTCCGCAGGAACTCAGCAAGGCAAAGGACGATATTATTACTCTTGCCGAGAGCGAGGGCTTGACGGCTCACGCAAATTCAATCAGTGTAAGATTTAAGTAAGGAAAAATTTATGCGTACATCTATTGTAGAAAGAAATACTAAAGAAACACAAATTAAAATAGAACTGAATCTCGACGGCGGTGAGGTTAAGGTTGATACGGGTATCGGCTTTTTTGACCATATGCTCACAGCTTTCGGCGTTCACGGCGGCTTCGGACTTAATGTAAAGGTTACGGGCGACCTTGATGTTGATACTCATCATACGGTTGAGGATACAGGCATTGCGCTCGGAAAGGCATTTAATGAAGCACTCGGAGATATGAGCGGTATTAACAGATACGGTACTTTTTATATCCCTATGGACGAGAGCCTTGCACAGGCTTCGCTCGATATTTCAAACCGTCCGTTTCTTGTTTTTAATGCCGATTTTGCACAGGAAAAATGCGGCGATTACGAGACTTGCGTAACAGAGGAATTTTGGAGAGCCTTTGCGGTAAACAGTGCAATAACACTTCATATTAATGTTCTATACGGAGTAAATGCTCACCACGAAATCGAAGCGATATTTAAGGCTGTCGCTCATGCACTTAAAATTGCGGTACAAAGAAACGGTGATAACTGCGTACTATCCACAAAAGGAGTTCTTTAATGATTATTTTTCCGGCAATAGATATTATAAAGGGTAAACCCGTTCGACTTTTTAAGGGCGATTTCAGCACCGCCGAGCAGGTAGCCGATGATGTGCTTGAGACCGCAGATAGCTTTGTTAAAGCCTGCGCACAATGGGTGCATATGGTTGATCTTGACGGTTCGCTCCAAAAGAAAAGGGCGAATGCAAGAGTTTTCACCGAGGTTGCCGCAAATACCCCTCTAAAGGTAGAGGTGGGCGGCGGAATACGCACCATGCAGGATATCGACTATTATCGTAATAACGGCATTGCTCGTGTCATTCTCGGCTCTGTCGCACTTAAAAATCCGGACTTGGTAAAGACGAGCGTAAAAGAATTCGGCGATTTTGTCGCAGTCGGAATAGATGCAAAGCACGGCTTTGTCGCAACGGAGGGCTGGACCGAAAAATCGGATATTAATTTTATCGAACTTGCAAAAAGAATGGAAGATATGGGAGTTAAAACCATTATCTATACCGATATTTCAAAGGACGGTACGTTGAGCGGACCGAATCTTGAGCAACTTTGTGCTCTTAATGAGGCTGTCTCATGCGATATAACCGCATCGGGCGGCGTAACAAATATCGACGATATAATAAGTCTCAGGGATAATTCGCTTTACGGCGCAATCTGCGGAAAGAGTATCTATAAGGGTACGCTCAATTTGGCTGAGGCTGTGGAGGTGTGCAAATGACTCAACTCGATAAGTATTTCAAAAAGGGAGAACTTATCCCTGCTGTAATTCAGGAGGCTTCAACAGGCGAAGTTTTGATGCTTGCTTACATGAATAAGGAGTCTATGCAAAAAACTTTAGATACCGGATATACTTGGTTTTGGTCACGCTCCCGACAGGAACTTTGGAATAAGGGTGCAACCTCCGGTCATCTTCAAAAAATTGTGGATATTAAGGGCGATTGCGACGACGATACGCTGCTTATTAAGGTTGAGCAAATCGGAGCCGCCTGCCATACGGGAAATCACTCCTGCTTTTTCAATAACATAGATTTTAATAAAAAGGATTAAATATATGGATTACATAAGAAACGATTACGAAACTATTTTGGCTCGAAAAGAAGCAAAAGAAGAAGGCTCTTATACCTGCTATCTCTTTGATCAGGGACTTGACAAGATTCTTAAAAAGGTCGGCGAGGAGAGCACCGAGATGGTCATTGCCGCAAAGAACGGTGTAAAGGACGAGACCGTCGGCGAAATCTGCGACCTTATTTATCATACGCTCGTTATGATGGTGAACGAAAATATTACCATCGAGGACGTTGAGGCTGTTTTGGCTCAGCGTGCCGAAAAGGCGGGTAATCTAAAGAAATTCCATAAGGTAGATAAAAATTCATAATGGCATTCAAGAAATGGGAGGTGCGCCCCACCGATAAGGAAAAGGCGTCCGAGCTTAGCGAAAAATTTAATATAGACCCATTTGTAGCTGTTTTGCTCGTATCACGAGGAATTGAAAAAGATGTAGACGTGGTGAACTTTCTGTCTGATGATTTCACCATGCCGTCACCGTTCGATTTTGTCGATATGGACGAAGCGGTTTTTGCCGTTTTTGAAGCCGTGGAAAATAAAGAAAAAATTTGTATTTACGGCGACTATGACTGCGACGGCGTTACCTCTACCGCTCTTTTGGTCGATTATTTGAGAAGTCTCGGTGCCGATGTTTGCTACTATATCCCCGATAGAGAAACCGAAGGCTACGGAATGAATATGTCCGCCATTGATAAAATTCATTCATGGGGCGTCGGACTCATAATTACGGTGGATAACGGTATCGCTTCATTTGATGAGGCGGAATATATTTATTCTCTTGGTATGTCTCTCGTTATCACCGACCATCACCAAATTGCCGACGGAAAATTTCCGCACGCCGAAGCAGTTGTAAATCCGCACAGAGATGAAAATGAGCTCGGTTTTCGTGAATATTGCGGAGTTGCCGTTGCATTTATGCTCGCTTGCGCCATGAACGAGGAGCAGGGCAATAGTGCAGAAAATGTAATTAACAGATATATCGATTTGGTGGCTATCGGCACCGTTGCCGATGTTATGCCGCTTGTTTTTGACAACAGAGCCTTTGTGAAAAAGGGTCTTGAAAAGTTAAAAAATAATCCTCCCGTTGCGCTGAAACCTTTGCTTAATGTTTCGCCCGATAAGGATATTACTTCTACTGAGATTGCGTTTCAAATTTGCCCGAGGCTTAACGCCATGGGCAGAATGGGTGATGCAAAGAGAGCGGTGGAATTTCTGCTTTGTACCGATTCTTCTCGCTCAACCGACGCCTGCAATATGCTTAACGAGGAAAATTATTTGCGTCAAAGCACAGAGCAGGAAATTTTGCAGGATGTAAAAAGACAGATAGAAGCCGACAGTTCTTTGGTTTCTTCTCCCGTTATCATTGTTGCCGGCAAGGGTTATCACCACGGAGTTATCGGTATCGTCTCCGCTCATATCACAGAGCACTACGGCAAACCGTCATTTGTTATCGGTATGGATGATGACGGTATCTCCAGAGGTTCGGCACGAAGCGTGGAGGGATTTAATATTTATGAGGCACTTGCCGCTTGTAAGGAAGACCTTATTCAGTTCGGCGGTCATCCGCTTGCCGCAGGCGTAACGCTTTCAAATGATAAAATAGATGATTTCAGACAGCATATTAATGACTATGCACTGAAAAATTATTCCTTAATGCCGCAGCCTCTGCTTGAACTTGATTTTAAGTTATCGCCGTCATACCTAAGCGTAGATTTAGTGAATTCTCTGTCTGTGCTCGAGCCATACGGCGCAGGCAATCATCAGGCAGTTTTCGGCATATATAAGTTGACCCTCCTCGATGTTACTCCGCTGAGTGAGGGTAAGCATGTCAGACTTGAACTAAAAAAGAAAAACAGCAAAATCAGGGTCGTAAAATTTTCGACTCCTTACGATACTTTTCCTTATGTTAAGGGTGATGTACTCAATCTTGCCGTTCGCATAAGCAAGAATGCGTATAAAGGCAGAATATATCTCTCTGTTCAGGCAGTGGATATTCATTTGAGCGATATTGATGAAGAAAGATATTTTAAGGAAAAGTCAGACTATGACCTTTATCTTTATAACGGAAGCTTTGTCGATTCGCTTTACCCCGACAGAGACGCCTGCGTTAAGATTTATAAATATATTAAGAGTAAAAAAGCACCGTGCTTTACCGGCGAAGATTTGTATTTCAGACTTCAAAATGACGGCTTAACCTACGGACAGGTTATGTTTGCACTTAAAGCGTTTGAGCAGTCAGGACTTGTTGTAAACAGCCACGGTATTGATGCTGTTAAAAATGCAAAAAAGACGGTGCTTGAAGACACGGATATACTTCGAGAATTGAAGGGAAGAAAAGACAGTGGCACAAGAAATTAAATTAGAGGACTATGACGATAAGTTCGGCGAGTTCTTTGAGGAGATAAAAAAGAATCCTCAGTATAACAGCGACCTGATTAAAAAGGCGTACGACCTTGCATATGACGCTCATAAAAATCAGCGCAGACGCTCGGGCGAGCCTTATATTATGCACCCCGTTGCCGTTGCAAAAATTCTTTTTGACTTCGGTATGGACAACGAATGTATTGTCGGTGCGCTTCTTCACGATGTCGTAGAGGATACAACTTATTCGCTTGATTATATCAGAGCAAATTTCGGCGAGGAGGTTGCAACCCTTGTTGACGGAGTTACAAAACTCGGCAAAATTCCGCTCTCCACCAAAGAGGAAGTTCAGGCAGAAAACATAAGAAAAATGTTCATCGCCATGAATCAAGATGTGCGTGTGATAATTATTAAACTTGCCGACAGACTTCATAATATGCGAACACTCCAGCATATGCCGCCGTATAAGCAGAGAGAAAAATCGCTTGAAACTCTTGAAATTTACGCCCCCATCGCCCATCGTCTCGGTATACGAAGCGTTAAGGACGAACTCGAGGATTTGGCAATTCACTATCTTGACCCTATCGCTTATAAGGAAATAGAGGACTCTCTTTCCATGAAAACGAGCGAGGGCAATATTTTCCTCGAGGATATAAAATCCCAAATTAGGGCTAAACTTGAGCCGATTATGAATAATGTGCAGATTACCTCCAGAGTTAAATCCGTTCACGGTATTTTCCGTAAGGTCTATATTAAAGGCAAGAACTTTGAGGAGATCTATGATATATATGCAGTAAGAATTATAGTTGATACAATGATTGACTGCTATAATGCACTCGGTATAGTTCACGATATGTTTACTCCGCTACCCGGCAGATTTAAGGATTATATTTCCACCCCTAAACCAAATATGTATCAGTCGCTTCATACCACCGTGCTATCGAAAAAGGGGATACCTTTTGAAATTCAAATCCGTACCTGGGAAATGCACAGAACTGCCGAATACGGTATCGCCGCTCACTGGAAATATAAATTAGGTAAGGGCGGAAAGGATGAAATCGACTCATCGCTTCAGTGGATTCATAAGATGCTTGAAAACGGTGACAGTGCAGACAATGCCGAGGATATGGTTTCCTCAATTAAGGGAGATTTGTCAGTTGACGAAATTTATGTCTTTACCCCAAAGGGCGATGTAAAATCGCTTCCTAAGGGTTCTACGGTAATCGACTTTGCCTACGCCATTCACTCCGCTGTCGGAAACAAAATGACTGGAGCTAAGGTTGACGGCAGAATTGTTCCGCTTGATACCACTCTTAAAACGGGTCAGGTAGTAGAGGTTATCACCTCTAATCAACCGGGTAAAGGTCCGTCGAGAGACTGGCTCGGTATAGTCAAAACAGGCGAGGCTCGCTCAAAGATTCGCTCTTGGTTTAAGAAAGAAAAACGAGACGAAAATATCGTTCACGGAAAAAGCGTTCTCGAGCATGAGTTTAAGAGGAATTACCTTCGTTTCGAGGGGGATAAGTATCTCGCTTTCGTGAAAAAAATCGCCGAGCGACAGCACTTTGACAGTATAGAGGATTTTTATGCCGCAATCGGCTACGGCGGAGTTAATATAACACGCCTTATGCCCGGAATAAAGGACGAGTATAACCGTAACTGGAAAGAAAAGGCTCCTTTGACCGCAGCTAATAATATTATCGAAAAGGTTAATAAGACGCCTAAATCTTCCGGCGGCGTTGTGGTTGACGGCATAGATAACTGCCTGATTAATATGGCTCGTTGCTGTAATCCGCTTCCGGGTGAGGATATTATCGGCTTTATCACTCGTGGACACGGTTTAACCATTCATCGCAGAGATTGCAAGAATGTACCTGTCGATATAGAAAATTCACCCGAGCCTGAGCGTTGGGTCGGTGCGCATTGGGATTCAAATGTTAAGATCGAAGCAAGATCGTCTCTTGATGTTTATGCTATCGACCGTGACGGAGTGGTGCTTGATATTTCAACCACTATTGCAAACGCTCATGTTAAATTGCACTCCATGAACGCCAGACCGATTAACGACGGTAATTGTCTTACCTCTATGTCGATTACGGTAAATAATAAAGAACATCTTGATGCAATAATTAAACTTCTTAATAAGGTTGACGGCGTTTACCTTATCGAGAGAAGTGATTCGTAAAGGACAGATATGAAAGCAGTAATTCAAAGAGTAAAGTATGCAACCGTAAAGGTAGATAATAAAATAATCGGAGAATGTAAGCAGGGCTTTATGATTCTCCTCGGCGTGATTGACGGCGATACTGAAAATGACGCAGATAAACTTATAAAAAAGATACCCGTTCTTCGTATTTTTGAGGACGAAAACGGTAAGATGAATAAGAGCCTTCTTGATATAGACGGTGAAATTCTCGTTGTGTCTCAGTTTACACTTGCCGCCGATTGCTCCCACGGCAGACGACCCTCGTTTACAGCCTCGGCACCGCCTGATATTGCAAATGAGCTTTATGAATATTTTGTCGGCGAACTTAAAACCGCCGGTGTTAAAAGCGTGCAGACAGGTGAGTTCGGTGCAGATATGGCGGTTGAACTTCTGAATGACGGACCGGTCACCATTGTTTTAGATTCAAAGGAGCTTCATTGATGAAAGTAAAACAGCAACACTTCGGCTCAATAAATAATAATTGTTATTTGATAACGGACGAAACTACCGGTAAATCGGCGCTTGTCGATTGTACCGAAGCGTCGGATAAAATGTATGACTTCATAGGAAATGCCGATTTGGAGTATATTCTTTTGACCCACGGCCATTTTGACCATATCACAGGTGCAAGAGATGTAAAAGAAAAATACGGTGCCAAGGTGGTTATTTCCGCATCCGATGAGCCTATGCTCTCCTCGGGAAAACTGTCGCTTGCTTCCTTTATGAATGCCGTGCAAAATAATGTCAAAAGCGATATTGTCGTTTCCGACGGTGATGTAATTAAACTCGGTTCGCTTGAAATTAAGGTTATCGCAACTCCCGGTCATACAAAGGGAAGTGTTTGCTATTTAGTTGAAAACGCCCTGTTTTCGGGTGATACGCTGTTTTATATGTCCTGCGGCAGAACCGATTTCCCGTCAGGCTCAAGCGATGAAATGCTTGCTTCGCTCAAAAGACTTAAAAATCTAAACGGAGATTATACCGTTTATACGGGTCACGATAATATTACCAACCTTGATTTTGAAAGAAAAAATAATCCATATATGAAATTGTTATGATAATTAAAAATATAAATCACGATTGCTCTTATCATACCGAGAAGATTGCCGTTATGTTTTTCCCTTTGGAGAAACTGAAAAAAGACGGCGACGATAATGTTGTCATTACTACCGAAAAAGACGGCGACATTCTTCGTGTGAGCGTAAGAGCATATTCAAAATATCTCGAAAAAACGCATACACTCAAAGCAAATGAAGAGGTTGCTCATTCGCTTTCCGTTCTTCTTTATGATACGCTCAGCGAACTTACCTCCTACACACTTCCGTGGGGTATTCTCTATGGCGTAAGACCTGCAAGACTTATGCACTCGACAGCGGAAAAACTCGGAATTGACGGTGCGGTAAATAAATTTTTGTCCGATAAGGTCGAAAAAAAGAGAATAGACCTTGCTCTGTCTGTTATGGAAAGCGAGAATAAAATTATCGCTCTCTCAAAGCCTGAGTCATTTTCGCTTTATGTTTCTATTCCGTTTTGTCCGAGCCGTTGTTCCTACTGTTCGTTCGTATCTCACAGTATAGCGAATGCGGGGGATTTAATTGCATCGTATGTTCAACTGCTTTGCCGTGAACTTAAAAGAATCGGCGAGATTGCCGCATCTCTTTCGCTCAGACTTGAAAGTATTTATTTCGGCGGCGGAACTCCCACAACGCTCTCACCGTCACAACTTGACTTATTGCTGAGAACGATAGAAGAAAACTTTGACCTTTCAACGCTTAGGGAATATACGGTTGAGGCAGGCAGACCCGATACCGTGACAAAGGAAAAACTCGATACTCTCTTTAGTCATAATGTCTCCCGCATCAGCATAAATCCGCAGACCTTTAATGATGAAGTGCTTAAAAATATCGGCAGACACCATACCGTACAGCAGGTTTACGATGCCTTTGACCTTGCACGAAGTGCAGGATTTAATAATATTAATATGGATTTGATAGCAGGGCTTAATTCCGATACTGTCGACAGTTTCAAAAACAGCCTTGACTCGGCGGTGATGCTCTCTCCCGAAAGCATTACCGTGCATAATCTTGCGCTTAAATCGGGTGCTTATCTCTGTACGGAAAATGAATTTTTTGATTTGACAAAGCGTAATGCGACCCGCACTATGATTGATTATTCGTTTGATAAAATGAGAGTCTCGGGATATAATCCGTACTATATGTACCGTCAAAGCAAATCTTTGGGCAATCTCGAAAATGTCGGCTATGTAAAGCCGGGCTTTGAATGCCTTTATAATGTTTTTATGATGGATGAAACGCATACGGTGCTTGCCGCAGGTGCGGGTGCGGTGACTAAACTTAAAAATTATGAAACTTGTCACATCAGCAGGATTTATAATTATAAGTATCCTTACGAATACATAAATGATTTTGACGAAATTCTTTTAAGAAAGAAAGGCATAACGGATTTTTATAATTCATAGAATTAAATGCACACTGAGGATAAATAATTAATGTTTTGTTTATATTCACAAATAGTATTGCAAAGCTTTACTTGTTGTAATATAATGAAATAAAGAGGTGTAAATATGAAAAATTTTAATGATGTTATTAATTCTGTCGGAGAGGCAATTAATAATGCCGCTCAGAGCGGTAATATTGAGGAAATGCTTAATAAAACCAAGGCTTATGCAAAAAAGAGCGCCGAGGCTATCGAGATTTCCCGTAAAAGAATAGAACTTCTTGATGCTAAGACCAAACTTGCAAAAGCTTTTGAAAAATACGGCAGATTGCAGTTTAAGGTTTATGAGGGCGAAGAGGTAAGCGAGGATGATATTTCAGCCTGCACCGAGGAAATCGTCATGCTCAAGAGTCAGTCGGAATTCTTAGAGGCAGAGATTGAAGCTTTTAAGGAGGCCATTTCCGCAGAATTTGAGGCAAAGATGAACAGCACAAAAAAGGAAGAAGATGTTGTTGTTGAGGATGTTGAGATTGTAGACTCCGATAAATAATATTATGTATTTGATTTTTGGGACAGTGTGTTTTGCACTGTCCTTTTTTTGTTGTGGTGATTTTTTGAATCTAAAGGGTAAGTATATATCGGGCGCATTTCTTTTGCTTGTTTCGGGAGTAATAGTAAAGGCAATAGGCGCAGTGTATAAAATTCCTCTCACTTCCTATATAGGCACAGTCGGCAGGGGATATTACGCTTTCGCATATAATCTTGTATTGCCGTTGCATGCCGTAACTATGGGTGCGTTTCCCATAGCGTTGTCAAAACTTGTCAGCGAGTATAGGACGAGAAATGATTGCCGTACCGTTTTGGCACTGAAAAAGGGTGCGCTAAGGCTTTTCTTTTTTGTAGGACTTTTTGGTATGTTGCTGCTTTTGCTGTGTGCAAAGCCTTATTGTGAACTGCTTGTAAAATCGCCAAAGAGTATTTATGCCGCTGTCGCCGTTGCTCCGTCACTTTTCTTTTCTTGTGTCGGCGGAGCATATCGTGGATATTACGAAGGCTCGGTAAATATGATTCCCACCGCCGTGTCCCAAATTACGGAAGCTGTCGGTAAATTTGTTTTCGGTATAGTTTTTTCAAAGTTTGCATATGACAGACTTGTCTCTGAATTTGATGTTTGTAAAACCGTTTTGGGAAAATCTGTCGGCGAAAATGATGTTCTTTCCGTGATATATCCTTATTCCACCGCTGCGGCTATGCTCGGTGTAACAGTAGCTTCATTCCTGTCTTTGAGCTTTTTGACTGTTTATTCAAAAATAAAAAGAGAAAAAAGAATTAAAAGCAATGTCATCGCCGCAGAAAAAATGCTCCTCCGGTTTGCCTTTCCCATTATGGTCAGCAGTTGTGTGCAGAGTATTTTCCAATTTTTGGACTCTGCCTCTGTGCAACTTGCACTGAATGCGGTAAATCCTAC
The DNA here is from genome assembly GCA_900542875.1 of uncultured Eubacterium sp. Lineage (GTDB taxonomy): Bacteria > Bacillota > Clostridia > Oscillospirales > Acutalibacteraceae > Eubacterium_R. Next base: position 8,522 of record UQPH01000016.1, on the reverse strand, counting down.
GCTTATCAGAAATCACTATTTGCTTGCTTTGTCTTACGTAAATGTTTCGGACAGTGAACTCTCCGCTTATGCCTGCGGTGTTCTTAGTGCTTCTAATGATTTTAAGAATTTGGTGCCGGGCATTACCATGTCGCTCGGTATTTGCGCCGTGCCCGTTATCAGCAGTTCGTACGAAAACCGAGATAACTCTCGTCTTTCTTCAATGTTTAATGCAATATTTAAGTATACCTCGCTTCTGTCATCTCTCGGCGGACTGATTATATTTGTGTGTGCCGATGACGCACTCACGCTTCTTTATTCAAACAGTTCTCCCGATATTCCTCTTGCCGCCGCACCTCTTGTGAGAATGTTTGCTTTGACGGTTTCGGCGTATTCGCTGTCGGGACTCTTTGTCTTTTGCGTTCAGTCTGTCGGTATGGCTCAAAAATCCATTCCGTCTTATATCGTCTGCGGAATAATAAGAGTTGTTTTGAACATTATATTGATTAAAGAGGGTAATCTTCTTTTGTATGGTTATGTTATTTCGTCGTTAATCGGGTATGCAGTCCTCGCCGTGTGGAATTTGTTGATTTTTATAAAGCGTACAAAAATCAAGGCTGATTTTTTCAAAACACTTGTTTTGCCTTTGTTGATTGAAGCGGCGGGTTTACAGATTTTTTTTTTTTTACCTATTAATAATTACTTGTCTGAAAATACGGCTTTCAGATTGATTGAAAATGTTATTATTGTGTCTTTGTTGTATATGGTGCCGTGCTTTTTGTGCGGAATGCTGAATTTTAATGATTTTTTTCGTTATCTTAGTCACAAAAAGTGCCGCTAAACCCTTGCAAACAGTGGATAAATAGTGTATTATTTAATGTGAAGTTACAGAGGTTCAGACTATGGCAAAAGAATTTCATATTAAAGAAAAATATGATATTGAGGATTTAATTTCAATAGTTGCTCTTCTTCGTGCACCGGGCGGTTGTCCTTGGGACGCAGAGCAAACTCATCAGTCAATAAAGAAGAATTTTATTGAGGAAACTTATGAGGTTGTGGAGGCAATTAATAAGGATAATCCCGATATGCTCAGAGAAGAACTCGGAGACATTCTTTTGCAGGTGGCCCTTCATACACAGATGGAAGAAGAAAAGGGCAGTTTTACCTTTGACGATGTGGCTGACGATATAGTCAAAAAACTGGTCGTTCGTCACCCTCATGTTTTCGGCGATAAGACAGCAAGTAATGTCGCCGAGGCGCTTAACAGTTGGGATGCCGTAAAGTTAAAGACTAAGGGTCAAAAGACTCAAACGGAGTCTATGCTCAGCGTACCCAGAGAACTTCCTGCTCTTATGCGTGCCCAAAAGGTGCAGAAAAAAGCGGCAAAAGTCGGATTTGACTGGGACGATGCAGGCGGCGCATTCGATAAGATGTATGAGGAACTTGATGAGTTAAAAATAGCAATGGCGCAGGACGATGCCCCTCACATTGAGGAGGAAATGGGCGATGTTCTCTTTACCGCAGTAAATATTGCACGATTTTTGAAACTTGACAGCGAGGAGGCACTCACGGGTGCAACCGATAAGTTTGTCACCAGGTTTCAAAAGGTCGAGCAAATGGCGGCGAAACAGGGCATTGATATGAAAACCGCTTCATTAGAGGAGCTTGACGAGCTTTGGGCTGTGGCTAAGAAATTATAAAAAATAACCGATATTGTATCGGTAACGGAGGATTCATTATGAATAAAACTGAACTCGTAGCAGCAGTTGCTGCAAAGGCAGAAATCTCAAAGAAAGATGCAGAAGCAGCAGTAGCAGCAACATTTGACGCTATTACAGCAGCTCTCGCAGACGGCGACAAGGTAGCACTTGTTGGTTTTGGTACATTCGCAGTTAAGGAGCGTGCAGCTCGTACAGGTCTTAACCCTCAGACTAAGGCTAAGATTGAAATCCCTGCTTCAAAGGCTCCTTCATTCAAGGCAGGCAAAGCTCTCAAGGATGCTGTAAACGGCTAATTGAATTAAACTCAAGGTGCCCTTGGCGGCACCTTGTTTTCTTTAGTGATTATTTTTTTACGGAGCAAATATGAGACTTGATAAATATTTGAAGGTGTCCCGAATTATAAAGAGACGCACAGTTGCAAATGAGGCGTGCGATGCAGGCAGAGTAGAAGTAAACGGAAAGGTTGCAAGAGCCTCATATGATGTGAAAATCGGAGATAAAATTAAAGTTTCCCTCGGGCAAAACGAGAGATGCTATGAGGTGCTTGAGATTAATGAGCACGCTCTTAAGGAAAATGCCGCCGATATGTATAAAATTATATAGTTAGAAATAATAAAAGAGACTGTATCGCTAAAATGATACAGTCTTTTTTGCAGTATTTGAATTATAAATTAATTTTGCTGATAAGTTTTGAAACTTTGTCAGACTCAAGAAACTTCTTGTAAAGTCTGTCCACTGTCATAGGATGCATAACCTCTATTACTTCGAGAAGCGGCGAATTCTTTACTCTGTACTTCTGGCGTGGATGATGGTCGTTTACAGCCTTCATAACAGCCTCGATGAGAGCCTCCGGCTCGTTTGCCATCTTGAGTTCGATAAGCATCATGCCTTTCATCTTTTCGAGTACTTCACGGTACATTTTTGTGCTGTTGATAAGTTTGTCGAAGGAGTCGAGAGTTTTACCGTGCATTGCGGTTTTGAATGAGCCCGGCTGAATTTTAATTACGGGAATGTCGAGGAACATAAGTTCTCTTCTGAGTGAGTCATTGTATGCCTCAACAGCGTACTTTGAAAGAGTGTAAGAACCGTTGAACGGCTGTGGAGTCATCCAGCCGCATTCTGATGAACAGTTGATGATTCTGCCGTTGCACTTTTTAATAAGCGGGAAGAATGTTTTATTTACTCTTGCCATTCCCAAAAGGTTAACGTCGAGAGATTGCTTGATAATATTTATGTCACCTTCAATGAGAGAACTCATCTTTTGAATACCCGAGAAGTTGATTATAGCATTGAGGTGGTCGGTTACTTGCGATACTTCCTCTAATGCCTCGTTGATGCTGTCCTGGTCAACAACGTCCATCTTTAACGGATGACAGTATGTTGTCTTTTTGATTTCTCCAAGTGCCTTTTCGTTTCTTCCGCAGGCAAATACGCACCATCCGCTCTCGCTGAGCCTGATTGCGATTTCCTTACCGAGTCCGCTGGTCGCACCCGTAACTAATGCATATCTCATGTTTAACCTCCGAGATTAAAAATAAATTTATAAACTAATTATAAACAAGCCGCCATTAAATGTCAATAATCTGTTTGAAATTTAGCGTTTTTGCCATTAAAAAATCCCACGTTTTTCAGTGGGATTTTAATGCTCTGATTTACTTTTTATTCGCCGTCGTTTTCGCCTGCGTGAGAACTTATTGTTTCCTGCTCTGCGATTCTCTGGGCTCTTTTGTCCGCAAGTTCAACAATCATTTGCTGCTGTAATTTGCCGTGAATCGGGTAGAGAATAAACGATACGCCGTAAAGACCTCTTGCAAGTGCGGGAAGTATGCAAAATACTGCCCATATTCCGTTTAGCATCTTGGGGTCGGTCTGCGGTACGGCATTGCCCACCGAGTCCGTAAGCGGTACATAATTAATCCATGTGAGAACCATACCCGAAAGCCAGCCTGTAACAGAAGTTGCAAGTTTAGTGAAATAACCCTGAACTGTTGTAACGAGAGCCTCGTTTCTCAGTCCGTGTTTCCATTCCATATAGTCGAGTGCTTCAGCCGTAACGATTTGACCTGATACATTGAGAATCTTGTTCGGCAGTCCGCAAATTGTAAGACCGAATATAACCCAAATAAGGTTTAGTATTTCGTGGTCGGCGAATGTCTGACCGAATGGGTGATAGCCGATGAGAAATACGGCTGTGTAAGCCACAAAACCGAAAAGTCCGGCAATGATTGACGTCATTCTGGCACCCCATTTTTTAACCATCTTGGCGGCAACAGGTACCATTATGTAGTTTGGAATACCGGTGAAAAGTCCGCATATTGTTGCGTTCATCAGCGAGCCGGTGTTGTTAAGCCAAAAGTAAGATTCCGATGAGCCGCCGACAGCCTTGAATGAGTTAAAGAAGTTAGCCAAAATAACGGCAATAAGCGGTCTGTTTGTAACAATGTTCTTGAGCGATTCAAGCACCGAGGTTTCTTTCATTTCCTCACGGCTCATGAGCGGAACTCTCTCCCTCATATTAAAGCAACCGAATATTGCAAATACAGCCGCAAGAATAAGCATAAACCTTGCAAAGCCGCTGTAAATGCTTCTCATCGAAATGTTTTCGTTCATTTTCGGAAGAAGTGTTACGAATACGGGAACGAGTGACGGAATCCATGTTCCGAAAAGTTCAAAGAATTTGGTGATGGTAATAAGGCTGTCACGCTCGTCCGTGTTCGGCGTGATGTTGTATATCATAAGGTTCCACGCACCGAAATAACTCATGCCGAGACCGTAAATTACGATTGCAACCGCAGACCATACAACTTTGCCCTTGGAACTTATATCGGGTGCGGAGAACATCATATATCCGCCTATCAGCCACAGCGGAAGCGGTAATATGAAAAACGGTTTTATTCGTCCCCATCGTGTTCTCGTTCTGTCTATGATAAGACCAGAAATTGTATCGTCGACTGCATCATAGATGGAAGCAAAAAGGTTTATGTTTGCATAGGCAGTTGTGTTGAGCTTTAGAAACTGAATCATAAAGAATTCTTTGAATGCATCAACAAACTGCGATAAATTTTTTTGTCCGAAATTAACGAGGACATAAGCTGCTATTTCTTTAGGAGTAAGATATTTCTTCTTTGTATAGGCGAGCTTGTCAAGTTCCTCTTCGGTCATGGTTAATTCATCAATAGTAACAGATTCCGCCAAAATATTCCCTCATTTCATTTATATAGGATACATAAACCATATTATCATAGCACCGAAATAAATTCAATACTTTTTTGCTTTAGAGAAAATGATATTTTTTTAACATACCTCTTACTTAATTTTGTGTTGACATTCTTTGCTAAACAATATAGAATAATATGTATAATTATTTTATTTTATCAGAGGTGTCTAAATGGCAAGTACCTGTCCTAATTGCGGTAAAAAACTGCATTGGTATGATGTAAAAGCGGAGTGCTCCGAATGCGGAGTCAGCATCCCGAATTTTAATTGGGAGGCAAGACTCGAGGCGGATAACGAACTTGCGGAAAAAAAGTTTGCATCCTTTTATTGTGCACTTAACAGACTAGCTTACTCCATATGGGGAACTAAACTGAGAATAGCCAGAATAGTTCTTTCCGTTGTTCCGGTTTTGGGATTTATTCTTCCGTGGGCAACTGTTAAGAGCGATGTTTCAAGCGTCGGACTTGATCTTTTCGGTATGACCTGCGATAAATCACTTATTGATATTTTTAAGGACTTTTTCGCTGACCCGTCGCTTTATTTTGCAAATATGAGTTATGAGGGTTACTCCGGTGTGCTGACTTTTACGATGCTTTCCGTTTTGCTTATGGTACTCTCACTCCTGTTTGCCGTGATTGCATTCTTCCTCATATTTTTTACGGCAAAGCATTCAAAAACAAAGGCTATGCTTACCTTTGATATACTGAGCGTGTTCAGTGCCGTTTCGAGTGCCGTGGTATTTACGCTCGGAATTAAAGGTACACTTGCCGATACTGCCGTTAATTTCGGAACATTTCCGATTTATAATGTAAGCGGCTGTGTTCAGTGGGGATTTTATGTTGCGCTTGCATTGCTTGTTGTTGCCGCCGTGTTTAACGGCTTGGTGGCTAAGGCTCCCGCAAAGAGCAACGAACAGCTCGAGAACGAACGACTTGAACGTAAGGCCAAAAAAGAAGCAGAAGAGCACGAAAAACAGATTGCATCTGAAATTGCCATGATAGAAGCCGACAAAAAAGCAAAGCAAGAGGAAGCCGAAAAAGTCGCTAAGGCAAAGGCACAACTTGCCGCAAGAGAAGTAAAGAAAAATAAAAAGAAGTAAAGAAGCAGGGTATTTGACATGACTAACGAAAATAAAGAAGTAAAACAGAAAAAGGCAAAAAATGTGATTCCCGGAACCAATGTATCTAAAGTCGGCGTTATTGTTACTTCGGTAATTCTTGCCGTTCTTATTGCGATATCTGCATTTTTTGTTGTTGTATTTTCCGCTCAACCGTATGAACTCAAGGACGGTAAACTTGATGTTTATAAACTTACATCAAGCATTTATACAAAGATGATTGTTGCCGCAATGCCTGACTCCATTCACGATGACGATACGGGAATCGACTTTTATGTCGAGGTAAATGACGATTACGATTATCATTATGACGAGCCTATTGAGCAGTACAGCGTTTACTACTATAACGATAATAACGAAAAGACCTATCTCTACGACGGCGTTTACGAGGATAATAACTATAATCTCAATAATAAAAATGCGAAGAATGCTTTGATGGGATTTTTTATCGCAGGTATGAATAAAATTAAGAAGATTAAGGTTGTAGTTACAATTATTTTGTCGTTACTTATTATCGCTATATTGGCGCTTCTTATTTTGCTTATAACCATGCTTGTTAAAGTGAAAAGAGACAGAGAGTATTCTCAGTATAAATCAAAGAAAAAACTTGAAAAACAGCAATCGGAAAAAACAAAAGAAAATAAATAATTGTAAAGCCTGCCGTCTTTGGCGGCAGGCTTATTTACTGCTGTTGAGGAGTGCTGATTATGAATTATGATATGCTTTTTTCTCCTATTAAGATAGGAAACCTCGAAATTAAAAACAGAATAGTTATGGCACCCATGTGTATGGGCTTTGGTCAGTTTGACGGCAGAGTCACCGAGGCTATGAAAAATCATTATGTCGAGCGTGCAAAAGGCGGAGTCGGTCTGATAATAACCGAGATAACAAGGGTTAATGACATAACGGGCGCTGCTTCGTTCGGTCAGCTTGGACTCTCTCACGATTATCAAATAGAGCCGCTTAGGCAAATGGTTGACGAGATTCATTCTTACGGTGCTAAAATTATGGTGGAACTCCATCACCCCGGCAGACAGAATTTGGGATTGATGATAGGTACAGTGCCGCTCAGCATTGCTTGTGATAAAATTATGGGTAATGCTTATTCAAAACTTTTGACCGGAGCAATTATTCCACCGGGTAAAAAACTTCAGGATAAGGACATTGTTCCCAGAACGGTTGCACCGTCGAAGTGCGAAAAATCAAAAATGGCTGAAAGCGTCAACAGAGCACTCACTAAGCACGGTATTAAAAAACTTGTGCGTCAGTTCGTTGATGCGGCTGTAAGAGCAAAGCGTGCAGGCTGTGACGGTGTTGAACTTCACGCCGCACACGGATATTTAATTCAGCAGTTTTTGTCTCCGTTTACAAACAGAAGAAATGACGAGTACGGCGGAAGTCTTGAAAACAGAATGCGTTTTCTTAACGAAATTATTGACGGAATCCGTGCAGAATGCGGAAAGGACTTTCCTGTTTTGGTAAGACTTTCCGTTGATGAAATGTACGATAAAATAGGTGAAAAGGGCAAAGGTTACTCTCTTGACGAGGGGCTTAAAATGGCAAAGGCTCTAAGCGACAGAGGTATTGATGCTATTGATGTTTCTTCTGCAAGTTATGATACCTTTAATTATTGGCTTGAGCCTACAACTTTTGAGTGCGGTTGGAGAAAAAATCTTGCCGCCGAGGTTAAAAAGGTTGTGGATATTCCTGTTCTTGCCGCAAATCTCATTCGCTCTCCCGAGCAGGCTGAACAACAGCTTGAGGACGGCGTACAAGATATGATTTCTCTCGGCAGACCGCTCCTTGCAGACCCGCATTGGGCTCAAAAGGTTAAAAACGGTAAGCAGGACACGGTTAAACGCTGTATCTGCTGTCTCTATTGCTTTGAGAGTATGGAAAATAACGCATATAAATATACTCACGGAAATTGCTCCGTTAATCCGTTTATCGGAAGAGACGGTGAGCAACTTAAAATGAACGGTAACGGCAGAAAAATTCTCATTGCCGGAGCAGGTGTTGCAGGTCTTACCTGTGCAGAACTTTTTGCTAAGCGTGGATTTGATGTAACCGTTTATGAAAAGGAAAACGAAATAGGCGGTCAGATCAATCTTGCCGACAAGCCTCCGCATAAGGAAAAAATCCATTGGTGCGTAGAGGATTTGTATGTTAATGCAAAAAATAACGGTGCAAAGTTTGTACTTGGTACAGAACTCACCGAGAAGATAATTGACGAATCCGCACCTGAACTTGTAATTACGGCAACGGGTGCAAACGCTGTATTTCCTAAGCCGTTTGTTAAGGATAATGTTTGTACGGTGACCGACATTCTTGACGGTAAAATCGTGCTGAAGGATAAAAGAGTGGCTCTTATCGGCTCCGGTATGACCGGACTCGAAACCTCCGAGCTGTTATGTTCTATGGGTAATAAGGTTACTGTTGTTGAGATGGCTGACGAAATCGCTCCGGGCGGATATTTTCAGCACATTGAC
>UQPH01000015.1 GCA_900542875.1 uncultured Eubacterium sp. | reverse complement strand
GCACAAATTAAATCTGCAACCGATTCCGCCTGAGTCAAATCCATCTTTCCGTTTAAGAACGCACGCTTTGTAAATTCACCTGCGCCTGCCGGTTTTGCTCCTGCGTCAAGCACCGCCTGCAAAGTTTTTTGCACAATAAGCAGACCGCCGTGAACACTGATTTCCACAACATCCTCGCCCGTGTATGACTTGGGTGCTCTGAAAACGAGCGCTACTGCGTTGTCGCTCTCCTCGCCGTTTATTATGACATTGCCGAACTTCGCTCTGTAACCCGGCAAATCACAAAGGCTTGTTTTGTCCATGGGACTGAAAACCTTGCTTGCAATCTCGACGGCTTTGTCTCCGCTTATTCTTATTACGCCTATTCCGCCCGGAGCGTTTCCTGTTGCAACGGCTGCAACGGTCGACATATCACTCACTCACTTTCCGCTAAAAACTAAAGATGCAAAGCAATGAAAAGGGAACTTGCCCAAATCATTACACTGCATCTTTCACCTGCTAAAATATTTATACAATGATAAAACAAGTGAAATCTCTTGCTTAAATCATTATATTTAATTTTACTTATTTACTTCGATTTTGCCGAACTTTGGCAAATCCGCTCTGTCAGCCTTTGGTGTGTGGTTCTGCGGAGCCTTGGTAACAGCTGTATTTCTGCCGCCGTTGCCTCTGCGATAATTACCGCCCGAACGCTTTACACCGCCGACTGGCTCGATAACAACCTTTCTGTCCTGGTTGTAGCCTACCGAACGGCTCTCAACACCGTCAATCTCCTGAATTGCCGTATGAATAATTCTTCTCTCGTACGGATTCATAGGCTCAAAGGTGTGCCTTCTGCCTGTACGAAGAACATACTCTGCGTTCTTCTTTGCAAGATTTCTGAGTGTTTCCTGTCTCTTTTCTCTGTAATTGCCTACATTAATTACGACTCTTACATATTCCATTGCGCTCTTTTTGATAACAAGAGAGAGAAGATACTGAATGGAGTCGAGAGTTTCGCCTCTGTGACCGATAACGATACCGTAATCGTCACAGTCGAGGTCCATTGTTACAACGCCTTCTGCGTATGTAGCCTCAATCTTAGGCTCGTTGATTTTAAGTCCCTCAAGGATTGTATTAAGATAAGACTTTGCATATTCTAAGTCTACACTCTCGGGATATTCTCTTTTCTGCTCGGTTTTGACAGCGGCTTCTTTCTTTTCGACCGCTTTCTTTGGAGCAGGCTTTTTCTTTTGTGCCGGCGTCGTGGCAGGCTTCTTGGTTTCGGTCTTCGGCTGCTTAGGCTTTTTTCCGTCGTCATAAGATACGGAAACTTTATAGTCCTTTGCACCTATACCCAAAAAACCTTTTTTACCTGTTTCCAAAACCTTGGTATCAACTACTGCGTCGGCAGGTGCGGCGAGGGCCGGCTTAGCCGATGCAAGAGCCTCTTCCAAAGTCTTGCCGGTACCGATTTTTTCTATAATCATACTGTATAAATCTCCGATTTATTTAACATTTTTAATGCTTTCTTCTCTCGAACGGCGCTCGATTGTTGACTCAATCATCTGACGGGCAACATTGCGCTTTGGAGGGAAGAACTTAGCCATTACAAGTTGCTGTACCATAGCAACAAGGTTTGAAATAATCCAATAAAAACCTACCGCAGCGGATACCTTAAACGAGATATAGAACGAGAAGAACGGCATCATCAGCATCATAATCATCATCTGATTACCCTGAGCCGCAGCTGCCGGATTCTGCTTCTTCTGAATCTGTGTGGATAAAAGCGTAGAAACAAAAGAGGATACCAAACTCAAAATCGGAATTATAATTATCGGGTTTGACCAATCCTTAAAACTCGGAATTTGCGTCATATCAATTCCGAAAAGATACATATGAGTTCTGTACTCTGCGATAGCGTTGAGCTTGTCCTCGGTGAATATATCGCCGAACTGTGTTGCGAGCACATCTCTGTAAGTATCAAAGTTCTGCAAAAGTTCAATTTGAAAATAACTTGACTTTATGCCGAGAACATCTGCAATATTCTGCGCCTGCGATGCAATGTCAACTCCGATGATATACTGAATGGGATAGTAAATAATACCGATAATACCCATAAGAAATACCATCTGAAAAATAGTTGTGCCGCAACCCATATTCATGGGGTTGTGTCCCTCACGGGAGTAAAGCTCCTGGATTTCCTCCTGCTGACGCTGTCTGTCCTGCGGATTTGTGGAATTGGCGTATTTCTTTTGAATCTTGGCAATTTTCGGCTGAAGACGTGAAGTCTTTGCCATAGTCTTTTGCTGCTTTAGATTAAATGGAAAGAGTACTAAACGGGTAAGTACGGTAAATATAATAAGTGCCAAAAAATATTTGTAATCAAATACAATGAGGAGACCCTCCATGCATTTACCGAATAACCAGTAAAGCGGCTTAAATACCGACATACCGTTAGATACGGCTGGGGTAGTAATAAAATCTATCACTTATTCTGTCCTTTTGTCTTATTTTTCTTTGGCGGAACGGGGTCAAAGCCACCCTTAAAAAACGGATTGCATCTCATTATCCTACCCAGCGCCATCAGGCTTCCCTTAAAGATACCGTGTATCTCGATAGCCTCTATCGCATACTGCGAGCAGGTCGGAATGTATCTGCATGAACCGTGCGAAAATCTGGGCGATAGGGTCAGCTGATAAGTGCGAATGAGAAAAATCATCGCCTTTTTTACAGCGTTTCTAAGCCTCTTCATTTATTGCACCGACTGCAATAAGGTGATTAAGCATCGCTCTTTCAACCTCTTGCTCCTTGACCTTTGTGGTTTTGCTTCTGGCAACAAAAACAAAATCCCAGCCTCCGTTTATCCTACCCTCAAGGTTGCGATAAGCGACCCTGATAATTCTTCTGGCTCTGTTTCGCTCGACGGCACCGCCGATTTTCTTTCCGGTAGTTATGCCGTAAGCACAGTCAGAGCGTCTGTTTTTCATAGCGTAGGTCACTAAAACGGGAGATGCCTGATTTTTGCCTCTGTAATACAACCTGCGAAAATCCTTATTTTCCTTTAATGTATTATCCTTCACAAAAACCGTTCCTTTTCTTCTGATTAGTAAGAGAGGGACTTTCTGCCCTTAGCACGACGGCGGGCAAGTACCTTTCTGCCGTTCTTTGTTGACATTCTCTTTCTGAAGCCGTGTACCTTCTGCGCATGTCTTTTCTTTGGCTGAAATGTTCTTTTCATTCTGTTTCACTACCTTTCGTAAAGACTAAACTCGTCTTAATCTTTTATAATCTCTGTGCGGTATAGCACAGGCAAATTTGCTTTTTCGTGCATCAAAAAACAAGTGCACATACTACTAGCCTTAGTATTATATTATAAATACCTGCAATTTGTCAACAAAAACTTGTATTTATTCTTTATATATTATATAATAACACTACATATTGGGGAGAGGTAAAACCCCCTCAACTAAAAGAGTGTAATTTAAGTAAAATTATTTACAATTTTATTCATACGGAGGATAAAAATGCTGGGAATTATAGGTGCTATGGATGTTGAGGTAGCGGCGGTTAAGGCAAAAATCTGCGACGAAGCCGAAACAGTTATCGCCGGAATAACATTTGTTTGCGGATATATAGAAAATGTTATGGTCACTGTCGCTCAGTGCTCTCCCGGAAAAGTAAACGCCGCAATCTGTGCACAGATTATGATAGATAATTTTAAGACGGATAAGATTATCAATATCGGCGTAGGCTGCTCGCTGAGCAGTGATGTTGTTGTAAAAAATGTTGTTATCGCAAGCGATGTGTGCGAATATGATATTGACATTACCTCACTGGGTGAGCCGAGAGGATTCATAAATGGTCTTAATGTAATTAAAATAAAAACAGACGATGAATTGTCCGAGGCTCTCAGCCGCTGTGCAATCTCCTGCGGAGAAAAAATCCACAGAGGAACAATTGCTTCGGGCGACACCTTTATTGCCGATAACGAATTAAAAACTTTTCTTTCAAAACAGTTTGACGCATTATGCGGCGAGATGGAGGGCGGAGCAATCGGTCACACCTGCGCCTGCAACGGTGTACCGTTTGCCGTTCTTCGCAGTATCAGCGACGGGGGAGACGAACAGGCACAGATGGATTATCCCACCTTTAAGACGGTTGCGGCAAAAATCAGCACCGGCATAATTCTTGAATATATAAAGACCCAAAACGACCAGATAGAACTGTAAAAAACAAAACAGCCCAAGATTTGCTCTCGGGCTGATTATTTGAAGTATAAAAACCGCTACAATGTGATATAGTTTGAGAGAATGTATTCCTCCGCCTCGCTTATCATTTCTTTAAGCGGAGCGAACTCTGCCTCGTCAAAACCTGTTCTGGACTTGTCCTCGATAAATACGAAGCGAGCATCTTGCAGGGCAATGGCGGCAGAAGCCAAATCACGGGCAATTGTGTAATCTATCTTAAATATCTCCTTTGGCAAAACGCCTGCCTTGGCGAGAGTAAGCGCTCCTCTGTATGCGCAAAGCATAAAATAATCATACACATAATTGTCTTTTTTTCCGTCGGTTGCGGCAGACGCCATTTCAAGCAAATATTTTGTAGACTGAGCCAAAGCCTTAGCCGATCTGCCGTCTGTGCTGGTGATATTTGCGAGTACATCGCTGCTCATACCGTTTCTGTTTTCGCTGACACCGAGCAGGTAATCCGTGGTTACGCCGTAATACTTACTGCACTTTATTACAAAGTCAAGACCGCATTCTCTGATTCCCTTTTCATAATGCGACAGCAGTGCCTGACTTATACCCAAATCGGCAGCCGCTTTTTTCTGGCTTACGCCTCTCTCCTTACGCATCTTAGAGAGAATCTCGGAAAATTTTGATAATTTTTCGTTCTCGTTTTTCATTGTTTAGTCCTCTAATCCGTATATCTAAATTAAAAAAAGTCGTCAAAATATAAATCCCCGCAAAATTCGCAGGAATCTATACAACCTGTATTTGAGTTAGATAATAACACTTATTATACTTTTTGTAAATAAAAACTTTATAATTGTAGTTTTTTTGTAATAATTTCAAATAAAAGCCTTACGAACAGGAGATGTTAAATATGAAATCATACACATTGTATTTATTTAGGCACGGACTCACAAAAGGAAATATCAACGCACAGTATATAGGGCATACCGATTATCCGCTCACTACATTTGGTATCAACGAGCTTAAAGAAATCTACAAAAAGCATGGTTATCCGAGCGTGGACGCAGTGTTTGTTTCACCGCTTAAAAGGGCTATGGAATCGGCAGACATTATGTTTCCGAAAAACAACAAGGTTGTAATAGATAACTTTATCGAGTATAATTTCGGCGAGTTCGAGGAATGCACCGCCGAGGACTTAAAGGATAACGACGACTTTAAGCAATGGCTCCACGGCGATATAAATTCCCGTCCGCCCTACGGCGAAAGCAATGCCGAATTCACCCACAGAGTCTGCAAGGCTTTTGAACAGGTGGTAAACGGATGTATCGCAACAGGAACGCAAGACTTTGCCATCGTTACTCACGCAGGCGTTATAATGACGATTTTGCAGTATTACGGCTTGCCTGAAGCACCTATGTCACATTGGCAGATGGACGCAGGCTACGGCTATAAACTGCGCATAACCCCATCCCTTTGGATGAAGGCTAACAAAATAGAGGTTATCGACACCGCCCCGGAGAGCCTTAATAAAGAGAACTGACAGCGTCCTAAAAGTCTAACAGCCTCCGATATACCTTATTAAAGGGAGCAATATATTTTTTCTTTATAACATAACAAAAAGTACGACATTTATTTCTTCAAAATGTCGTACTTTTCTTTTATTTATTAATTATTGCTCGATGAATCGTCGCTTTCATCGGAGGTTGTTTCGGGGAGTGTTGACGCCTCGCCGTAGTGCTCATTAATAATCGTTGCACCTACGGGACCGTATCCGTCGGACATATATCCGCTCTCACGGCATTTGATTACATCCACTCTAGTTCTTGCGAGGGTTATGCTGCTCTTGCCGTAAAGCATAGTTTGCAAATTATATGCATCCTGCGGAAAATCTGATTTCCAGCACCATGCACCGTAGTATCTTCCGCCTGCACCCTTTTCGTTAATTCGAGAATTAGGCACGGTATTTGTAACAATGCTGTAATTGAGCCAGCCCTGAGAAATCGCATACTTTGCAACCTTTACAAGCATATCCCTGCTCATATCTGTTTTGATATAAGGGACAATGTCGTTGATGATTTTGAGCAATTTAACGCTCGGTGCGTCCTTTACACTCTCAAACACCTTCATAAGGCATTGCTTTTGTCTGTCTGCTCTTACATTGTCGCTGTCAAGGTGACGGATACGGCAATACGAAAGTGCCTGCTGACCTGTCAATTTCATAACGCCCGAATCACCGTCAAAGGTTTTGTCAATCCATGTGCCGTCGTAAGTTTTTTGGTCATTGTTAATCTCGTTGATTTCGGCAGAGGTAATCTCAAGCTCAACCCCTCCGAGAGTGTCAATGATAGTCTTGAAACTCTCAAAATCAACCGTTGCGTAATTGTCTATCTTAATCTTGTAAAGATTTTCAACCGCATTGATATATGTCTTAATATCGCCGCTCGACTTTGCGCCGTTGATTTTTCCGAACTGACCCGATTCTTCATTTCCCGGCTCGGTTTCCCAGTAAGCGTAGGTATCACGCAAAACAGAAGTGAGAGTAATCTTCTTTGTGTCGATATTGATTGATGCGATAATTGCCGAATCGGCTCTCGATTCCTCATCGGGGTCATAGCCGTCCTCACCAACGAGCATAATGTTAAGCACATGACTTGATGAGCACGGTGTTCCGTTATAATACCATTTTTTAATCATCTCTTTAAGAGATGCGATTTGGCTTGCGTCGGCTTCCTCAATCGGCTCAAAACTCTCTACCAGTTTGTCCATTCCTGTCCAGACTTCTTCGGTTGCCTGCGGTGTATCGTCCTGTGACGAAACATGGTCGAGAATATGGTCAACATAAAGCCATGTTCCGACTCCTGCCGAAATAAGAATAACCAAAAGAATGCAAAGAAAAATTATCCAGCCCTTTTTCTTCTTTTTGTTTTTATTCTTATTTTTTTTCGGTTTTATGTCGGACTCTTCGGGATATTCTTCAATACCTTTGTCGGCGGAAAAAGAACTTATATCCACATAACCGTCATTTTTGTTTTCCTGTACGGCGGGTTTCTTCGGCCTACCGCTTATTATAGGCTCAAGCGGCTTTTCTTTCTCGGCTTTCGGCTCTGCTTTTTTTTCTGATTCGGGCTGAGAAATTTTTTGCTCTGCCTCTTTTTTCGGCTGTGCCTCCTGCTTAGGTGCTTTTTGTGCCTTTGGTTGCGGTGATTGTGCCTCAGCCTTTTTTTTGTCCGTCTCAGGAACTTGCTCTACTGTTTTCGGCTTAGGTTCGTTCTTTATCACCGGCTCTTTTTTTATCGGCTTTGGCTCTGCTTTTTTTTCGGGTTTTATGAAATTAACTTCTGCCGCCTTTTCGGTCTTTGGCGGTTCGGTTATTTTCTTTTGCTCGGTATGCTTAACCTCTTGCGTAAAGTCAACGCCGCTTTTTATTTTGTTTTCGTTTTCTTCTTTTCTTTTTTTTACCTCTAAAAGAATATCGTCTATGTTATAATCCTTTGCCACAACATGAACTCCTCTTCATCACAAATTATTCGTTTTCGGGTGCTTTCTCGGAGCCCTCTGTCTCGGTTTCGGTCTGAGCGGTCTCGTCTGAATTATCTTCATCGTTTGCTCTTTCGACTATACCGATTGTGGCTACCTTTTCGCCGTCCTTAACGGACATAACCTTAACACCCTTGCCGCCTCTGTTAATCGAAGAAATTTGGTCTGCATGAGTTCTTATTACGATACCGTCAGAGGTAATCATAATTACATCGTTTTCTTCCATAACCGGAGCAATCATGGCAACCTTGCCGTACTTGTCGGTGTAATAGTTTATAATACCTTTACCGGCTCTGCCCTGAACACGGTAATCTTCAAACTTGCTTCGTCTGCCGTATCCCGTTTCGGTTACGGTAAGAAGTTGCATATCGTCTACCGCTACCGCAAAGCCTACTACATAGTCGCCCTCGTCGAGTTGGATTGCCTTAACGCCTCTTGCAGTTCTGCCGATGAGTCTTGCGTCGCTCTCCTTAAAGCAGATTGACATACCGTCATGAGTTGCAACAATAAGTTTTCGCTCTCCGTCGGTGAGTTCAACCCAACAAAGTTCGTCGCCCTCATCAAGATTAATAGCGATAATTCCCGTCTTTCTTATGTGGTCATACTGGCTCAAGGCGGTACGCTTAATGATACCCTTTCTTGTCACCATACACAGGTACTCACTCTCGCTGTCCTTAGGTACCTTAACCATTGCGGTAACTCGCTCGTCCTGCTCGATTTGAAGCAGATTTATAACATTCATACCTTTACTTGTTCGGGATGCCTCGGGTATCTGATAACCCTTTAACTTAAATACCTTGCCCTTATTTGTAAAGATAAGAATTTCATCATGAGTGGAGCATGTAAACATATTCTTTGCCACATCCTCCTCACGGCGTGACATACCCATAATGCCCTTGCCGCCTCTGTTTTGTGCCTTGTAGGTATCAACCGTCTGACGCTTGATATATCCTTTTTCTGTAAGAGTAAGAATACAATCCTCGACAGGAATCAAGTCCTCGTCCTCAACGTCTCCCGTGAATGCGGAAATTTCCGTTCTTCTCTCATCGCCGTATTTGTCGGCAACTTCACGAATTTCCGTCTTAATTATCTCAAGCACTCTGTATTCATTAGAGAGAATGTCGTTATAATCCTTAATCTTTTCCTGCAAATCGTGCAACTCGTTCATAATCTTTTCGATTTCGAGTCCGGCGAGTTGTCCCAAACGGTAAGCAACGATAGCGGCAGCCTGCGGGTCATCAAAGCCGAACTTTTCCATAATTGCCTGCTTTGCCTCGCTCTGTCCGCCACGGCACGCACGAATGGTTGCGATAACATCATCAACAATATCGAGTGCCTTTGCAAGTCCTTCGAGGATATGCTCTCTCTCCTGCGCCTTGCGAAGATAATATCTTGTACGGCGGGTGATGATCTCCTCTTGGAACTTTATATACTTATGCAAAATTTCTTTAAGCGTTAAAATCTTAGGCACTCCGTTGTCGAGTGCAAGAAGAATTACGCCGAAAGTGCTTTGCATTTCTGTCATTTTATATAGATTATTAAGAACAACCTGTGCATTTGCATCACGCTTAATCGTAATTTCGATATGCATACCGTGTCTGTCGGTATAATCCTGAATATCGGCAATGCCCTCTATACGCTTTTCTTTGCAGAGGTCTGCAATTTTTTCGATAAGTCTGCGCTTATTTACGCCGTAAGGAAGTTCGGAAACAACGATTTTATATCTGTCGCCCTTTGTTTCTATTATCTCCGCTCTTGCACGAATAATAATTTTTCCACGTCCTGTTGAATATGCCTCTTTGATACCCTTTGAACCCATAATGATTCCGTAAGTCGGAAAATCGGGGCCCTTGATATGCTGCATAATATCCTCAAGCTGAGCGTTTGGATTATCTATAAGACAGCAAATGCCATCTGCAACCTCTTTCATATTATGTGGAGGAATGTTGGTTGCCATACCTACTGCGATACCCGATGAGCCGTTAATAAGCAAACACGGGAATTTTGTAGGCAAAACCTCGGGTTCAAGTTCGGTATCGTCAAAGTTTGATACCCAATTTACGGTGTCCTTTTTTATATCGTCAAGCATTTTGAGCGAAATTTTGCTCATTCTTGCTTCTGTATATCTGTATGCAGCGGCAGGGTCGCCGTCAACACTACCGAAGTTACCGTGACCGTCTACGAGAGGATGACGAAGTGAAAAGTCCTGCGCCATTCTTACGAGTGCATCATAAACCGATGCGTCACCGTGAGGATGGTAGTGACCGAGCACTTCACCGACGGTGGTAGCACACTTACGGTACGGCTTGTCTGGATAAAGACCCGTGTTATACATAGCATAGAGAATTCTTCTGTGTACGGGTTTAAGTCCGTCTCTTACATCGGGAAGCGCACGAGCCACGATAACGCTCATTGAGTAATCAAGGAACGCACCTCTTATTTCTTTACTTATTTCTACATCAATTATTTTTTGGTTAGAATAATCGATATGGTCATGCCTTATTTCTTTTTGTGCCATTATAAATATCTCCTATTCTTCCAAATTAAATATCCAAATTCTTAACGAACTTAGCGTTCTGCTCAATAAACTGACGGCGAGGCTCAACATCCTCACCCATAAGAATTGAGAAGTTTTCGCTTGCAACCTGTGCATCGTCAATTGTTACACGCTTCATTGTTCTGAACTCAGGGTCCATAGTGGTTTCCCAAAGCTGTTCGGGGTCCATCTCACCGAGACCTTTGTATCTCTGAATATCACAATCTCCGCCCATCTGCTCTATGAGAGAGTCTCTCTGCTCGTCGGAGTATGCGTATTCGCTCTTTTTGTTTTTAGTTATCTTAAACAGCGGCGGCTGTGCAAGAAAAATATGTCCGCCATTAATAAGTTCGGGCATATATCTGAAAAAGAAAGTTAAAAGAAGCGTTGTGATATGTGCACCGTCGACATCGGCATCCGCCATAAGTACAATTTTGTGGTATCTGAGCTTTGTAATATCAAAATCCTCGCCGATACCTGTACCGAGTGCCGTAATTACGGGAACAAGCTTTTCGTTTCCGTAAACTTTGTCGAGTCTCGCTTTTTCTACATTAAGCATTTTACCCCAAAGCGGAAGAATAGCCATATATTGAGGGTCTCTTCCCAGTTTTGCCGAACCGCCTGCGGAGTCACCCTCGACGATATATATTTCGCATTTACTCGGGTCTTTCGAGGTACAGTCGGTAAGTTTGCCCGGAAGTGAGTTGCTCTCAAGCGGAGATTTTCTTCTTGCGTTTTCTCTCGCTTTTCTCGCCGCCTCTCTTGCACGGGAAGCGTCAAGCGATTTGTTAAGGAGGGTTTTTGCAACCTGCGGATGCTCTTCAAAATAAGTCATCAACTTATCGTAAACGAGAGTTGAAACCAAACCCGTAATATCCGTATTACCGAGTTTGCCCTTTGTCTGTCCCTCAAACTGAGCTTCCGTCAGTTTAACGCTGATAACCGCCGTAATACCCTCACGAACATCGTCACCGGTGAACTTTTTGTCGCTGTCTTTGAGTATATTGAATTTTCTGCCGTAGTCGTTAAATACTCTTGTGAGTGCAGTCTTAAAGCCTGTCTCGTGAGTACCGCCGTCTATGGTGTTGATATTGTTTGCAAATGAAAGCAGGGTTTCGCTGTAACTGTCTGTATAACAGAGCGCAACCTCGGCACTTCTGTCTCCCTTTGTGGTAGAGATATGAATAACCTCGTTTTGAATCGGATTGAGTCCTCTGCTCTCGTTTATCCATTCAACGAATGAGCGAATACCGCCCTCATAGCAGTAAACGGCGGTGTGCTCGTCCTCTCCGTATTTATCGTCCGCAGCTTTTTCTGTCAGTTCTCTTTTATCGGTTAAACTGATAGAAAGTCCTGCATTAAGAAATGCCTGCTCTCTGAGTCTGCGCTCAAGAACGTCAAAAGAATATTTTGTCGTTTCTTGGAATATTTCGTCGTCCGCTTTGAACTTAATAAATGTTCCGTGACCGTCGCTGTCGCCGATAATATGTAAATCGTTTACCGGTTTGCCTCGCTCAAATCTCTGTGCGTAAATGTGGCCGTTTTGAGTTACCTCAACTTCCATCCATTCGCTCAGTGCATTTACAACAGACGAACCTACGCCGTGAAGACCGCCCGAAACTTTATATCCCGAGCCGCCGAATTTACCGCCTGCGTGAAGCACGGTAAGTACAACCGTCACCGCAGGAAGTCCTGTTTTTTCATTAATACCGGTAGGAATACCACGGCCGTTATCTCTTACGGTAATAACATTGCCCGGTAAAATTTCAGTCTCGATATGAGTACAAAATCCTGCCAACGCTTCATCGATAGAGTTATCAACAATTTCGTAAACAAGATGATGCAGACCTCTCGGTCCGGTTGAACCGATATACATACCCGGACGTTTTCTTACCGCCTCAAGTCCCTCTAAGACCTGAATATCATCGGCATTATACTCGTCTGTTACAACGGTATCCATATCCTCTTCTTCAAGATTTGTTACTTTTTCTTTAATATTTTCTTCTGCCATTTACAAAACCCCGTTTTATGACTTAGCACGCTTATTCAGTGTGCCGGTGTTTATCGGACTTACATATACTTTATCGTCTGTTACAACAAAGCATTTGGGTAAGTCATAGTTTACATAAATTACTTTTTTGTCTGTTTCCGCTTTTTTCAGATAATCTCTGGTGGCTTTATTAACCGTCGAGGTATCCATATCGAAAATTCCTATAATTTCTTTGTCTTTAATTAAAGTGTCTTCGCCTATGTGTAAGTACATATTTTTACTTTTTTGAGCCTTTTAAGGTACAATTTTTCCGTTTTCTATATGAAATGTTTTGCCCTTTTTCAGCCTTAATATCGTTTCTTTGTCACAGCAGGTGATAAAAACCTGCAAATTTTTAATATGATTTAAGATATAATCCTGTCTTTTTTCGTCAAGTTCGCTCATCACATCGTCTAAAAGAGCAACCGGTTCAATTCCTGTTTTTTCTTTTAGCAAACTTGCCTCGGCTAATTTCATAGCCAAAACGCACGAACGCTGCTGTCCCTGTGAGCCGTACAATTTTACCGATTTTGAATTAATCAAAATTTCTATATCGTCTCTGTGCGGACCTTTTGTGGTTGTATGATTGATTATATCTGTTTTGATATGCGTTCTCAGTGTGTCATAAAGTTTATTTTCTATATCGTTTATATCGTTTGTAAATTCAGTCGCTCCGATATATTTTAACTCTATCTCCTCACTGCCGCCGCTCAGTCCCTTGAATATATCTTTCAAATACGGAGCCAATGCCTCGATATATTTCATTCGCTGATAAATTATTTTTGCTCCCGATTTTGCAAGCGACATATCCCAAATTTCAAGCGTTGCCTCTGTTTGGTGCAAAGACTCGCTGTTTTTCAGTATATAGTTTCTCTGTTCGAGTGCTTTATTATAATTTTTCAGCAAATTACGGTAATTGCTTTTTAACTGACAAAGTGCCGAATCGACAAATTTTCGTCTTTCGCTCGGTCCGTCCTTAACCATACTTAAATGTACGGGACTGAAAATAACAGTCTTTATTTCGTCGCCGAGAGCCGTTGCACTTTTTTTTGCGATACCGTTTAACTTAACTTTTTTTCTTTTTTCGATTTCGATTTCTGCGTTTTGTTCTCTGTTATTACCGTAAAATTCAAGATACAGACGGCTTCTGTTTTTGCCGAACATAATTAATTCTTTATCTTTGTTGCCTCTGAAACTGTGTGCTCCCGTAAAAAGATAAATTGCCTCGGTTAAATTCGTTTTACCCTGAGCATTCTCGCCCCAAATAATATTAACATCGTCAAATTTGGCTGTCAGATTTTCTATGTTTCTGTAATTTTCAAGAACAATTTTACTTATCTTCATTTATTATTTCATAATCTGTGGCAAAAGCGGAAACAATATCGCCGTTTCTTAATTTTTTTCCTCTGGCAGTACAAATTTCTCCGTTTACGGCGATTATTCCGTCTTGAATAAATTCTTTTGCCTGACCGCCCGTTTCGGCAATTCCCTTAAATTTTAAGAATGATTGCAGCTGAATAAAATCTGTATTTATTTTAACCGTCTCTTTTTTATGCGGTGCCGCTTTAACCTTGATTTTCATTTTTTAACCTCATAGGTAATACTAAGAATATAAAATTATCTCCCTCGATAGGTTTAATTACCGTAGGACTTACCGGTCCCACAAGTTGAATTTTAACCTGATCGACATCACTTGCGTTGAGTGCGTCAAGCATAAATTTTGAGTTAAAGCCGATTTCAACTCTTGCACCCGAAGTATTTGCGTGAGTATAGTTAATAACTCTGCCGAGACTTGATACGGTTGAAACTCTCATTTGGTCATTATCAAATAAACATCTGATAGGATTCTTTTGATTATTTTCAATAACGGGAAGAGTTCTTTCTATACAATCAATTGCATCCTGCGTATTGATTAAAACCGTTGTGGTTGTCTCTTTCGGAATAGCAGCATTGTATTCTATAAATTCACCGTCAAGAAGTCGGCTGATAATGCTGTAATTATCCACTTCAAATACAATATGTCTCTTACTTATTGAAATACTTACCTTACTGTCATCCTCAAGATTAAACAGTTTAATAAGTTCTCTTATTGTCTTTTTCGGAACAACAAAGTCTAAATCTTCTCCGTCATAATTTATTGATTCTTTTCTGATTGCAAGACGGTAGCCGTCTACGCCTATCATAGTAATTTCACCGTTTCTTATTTCAAATTTAAGACCGGTAAAAACAGGTTTTGACGATTCGCTGTCCGCTACTGCAAAGAGAGTTTGACTTACCATGGAATAAAGGAGTGATTGACTGAGTTCAATTTTTTTACCGTTATTAACCGACGGCAGTTCGGGATAATCCTCTGCGTCAATACCGGTGATATTATACTGTGCCGCACCGCAACTTAAAGATACGGAATTTGAATTTGTTTCTATGGTAATATCATCGTTATCAAGTTTACGAATAATATCGCAAAGAACTTTTGCATTAATTACTATTGCTCCCGGTTCTATTACGTCAACCGACATAATTGTATTAATACCGAATTCAAAATCATATCCCGTAAGACTTAATGTATTGCTTCCGCATTCTATGAGAATACCCTCTATGGTAGGAATGGTAACTTTTGCGCTTACTGCTCTCATTACATTATTGCATGCGTTTGACAGTTCTTTTGTGTTACATATAAATTTCATAAAGCACTCCTTTTTATTTATCGTATTAAAAATCCCAATATGCAAAAATTCAACTAAACATAAAAGAATTCTTATAGTAGTAATATTAGAGGCTGTGCAAAATGTGTAAAACTTATTTTTGCCTTTATATTACTGCATTTTTTGGTTATATTTTTTTCACATACGGTTTGTGTAAAAAATGTTGACGGTGTGGAAAATTTATGTTTTCAACACCCTATGTGAAAAATTTTTATGTGGAAAAGGAAAATTATGTGGAAAATTAATCGTTTCTCAGATTATTTATAATATCGGTAACCTGATTGTTGATTGTTGCATCCTTTTTGATTTTCTCTCCAAATTTTTCGACATTATACATAACGGTTGAGTGGTCTCGTCCAAATTTTTCTCCGATAGCTTTGTGACTCATATCGGTAATTTCTCTGATAATGTAAAAGCACATTTTTCTTGCGTTGCTTACATCCGAGGTCTGTTTTTTACTGTAAATGTCCTCGACAGAAACGCCCGTTGTTCTGCTTACTTCGTCCACTATGCTGTTAATTACATCGCCGATAGGTCTTGTATCGTTTTGAACATCTTTAATTGCCGCCTGTGCCAAAGCAATGGTAGGCTCGCATTCGCTGAATTTACAAAGTACCTGAAGTTTTTTTGTTATACCTTCAAGTTGTCTGATATTTGACTTAATGTTTTGTGCGATATATTCCACAACATTGTTGTGTTCACTCATATCAAGATCGAGAAGTTGAGCCTTTCTCTTAATGATTGCACATCTTGTTTCAAATTCGGGAGGTTGAATGTCTGCCATAAGACCGCTTTCAAATCTGCCGCAAAGTCTTTCGGTGAGCGATTTGATTTCTTTCGGAGGTCTGTCCGAGGTAAGTACAATTTGTTTTCCGTTATCAATCAAACTGTTAAAGGTATGAAAAAATTCTTCTTCCGTTTGCGTTTTACCTGCAATAAACTGAATATCATCTACCAAAAACAAATCAATATTGTTTCTGTACTTGTCGTGAAATTCGTCAACATTTTTTCTTCCGAGACTTGCTATAAATTCGTTTGCAAAATTTTCCGCCTTGATATATTTAATTTTCATTTCGGGGTAATTTTTTGCAACTTCGTAACTGATAGCGTTAAGCAAATGAGTTTTTCCCAGTCCGCTCGCACCGTAGATAAACAAAGGATTATATGTATAAAAAACAGGAGACGAACCGGAAATTTGTCCGCCCGGGTCTGCCGCAATGGCTTTTGCCGCAGCGTGTGCAAAACGGTTTGACGGACCTACTATGAAATTATCAAAGGTATAAATTTCATTTTTGAAATCCTCAAGATTACTCTCCTTTTTTTCACTTTTTACCGTTTCGTCCTCAACAGAGCAATAATCCACATCAAGTTTTATTCCGCACACCTCGGCAAAGGCATCGTGAATTAAATTGTCATACATCTTAACGAATGTACTCTTAAAATATTCGCTCTTAAATTCCAGTGTAACGCTTTTTCCGGTAAATTCTTTTATTCTTATAGATTGAAACCACAAATTAAATGCAGTTTCCGTGGTGTATTTTTTGCAATATTCCAGGATATTATCCCATAATTCCCGATAGTTATCCATTAAATAAGCTCCTGTTGTTTTATTTGGTTCTTTAGGTTATTTATCATTAAAATATATTGTAACGGTTTTTAGGTGCCGCAGAATAAAAATTACGGCATAATACATCTAATATTATATATTATATATTTATATATGTCAATAATAATAATTATAAACATTAATATTTTAGAACGATAAAAAAGTAGTTTATTTTACTTAAAAGTTATATTGCATTTTATGTATTATTAATCTATAATAAAGCAATAAGAAGACAAAATTAAAGGAGGCGACAAAATGAAAATTTTCAAAAACCGTGGAGATATTTATATTTCAAAATCAAATTATAAAAGCAGTACCGAAGAGAGAATTTTACTTATTTTGTTAGCCTTGATTATTGTTTTTACAACGATATTTGCCATAATATTAAATACAAAATATTCGTCGGTTAAGGAATTTTTTGCAGGTGACGAGGTTACCACCGAGGCTGTCGGAGTAAATCCCGAGGATAACTTGCCTCAAATCAGCGGGAAACGAAATTTTCTTGTTTTTGAAACGGACAGCAATAAAAAAATCATTCATTATATTTTTCTTGTTCAGGCGGACAGAGACAATCTCTCGTATAAAATATGTACTCTCTCGCCGAAAACCGTTATTGATTCGGTAAGTATTGCCGATATTTATACTTCGGGCGGAGGTGCCGCTTTACAGACCAAACTGACGGCTTTTCTCGGAATTAATATAGATTACTACGCCGATTTTGATAAAGACGATTTTATCGCTTTTATAAATAAATTAGGCACCTTTGTTTACCCAAGTGACGAGAGCGTTAAGTTTAATGATTCGGTTAATAACGAAGATACCTATTCCGTTCGATTGAATAAGGGCGAAGAGAATATTACGGGTAATTCTCTGTCGGGTATTTTGAGATATTATTCAAATGACGGCTATAAACTCGAAAAGGCAAATCAGGTAATAATTTACGCATTGTCGGGACTTTTTAATGAAAAGAATTTTGATGATTCACAGTCGCTGTTCAGACTGTTTATTAATTCGTCAAAGACCAATATAACAGTGCGTGATTTTCAAGACAATATAGACGCCGTGGAAGTATTTTGCAAAAAGAATACGGATATTTCCGTCTATACCGCAAATGCGGAATATGACGACAACAATGTTATTGTTCCCGAATCGGCAAAGCAGATTAAAAGCCTGCTTGCAGAATAGATTAACGAGGTATTTTATATGATAAGCGAAGAAAATAAAAAAATAATAATGAACGCCGTAAGAGATATTTTGACGGCGGTGGGCGAAGACCCGAACCGTCCCGGACTTGTTGAAACTCCGAAAAGGGTTGCCAATATGTATGAGGAGATGTTTAAGGGCATTGACGAGGACCCAAAACAACATTTGAAACTGTTTGACGAGGTATCTAATGACGAACTTGTAATTGTTCGTGACATTCCTTTTTCGTCGATGTGTGAGCATCATCTTCTTCCATTTGTCGGCAAGGCACATATTGCCTATATTCCGTCGAATAATAAGATAATCGGTCTGTCAAAATTTGCCAGAATAGTCGATAATTTTGCAAAAAAGCCACAGGTGCAGGAGAGACTCACCAGCGATATTGCGGATTTTTTGGAAGAAAATTTGCAGCCTAAGGGCGTTGCGGTAATTATGGAAGCAGAGCATATGTGTATGAGTATCAGGGGAGCAAAGGCTTCAGGCTCACAAACGCAGACCTCGGCGCTCAGAGGAATAATAAAAAAAGATGCGAGGACGAGAGCAGAGGTGCTTTCACTGTTGATGAAATGATTTTTAAGTGCAGAGATAAAAATATAGAATACGGAAACGAACCGCTCATTATGGGCATTATCAATGTTACACCCGACAGTTTTTCCGACGGCGGAGATTATGCAGAATCGGATAATGCGATTAACCACGCAAAAGAACTTATTGCCGACGGAGCCGATATTCTCGATTTCGGCGCACAGAGCACACGCCCGGGTCATACTCCGGTTTCGGCGGATGAGGAAATAAAAAGGCTTTCGGCTGTTATTCCCGCCGTTCGCAGTTTTACCGATAAACCTATCAGTGTAGATACTTATTATCCCGAGGTTGCAAAAAAGGTAATCGAATGGGGAGCGGATATAATTAATGATGTCAGCGGAGTTATTAATCCCGATATGGCTTCTCTCATAAAGATAAGCGGTGCGGGCTGGATAATTATGCATTCGACTGCCGGTTCAATCACCGAAGTGAGCGAATTTTTTGCCTCTTCGATTTACGAGTGCGAGGCGTACGGAATAGATAAAGAGCAGATTTGCCTTGATATGGGTATCGGATTCGGTAAAACGAGACAGCAGGATTTAGAACTTATAGCGGGCATTAAGCAGTATAAGGTTTGCGGTTATCCCTTGTTGCTCGGTACGAGCAGAAAAAGGGTTATAGGCGAATACAGCGGTCAATCAGAGCCGAAAGAACGCATATACGGCAACATAGCGGCTGATACGGCGGCAATTTTGGGCGGAGTCGATATAATTCGTCTCCACGATGTAAAACACGAAAAACAGGGCATTAAAATGGCGTATGCATTAAAAAAAGCCCTGAGCGAATAAATCAATAAAAAATAAATGAAAGGATATGTACCATGGATAAGATTTCAATTAAAGGCTTAAAACTTTTTGCCTACCACGGAGTAAATCCCGAGGAAAAGGAAAACGGACAAAAATTTGTTATTGATATTGATTATTATGTTGATATGACAAAAGCCTGCCATCTCGACGATATAGACGATACCGTAAGTTATGCAAAGGTTGTAAAAACGGTAAACAGAGTGTTTACCAATGCAAAGTATGACCTTATTGAGCATTGTGCACAGGTGATTGCCGACGGAATACTTAATGATTTTGATGCCGTTTATAAGGTTGATGTTACGGTTAAAAAGCCGCAGGCACCGATTAAAGCCGATTTTGATTATGTTTCTGTGAGCATATCAAGGAGCAGAGAATAATATGCGGTATGTTTTATCCCTCGGAACAAATATAGGGGATCGAAAAAATAATTTGCTTTCTGCCGTAAAGTCGCTCGAATTAATCCCGGAGACTAAGGTGCTCGACTGCTCCTCAATATATGAAACCGAGCCGGTAGGTTATGCTCAGCAGGATGATTTTTATAATATCGCCCTTTTACTCGAGAGCAAATTTGAGCCGAACGAAATGCTCGGCATTTGTATGGGTCTTGAGGCAGGCTTTAACCGTGTGCGTGAATTCAAAAACGGCCCGAGAATTTTGGATGTGGATATTATCTTTTGCGAGGATAAAAAGATAATCACAAAAAATCTTACCGTTCCGCACCCGAGATATTTTGAGCGACGCTTTGTTTTGGAGCCTATGCTTGAACTGTTTCCCGACGGCGAATTTTTTGGAATTGATTTCAAAAAATTTATTGATAAAATCGACGGTCAAAATGTCAGAGTCGCCGATAAATTGATTTTGAAAAAATAAAAATTACCTCCGCTATTTTTATGATTTGGGTAAATAATAATATTGCCGACGGCAAATAAAACTCAAATTATAAATTTAACGGAGGTATTTTTATGTCTGCAAAAACATCAAGAGTGTTGATGAAATGTGTCGGAGCAACCCTTGCGGTGTGCTCGGCTGTGGCTATGGT
Organism: uncultured Eubacterium sp.; assembly: GCA_900542875.1. Classification (GTDB taxonomy): domain Bacteria; phylum Bacillota; class Clostridia; order Oscillospirales; family Acutalibacteraceae; genus Eubacterium_R. The sequence goes on along the minus strand of UQPH01000015.1, from coordinate 13,252 downwards.
GGGCGGTTGTCAATCAAACTCCCACAACGCAAAGAAAACAATGAAAAAAACGGCAAATAAATTTGCCGATATTATCGACACGGTGTCGGATATGCTATAAGAAAGTTATAAAAAAGAAGTCGCTGTATTTAACAGCGACTTCTTTTTCTGCCATTAATTATTTGAAACAATATCAGCATAAACAACATCAGTATTCCCAAAAAATTTTTTATTTCAGTGGTACTTCTGTCAAATATCGAAGAAGAAAGAAACAGCGAAAACATAGCGGTATACAGAATATTCAATATATTTATGTTATTATTTTCTTCTCTGATAAATTCTATAAACGGCAAAAAGAACAGGCAAATTGTATATTGACCGCTCCACATGGGGCACATAACCATTATGAAAATCAAAGCAAAATATTTTTGCCAATTCTTTTTTGCAATGAAAAACATTATAATTGCAACCAAAGCGAATACGGCGGATATTATAAGTGCCGCATTATTAGGAACACCGAACAGTTTTGAGAGTGAGTAAATACTTATCTTGCTTAGGCGACCCCATGTCTCGTGCACATTTTTTTGATTACTTAAAAATTGCAAAAAGCCGTTAATTCCTCCCGTAAACGCAAACGGAACAAAAAAGAACAATATACCGTATATGATTAATCTGACGGCTTCTTTATATCTTTTTTCGCAAATATAAATCAATCCGAAAACGGCGGGATATATCTTGATTGCGGCAGCTGCGGCAATACATAAAAGAGCCGCCTCACGCTTAACTTTGCTTTTTGAATTTCGCCACATACACGAAACAATCAAAAGTATTGAAACAAGAAATACAATATTTGCCCTTTCGATAATTCCGAATACGGAAGTTGTGCTTAAGCACAGTAAAATAAGTGCGATAAACACCGAGGCATCATCGTTTTTTCTCAATGCCTTTGAAAAAACAAATCCGAATATTGCATATAATATCGCTGTTGTTACGACATATAGCAGAAGTATTGCATATTCACTGTCCGTCTGCGGAATGAGTACACCCATTAAATGATAAAACAGGTATATAAAAGGCGGAAAGCAGGCGTGCATGCTTGTGTAATATGTTTGCGACAGATTTTTTGAAAAATCTATATGTATTTCAAAATCGGAAAACAAAGTATTCCATTTTGAATCTGTAAGCAGTGATAATGAGTTTGGATTTGTTATTATATATATTGCGGATATTGTGAGAATACCCAAGGCAAATATATTAAATATTTTAAGCAAATTAGTTTTACTTTTCATAATGTTATTTTTTTATTAAATATGAATTTATTAACGGTCGGTTTGTAAATAAAAAAGGCGATATTTTGAAATTACCGCAAATATCGCCTTTAATTTACTTTATTATGCTTTGATTAATTATGCCTTGTTGACAGAACCGAAAAGCTCCATTTTTTCCTTAACCTTGTCACAGATAGCCTGTGCGCCCGGAGCGAGAAGTTTACGGGGATCAAAGCCCTTACCCTGAAGGTCCTTGCCCTCTTCGATATACTTACGTGTTGCTTCCTGGAATACGAGCTGGCACTCTGTGTTTACATTAATCTTTGATACGCCGAGGTTGATAGCCTTTTTAATCATATCGTCAGGAATGCCTGTACCGCCGTGAAGAACGAGAGGCATTGCACCTGTCTTTTGCTGAACAGCGTCGAGAGTTTCAAATGAAAGACCTGCCCAATTTGCGGGATACTTGCCGTGAATGTTGCCGATACCTGCTGCGAGCATATCTACTCCGAGGTCTGCAATCATCTTGCACTCGTTCGGGTCTGCACATTCGCCTGCACCGATAACGCCGTCTTCTTCGCCGCCGATTGCGCCAACTTCAGCCTCGATTGAAAGACCGAGAGCGTGAGCAACATTTACAAGTTCTTTTGTCTTAGCGACATTCTCCTCGATAGGATAATGTGAACCGTCGAACATAATTGAGGTAAAGCCTGCCTTAATGCACTTGTAGCAGCCTTCGTATGTGCCGTGGTCAAGATGAAGTGCAACCGGTACGGTGATGCCGAGTTCTTCGTCCATAGCCTTAACCATAGTGGCAACGGTCTTAAAGCCTGTCATATACTTGCCTGCACCCTCTGATACGCCGAGGATAACAGGACTGTTCAATTCCTGAGCGGTGAGAAGAATAGACTTTGTCCACTCAAGGTTGTTAATGTTAAAATGTCCTACTGCATAGTGACCTTCTTTTGCTTTTTTAAGCATTTCTGTTGCAGAAACTAACATAATTATATCTCCTGTGTTTGTTAAATTTAAGCATCTCTGCTTATTGCACATATATTATAATACAAAATTATATAAATATCAACACTAAATATCAGTTAATATCTATCACGGATTGAAGTACTCTTTTCGCACTTTCCTGAATTTCGCCCAGAGTAATTCCGTCTCGCTTTCCGAGTGTTGCAAGAAGAGTTCCGTCGGGTTTTTCGTTTGTCACTCTCTCGCCGCCCGGCATAAGCAGATTTACGCCCGAACGTACACGGTACGCCTGATTTTTCAGTTTAGGAAATTCTATGCTCTTTGACGGTTTCATCCACCAGTCGGTCATAACATTTCCCTCATAACCCCATTCCTTGCGTAAAACCGTAACGCAGGTATCGTAATTGTAGTGACACCATACGCCGTTTATCTTGTTGTATGAGGTCATAATGTTTTTCGGCTTGGAATCATTAATACAAATTTCAAAGCCCTTTAGGTAGATTTCTCTGAGTGCTCTTTCACTCAGGCAGGAGTCATTTGTATTCCTGCAAAGTTCTTGGTTATTGCACGCAAAATGTTTCGGACATGCCGAGCCGCCTTCGCTTTGTATGCCCTTTACGCATGCGGCACCCATCTTTCCCGAAAGATACGGGTCTTCGCTGAAATATTCAAAATTTCGTCCGCAAAGCGGATTTCTGTGAATATTCATTCCGGGAGCGAGAAGGACATCACTGCCCCTCTCTTTCATCTCTTTTGCAATGATTTTATAAATCGACGATACCAATTCCGTGTTAAACGAGCATGCCATAAGCGCACCTATCGGCAAAAGAGAACTGCAATGAACGAGTCTGATTCCCGACGGTCCGTCGGTTGTGACAATCGGTCTTACGCCTTTTTCTCTCAGGCTTTCGAGCACTCCGCCGTAAATTCCTGCGTTGCCCTTAGGTCCGAGCGGATTGTTCATCTTGTAGCCGCCTCGGGTGAGTGCCTCCAATTCGTCATTAGAAAGTTGTGCAATGAATTCGTCCATTGTCGCCTTGCCGCTTTTTACATCGCCGAGCTTTATGCCCCTGTCACCCGTCTGCTCGATTTCCTGCGGCAGATTGTTGAGTATTCTGGTTGCAAGGTCGTATTTTTCTTTTGCTACCGGCTTTTGCGACAGAACGGTTTTGCCGTCGATTTCGTCCGCTTTCATTATGGTAAAATCAAATTTGGGCGCACACACCTGCTTTAGCTGCTCAAAAAGAGCGGTTTCCTCCTGATAGTAGGAATATATTTCCTTTGCATCTCTTACGTTTTCGCCGAGGAAAAATGTATATTCGCCCGCCTGCGTTACATAGGCGTTTGCGTTGTTTGTTGCACCGCAGTCATCATATGAAGTTAACTGATATGCGTCAACATAAAGAGTTAACTCTTCGCTTTCGTTCGGGTTTAATTCCTTTGTTTTTTTGAATGCAACGAGTTCTCTTGAGGCATTTCCCAGTTTTCCGCACGGCTTTGAAATATAGAGTTGAACCGCCTTTTTGCCCGAGCATTCGCCTGTGTTTTTGACGCTGAGTGTAAAAGAAAAGCCGTTTTCGTCTGCGTCCGATTTGATTAAATCAATGTCAAAATCCGTGTAACTTAAACCGTAGCCGAACGGATAGAGCACCTTGTCCTTTGCAAAGGTTTCAAAATATCTGTATCCTACGAAAATGTCCTCTTCATAGATGTTTCTTTTTTTATCTGCGAAGTTATTGCTCGACGGATAATCCTCGTAACCCTTTGCGATTGTGTCGCTCAGACAGCCGCTCGGACTTACCTTGCCGCAAAGCAGGTCAGCCACGGCGTTTCCGCTCTCCATTCCGCCCTGCCATACATATATTACTGCGCCGATTTTATCCCCATAATGCTTAACCCAACTCATATCTATGATATTGCCTACATTAAGCAAAACGATAACGTTGTCAAAGTGGGCGGTGATTGTATCGAGCATTTTTATCTCCTCATCGTGGAGATAATAACTTCCGTTTGCAAGGTCGCAGTCTCTGTCTTCACCCGAGGAACGGCCTATGGTTACTACTGCCGCATCGCTTGTTTTGCTTGCGGCAATGACAGTCTCGTCGCTCAGCGGCATTTCCTCGTATCTTAAAGGCCAGTGTGCCCAATATCCGTGAGACACCGGGTGAAGCTTAATCCATTTCATATATTCCGAGTGAAGTCCCTCGTTGAGATTAAGGCTGTCGCAGTTTTTTATTCCGTCTGCAATATTTATGTTGTACGGACGGTTTACATCTCCGCCGCTTCCGTAGCCTACATAAAAATAATCATTATATGTTCTGCCGAAAAGGGATACGGTTGAACCTTTTTTGAGCGGTAATATTCCGTTGTTTTTCAGCAAAACGGCACCCTCTGCGGCAAGTTGTCTTGCGAGTTCGGGCATACCTTTTGTAACAACCTTTTCTGATTCTGAGTCTGCGTTTTCGTTCTGCGAAAGCGAGGTGAAACGGTTTACAATCTTGCCTATGAGGTTGTTGAATTTTTCCTTTGATGTCATAAGGATCTCCTTTCGGATTGAATGTGCGTGCGTGTGGTTTTATGTAAAATTACGCTATGGGTTTGTACTGCTCCGCAAAGAGAGATTCGAGGTGTTCCTCTGTTTTCGCTCTCTTTCGCTGTGAGATGAAGAATACAACCTCATCGTCCGATTTCAGTATCAAATCTCCGTTTGGCGTTATGCTTTCTTCGCCTCGCTCAACGGTGATGATAAGGGCGTGCCTGCCCCAATCTATGTCCTTTATCTTCTTTCCGTCAAGGTCGCTTCCGATAGGAATAACAAAGGATTTGATAATTTTTTCTCTGCTCTTCGGCAGGTTTTCGCTTTCGCTTTTGTTTGAGATTCTGCCGAGCAGTGCCTCATACATAGGCTCACCGCCGAGCAGGTCGGACACCGCATAGCTTATCAGTGCAACCGTTGCTATGGGCAAAAGATTTTTCATATTTCCCGTAAGTTCAAAGACGAGCACGATACCGGTAATCGGACTTTTAACCGTTGCGGCAAAGAAACCTGCCATACCCAAAACGGCAAATTCCTCCCACAATCCTGTCGGCAAGCCTGTTATGTTTATGGCAATACTGCCGAGCGTCGCACCCAGGTATGTTCCGAGTACGCACAGCGGATAGAGCGTTCCGCCCGGAGCACCGCTTGCAAAGCATACTGCGCCGAATGCGAATTTCGCAACAAGAAGCGAGAACATAACGGTAATGCTCGGGTGATCGTTCATAAGGTATTCCACCATGCTGTGACCGCCGCAAAGAACCTGCGGCAGTACCAAACCGACAATGCCGCTGAAAATGAAGATAATCGGCATCTTTACCTTTTGCGACAGTTTTGGAATTTTTTTATAAAGTTCCTGCATTTTGAGCATAATTTTTGTATATCCCACGCCCGAAACGCCTATTATTATTCCAAACAAAATAAGCACCCAGTACTGTCCCAGCGGAAATGTAACCGTGTTGTAGTTAAATACGGTGCTCTGACCGAAAAACAGTTTTGATACATAGTCCGCAACAATGCTTGATACGATTCCCATACATAAAATGTTGCGGTCAAATGAGTGGTGTATTTCCTCCATAACGAACATAACGCCCGTCAGCGGAGCATTAAATGCCGCCGCCATACCTGCGCCCGCACCGCACGAAATCATACGCAGTTCGGTGGTTTTGTCCGCCTTTGTTATTTTTGCGACTCCCTTAGCCGCCATACCGCCGAGTTGAACGCTCGGACCCTCTCTGCCCAGCGACAGACCCGAAAAAACAGCAGTCGTTCCGCCTATAAGTTTTGCGAGGATAACTCTCCACCAGCACGGAGACAACCTGCCTTTGATTTCTCCGTTAATCTGCGGTATTCCGCTGCCCGATGCGTCGGGCTCTTTCTTGTTTATGTATGCGACAAAAAAGCCGAGAAATCCCAGGATTATCAGCCAAATCGCTATTTTTATTCCGTTTCGTCCCACATAGGCAAGAATCTTGTTCAGGCTGTTTTCGGCAATAGAGAGCAGGTATCTGTAAAGTACCGATACGAGTCCTGCGAAAATGCCGACCTCAACACCTCTCACTGCGAGGAAAAATGCTTCGCTTTTGCCTGATTTAAGTTTTCTTACCGTGCTTAATTTTTTACGCTCTTTCATACTCTATATTATATAATGTATAAATATTTATTGCAAGTGTAAAATCTACTGTTCGTCCGGCGACGGTGGAAAATATGAAGAAAATTAAACTTAGGCTGACAAGAAAGTTTTTGAATTTTGTTACAGGCATTCAGAATAACAAAAAAGCAACTGCCAAACGGCAGTTGCTTTAATATAGGAACTTTGATTAGTCTCTGTAAATGATGGCTTCTCTTTCCGGTCCGTTCGATACCATATTAATCTTATGACCGAGTTGTTTTTCGATAAAGAGAACATAGTCCTGTGCTTCTTTTGGAAGTTTGTCGAATTCTTTGATTCCACGTATGTCACAGTGCCAGCCTTTAAGGGTCTCAAATACAGGCTTTGCTTTTTTAAGCTGAGAAGTTGTCGGGAAGTCCTTTGTGATTTCGCCGTCAATCTCATAGCCTGTGCAAACCTTGATTTCTTCAAGATACGAGAGGCAGTCGAGAGCGGTCATAGCCACCTGAGTTGCGCCTTGACATTCGATTCCGTAGCGTGATGCAACGCAGTCGAACCAGCCGACTCTTCTCGGTCTGCCCGTTGTTGCGCCGAATTCGCCCTTGTCGCCGCCGTGAATACGAAGTTCCTGCGCCTCGTCGCCGAATATTTCGGATACGAATTCGCCTGCGCCGACAGCGGAGGAATATGCCTTTGTTACAACAACGATGTCCTTAACCTCGTGAGGCGGTATACCTGCACCTACACAGCCGTAGCCTGCAAGGGTAGATGATGATGTAACCATTGGGTAAATGCCGAAATCGGGGTCTTTAAGAGTTCCGAGTTGTCCCTCAAGAAGAATGTTCTTTCCGTCTTTGAGAGCCTGTGCAATGTACTTGTGGGTGTCACATACATACGGCTTAATTTTCTCTCTGTACTCAACACAGGTGTTGAATAAATCGTCCTCGTTAAGAAGCGGCTTGTGATATACGTGCTCGAGAATAAGATTTTTAAGAGTGCATATATTTTTCAGTTTTGCTTTTAAGGCTTCGTCATCGAAAAGTTCGTTTACCTGAATACCTATCTTGCTGTACTTGTCGCTGAAGAACGGTGCAATGCCGCTCTTTGTCGAGCCGAATGCGTTTTTGCCGAGTCTCTCCTCCTCGTATGTATCGAGGAGAATGTGGTAAGGCATAAGGATTTGTGCTCTGTCGCTTACCAAAAGTTTTGGATTAAGACCTGCTTTTTTAACATCCTCAAGTTCGTTGATGAATTTATTGATGTCGAGTGCTACGCCGTTGCCGATAATACAGGTTGTGTGGTTGTAGCAAATACCCGACGGCATAAGATGCAAAGCAAATCTGCCGTGTTCGTTAATGATAGTGTGTCCTGCATTGGCACCGCCCTGAAAGCGAATAACGATGTCGCTCTTTTCGGCAAACATATCGGTGATTTTACCCTTGCCTTCGTCGCCCCAGTTAGCACCTACTATTGCTCTTACCATTTTTATGTCTCCTTAAAAATTATGTGTTGTGTTATGCTTCGTGTTGTCGTACCTTGTTAAGGTGTCGGCGTTTTATTGTCTCCCTTTTTACGGGAGTTGTTATTAATGATGGAATAATCTGATTCCGGTCATTGCCATTGCTATGCCGTGCTCGTCGCAGCATTTTATAACTTCTTCGTCTCTTACGGAGCCGCCCGGTTGAGCGATATATTTTACTCCCGATTTAACGGCTCTTTCTATGTTGTCCTCAAACGGGAAGAATGCGTCCGAGCCGAGCGCAACATTGTCCATTTTGCTGTGCCACTGAGCCTTTTCCTCAGCGGTGAACGGTTCAGGCTTTGATGTAAAGTATCTCTGCCATACGCCGTCTTTGAGCAGTTCCTCGTAATCGTCGCTGATGTAGAGGTCGATTGCGTTGTCGGCGTCGCACTTGCGTATGCCGTCAATGAACGGAAGATTGAGCACTTTCTCGTTTCTTCTCAGCCACAGCATATCAGCCTTTGAGCCTGCCATACGGGTGCAGAGAATTCTGCTCTGCTGTCCTGCGCCTACGCCGAGCGTCTGTCCGCCTTGTGCGTAAACGACTGAGTTCGACTGAGTGTATTTGAGTGTAATCATTGATATGAGAAGGTCTATTTTTGCTATTTCGGGAATGTCCTTGATTTTTGTCGGCATATTGTCGAACAAATCCATAGTGATTTTTGCATTATTGCGCTTCTGCTCAAATTTAATGCCGAACACCTGCTTTGTTTCCATTTCTTCGGGAACATAGTCGGGGTCGATTTGAATAATGAGGAAGTTTCCTCTGCGCTTTGATTTTAACAGTTCGAGCGCTTTGTCGGAATATGACGGAGCGATAATGCCGTCGCTTACTTCTTTGAGCAAAAACTGTGCAACGCTCTCGTCGCACTCGTCGCTCAGCGCAACAAAATCACCGAACGAGGACTGTCTGTCCGTACTTCTTGCTCTGACATAAGCCTGTGCGATTGGCGAAAGCTCTAAGCCGTCGGGGACCATACATACCTTGCGGTCGGTCTCTGTCAGCGGCTGTGCCACTGCCGCACCTGCCGGGGACACGTGCTTAAAACTTGCGGCACTTGCAAAGCCCGTAGCCTCTTTGAGTTCCTTTACGAGCTGCCAGGAATTGAATGCGTCAAGCAAATTTATATAACCTGCCGAGCCGTTAAGCACGGAAAAGGGAAGTTCCTTGCCGTCCATATGGATTCTTGCAGGGTTTTGATTAGGGTTACAACCGTATTTGAGCTTGTACTCTGTCATCTGAAACACTCCTACCGTATATTATAATTTATCACAGACTATTATTTTACAATATTTTATTGTCTTTTTCAAGTGACAATGATACAATATTTATCATAATGTGTAAAAAAGGAACGGTAATATGACAGGCTTTTTGGTAGTTAATCACTATTTGTCGGGCGAAAAATATTCGTCACTTCATTCGCACTTAAAAAAAACGGCTGAAAAAATGAATATATCGCTCCGCTTAAAAACAAACGAGCAGATGCTTTTTGAGAGCGAAAGACCCGATTTTGTTCTCTTTTGGGACAAGGATGTCAATCTTGCGAAAAGTCTTGAAAATAAAGGCGTTCCCGTATTTAATTCCGCACGTTCGATTGCTCTTTGCGATGATAAGGCAAAGACATATTTGGCACTTGAAAATAAACTGAAACAGCCGAAAACGATAATTGCGCCGCTGTCATTTTTTGATGTGGATTATACGGATTTTATCGAAAAAGCGGGCGAGGTGCTCGGTTTTCCGCTCGTGATTAAAAATTGCTGCGGTTCGTTCGGCGAACAGGTGCATTTGTGCCGAAACGTGAATGAGGTTTTGAAATATGTTACGAGAGAGCCGTTTTTGCTCCAGGAATATATCGAGTGCGGCGGCGAAGATGTGCGAATAGAAGTTGTCGGAAACAGGGTTGTTGCCGCCATGAAGCGTAAGAATGAGCACGATTTTCGCTCAAATATCACAAACGGCGGCACTGCCGAAAAATACATACCTACCGAAAAGGAGTGCGAGATTGTCTTAACTGCTTGCAGGGAACTCGGGCTGACTTTCGGCGGCGTTGATATTATGAGCGGTGACACCCTCTGTGAGGTTAATTCAAATGCCCATATTATGAATATTATGCACACGAGCGGAGTTGATGTCGCACCGCTGATTTTTGAGGAAATACTGAGGAAGATATGAAGACGATTTTGGTTTATTCGCCCGAGGAGGCACGGCGCAACCGCTTTGTTGTCGAAAAATTCGAGAGAGAACTCGGCGCCGTTACCGTGCCGCCCGATTACAGGGGCGAGGCGTCGCTTGTCATAAACAGAAGCAATGATTATAAAGTTGCAGAATATTATGAAAAAAAGGGCGTTTTCGTGTTTAACGGCTCTGCTTTTTCACGCCTTGCAAATGATAAACAACTTTGTTATGATTTTATGGAAAAAAACGGAATCGAGATTTTACCCACTCGATACAGCACGCCTCCGTTCGTTAAAAAGCCGAGGGATTCCCACGGCGGAAACGGAGTTGTGATGTGCCGCAACGAGAGTGATTATGATGAAAATTTCGTATGTCAAAAACCTGCGACCGACCTCGGACGAGATGTGAGGGTGTGGGTGCTGGGCGGCAAAACAGTTGCCTCGATTTTAAGGGTGAGCGATACGGATTTTCGTTCAAATTATTGCCTCGGCGGCAGGGCGGAGATTTACGATTTGAGTAAAGCCGAGACTCAAAAGGTGCAAAAAATCATTGATTTGGTGACTCCTCTGGGTGCACATTATTACGGCGTTGATTTTCTTTTTGATAACGGCAGAATGATTTTTAACGAACTCGAGGACACCGTCGGAGCACGTATGATTTATGATAAAACGGATATAGATATAATTGATATGTATATTAAATATATTAAATCTAAATGCCTCCCTTGAGAGGGGAGGCACTATAAACAACAAAAAAGCGTTCCGAATGAAATTCGGAACGCTTTTATCATTGTTACATATTATTATTTGAAATAATTTACGCCGCTTTCAAACAGTTTCATATCCTTTTCGCCCGGAACATTTGCGTAGAGGTTGTCGCCCTTACGCTCGCAGTGTCCCATCTTGCCGAGAACTCGTCCGTCGGGAGAGGTGATACCCTCAACCGCACATACCGAGCCGTTCGGATTAAACGGCATTTCGTCCGTTACATCGCCGTCGGGAGTTACATACTGCGTTGCAATCTGTCCGTTTGCGATAAGACGCTTGATTGTTTCCTCGTCGGCAACAAATCTGCCCTCGCCGTGGCTGATAGGAATGCTGAATACATCGCCTGCGTTTACGCCCGAGAACCACGGAGACTTAACACTTGTGACTCTCGTGTAAGCCATAGATGAAATGTGTCTGCCGATGGTGTTGAATGTAAGCGTCGGGTCGCTCTCCTTTATGTCAACGATTTCACCGTAAGGTACTAAGCCGAGTTTAATGAGTGCCTGGAAGCCGTTGCAGATACCGAGCATAAGACCGTCACGGCAGTTGAGAAGTTTTGAAACTGCCTCGCTGATTTTAGGATTGCGGAAAGTTGTTGCAATGAATTTGCCCGAACCCTCCGGTTCGTCACCGCCCGAAAATCCGCCCGGGAACATAATGATTTGGCTCTTTTCAATTTCCTCTGCCATCTTGTCGATTGTCTCCTCGATAGCCTGAGGAGTAAGGTTGTTTACTACGAGAACAGAAGCCTCTGCTCCTGCCTTTTCAAAGGCTCTTGCAGTATCGATTTCGCAGTTTGTACCCGGGAATGCAGGAATGAATACTCTCGGCTTTGCAATCTTGTTCTTTGCAACAAAGATAGAGCGGTTCTTGTAAAGCGGAACTTCCTCGTACATTTCGGCTTTCTTGCCGGACTCTGTCGGGAATACCTTTTCGAGTTTGCCGCTCCAAGCCTCGATTAAATCATCACAGGTGTAAACCGTGCCGTCGAGAATGAATACGGAATTATTGTTTGTCGCACCGAGGGTTACGCCGTCAAATGCGTCTTCGTTTGCAAGTTCAAGTACAAAACTGCCCTGAAGCGGAGCAAATAATGTCTTTGCGTCAAGTCCCTGTGCAAAGGTAAAGCCCGTTTTGTTTCCGAATGCCATTTTGCATACGCAGGCAGCCGCACCGCCCTCTTTGACTACGCTTGCGGCGAGCACTCTGCCGTCTCTGACAGCCTTTGCGACCTTTACCATAAGTGCCATAGCCTCGTCGTATTTAGGCAGTCCGCTCTCCTCGTCAACGGGAATTTCAACGAGTTTAACTGTTGTACCGTTGCCTTTGAACTGAGACGATACTGTTTCGCTTGCTTTTGAAATGCCTACGGCGAACGAAACGAGCGTTGGCGGAACATCAAGGTCGTTAAAGCTTCCGCTCATAGAGTCCTTACCGCCGATTGACGGAGTATGATAGCCTACCTGTGCACTCAAAGCACCGAGAAGTGCCGATGTCGGCTTGCCCCAACGCTCGGGTGCATTTCCGAGTTTTTCAAAATATTCCTGGAATGTAAGTCTTGCGCCGCTCGGGTCGCAACCTACCGAGGCAAGTTTTGCGAGCGATTCCGTTACGGCAAAGGCTGCCGAATGGAATGCAGACCAGCGTGAAAGTTTCGGTATAAAGCCGTAGGACATTACCGTTGCGGTGTCGGTTTCGCCTTTAAGAAGCGGAATTTTAGCCACCATTGCTTCCTCGGGGGTAAGTTGGTATTTTCCTGCGAACGGCATTAATACGGTGCTTGCACCGATTGATGAGTCGAATCTTTCTGCAAGTCCCTTTTGAGAGCAAACTTCGAGCCTTTCAAGGTTTGCTTTGAGCGCCTCTGCGTTTGACATACCGCTGAGCACCGACGGAACTTCTGTGCGGTATGATATATCGTCTATCGCTTCGATTTCAGCCTTTGCGTGCTGAACCACGCCGTTTGTGTTAAGGAAGTCACGGCTGAGGTCAACGATTTTGTCGCCTCTCCATGTCATCTCGAGACGGTTGTTGTCCGTAACCTTTGCGACAACGGTTGCCTCAAGGTTTTCCTCGTTTGAAAGAGCGATGAATCTATCCTTGTCTTTCTTGTCGATTACTACTGCCATACGCTCCTGTGATTCGGAAATGGCAAGTTCCGTGCCGTCAAGACCGTCATATTTCTTAGGTACTGCGTCAAGGTCAATTTGCAGTCCGTCTGCAAGTTCGCCGATTGCAACGCTTACGCCGCCTGCACCGAAGTCATTGCAACGCTTTATCATCTTAGCAACTTCGGGGTTGCGGAAAAGTCTTTGAATTTTACGCTCTGTCGGCGGATTACCCTTTTGCACCTCTGCGCCGCAGGTCTCGATTGAGTGGCTGTCATGCGCCTTTGACGAACCCGTTGCGCCGCC
>UQPH01000014.1 GCA_900542875.1 uncultured Eubacterium sp. | reverse complement strand
ACGAAGATAAAGGAGCTGTCCGAGCTCGAAAAGGAGAATGAAGATGAGTAAAAAATATACCGCCGACGAGTATATTTTGATGATAAATAACGCGCTGATGTCCCGCCTTTCGGTTGAGCCGTCCGGCGCGGGCGAAGCAAAAATGCTCGAGGCGATGAGATACAGCGTCGAAAACGGCGGCAAGCGCATACGCCCGATGCTGACCCTCGAATTTTGCAGAATGTGCGGCGGCGATGTAAATAAGGCATTGCCCTATGCTTGCGCTATCGAATATATCCATACATATTCTCTTATTCATGATGATTTGCCGTGTATGGATAATGACGATATGAGAAGGGGTAAGCCCTCTTGTCATAAAATGTACGGAGAGGCTACGGCACTTTTGGCAGGTGACGCACTTCTCACTCATGCATTTGAGATTTGCTCTGCGTCAGAACTCAGCGACAGCCAAAATTTGCGTGCGGTATCTCTCTTGTCACAAAATGCAGGCGTAGGCGGTATGATAGGAGGTCAGGTAATCGACCTTAAGTACGAACAGTCCGACCCGTCCATATCCGATATTCTTACCGTTCACCGTCTTAAAACAGGCGCACTTATTTCTGCCGCTTGCATTCTCGGCTGTATTGCCGCAGGCGCAGATGACGAAAAAATTGCACTTGCCTCAAGATATGCTTATATGATTGGCACCGCTTTTCAGATAAGAGATGATTTACTTGATATTGTGGGCGACGAGGAAAAACTCGGAAAGCCCGTCGGTTCCGACGCCGATAACGATAAAACAACCTATGTCACCCTTGTCGGTGCAGACAGGGCTCAGCAGGACGTTAAGACTCTTACCGATAAAGCCATAGAGATTCTTGACTCATTCAGCGAAAATGACTTTATGAAAACCTTGTCGGAGTATTTGGTTAACAGAGAAAAATAAAGAATGAAAAGAGAAAAATTATGTCATATCTCGATAAGGTGAATTCACCTAAGGATATAAAAAAACTGAATATCGACGAACTTGACGAACTTTGTCAGGAAATTCGTTCTCTGATGATAAAAACCGTGTCCGAAAACGGCGGACATCTTGCCTCTAATTTGGGAGTGGTGGAACTTACCGTTGCACTTCATAAGGTATTTAATTCGCCGACTGATCAGATAGTATTTGATGTGGGTCATCAGTGCTATACTCATAAAATTCTCACAGGCAGAAGAAAGGAATTTTCAACTCTCAGAACGGAAAACGGCATAAGCGGCTTTACCCGTCCCGTTGAAAGTCCGCACGATATTTTTTCATCGGGTCACTCTTCTACATCTGTTTCTGCCGCAATCGGTCTTGCAAAGGCTAAGGCTCTTAAAGGCGATAAAGGCAAGGTGATTGCCGTTATAGGCGACGGCGCACTTACCGGCGGACTTGCTTATGAGGCTCTTAACAATTCAAGCATAGATACCGATAATCTCATTATTATTCTTAATGATAATGATATGTCCATCAGCAAAAATGTCGGTTCCGTTGCAAAGGAACTTACTCATATAAGAACTTCGCCGAAGTATTACAGATTTAAGTCAAAGGTCAGCAGAGGGCTTGCTAAGATTCCGAAATTCGGTGCTCAAATTACAAGATTTATCACAGTGACAAATCAGAGGATAAGAAAGAAACTTTATCACAGTACTTTCTTTGAGGATTTGGGACTCAGGTATTACGGTCCTATTGACGGTCACGATATGCAGTCGCTCATAGATGCGTTGACGGTGGCAAAGGCTCACAGCCACAGCGTGCTTATTCATGTCAGCACCGTAAAGGGCAAGGGCTACGATTTTGCCGAAAAAAATCCGTCTAAGTTTCACGGCATCGGTAAGTTTAATATAGATACCGGCGAACCACTGTCTAAAGGGAAAACTTTTTCCGATGCATTCGGAGAAAATTTGCTTTCATTTGCGGAAAAGGACAGCAGAATTTGTGCCATAACAGCCGCAATGGCTACCGGTACGGGACTTGTTAATTTTGCAAATAAGTATCCTAAACGGTTTTTTGATGTCGGCATTGCCGAACAGCACGCCGTGACATTTTCGTCGGGTCTTGCAAAAAACGGTATGATTCCGTTCTTTGCCGTTTATTCCACATTTTTACAGCGTTCGTATGACCAACTGGTGCATGATGTCGCTATGCAGGGATTAAAAGTTATTTTTTGTATCGATCGTGCGGGATTTGTCGGCGAGGACGGCGAAAGCCATCAGGGTGTGTTTGATACGGCATATCTTATGAGTGTTCCCGATTTGACAGTTTTCGCTCCCGCAACCTTTGACGAACTCTCCTCGATGATGTATCAGGCGGCATATAAAGAGGAAAAGGCTGTTGCTATTCGTTATCCACGAGGCGGACAGGCTGTTCTTCCTGAGAATTATAAATATGAAAAGCACGCCTTTGACGTTATCGGAGACAGCAGTAATGATATTTGTCTCGTTACTTACGGCAGAGAAACAGAGCCTTGCTGTAAGGCTCTAAAGGAATGTGATAACGCATTTGTGCTTAAACTTAACAAGATTAAACCGCTTTCAAGTGAGATAGCGGATGTACTTAAAAATACAAAAAAGATTTTCTTCCTTGAGGAGGGAATTAAGAGCGGCGGCGTAGGCGAATGCTTTGCCGAACTACTGCTTGAAAACGGTGTTAATGCCGAATACAGACATATATGCATTAATGACGAATTTGTTAAGCAGGCGAGCGTTGACTCACAGCTTAAAAAATATTGTCTGGATGCTCAGTCTGTAATTGATATTGTAAACGAAAAAATATAAGGATTTGTTATGGCAAAGAAAACAAGACTCGATGTGGCTGTGTTTGAACAGGGTTACGCCGAAAGCAGGGAAAAGGCCAAAGCTGTCATAATGGCAGGCTTGGTTTATGTTAATAATCAAAAAGCTGATAAGGCAGGATTTGAACTTAAAGAGGGCGATGTTCTCGAAGTCAGGGGAAAGGCGCTCAAATATGTCTCCCGAGGCGGCTTGAAACTTGAAAAAGCGATGCAGGAATTTCCGATTACTTTAGACGGCAAAATCTGTATGGATGTCGGTGCGTCAACCGGCGGCTTTACCGACTGTATGCTTCAAAATGGTGCAGTAAAGGTTTATTCCGTCGATGTCGGCTACGGTCAACTTGCATGGAAACTCAGAACAGATGAAAGAGTTGTAAATCTGGAAAGAACGAATTTTCGCTATGTAACCGAAAAGGAGATTCCCGACAAAATCAATTTTTCTTCGGTCGATGTCTCTTTTATTTCTCTGTCCCATATTTTGCCCGTACTTAATAAACTTCTCGTAGATGACGGCGAGGCTGTTTGCCTTATCAAACCGCAGTTTGAGGCAGGTAAAGAAAAGGTAGGCAAAAAAGGCGTTGTCCGTGATTTGAATGTTCATTTGGAAGTTGTCGAAAAGGTAATAGGTTTGGCACTCGATAACGGCTTTGATGTGCTCGGACTTCAGTTTTCACCGATTAAAGGCCCCGAGGGAAATATAGAATATCTCATTTATTTGAAAAAGAGCGATAACCCGACAGTTTCCGACAGCGTGAACGCAAAGGAACTCGTTAATATGTCGCACGATGAACTTGATAAGAGGTAAATTATGAAAATTTCGATTTTTCCTAATTTTAATAATGACGGAGTTTTGCAAACCTGTGAAGAGATTTGCAAAGAACTTGATAAACTGGGTGTTGAGTATTCCGTTGCAAAGTGTAACGAGAGTGACGAAACCGGTACGCTTCCGCTTTTTTTCGATACGAATGAACTGATAGAAAACTGCGATATTGTAATCGTAGTCGGCGGCGACGGTACAACCCTTAATGTTGCCAAGGCGGCGTCCTTACATAATAAACTTACACTCGGCATAAACGCCGGCAGACTCGGTTTTATGAGCGGACTCGAAAGAGATGAACTTTCTCTTCTTAATCGTTTGGTCAGCGGCGAGTACGAGGTTGAGGAGCGTATGATGATTAACGCACGCCTCCTGTCAGAAAACGGCGCACAGGACTTTATTTGCCTTAATGATGCCGTTATTACAAGAGGTGACCTTGCCCGACTTATAGATGTTACTGTTAAATCAGACGGCAGAGTTATAACCAAGAACAGAGCGGACGGTATGATTATCGCAACTCCCACGGGTTCAACCGCATATTCAATGGCAGCAGGAGGCCCTGTTGTAAGTCCGGATAATTCGTGTTTCGTCGTTACTCCTATTTGTCCTCATTCGCTCGTTAACAGAAGTATTGTTTTCTCCTCGGATAAGGAACTTGAAATAACCGTTGAAAATGATAAAAATAATACTTCTTATTTATCGATTGACGGCGAAAAGTCCGTTACCGTTACAAAGAATTCTAAAATTATTATTTCAAAGAGCGAATATGTCGCAAAACTTATTAAAATTAAACCCGACAGTTTTTATGAAATTTTGAACAAGAAATTGCTTGAAAGGAGAAATTAGTATGAAAAAGCGCAGACAGGCTAAAATCATAGAACTTATTTCTCAAAACGATATAGAAACTCAGGAGGAACTTCAGCAATTGCTTAATGAGCACGGCTACGAGGTTACTCAGGCTACGATTTCCCGTGATATAAAAGAACTCAGACTTGTTAAGGATTTGTCCGCTAAGGGCAGATATGTTTACTCGACGGGTAAAAAAAGCGTAGAAAATATAAATCACAGAGCAGGCGGCATTTTTAACGAGACTATAATCAGTTATGATTATGCGCTCAATACTGTTGTAATCAAATGCTTTCCCGGTATGGCAAACGCTGTTTGCGCCGCAATCGACTCAATGAATCTAAACGAAATTTTGGGCTCGATTGCAGGAGACGATACTATTTTTATTCTTTGCAGAAGCGAAGAAACCGCCGCACTTTTCACTAATAAATTAAGGACGATGTTAGATGCTTAAAACACTCGTTATCGAAAATATCGCAGTAATAAAAAAGGCGCAGATAGAGTTTACGAGCGGACTGAATGTTTTAACCGGTGAAACGGGTGCAGGAAAGTCAATTGTTGTTGACTCAATTAATGCCATACTCGGCGAGAGAACTTCCAGGGAACTTGTCCGTGCAGACAGTGATAATGCCTTTGTAAATGCATATTTTGAAGATATTAATGATGATGTTAAATTAAAGCTAAATGAATATGATATACCCATCGAGGAAGACGGTTCGCTTCTTTTGAGCAGAAAAATCAGTGCCGGCGGTAAGTCGGTATGTCGTGTCAACGGCTTGCCGGTGACCGTAGGTATACTTAAAGATATAGGCACGCACATTGTAAACATTCACGGACAGCACGATTCGCAGGCACTTTTGAATCCTGATTTTCACTATAAATTTGTGGACGCCTATGCCGATTGCGACGAACTTCTTGCGGAATATAAGGATAGTTTTAAGAGTTTTTTGAATATTAGACGCCAACTTAAAAGTCTTACTTCAGATGCCGACGAAAGGGATAAGCAATCGGAAATTCTTGATTATCAAATCAAAGAATTGCGTGATGCCGATATTAAGGTCGGTGAGTGGGAGGAACTTAAACACAGAAAAAGTGTTATTCTAAATTCGCAGGCTATATTAAACGCATTAAATACGCTCCTCGGCGCCGTTAACGGAGACGATGAAAATCAGGGTATTCAGTCTGTTCTTTCGTCATCCGATAAGGAGATTACCGCACTTCTTGATGCAGATTCTCAACTCAAACCGATTAAAGAAAAATTGGATTCAGCCGAAGACTTGCTCGAGAGTATTAAGGATTTAATTTCAGATAAGATGGAAAGTCTTGATTTTCAGCCCGATGAACTTGACAAAATCGAGGAAAGACTCGATATTCTTTATACTTTTTCAAATAAGTATGGCGAAACGGAGCAGGATATGCTATACTACCTTGCAGACGCAGAAAGGAAAAGAGCGCTTTTTGATAATTCGGAGCAGGATCTTGAAAGGCTTAACGCCGAATATGACAGTTCGCTTGAAAAAACGCAAAGCCTTGCACTTAAACTTAGTGAAGTTAGGCGAAAGGCTGCCGAAAAGTTGGGCGAGGAGATTTGTTCTCAACTTGAATTCCTCGATATGCCGGGAGTTAAATTCGTTACACAATTTTCAAAAGGTAATTTATCATCAGTCGGTGTTGATAAGATTGAATTTCTTATTCGTACAAATCCCGGAGAAGAGCCGAAACCTCTTGCAAAAATCGCATCGGGCGGCGAGTTGTCTCGAATTATGCTTGCAATTAAGAGCATTATCGCAAAGAGCGACAGCATTGCAACGCTTATTTTTGATGAGATTGATACGGGTGTCAGCGGAAAGGCAAGCCGTAAAATCGGCTTAAAACTAAAAGAAGTAGGTGAAAACGCACAGGTTATTTGTGTTACCCACTCCGCACAGATTGCTTCTGCCGCCGATTCGCATTTCCTTATTAAAAAGGAATATACGGATAATGCCGCATTTACTCAGATTATGCCGCTTGATTTTGAGGGCAGAAAGTATGAACTTGCAAGAATTATGGGCGGTTTGAATGTAACCGAATCCTTGCTTAAATCGGCAGAGGAGATGCTTGATAATGGGAATTAATATAGAGCAGAAGGTTAAAAACGGAACCTGTATTTAACATACTGTTTTTCTTAAATTTTATACACAATATATATACGGAGGAAATGAAAATGGGAGTTTATGAAGAACTCGTTGAGCGTGGCTTAATCGCTCAGGTAACAGATGAGGAGCACATAAGAGATTTGGTCAATAACGGTAAGGCTGTGTTTTATATCGGATTTGACCCTACTGCCGATTCACTTCATGTAGGACACTTTATGGCTCTTACTCTTATGAAAAGACTTCAGGAGGCAGGCAATAAGCCTATCGCTCTTATCGGCGGCGGTACCGCTATGATAGGCGACCCGTCGGGCAGAACAGATATGCGCCAAATGATGACTAAAGAAATGATTGACCATAACTGCGAATGTTTCAAAAAGCAGATGTCGAGATTTATCGACTTCGGTGAGGGCAAGGCTATGATGGTTAATAATGCCGATTGGCTTCTTGACCTTAACTATGTCGAGGTGCTTCGTGAGGTCGGCGCTTGCTTTAGCGTAAACAGAATGCTTACAGCAGAATGTTATAAGCAGAGAATGGAAAAGGGACTTTCATTCCTTGAATTTAACTATATGATTATGCAGTCTTACGACTTCTATTCACTCTACCAAAAGTACGGCTGTAATTTGCAGTTCGGCGGAGATGACCAGTGGAGCAATATGATAGGCGGTATGGAACTTATCCGCCGTAAACTCGGTAAGGAAGCAAACGCTATGACAATTACTCTTCTTACCAATTCAGAGGGTAAGAAAATGGGTAAAACTCAAAAGGGCGCTGTATGGCTTGATGCAGAAAAGACAACCCCTTATGAGTTCTATCAGTATTGGCGTAATGTTGATGACGGCGATGTTATTAAGTGTATGAAACTTCTTACTTTTATTCCTATGAGTGAGATTAACGAGTACGCTAAACTTGAGGGCGCAGAACTTAATAAGGCTAAGGAAGCACTCGCTTATTCTCTTACAGAGCTTGTTCACGGCAAGGAAGAGGCTGACAAGGCTCAGGCTGCCGCAAAGGCTCTTTTCGCAGGTGGCGCAGACGATAGTAATATGCCTACCACAGAGGTTGAGCAATCAGACCTTGAGGACGGCAAAATTACAGTCCTTTCACTTATGATTAAGGCAGGTATGATTAAGTCAAACGGCGAGGGCAGACGCCTTATTCAGCAGGGCGGTATCAGCGTTAATGATGAAAAAATCAGCGATGTTTTCACCGCTGTTTCAGCAGATGAACTCAAAGACAGCGTTATCGTTAAAAAAGGCAAAAAAGTATTCCATAAATTCACCCTTGCATAATTTATGTTTTCTGTTGAGAGGTTCATTTGAGCCTCTCTTTTTTATGTTGATTAAATATTGCCGTTATGTTATGATGATGTTGAAATATATTTAACGGAGGTCTTTTTATGAAGCGTTCAAAAGTTATAACGATTATAATATCTGTCATAATAGTAATTTGCCTTTGCTTAGCAGTCACATTTGTCGTAAAGTCAATTAACGGTAAGAAAAGCGCAAATGAAAATAACACCTCTGATACCGTTACTGTCACAGAGACTGAAAGTAACCCTAACGCTTTGCCTGTCGGCGAACCTCTTTATTTGGACGAAAAGCAGTCTATGAACCCGAATGCCGTTGAGAGCATAGAAATTGTTGACGATAAGGTGACTTTGTATAATAAAGATTTACCCGATTTTAACGGCGTTGTTACAAATACCGAGCATATAAGCGGAGACGATTTTTTCGATTATTGTAACAGTTTTGATTTAACCGATATTTCACCGATTGATTTTACTTTGTATCAAGATATAAAAATCGACTCAATAGCCGAAGAAAACGGCAATTCGGATTGTAAGTATAAGGTATATTATTTAGATAACGAGCCGTCACTTTTGGGATTTGTTTATCAGGGGAATGACGGTAAAGACATAGTTTGGTGTATCAGTGACATAGAAAATCCAGCCGTGTATAAATCTTCTCTCATTTCTAAAGATAAGGCAACAAAGATTGCTTTACAAAAACATAAAGAATTATATCCCGACTTAAATTCCTCATTTGAAGAAGCGGTGTTAAAAGGTGCAGCCGTGCAGTATTACGGCTTTAATACCCAATATAATCCAAACCCGAGCGGACATAAATATTACGGCGTAACATATTTTGATAATGATTCTCTTGCCGACCGGTATTACTACTGCGTTGACGCCGTAACAGGCGATTTAATTTTTAATTCAATTATGGGAGATTGATATGAAAAACAATGAATGTAAATATGTTATCTCATTCGGTTTTAAGGATAATATTGTAATTACTGCGGTCGCCGTTATTTTTGATGTAATGGCATATGTTTTGCATAGGCGTGGCAGTGCTGCTTTTATTGCATTAGCAGTTATCGGTGCTCTTGCAACCCTGTTGCTTTTTGTTTCAATTTATCGCACCTTGTTTAATAAAATCTATATTTATGATAATTATTTTGTTCATAGGAAATCACCGTTTAAGGATGTTGTTGTAAATGATTACGAGGTTGAGGACGCTTGGATAAGACAAATGCGTAATACAAACGGTACGGCAGGCTTTTATTTTTATTATGTCACAAGAGACGGTATAAAGGGTAAACTTCTTATTCCGCCTGTAAAATACGATTATGCCGATTACTTGGTCGAAAGATTAAAAGGTAACGATGTGCGTGATTATGAAAAACATATTGCCGCTGAATACGGAGTTAAAAATTCCGATATACCGAAAAATGCAACGCTTTTTGAAAAAATGTTCATATACAGCAACAAAGGTCCGATATTAATCGTTGCGTTTGTAATTGTTTTTTTCATTGTATTGTTTACCGTTATGACTCTTAATACCGGACAGAAAACTCCTTATACCGTCGAACAGGTTGCAGAGGTTATGGAAACTTACGGTTACGATTCGATAGATAATACAGAAGAATTGAAACTTCAAAATTCATCTGTTGAACACAGCGTAAAATGCACAAGTGCTTATCCGTATATTGATTTTATGTTTGTTGAAATGGATTCAACCGAAAGTGCAAAAGCATTGTTTGCTTCACTTCACAACCAGTTTTGGGAAAGACATATATACAATACCGTCATCGGCGAATCTTTTTATAATAACTACACAAGCAAGACTTATCATTTGGAAAACGATTATTATTCCGAGATAGTCCGTGTGTCAAATACTGTTGTTATTGCACAGTCAAAAGAGGATACAAAAGGCAAAATCGATGAACTTTTGACAGCAATGGACTACGACCAAAATACCGATAATTCCAAATCAAAAACTAATTAGCAATTCAAAATACCATTTCAGAAATGAAGTGGTATTTTTTTATGCCGTGTAGGTTGATAAAATATCACTATAATGTTATAATAATTATAATTATTGTTTTAAGGTGATTGTATGCAAAACATCAAGGAAAAAATCGAAAATTTAAGAGCTACGCTTAGGTATCATTCCGACCGTTATTATAACGATGACGCACCGGAAATTGAGGACTACGAGTATGATATGATGATGCGTGAACTTAAAGGTCTCGAGGAGAAATACCCTGAGTTTGATTCTGCCGATTCTCCCACAAAAAGGGTCGGAGGTAAGGCTGATAATTCATTTGCGAGCGTTGAGCATACCGTTCGTATGGAGAGCCTTCAGGACGCATTTTCAAAAGAGGAAATTTTCGACTTTGACCGCAGGGTAAAAGAAAATGTATCAGATGTTCATTATGTTGTCGAGCCTAAAATCGACGGACTTTCTGTCAGCCTTGAATATGTAAACGGCGAATTTTTCAGAGGCTCAACGAGAGGCGACGGAAATGTTGGCGAGGATGTTTCGGGTAATCTCCGTGTTATTCATAATATTCCGCTCAAACTAAATCACGCATTGCCTTATATTGAAGTAAGAGGCGAGGTTTATATGCCGAAAAAAAGTTTTGACAGGGTGGTAGACCGTCAGCTTATCAACGACGAAAAACCGTTTAAGAATCCTCGTAATGCGGCGGCAGGCTCACTCAGACAAAAAGACAGTAAGGTTGCCGCAACAAGAGGACTTGACATTTTCGTTTTTAATATTCAGCAGATTGAGGGCAAAGAACTCACTTCCCATAAAGAAAGCCTTGATTATCTGAAAGAACTCGGATTTAATACAATTCCGTATTACGAGCGTGTTGACGATATAGAGACCGCTTTTGAAAAGGTACTTCAAATCGGCGAAAAGCGTGGAGAACTTGAGTTTGATATAGACGGTGCGGTTATAAAGGTTGACGATTTTTCCGAGAGAGAACAACTCGGTTCAACTGCTAAGTTTCCAAAGTGGGCTGTTGCGTTTAAGTATCCCCCTGAGGAAAAGCAGACCGAAATACTCGATATAGAAATTACTGTCGGCAGAACTGGTAAACTTACTCCGACAGCGGTACTCAGTCCGGTACATCTTGCAGGTACAACCGTATCAAGAGCAACGCTCCATAATCAGGATTTTATAAACGAAAAGGGAGTTAATATCGGCGATATAGTTACAGTCAGAAAAGCGGGAGATATTATCCCCGAGGTGCTTTGCGTAAACGAAAAAAGGAGTAACGGCTCGTTTGTTTATCCCGAGCGTTGTCCGTCTTGCAACGAAAAGGTTGTAAGGGAAGAGGGCGAGAGCGACATTCGTTGTATAAATCCCGAATGCCCCGCACAACTTCTCCGTAACCTTATTCATTACTGTTCTCGTGATGCAATGGATATAGAGGGTCTCGGCCCGAGCATTATAGAAACCTTTGTAAACGAGGGTATGATTAAAACCGTAACCGATATTTATCGCCTTGATAAAGAGAAGATTGCCTCCCTTGACGGATTTCAGCAGACAAGTGCAAATAATATTATCGAGTCGGTGGAAAACAGCAAGAATAATGATTTGTCAAAACTTGTTTTTGCACTCGGCATAAGGCATATTGGTGCTAAAGCGGCGAAACTTCTCAGCGATGAGTTTAAGAATATAGATAATCTTATGAATGCATCGCTTGAAGCTATAAGTGATATTGACGGCTTCGGCGATATTATGGCAAAATCCGCCTTTGATTTCTTCCAAAGCGAGAGCGCAAGGGAACTCATCGCCGACCTTAAATCTTTTGGCGTTAATACCGAGAGTAAGACGGTGATTAATGATAATCGTTTTGAGGGGATGACCTTTGTTCTCACCGGAACGCTCCCTACTTATAAGAGAAGTGAGGCTTCTAAAATTATAGAATCCTTCGGCGGCAAAACTTCATCGTCCGTAAGCAAGAAAACTTCTTATGTTCTCTCGGGAGAGTCGAGCGGCTCAAAACTCGATAAAGCAAATCAACTCGGCATTCCCGTAATAGACGAAAACGAATTTAACGAAATGATAAAGTGATATGAGAGAATTCAGATTAAAGCAAAAAAAATTAAAAAAACTGATGAATACTTTGTTCATCATAACGGGTGTATATTTCTTTGTTTATATCGGCGTTCAGCCTATGATTGCAAAGGCGTTCGGCTCGATTGCGGCAATGGCGGCGGCGTATGTCGGCTATGCCTTGATTTTGGTGTCGCTTTCCGTTTTGTTTGTTTATACATCAAAGTATTCAAAGAGTGATAAATTTCTTGAAACCATTGAATACGAACTTCAAGACGCAGGCTGTTACCTTACCTCGAGAACGGAAAAAGATATGGACTCCTATTATAAAGCCGTTCTCAACGACTTGAAATACAACGGATATAAAGTCAGTGAAAATATAGAAATAGACGGCTTTGAATTTAATGCAAGAGCAGTTAAAGGAAAAGAAATGTTCTATATCGTCTGCACCGAAAATGTCGATAAAAACGATATGATTGCTTATTTGCAGTCGGCGATTTATGATGTTACGGCGGTAAATATCCGCAGGCGTGGAACCGGCGTTGTGCTCTTTATTACGGACTCCGCCGATGAGAGCGCACTCGAACTTTCAAAGGAAATTACTCCCATAGACAAAAAAGAAAAACTTATATTTGCCAATGCGATTGTTGAAACTGACAGCGGAAAATGCTATTTCCTGGGAAATAAACCTGCAAAGTATCAACAGATGATTGTAAATTATGTTATGAACTGCGAGATTCCGATTAAGGATGATTTTATCGTAAAGGATAAACTTTCTTATCAGGCAAGACTCGAAGAAAAAATGAAAGAATTTAATCTGAAGGATTTTAATAACGGCTCGTTTTACATACGGTAAAATTTGTCGGTTTTTTAAGGAGGATATTATGACACCAGCAGAAAAATATATAGAAAGTATTAAGGGTAAAAAGGTTGCGTTCGTTGGAATGGGAGTTGCAAATCTTCCTTGCGCCGAATTTACGGCAAAATACGGAATAGAAACCTATGCCTGTGATAAAAGAGATAAAGAATATATCGGCAAAGAGGCGTGCGAAAGGCTCGAATCTCTCGGTGTGCACTTCTCTCTCGGTGAAAATTATCTGGATATTTTGCCGGATATGGATATAGTTTTTCGTTCCCACGGCATTTTGCCTTTTCAAAATCCGTGGATTGGAGAATGTATAAAGAGAGGTCAGACAGTAACCACCGAAATGGAGGTTTTCTTTAAGTTCTGTCCCGCAAAAATCTATGCCGTAACCGGTTCTAACGGAAAGACCACCACCACTACCCTTATCTCAAAAATGCTTGAGGCAGAGGGCTTTAAGATTTTCCTCGGCGGTAACATCGGAAAGGCTTTAATGCCGTGCCTTGATGAGATAACCGAGAATGATATAGCGGTCGTTGAACTTTCATCTTTTCAACTTTTGACTATGGGCAATATGGTCAACAGACCCGATGTTGCAGTCGTTACAAATATCGAATGTACCCATCAGGACCATCATACCAGCCTTGACGAATATGTGGACGCAAAAAGAAATATTCTTATTTATCAAAATTCGTCACAGCGTACCGTGCTTAATGCCGATTGCGATTACTCTATCGGTCACAGCGTTTATCACGATATGAGATATGATGTCAGAGGTAAACTTTATGAATTTTCGATTGAGTATCCTGTTGAAAACGGTGCTTATCTTGATGCAGAAAGCGGAGATATTCTCTTTGCAGAAAACGGAAAAACCACAACCGTTATGAATAAAGACGATATTAAAATTCCGGGAATGCATAATGTCGCAAATTACTGTACGGCAATTTCCGCCGTTTGGGGCAAGGTCAGCATAGATAATATTAAAAAGATTGCCCAAACTTTCGGCGGTGTTGAGCACAGAATCGAATTTGTCAGAGAACTTGACGGAGTCAGATATTATAACGATTCTATCGCAACCTCGCCCAGCCGAGTTATCAGCGGCTTAAAAGCGTTCGGCAGAAAAATTATCGTTATAATGGGCGGAAGCGATAAGGGTAATGATATGAGCGAAATGGTACCTTATATTTTGAAATATGTAAAAACGCTCGTGCTAAACGGTGCAACAGCCGATAAAATCTATGATTGCATAGTAAACAGCGACGGCTATGAATCCTCGGGTTTGGAAATCATAAAAACAGATGTCCTTAAAAATGCCGTAGGTATTGCACGAGAAAAGGCACACAGCGGAGATATAGTAACGCTTTGTCCTGCGTGTCCTGCTTTCGACCAGTTCAAAACTTTTGAATACAGAGGCAGAGAGTATAAGAGATTAGTTAATGAATTTGAGTGATAATATGGAAATTAAAGATTTACTTGATGAACTGACAGGCGTTCCCGCCGTCAGCGGATGCGAAAATAATATAGCGACACTTCTTTCAAAAAAACTGTCCGATTACGGAAAAGTTGAAATTGATTCTGTGAATAATGTCATCTGCACCTTCGGCGAGGGTAAGCATTTTCTTCTTGACGCTCATATCGACCAAATCGGTATGATTGTTAAGGCTGTTACCGATGACGGATTTATTAAACTTGATAAATGCGGCGGAATAGATAACAGAATGCTCACAGCAAGCGAAGTCAGCATTTGGGGCAAAAAAGAGGTCAGAGGAGTTATATCCTCGCTGCCGCCTCATTTACAGTCAAAGGATGATGAAAAAAAGGTGCCCTCTCTCGGTGATGTTGCCGTTGATGTGGGCATGACAAAAGAAGAGGCAGAATCTGTTATATCTCTCGGTGACAGAGTTACATTCAGGCGTGTTTTTATGCCGCTTTTGGGCAGTCAGATTTGCTCTTCTGCACTTGATGACAGAGCAGGCGTTGCCTCAATTCTTCTCGCTCTTGAAAAACTTAAAAATGTAAAAGCAAAAATAACCGTGCTTTTTTCCTCTCAGGAAGAAGTGGGACTTCGAGGTGCAAAGGTTGGCTCTTTTATTGATGATATAGACGAGGCAATTTGCGTTGATGTTTCGTTCGGCTATACTCCCGCTTGCAAAAAAAGCGATTGCGGCGAAATCGGAAAAGGCGTTATGATAGGATTTTCGCCCATTCTTGATAATAAAATCAGTAGGGATATGGTCTCCCTTGCAAAGCACTGCGGCATTTCCTTTCAACAGGAGATTATGGGCGGCGGACATACGGGCACAAATGCCGATGTGATAACAGTCAGCAAAAAAGGAATTAAAACTTCTCTTTTGTCCGTGCCTCAAAAATATATGCACTCTCCCGTTGAAGTTGTAGATACCTCGGATATTGAGGCAACCGCTTCACTTATCGCTGAGTATATAAAAAAGAAAGCAGGTGAGGAGAATGCTTAAAGATTTATGTCTCTTAAACGGAACGTCGGGCGACGAAGTTCGTGTTCGTGACTATATAATTAATGAAATTAAAGAATATTCAACCTATGAGGTGGATAATCTCGGTTCGGTTATCGCTTACAAAAAAGGGAAGAAAAAGCCGAATAAAACCGTTTGCATCAATGCCCATTTGGATGAAGTCGGATTTATTATAACAGGCATCACTTCTGACGGCTATCTGCGATTTGCACCCGTCGGCGGAATAGACACTAAGGTCTGCCTTGACAGAGCCGTAACCGTCGGCGAAAATCGGATTAACGGCGTTATTGCAGATAAGGCTTATCATCTCTTGGAAGACAGCGAAAAAGATAAAGCCCCCTCTTTTGATAAACTTCTTATCGACATTGGTGCAAAAAGCGAAACAGAGGCGCAGTCTGTTGTCTCGCTCGGCGATTTTGCTTATTTTGAGAGCGACTATACCGAATTGGGAAACGGATATATTAAGGCTAAGGCTCTTGATGACCGTATCGGTTGTATGTTGATGATTGAACTTATTAAAAGCGAACTTGAGTACGATACCGTATTTTGCTTTAACGTTCAGGAGGAAGTAGGTTTAAGAGGCTCAAAGTGTACTTCTTTTGCCGTAGGTGCCGATATTTCTATCGTTCTTGAGGCTACAACGGCAGGTGACCTTGACGGCGTTACGGGGGCGGACAGAGTTTGTGTTCTCGGAAACGGAGGCGTTGTTTCCTTTATGGATAACAGAACGATATATGACAGAGAACTTTATAAACTTGCAATGAATACCGCCTCAGAAAACAACATTCCCGTGCAGACAAAAACCGCTGTCGCAGGCGGAAATGACGCCGGTTCTATTCAAACCTCAGGTAAGGGCGCAAAGGTAATGGCACTGTCGCTCCCTTGCAGATATATTCATTCTCCGTCTTCTGTTGTAAAAAAGTCGGATATTGATAACACAAGAAAATTATTAAAGGAAATACTAAAGAAAATTTATGATTGAACAAATAGAAGATTCAAGCCTTTTTGACGATTGGAAGAAAAAGGATATTTACACCGTTCGTATTCTGGCACTGCTTAAATCCTACGGTACCGCATATCGTTTTGCCACCTTTTATCGCCAAATTATCGATGGAAAAATTACCGCAATCCTGTCTAAACTCGATAATGATGTTACACTTGCACTTGATGACGGTTTTGATAATGAGGAACTTGTACGCTTTTTTTGCATAACGGGTCACGGAACTATTTTGTGCGACCCTGCCTTTCAAATCGGCGCAAAGTTTGAAGAGGGCGTTATTATGTCGAGTGAAGTTAAACGTGACCTTAATGTAATGGGCGCAGGAATGATAGGCATAAGCGTTGACGAATACCCGAAACTTATGGATTTATATAACTTTATCGATTATGAAAATCAGGATTTTAAGTCTTGGTATGTTGATATTAGCCATAGGGTAAGACATAATACGGCAAAGGCTTATACTCTCAATGTCGCAGGTAACATAGTTACCAGTTCCATTCTCTCCTCAATTTATGACGATGATGCGGTTCTGACCGCAGTAAGAACAGGTGAAGAGTACAGAAGAATGGGCTACGGCGGCTACCTCGTTTCTTATATCTGTAACGATATTAAGGGCAGAGTTTATATTATGAGAGATGCCGAGCTTAACGAGCATTTTTATACCGACCTCGGCTTTAAGAATATAGGAATATGGAGAATGTACAGATGAATCCTTTTTTTGATATTGACGAAAGAATTGAAAAGCAGTCAGATAAGGCTCTTGACCTTTGCAAAGACGCTTTTGAAAATATAGAAAAAATTACTGAATATAATCAGCTTAAGGTGCAAAAGGCATTTATTGATAACGGAATTTCGGAGAGCCATTTTGTCTCATCAACAGGATACGGTTACGGTGACAGAGGCAGAGAAACGCTCGATAAAGTGTGGGCTCAGGTTTTCGGTTGTGAGGACGCACTCGTAAGACACAACTTTACTTGCGGTACTCATACGCTTTCTACCGCCCTTTTCGGTGTGCTCAGACCCGGCGATAAGATGCTGTGCGTTACAGGTACTCCGTATGATACCATTCATAATGTTATCGGTATTTCGGGCGAGGGTATGGGTTCTCTAAAAGATTTCGGCGTTGAATATGCAGAGGTTTCGCTTAAAGATTCAAAACCCGATTTAGACGCAATATCAAATGCTGTTGACTTTGATACAACAATGGTTTATATTCAGCGTTCAAGAGGTTATGAACTCAGACCGTCGCTTACAATAGATATCATAGAAGAAATTGTTAATACCGCAAAAAAAGCCAATCCTAATGTTATAGTGATGGTTGATAATTGCTACGGTGAATTTACCGATATTAAAGAACCTACCGAGGTCGGAGCAGACCTTTGTGCAGGTTCATTGATAAAAAATGCAGGCGGCGGAATTGCAAGAACAGGCGGCTATATCTGCGGCAGACATGATTTGGTTGAAAAGTGTGCTTATCGCCTTACAACGCCGGGTCTCGGAAAAGAAGTCGGCTGTACTGTCGGAATGAACAGAGAGTTGTATATGGGTTTGTTCTTTGCACCGCACACTGTCGGCGAGGCTCTTAAATCAGCCGTTTACATATCCGCACTTTTTGAGGGATTCGGATATGATGTCACCCCAAAATATAACGAAAAAAGAGGCGATATAGTTCAGTGTCTCGGACTCGAAAACGAGCAGAGCCTTGTTGCGTTTTGTCAGGGAATTCAAAGCGGAAGTCCTATTGACAGTTTCGTATTGCCTGAGCCGTGGGATATGCCGGGCTATGACAGTAAGGTTGTTATGGCAGCAGGAGCGTTTACTCTCGGCTCGTCCATCGAACTCTCCGCAGACGCACCTATAAGAGAGCCTTTTTATGCTTGGATTCAGGGCGGACTTAATTTTCATTCTGCAAAGATTTGTGCGCTTCTTGCCGCACAGTCTATGCTGAGAAAGGGACTTTTGAAGAATGAGATATAACTATAAAGGCATAAAAGGCGAAAGTATTGAACTTTTGTGCCTTAACAGATTTAACGATTCAAAGGAGTTCTACGAGGAACATAAAGAAGAATTGAAGCAGGGAATAACCGTTCCGCTTCGCCAAATGGTTCTTGATATGTCCGAACTTCTTTTTGAAATAGACGATAAAATGTACCTTGACCCTGTGCGTTCGGTGTCAAGAATTTACCGTGACACCAGAGGCAATCGCTCAAAAGTTAAGTACAGAGAAAATATGTGGGTGTTCTTTAGAAGATACAAAAAAGAATATCCCTCGGCACCGTTTTTTTATTTTGAATTTTATCCGAATTCCTACGGTTACGGACTTGTATTTTGGACATGGAAAGCCTCTGCTTTTAAGGCGGTTCACGATATGATTGTTGAACAGCCACGCCGTTTCAGAAAAGCGCTGAAGGCTTGCGAGCAGGCAGGCTTTACTTTTGATGCACACGATTACTATAAAAAAGACAGGTATCCCGATGCACCGAAAGATTTGAAACAGTATCTCAGTGCAAAAAATTTCAGTTTCACCTACAATAGTTTCGATTTGAGCGACATTTCGTCTCCTGCCGTAATTAATGAGATGAAACTTGCGTTTGATATAGCACGACCGATGTACGATTTTATGCTCGAGGCATATGAGAGAATGCTTGAACAAGGACTTATTGTTCCGGAGGTATAACGATGCTCCAAATGATTATCGGCAGAGCCGGAAGCGGAAAAACCGAATATATTTTTAACAGTATAAAAAATCAGGTTGAGCAGGGTGACGAGAGCATCCTGCTTATTACGCCTGAGCAGTTTTCGTTTATCAGCGAAAGACGGCTTTTGACCGATCTCGGCGAGGATAAGGTCAACTGCGTGGAAAACGGCTCGTTTTCCAGGCTTTCCTCTGATATAGCAAAAAAGTACGGTTCGTTCACTCTGCCCATGCTTTCTAAGGGTGCAAAGGCTGTTTTGTTTAAGAAAGCGTGCGATTCGTGTAAGGACGAACTTAAACTGTTTTCAAAGAATGTAAATAATAACGCATTTATCTCCTCTGCCGTAAGGATTTATGACGAAATGAAAGCGTGCCGTGTTTCTTATGACGATATTATATCTGCATCAAACAATGCGGATAAAGTTATTTTATCCGAAAAGTTGCATGACATTGCGCTCATTATGTCAGAGTATGATAATCTTATTAAAGACAAATATACAGACCCTGCCGAGGAACTTACATATCTTTATGAAAAACTCCTTACTCTCGATTATTTCAAGGGAAGAACCGTTTATATTGACGGCTTTTCGGGCTTTGTCGCACAGGAATATAAGATCATCGAAGTTATATTAAAACAAGCAAAAAGCGTTTATATCACTTTTTGTTCAGACTCACCCAGCAATAATGACGAATATGATTTGTTCTCTTATGTTAATTCAAATATAGAAATTTTAACCGGCGTTGCCAAAAAGGAAAATGTAAAAATTCTGCCTCCGGTTTACCTTACCGAAAATCACAGAGCGAAAAACGACGAACTGCGTTCGCTCGAAAAAAATATGTACTTTATTAAAACTCCTTATGAAAAGGAAGTTGAGAATGTTTCAATTTATCGTGCAAAGAGTATTGTCGATGAGTGCAATTATGTTTCGTCCGAGATTTCAAAACTGATGAGACAAGGCATAAATCCGTCGGATATTACCGTGATTTGCCGTGATTTGGATAAGTATCAAAGAGAACTTCAGTTTTCTTTTTCAAAATATAATATTCCTTATTTTGATGATGAACGTCAGAGCATATCATCACAGCCCTGCGTAATGTTTATTAATTTTCTTTTCAGAGTATGTGCCTATTATTTTCGTTCTGACGATATATTCTCACTGCTTAAAACAGGTCTTACCGCTCTTGACACCGAGAGCATAAGCACCCTTGAAAATTACGCATTTATGTGGAATATTAACGGCACTAAATGGAAAAGTAATTTTACCGAATCAACAAGAGGCTTTGTTGATAAAATAAGCGACTCCGACAAAAAAGCGCTTGACGAAATTAATAAGCACAGAGATTATGTAATATCACGCCTCGAAAAGTTTTCTAAATCGGTTAAAAATACCGATGCAAAGGGAATATCAAGGGCAATTTATTATACATTGCTTGATTTTTCTGTTGATAAAAAAATCAAAGAACTGGCCGTCTCTCTCGATAAAAGCGGAAAGTCTGCGCTCGCCATGGAACAAGGCAGGGTGTGGGATTTGATTATGAATATACTAAACGAACTTGCCGTATTAAGCCTTGATGAAAAAGTAAGCATCAAGGAATATTCAAAACTCTTTAATTTGATGATTGCAAATGAAGATTTGGGCAATGTACCGATAGGACTTGATAATGTTCAGTTAGGTTCAGCCGACAGAATTCGCTGCAATAATCCTTATGCCTGCTTTGTGCTAGGAGCGAATGACGGCGAATTTCCGCAAAATGTTTCTTCATCGGGACTTCTTACTGAAGCGGACAGAGTAAAACTCATTGATGATAATTTTAAGTTGTATTCTTATGGTGAAACGCTTAACGCTCAAGAGAGATATTTTGCTTATATGGCTGTTTCCTGTGCAAGTAACAGACTTTATGTATCTTACAGAAATTCTGTGGACGATACCTGTGAAAGTTCAATCGTCAGCGAGATTAAAGATACTTTTCCCGCTATTGAAACTAAATCAAATAACGGTTGCGTTACTCTTGACAGTCTCGAAACGGATGCAAACGCTTTTGAATTTCTTGCGAGCGATTATGATGATAACAGCAAAATGACTGCTGCTCTTAAGCAGTATTTCTCCGATAAAAAAGAATTTGAAAACAGGCTTGACGCAGTTAATAATCTGAGCATTAACCCTGTGATGAAGATTAATAACAAAGACCTTGCAAGAAAACTGTTTAAGAATGATATGTATCTTTCAGCCTCAAGAATCGAGGATTACTATAACTGCGCTTTTAGATATTTTTGCAAATTCGGACTGAATGTCCGCCCGAGAACAAAGGCGGAAATGAATGCCATGCAGACCGGTACGGTTATTCATTTCGTTTTGGAACACCTTGTAAAGGATGTCACCACCAAGACGCTTGTAACCCTCGACAGAGCACAGGTTGAAGAACTTACCAAAAAGTATCTTAAACTGTTTTTTGACACAAAAATGGGCGACTCCGAGCAACTCGGAGCAAGATTTAAGTACCGATTTATGCGCCTTTCAAAAATGTTGACCCACGTTGTGCTTAGGCTTCGTGATGAATTTATGAACAGTGACTTTGAGGCAAAGGCTTTTGAACTTTCTATCGGCGACGGAAGCGAAAACGAAGAGGTTAAGTCAAAGACTTATCATCTCTCCGACGGCGGTACAATCCGCATTAAAGGCTCTATCGACAGAGTTGATACATATACCGAAAACGGCATTCAGTATGTCAGAGTTGTAGACTATAAGAGCGGTACAAAAGACTTCGCTTTAAGCGATATCCTTCACGGCCTTAATCTTCAAATGTTTGTTTATCTCTTTACTCTTTGCGAGTCGGATAACGAATTGTCGGGAGTTGAGGCGGGAGTCCTTTATATGCACGCCGCAAGAAAGGTCTATAATACCGAGAGAAATGTAAAGAATTTCAATAAATCGGATAATGACGAGTTTCGTATGAAAGGCATTGTGCTTAATGATGAGTCGCATTCCATCGCCGAGCATATGGACAGAGAATTAAGTAATAAATATATTCCTGTTTCTGTCAGCAACGGAAAACTAAAGGGCAATATAGTCAGTCTTGCGGATCTCGGCAGAATTTCAAAAAAGATAAACGAACTGATAGTTTCTATGGGCGATAATCTGCATATGGGATATATTTCGCAAAATCCTGCCGATTCTCCCCATCACGATAAAACCTGCGAGTATTGTGATTATAAAGATGTGTGTATGAATAAAAAGGAGATTATCCCCAATTTATTTGATGAGCCATCCTTTGATGAAACTATAAAGATATTAAAGGAGGATGAAGAAAATGCCTAAATGGACCGTCCCCCAACAAAACGCAATAGACGCTAAAAATTCAAATATTCTCGTAAATGCTGCGGCAGGTTCAGGCAAAACAGCCGTTTTGGTTCATCGTGTAATTAAGATGATTACCGAGGACGGAGTTCCTGTCGATAAACTGCTTATAGTCACCTTTACCAATGCTGCTGCTTCGGAAATGCGTAAGAGAATTTCAGATAAACTTCGTGAGATTATTAAGAATACGCAAAATAATACTGTTGCAAAAAAACAGTATTCGCTTCTTCCGGGTGCAAAAATATGTACCATAGATTCGTTTTGCATTAATTTAGTGCGTGAGAATTTCTATAAACTTGATATTCAGCAGGATTTTAACATTATGGACGATTCCGAGAGAATGCTTGTCGAGGACTCCGTTTTGGATGAAATAATCAATTCCTATTATGACTCCGGCGATAAGACCTTTTTAGAACTTGTCGAATTGCTCTCTTCAGCAAAAAATGACGATGATTTGGCATTGACGGTTAAGCAGATTAATTCCTTTACCTCGTCGCAGGCATTTCCCGATTTGTGGCTTGATAAGGCTTGCGAACTTTATAATCCCGAAATTAAGTTGTCCGAATCTTTTGCCGCAGAGCGTATTTTTGAAGAGACCCAAAGTTATATTGACTTCGTTTTTGAACTTATCGACAATTCGCTTAATTCTCTTTACGAGGACGATGTGCTTTATGATAAGTATAAGAAAATGCTGCTTTCGGACAGAGAAATTTTTGAAACACTCAAAGTCTCTGTTTCGACTAAAGATTGGAATAAAATTATTCAAAATATAAACGGCGTGTCATTTTCCAGAGCACCGTCAAAGCGTGATTATGAAAGCCCGTCAAAGGCTGTTGTCACGGCTAACAGAGATAATTATAAGAGCATTCTTAAAACGATTAAGTCTCTTTATTCCGCAACCGAAGAAGAATATCTGGATGACTGCAAAAAACTGTATCCTCTTATTAGTCTGCTTTGTAAAATTATTAAAGAGTTTTCGACGGCTGTTTTGGAGGAAAAGAAAAGGCTTAATTCTTACACTTTTTCCGATGTGGAGCATTTTGCCATCAATCTTTTGTTTTATATGAGCTATGACGGCAAGATTGTTAAGACTGATTTGGCTAACGAACTGTCTGATAATTTTTATGAAATTCTTGTTGATGAGTATCAGGACACAAATTCCGCTCAAGATACTCTCTTTAAGATGCTCTCAAACGGTCGAAACAGATTCATGGTCGGCGATATGAAACAGAGCATATATCGTTTCAGGCTTGCGATGCCGCAGATATTTAATGCCAAAAAGCAGGTGTATGCCGATTTTGAGCCTAACGGAGATAAGGAAAGTTATAAAATAAATCTTGATACAAATTTCCGCTCCAGAAAAGATATTTGTTCTTATGTCAATTTTGTGTTTTCACGCTTTATGTCATATAAGGTAGGCGAGGTTGACTATAACGAAAACGAAAGGCTTAATAACGGTCTTAAATATAAAGACAGCGATATTCCGTCAGCCGCTCTTTATATGCTCGAACCTCCCGAGGACAGAGATGCAGACGAGTACGAGGCAGAAAAAATTGCCGAGTATATTATATCTAAGGTAAAAAGCGGCGAACTTATCAGGGAGGGTGAAATTTATCGTCCGATTAAATACGGCGACTTTGCCGTACTTATGCGCTCCGATAAGTCAAGACTTCCCGTAATTACAGACATCTTTTCAAAGTACGGTATTCCCACCGTTTCAAATAATAAGTCAAATTTATTTTCATCAAACGAGGTGGTTATACTTCTGAATCTATTGAGAAGTATAGATAATCCGCTTCTCGACATTCCTCTTTTGGCAACTCTTATGTCTGTCTTTTACGGATATACGCCCGATTCGCTTGCCGAGGCAAGAGTTAATACACCTGCAAAAAATCTTTATACCTCGATTGTAAATAACAGCGAATTTATTGCATTTGTAAATGATTTGAAAAGATATAGGGAATACGCAAGTTCAATGAGCGTTGAAAGTCTTTTGAGAACAATTATAGGAGAAACTTCATATCTTTCCGTCATATCTGCTATGGGCAATCATGAGCAAAGAGTGCTTAATGTTATGAAACTTATTGACATAGCAAAGCATTTTGACTCCGGAGAAAATGTTGGTCTTACCGCTTTTTTGAGATATGTTGACGCAATTATCAATAATAAATTCAATGTGGAAAGTCCTGCCGTAACTCACACCGACAGCAATGCTGTAAGCGTTATGACAATACATAAGTCAAAGGGACTTGAATTTCCCGTTTGCATTCTTGCAGGTGCTTCTCATCAGTATAATAAAGACGACCTTAAAAAGAGAGTTCAACTGAACTCCCGATACGGCATAGGGTTAAAAGTGTATAATGCCGACACCATGAGTCGGTATGATTCCATTCAGTATTGTGTACTTCGTCAGATTAACGAAAAAGAACTTATGAGCGAAAACCTGCGTGTGCTTTATGTTGCACTTACAAGGGCTAAGGAACAGTTCGTTACTTTTTATACATCTAAGAAAATCGAAAAAGCCGTCACCGCAAATGCAAAGAAAATTATCGACGGCAGAGTGTCTCCTGTCAGTGTGCAAAAAACCAACAGCGACGGCGACCTAATCGTAACAGCCGCTCTTCTTCATAAGAACGGCGGCGTGCTTCGTGATATGTGTCATTCGGATATTAAGTTTGACGCATTATCGGATTTTGATATGTCGATAAATGTTGTTCTCGGCGACACAGAACAAAAGACAGTGGATGAGGCGCAAACGGTTAAGGCTGAACTTGACACCGAGTTGCTAAAAAAAATTAAAGACAGACTTTCTTTTCGCTATGACAGACTGTCGCTTGCAAATTATCCGTCAAAAATGACCGCTTCGTCACTTGATGACTCTCACAGAAATTATGAGTATCTAACCTCGTCAAAACCTGCATTCTTAACCGAGGGCAATATGACCTATGCAGAAAAAGGAACGGCAATGCACACCTTTATGCAGTATTGCGATTATGATAATGCAAGAGACGATTTGGAGACGGAAATTGCACGTCTTATATCTTATTCGTATCTCACCGCCGAACAGGCAAAAGTTCTTGACAGAGGCAAACTTACGACGTTTTTTACCTCGGATTTTGCAAAGAGAATTTTCG
Organism: uncultured Eubacterium sp.; assembly: GCA_900542875.1. GTDB lineage: Bacteria > Bacillota > Clostridia > Oscillospirales > Acutalibacteraceae > Eubacterium_R. The sequence goes on along the minus strand of UQPH01000014.1, from coordinate 8,566 downwards.
GCGGCGACAGGGTATACAGAGAATTTAAGATTTCCGCCTTCGTTCCGGTAAACGAGATAGAAAATACCGATTTTGACGATAAGGTTTTGGTACAGGGTATTGCCGATTGTGTGTTTGAGGAAAACGGCGAGCTTGTGCTTGTTGATTATAAAACCGACAGGGTACAAAGCGAGGAGGAACTCCTTTGCGAGTATAAAAATCAAATAGCTTTTTATAAGTATGCTGTGGAAAAATCACTTAAAAAGCCGGTTAAGCAAGCGGCTCTCTATTCGTTTTATCTAAATAAACCCTGCTTTTATAAATAATTTGAAAAAAAGTCTTGCATTTTATATCAATCTTTGATATAATTTCTGCGTTATGAGATTAAGTGAGGTGAAAGTCATGAAGGAAGGAATTCATCCTGATTATCAAACATGTACAGTTAGATGTGCTTGCGGTGCTACATTCGAAACAAAAAGCACTAAAGGCGATATGAAGGTAGATATCTGCTCAAAGTGTCACCCATTCTATACAGGTAAGCAAAAGCTTGTAGATACAGGTGGACGTGTTGAGAGATTCAACAAGAGATTTGCTAAAAAGGGCTAATCAAGAAATAACGGCAACAGTAGGTAAAACTTCTGTTGCCTTGTTTTTTGTCGGGAGGATTTATGCAGGAATATAAAACTGTCGAAAAAGAAGCAAGCGACTTTTTTATAGAGAAAAAATCTAAATTTATCGGCTACGCAAAGCCGGTTAAAACTCAAGAAGATGCACTCGAGTTCATTTTAAAGATTAAATCAAAGCATTGGGACGCCACGCATAATGTTTATGCCTATGTTCTGCGTGAAAATAATATACAGCGTTACAGCGACGACGGCGAGCCGAGCGGTACGGCAGGCGTGCCCGTGCTTGATGTAATGCTCAAGGAAAGTTTAGTCGATGTTTGTGTTGTCGCAACGAGATATTTCGGAGGAACTCTTCTGGGTGCAGGCGGTTTGGTTCGTGCTTACAGCCATACGTCAAAGATTGCCCTTGACGCCGCAGGAATTATTACAATGGCTCAGTGCAGTGTTATGAGTGCAGAGGTTGATTATTCTTTTTATGACAGGCTTAATATTCTTCTGTCTGATTTTTCAGCGGTAATTTTGAACACTTCGTTCAGCGATAAAGTGTGCGTGGAATTTTCCGTTAAGGAAAATATCGTCGATTTGCTAAATGCAAAACTGATTGATGTTTCAAACGGTAAATATATTTCTAAATTTCTGCGCAGTGAATTTTCTAAGACAATATAAAAAACGGACACGCTCCGAGTTGACAACACTACATAAGAAAAATGCTTAAAAGCCTATTTCTTTCTTATGCGGTGTGCCTCTCGGGGCGTGTCTTATATTCATTTAGTTATATTAATTACATTAATCTCCGGGTGATTGAATAACCTGAAGGGAAACTCCGCATTGCCCAATCCTCTTGATACTATCAGTTTCGGTCTGTTTCCGAATGAGCCTTTTGCATATTTCGGCTTTAAGCCTTGACCCGGTGAGTAAACGGGACCGATAAACGGCAGGCAGAATTGTCCGCCGTGAGCGTGACCTGAAAGTTGTAAATCAAAATCGTACTGTGAATAGTTCATTTCTTTTACTCCCTCAAAGTTTTCGGGAAAGTGTGACAGAACTATTTTATATCCGCCGAGTTCATTAAGTTGCTTAAAGTACGGTGACATATCCTTGTATTCAAAGGTGCCTTTTTTTCTTGCCTTGTAATCGTCAAAGTTTGCTTGGTTTTCGTCAAGACCGAGGAAATCTATTTCAAAGCCTTTGTCGTTATATATGCTGACTCTGTTCAAAAGAACGATAAATCCGACTTCGGCGAGTTCATTCATTAATTCGTCAAAGTTTTTAAGCCGTCTTTCGTGATTTCCGGTTATGTAGTAAACTTTTGCCCTTGCGACCAACGCTTTTGCGTATTTTAGCATTTTTTTCTTATTTTTTTCACGGTCATTGATGTAATCGCCCGTAATACAGATGATGTCGGGCTTTATTTCATCAATTTTTTTCAGTACCTTTTTGAAGGGTTTGGAATGAAGGTCGCTGAGTTGCACTATTCTGATAGGCTCGTCTGCTTTGTCGTATTTCAGGTTGTATTTTGTTATATCAATTATATTGTTTTGCAGATATAAAAATACACCTATGGCAATAATTACGGCCATAACAATAATTATTATAAAAATATATTCCATCTCACACCTCTGTCTTATCATATCCCATATAAAATTTTTAGTCAAGAAAAATAAAGGGAATATACATAAAATACAGTATATAATATATAGAGAGAAAAATTAGTATTTTTTTGACGAAAGGGGAAATTAATTATTATGCTTATTCGTGAAATAACTCAAGAAAATGAAAAGAAAATTCTTTCCCCTTATGCCACTCTTTCAGTTAATTCCCGTGGAAGAATAAAACCGGAAAAAGAGTGTGACATACGTACCTGCTTTCAGCGTGACCGTGACAGGATTATTCACTGTCAGTCATTCAGAAGATTAAAACATAAAACGCAGGTTTTTCTTGCTCCGTCGGGTGACCATTACCGTACAAGGCTAACCCATACTCTCGAGGTTTCACAAATTGCACGAACTATTGCAAGAGCACTTCAACTTAATGAAGATTTGACAGAGGCTGTTGCTCTGGGTCACGATTTGGGGCATACTCCGTTCGGTCACGCAGGCGAAAGAGCACTTAACGGACTTTCGCCTAACGGATTTAAGCACTATGAGCAAAGCGTCAGGGTGGTTGATTATCTTGAAAAAAACGGTAAAGGACTTAACCTTACCGACGAGGTGCGAAACGGAATACTCTGCCATACAGTCGGCGAAGATGCCTACACCCTTGAGGGTCAGATAATCAGAATAGCCGATAAAATCGCTTATATCAATCATGATATAGATGACGCTATCAGAGCCGAAGTTATGAATGAGGAGGACATTCCTCTCGATTTGAGAATGTCTCTCGGTATGGGAAAAAGCGAGAGAATTAACAATATGGTTCTTAATGTTATTCATAACAGCTCGCACGAGCGTATTTTGATGAGTGACGAATTTTGGGAACTTTTTAACGATTTGCACGATTTTATGTTTACTGCCGTTTATCGCAATCCCGTATGTAAGGGCGAAGAGGTCAAGGCCGTTGCAATGCTTGAAAAAATCTATGAGCATTATATTAAGCACCCCGAGGAATTGCCTTATCCTTACAGTTCTGTTGCCGAAAAAGAAAGCGTTGACAGAGCGGTATGTGATTACATAGCGGGAATGAGCGATAATTATTCGCTTAAAGTATTCAATCAACTTTATGTTCCGAAATTTTGGATAGAATAATTATATAAAGAATTTTTACGAAAGGAGTTACTATGCCGATACTAAGCGACAGTTTTTTGCAAGAGGTCAGAATGAAGACCGATATTGCGGATTTAATATCGAATTACGTTACGCTGAAAAAGCGTGGCAATACTTATGTCGGATTGTGTCCGTTTCATAACGAAAAAACTCCTTCTTTTACCGTATATGACGATACTCAAAGTTTTTACTGCTTTGGCTGCGGAGTCGGCGGAGATGCCGTAACCTTTGTTAAAAAGATAGAAAATCTTGATTATGTTGACGCCGTTAAATTACTTGCTCAAAGGGCAGGAATGCAGATGCCCGAGGAGAGTACATATGATGATACTCTCTCTAAATTAAGACGAAAAATTCTTGAAATTAACCGTGCAACGGCAAGGTTTTATCACAGTTATATGATGAGCGAGCGGGGCAAAGTCGGACTTGATTATTTTCTTTCAAGAGGTCTCAGCCGTAAGACAATTCAACATTTCGGATTGGGCTATGCTCCCGATGATTGGCACAGTTTGGAACGGCATTTGCATTCGCTCGGATTTAAGCAGATTGAGATGCAGGCGGCAGGAGTGATTAAACAGGGTAAAAGAGGGTATTACGATACATTTGTTAACCGTGTTATGACTCCTATAATTGATGTCAGGGGTAATGTGATTGCCTTTGGCGGAAGAGTTCTTGATGACTCAAAGCCTAAGTATATCAATTCATCTGAAACCCTTGTTTACAAAAAGACTTATGAACTCTTCGGTCTTAATTTTGCAAAGGACAGCAAAGAGGACAGCCTAATTCTTTGTGAGGGTTATATGGATGTTATTGCCATGCATCAGGCAGGCTTTACAAATGCCGTGGCAGGTTGCGGTACTGCTCTTACTCCCGAGCAGGTAAGGCTTATATCCCGATATGCAAAAGAGATTATATTGATTTATGATAATGACGAAGCCGGACAAAAGGCACTTAATAAGGCCATAGGTCTTTTTGAACAGACGGATATGAAAATCAGCATACCTCGTTTAAGCGGCGGTAAAGACCCTGACGAGATTATAAGAAAACTCGGCAGAGACCGTTTTGCTTCAATGCTCGATAATTCGTCAAGCGAAACGGAGTTTGCTCTCGTTAGCGCAAGAAGTAATTTTGACCTTGGCACCACAAGAGGAAAAAGTGCTTATGCAAACGAGGCTGTTAAGATTTTGAGCACGGCAAAACCGATAGAAAGAGACCTTTATCTCTCACGCCTTGCAGAGGAACTCGGAATAGAAAAAAGGGCTCTTCAGGCTCAACTTGATGAATATAATGCACGAAAAATGTGTGGCAAAAGAAATCGTGAGTTTAAGAAAATAATTGACACCGATATGCGTCAAACTATGAAGGAAAGTTATGATTCTTCCGCATCTACCGTTATGCTAAAGGCAGAACAAAGGATTATCGGATTGCTTTTGACTCATCCTGATTGCATTAAACTTTGCACAGAACTTAAAAGTGAAATGCTCAGCGAGGGCTTTTACCGAAAGGCGTATGATACGATAATTCACAGAATTAACGAAAATATGTCGCTTGATTTGATAGTCTTTAACGAGTGCTTTGACGATGACGAGATGAGTAAACTCACTAAAATTATTCATTCAACCAAAAACAGCGCTGACCCAAAGCAGGAGTTCCTTGACTGCGTTAATGTTGTTAAAAGGGAATATAAAAAAAGTAATAAAGTGAATGCCGCCTCACTTGATGACGACGCATTCAGAAATATGTTTAAGAATAAAAATACATAAGAGGAGATTAATTATGGACAAGACTAAAGTAACTACCACCGATGAGGAAAAAAAGCAAAACGCCTTCAAAAAACTTGTTGAAAAGGGAAAGGCGTCGGGTCACCTCACCGCTCAGGAAATTGATAATCTTATCGTTGAACTTGACCTTGATGTAAACGAACTCGAAACTCTTAACGACCTTATCGACGCAAATAACATCAGCATTATAGATGACTTTTCGTCGGAGACGCTTGATGGAATTTCTCTTGAGGTTGACCTTCCTAAGGAGACAGACGCAGCAGATACCGTTGCCGTAAATGACAGTGCTGCAATGGATGATCCGGTTAAGGTTTATCTTAAGGAAATCGGCAGAATTCCGCTTCTTACCGCAGAGGAGGAAATTGAACTTGCTATTAAAATCGCAGATGATGACGAGCAGGCAAAGAAAAGACTTGCAGAGGCTAACCTTCGTCTTGTTGTAAGTATCGCAAAAAGATATGTAGGCAGAGGTATGCAGTTCCTTGACCTTATTCAAGAGGGTAACCTGGGTCTTATAAAAGCAGTTGATAAGTTCGACTATACTAAGGGATTTAAGTTTTCTACTTATGCCACATGGTGGATTAGACAAGCTATTACCAGAGCAATAGCCGACCAAGCAAGAACCATTCGTATTCCTGTCCATATGGTAGAAACTATTAATAAGGTTAAAAAGGCACAGTCACAGCTTCTTCACCTTAACGGTCACGAGGCAACACCCGAGGAAATCGCAGATTATCTTGAAATGCCTGTTGATAAGGTAAGAGAAATTATCAGAGTATCTCAGGAACCTGTATCTCTCGAAACCCCAATCGGTGAAGAGGAGGACTCGCATCTCGGCGACTTCATTCCGGATGACGATGCTCTTGCACCTGCCGATGCGGCGTCGATGAGCCTGCTTAAGGAGCAACTCTCGGAGGTTCTTCAAACTCTTACCCCAAGAGAAGAAAAAGTATTAAAACTTCGTTTCGGTCTTGAGGACGGCAATCCAAAGACGCTCGAAGAGGTAGGTAAAGAGTTTAATGTAACCCGTGAGCGTATCAGACAGATTGAGGCAAAGGCTTTACGTAAACTTCGCCACCCAAGCAGAAGTAAAAAATTAAAGGACTTTTTGGATTGATGGAACAGAAAAAAATCGACAGAATAAATGAACTTGCCCATAAGGCAAAAACTGCCGAGGGCTTAACAGATGACGAAAAAAAGGAGCAAGCCGAATTAAGACTTGAATATGTTAATTCATTTAAGGCGAGTCTTGCCGAACAACTTGCAAATACCTATATTGTCCGTCCTGACGGCACAAAAGAAAAGTTGGAAAGAAAAGCAGAAGATGAAAACAACTAAAGGAAAACTTATTATTATGGAGGGACTTGACGGAAGCGGAAAGTCCACCCAAACACAGCTTCTTGAAGAATATTTTTTTAATAAAAATATTAAGTATAAAAAGATAAAACTCCCTGATTACGACAGTCCGTCAAGTACTCTGGTAAATATGTATCTCGGCGGCGAATTTGGAAAAAATGCAAACGATGTAAACGCTTATGCGGCTTCCGCTTTTTATGCCGTTGACCGCTTTGCTTCGTTTAAGTTAAAGTGGAAAGACGATTTTGATAACGGAACACTTATTCTTGCCGACAGGTATGCAACCTCGAATTCAATTTATCAGATGGAAAAAATCAGTGAGGATAAGTGGGACGAGTATTTGAAGTGGACAGAGGACTTTGAATACGATAAAATCGGAATTCCACGCCCTGATGCTGTGATTTATCTCGATATGCCCGTTGATATATCCCAACGTCTTATGACCTCTCGTTATCACGGCGATGAGGGCAAAAAGGATGTTCATGAGGTTAATGTTGATTTTCTCAATGCTTGCAGAAAATCCGCACTTTACGCCGCTGAAAAACAGGGTTGGCATATTGTAAACTGCTCCGACGGAAAAAATCCCTATTCAGTAGAGCAAATTCATAAGGCTGTTGTTGAAATTGTGGATAAGGAGCTTTCAAATGCTTAGTTTTAAGAAACCTGAAATCAGCGATAAACTATGGGTCAACGCTTGCCTTAAGCACGCTAACAGTATGAATTGTGAATATACTTTCGGCAATCTTTTTATTTGGAGCGAAGCGTATAAAACCGAAATATGTAAATATAAAGATTTTTTGATAGTCAGATGGCACGACGGCGAAAGCCTGACTTATTCTGTTCCTCTTGGTGAGGGCGATTTCACCGATGCTGTTGAAAAGATTGTTGATGATGCAAGAGCCAATAACACAACGCCAAAGATTTACGGTGTAACCGAAGGCTATCTCGGAATGCTTCAAGAAGCATTTTTCGCAAAGTTTGAATATAATTTTGACGACGCATTTAACGATTATATTTATTCTGTCGAAAAAATGGCTTCTCTTTCAGGAAAAAAGTATCATTCAAAGCGTAATCACATAACATTTTTTAAGAAAACAAATCCCGATTGGCAGTTTGAACCGTTGACAAAGGATAATATAGATGAGTGCATTGCACTTCACGCAAAATGGATAGAAAATAAGGACAGCGATAACGAGGATTATTCTTTTGAGTTTGAGGCTGTGCTCAGAGCTTTTGAGTATTTTGATGAGCTTGATTTTGTCGGCGGCCTTATCAGAGTAAACGGTGAGGCTGTGGCTTTTACAATGGGAGAGGGTCAGGTTAATTCATCCTGCTTTGTTACTCATTTTGAAAAAGCACCTGCCGAAATGCGTGGAGCATATCCTATTATTTGTCAGGAGTTTACAAAGAATTGTCTGCTTGGTAAATACGAGTATGTAAACCGTGAGGAAGACTTAGGCATTGAGGGACTGAGAAAAGCAAAGCAGTCCTATTATCCAGAGATTTTTCTCAAAAAGGGCGTTGCTGTGTATAATGATTGAGGTATATAATGACTTAAACGGTATCGCAGAAATTTGGTGTGAAGCATTCGGCGATACTTTTGACGATGTAAAATATTTTTATGAAAATTTGAAATACGGAAAGTGCTTTGCTTATATAAAAGACGGTAAAGCCGTATCGCTTTTGTTTTTTGTGGATTGCTCTCTTGGTGACTGTGCGGCAAAATATATCTATGCCGCCTGTACTCTAAAGCAATACAGAGGCAGGGGATATATGTCACAACTTTTGTCATATGTTTGCTCTTTTGGCAGTGATGTTTGCCTTATTCCTGCCAATGAGCGTCTTGTTACTTATTATAAGCAAAGAGGATTTAACGAAGTCAGAAGTGTTGACAAATTGAAATTTTTTGAAAATGATGTAATTAATAACGAATATCTCATTGTGGGATGTTCGCTAAAAGAACCTATTGTGTTGCTTAATACGGAGGATTAATTATGGTATATGTATTTTTGGCTGACGGCTTTGAAATTATAGAGGCGCTTGCTCCTGTTGATATGCTCAGACG
>UQPH01000013.1 GCA_900542875.1 uncultured Eubacterium sp. | reverse complement strand
TATGTCTTGCTTTAGCACACTGGCGTGAAGAATAATGGTCTGCCGAGAACACCATTCTGCCGTTAAGACAAGTAAAGCGTAATCCCTCGCCCTCTGCATTTGTAACGCTTGCCCACAGAGTGTCGCTTCGCATAGAGGATTCCTGCGGTTTGATATACGCCTCATGCATATCGGCAACCTTAGACTTATAAATTCCGAGCAATGCGTGTTCTTTATAATCGCTGAGGTTCGGCTTATCGCCCAAACCGTAATACTCGACCTCATCAAACGCCTTAGGCATTTCAAGAGTGAGTCCAAAGCGTGGAGCAAAAATAAAGTTTTTAGAGTGAGTACATTCAGCCTCAATCTCCAGCGAGCCGTTTTTATAAACCGAATAGGTAATATCGGCTTTAATCATATTCTTTGCCTTTGCGGTATTGAGCCTATAACTATAAGAAATCACAACCCTGTTGTCGATAATCTTATATGCTTTATCGGCAGGTATGGTTTTAATCGGATAGAGAACTTCGGTATCAAGTCCAAGTTTAGTATAAATTCTATTGAAATACATATCATTATCAATCGGTGCCCTGTAAACGCTAAGCCCGAAGCCTATACCGTCGCCGAACGGAGCCGTGTTGATATACTGCTTGCCGTTTTTGATATAACTTACTGCCCTGCCGGATTTAGTATCAAAGACAAATTCGCCGTCATCAAAATGAACGATTACCTTGTCCTGTGAAGTTGTGACTCTGCAAGGCTCGTCAGGTGCTTCGGCAGAGATATTATGTTCATCACAAAAGTCAACGAACTGCTCCGAAGCAATTTCTTCGCCGTCCTTAAAATAAGTAAACGTGAGTGCCTGGTCGCCTGACTTATGCTGAAAAGAGAGATTAACGCACTGTCTGAAATGCGGCTCTATATCGAGTTCAAACTCTCCGCACTGGTCGCAAACGCCGTCAACAAGATACGACCATTTAACCTTAAAGTGAGCATTTGTAAAGCAATTATAGTTATAAAATTCATATGTATCGTCGCCCAGAGCTTTTGCTCTTACGGGGCGATAGCAATTTTTCATTTGCAGTGCGCCCGAATGCGGCGTTCTGTCGGGAAAAAACAAGCCGTCAACGCAGAAATTACCGTCATGCTTTGCCTCGCCGTGGTCGCCGCCGTAGGTGTACTTATACGCTCCGTTTTCGTGATAAGCGGCATGGTCGGCAAATTCCCAAATACAGCCGCCGAGGATATTATCCGCCTCAAGAATATACTTAACGTATTCCTCAAGTTCACCTGCTCCGAGTCCCATGGCGTGAGCATACTCGCACATAAAATACGGTTTTGTATAAAACTTCTTTGTCAGACCCGAGCCCTTTGCAACCTTTCTCACAAGCGAATGCCACGGATACATCTGGGACACAACATCATAAGCCCAGCGTTTTGTCCTGCAAACGCCCTCATAATGAATAGGAATATCACTGCGACGCTTTAGTTCGTTATAGCAAAAATCCTGGTTAAGATAGCCGTGAGCCTCATTACCGAGAGACCACATGGTAATTGAGGGATGGTTCTTATCACGCTCAAACATACGAAGAACCCTGTCCCAATATCTGGGCTGCCACATCTCGTTATGTGAGCAGGCGCCCGGCCTATGCATTTCAACCTCGCAACCGTGAGTTTCTATATCCGCCTCGTCAATCACATAAACGCCGTATTCATCGCACAAATCGAGGAAAGTCGGGTCGGGAGGATAATGAGAAGTACGAACGCAGTTTACATTATACTGCTTAAAAATCGAAACATCCTTTTCCATATCCTCAACGGTCATAGCATATCCGGTTTTGGGATTTGTGTCGTGATGATTTACTCCGAGAAGTTTAATATTTTTATTATTAAAAGTAAAAACATTGCCTGTTATTCTGATATGCTTAAAGCCGACATTATGGCGGATAAGTTGAATCACCTTACCCTCCAGAGAAAGTGACAGCACGAGAGTATAAAGTTTTGGGCTCTCGGCGGACCACTCGTCAACTTTAAGATTTTCAAAGCAAATTGAGGAAATTTCTTCGCTGTTTACATTAACCGACTTTGAGGCGATAATTCCGTCATCACCGAAAAGTGCGGCATTGAATTCGCATTCATCAACGAGTTTCAGCGACGGATTGATTAAAAGATTGTATGTAAAATCGCTGTTAAAATCGGTCTTTGCCTCAAAATCATAAATGCTGTTCTTGGTATATTTATGCAAAAGAACATCCCTGAAAATACCGTTATCCCTAAACATATCCTGACATTCAAGATATGTACCGTTAGTAAACTTATGATTTACGACAACAAGATGATTTTCGCCCTCGCAAAGAAATTCATCGACCTCAAATTCGGCAGTGTTATGACTGCCCTCGCTGTAACCTACGAACTTACCGTTAATAAAGACATCGAGTCCGCCCGCAACGCCGAGAAAAGAGAGAACGAAATTACTGTAATTCTCATCTCTCACAAAAGTTCTGTGATAAACGCCGACAGGACAATCAACGGGAATCTCGGGCGGATTAGGCTTAAACTGATAGCGTGAATTTACATAATACGGTTTTTCGTAACCTGTGTGCTGCCACACCGACGGCACGTTCACCTTATCAAATTTTACGCTGTCGGTATCAAATTCAAGCGGCAAAAGGCTCTCTTTTTCGTAATACACAAAATCCCATTCGCCCGACAACACATCGACTGCCGAAGAATTATACCGCTGTGTTCTTATATCTGTTTTTGCCATTTCCTCGGGAGTGGAGAACGAAATGAAATACGAACGGGGAAAAAGAACATTTTTCTTATAAATCCCAAAGTCGGAATAATTATCGTTTTTAAGATTAAATTTCATAAAAATGGTCTCCTTATTTCAGCTTTGCTATGGTAACTCCGTCCTCGCCCTCGCCGTATTTTCCCAGTCGATATTCGAGGATATTCGGATGATGCTTTAATTCTTCGTTTACAGCCGAGCGCAGGACCCCTGTGCCCTTGCCGTGAATAATGCGTATTTCGCCTATTCCGTTAAGAACGCATTTATCTATGAAAAGTCCGAGATTTCCGATTGCCTCATCGGCTGTCTGTCCTCTTAAATCAATTTCGGTCTTTACATCGGCGTCGGCTCTGGAGGTGGTGCGATAAAGGGTTCTTTGCGGCTTTATCTGTTTCTTTTTCTTTTCGGTCAAAACAAAGTCGGACATCTTAACCCTTGTCTTAAACATTCCCGACTTAACGAGAACATTATCGTTTTTAACCTCCAAGACCTCGCCCTCGCCGATGCCACGAATGATAACGCTGTCGCCCGGCACAACGGCTCTGGGGAGTTTATAATCCTCATCCCAATTATCGAGCAGTTCCTGCGGATTTACAAGGTCATCCATCTCGCCCATTCGACTCTTAACGGCACGCCTTGTTTTTCTTGCGATCTCGGCGGCATTTTGCGTATTGCTCTCTTTTTTGAGTTTTTCGAGTTCCATAAGAAATTCCGACGATTGGCGTCTCGCCTGATTAATCAACCGTTCGGCTTCCTGTTTAGCCTTATCAAGTTCTCGCTCTTTGAGTGTATTTATTTTATCCTTTTCGCTCTGCGCCTTTGCGGCAAAGCGGTTCGCCTTTTCGGTAAGTTTTTGAGCTTTTTTCTTTTCTTCCTCGAGTTCAAGTCTTGCGTTTTCGAGTTTATCGAGTATCGCCTCAAAATCTCTGTTTTCGCTTGAGACAATCTCACGTGCGTGATTTACAACCGACTCGTCGATTCCGATACGAAGCGAGATAGCAAATGCATTTGAGCGACCGGGAACGCCTATAAGAAGTCTGTATGTAGGAGAAAGAGTATCTACATCGAATTCACAGCAGCCGTTAATTACACCGTCCGTATCAAGAGCATATGCTTTAAGTTCGGCATAGTGAGTAGTTGCGGCAATCTTAGCACCTTTACTTCTGAGTGCCTCTATTATGGAAACGGCAAGTGCCGCACCCTCGGTCGGGTCGGTACCCGCTCCGAGTTCGTCTATAAGCACAAGGGACGAATCATCCGCAACAGAGAGAATATGTGCAACATTTGTCATATGAGACGAGAAAGTAGACAAATTCTGCTGAATACTCTGCTCGTCGCCTATATCTGCAAGCACTCTGTCAAAGACGGAAACTCTGCTGAAATCCTCGGCAGGAATGAAAAGTCCGCACATAGTCATCAATGTAAACAGACCGATTGTTTTTATCGAAACGGTTTTACCGCCGGTATTCGGTCCGGTAATTACCAGAGTATCGTATTTTTCGCCGAGAGAAATATCAACGGGAACGACCTTATTTTTATCGATAAGAGGATGTCTCGCCTGCTTAATATCAATTATTCCATCGGCATTTACCACAGGTTTTGTGGCTTTCATTTTATTTGCAAGATGAGCCTTTGCAAAGATAACATTAAGGTCGACACAAGCCTCATAACTCGACTTAATTCCGTCGGCAAAATTGCCTGCCTCGGCGGAGAGTTCAAAAAGTATACGGTTAATTTCCTCTCGTTCTCTGCCTCTGAGCACCTTAATCTCGTTATTTGCCTCAACAACGGAGATAGGCTCAATAAAGACTGTCGCACCGGATGATGACGTATCGTGCACAAGGCCCTGCACATTGCCCCTGCATTCAGCCTTAACGGGAACAACGAACCTGCCGTCACGCTGGGTAACGATAGCCTCCTGCAAATATTTTGTATAATGAGCCGAGTGAATCATCGCATCGAGTTTTTCCCTGATTGACGATGATTTACTTTTTATTTTTCTGCGAATATCGTAAAGCGTGTCGGAAGCTTTATCGGAGATTTCCTCCTCGCTTATGATACAGGAGAATATTTTATCCTCCAAATATTTATTTACGCCGATGCCGTTAAAAAAAATATCGAGAGAAGTATTAACTCCGCTGCAATGAGAGCGCCAATCGCACAGAATACGCATACAACGCAGTGTGCCTGCGATTGAAAGCAGTTCGCTCGTATTAAGCGCACCGCCTGCCGCCGCTCTGGCAAGCGCTCCGTTTACATTTCGAAGTCCCGAAAACGAAGGAGCGCCGAAGCGGGCAAGAAGAGAGTGAGCGTCCTCCGTCTGCTTTAGCATATTGCAAACGGTAATAAAATCTCCGCTCGGGCGAAGTTCGTCGCAACGCTCCTTAGCCTCCTCGCAAGACGCCTCGTTTTTGAGCATCTGCAAAATTTTATCAAGTTCAAGTATCTGTAAATTCTTATCCATAATTTTCAAACAATCTCTTATAAAAATCAAGTGTTGTGAGTTTGGACTCCACCCGTGAGAGAAGATATTTTTCGCTTATATCGGAAAGTATATTCATATTTTCGTCGCTTATGTTAAACGAAAATATTTTTTTCAAATCGACAAGACATATATACCTTATCGCTTTAACAACGGTAAGCGGCATCTCAACGGCATTATTACGGTAGCAGTCCTTACAGTAAATACAGCCCTCTTCCACATCAAAGTACATTATATCACTCTCATACTCGCCGCAACGATAACACGCCAGAATATCGGGCATATAGCCGCCGAGGGTCATCATTCTGAGTTCGACCGCCGCCTTAATCAGTTTATGACTCTTTTCGCCCTTGCAAAGAAGATGAAGTGCGTTCAGAATAAGTCGGAGCATTTCGGGAGCTGGCTGTTCCTGTGCGCTCAAAAAATATGTAAGTTGAGCAAAATACTGTGCAAGGGACAGCGACTCCAAATCATTTCTTAAATCAAAAAATATTTCTAGAGCGGTTGCGTTATCCACAACATAAGCCTCTCTGCTTCGATACAAAGTAAATTCGCTGTACGCAAAGACAGAGGTAGCCGAAAGGTTTTGGCTTCTTATACTCTTCGCCTTACGGACAAAGGCTTTAACAAGACCGTATTCGGCGGTGAGAACGGTAATAAGCCTATCGCTCTCCCCTATCGTCTGCTCTTTTATCACGAGCCCTTTCGTTTTCGTTTGCATTACTGTATGCGTCCTCGTCTGTATCTTTACTGTTTTTGTAACTAAGATAATCGGCAACGCTGCCGCTCATAGCAAATTTATGCCACAAATCATTTTTCATACATATCACCGTAATAATATTTTGCCTCTGCGGTGACACATAATTTATGCCAAATTAATCCAAACCGAAATTATGAATCAAACCCTCACGGTTTCTCCAGTCCTCTTTTACCTTAACCCAAGTTTGAAGATTAACCTTAATACCGAAGAAATTTTCCAAATCCTGACGGGCATAAGTTGAAATCTTTTTAAGCATAGCACCTTTTTTCCCGATGACCATACCTTTATGGCTTTCACGCTCGCAATAGATAATTGCTTCTATATCCAAAATATCCTTATCCTCACGCTCACGCATTTTCTCTATGGAAACGGCAATACCGTGCGGCACTTCCTTATCCATAAGGCGAAGGATTTTTTCCCTGATAATTTCGGCGGCAAGCACTCTCTCCGGCTGGTCGGTCAGCGTATCGTCCGGGAAAAAGTGCGGTGACTCGACTGCCAATTTGTCAAGTTCCTGCAAAACGTCTTTTACATTTTCGCCGGTTTGGGCACATACGGGAACGACAGCCTCAAAATCACAGAGCGAACTGAACTCTGCAATTCGCTCCAAAAGTTCCTCCTTGTCCTTGAGCATATCTATTTTATTGATAGCGAGAATTACGGGGACTTTAAGTTTTTTGAACTTTTCCATAAGTTCAAATTCGCCTTTTTTTATTTTTCCCTTTGCCTCAACAACAAAAAGGCAGGCGTCCACTCCTCCGATAGAGTCGCCGACAGCCTGATTCATCTTTTCACCGAGTTTATTATGCGGCTTATGATAGCCGGGGGTATCGGTAAAAACAAGTTGCGTCTCGCCTGTTGTGAGAACACCCATTATCTTTGTTCTGGTAGTTTGCGGCTTTGAAGACACAATGGCAATCTTCGTGCCGAGCATTTTGTTAAGAAGCGATGATTTACCCACATTCGGGCATCCTACTATCGCAATAAAAGCAGTCCTTGTCATTAATTATTCCTCAAATTCTATGTAGGTTCAATCCTCTTCCATATAATAGCTGTTATCCCTTTTAAGACCGATTTTTGTAAGAACGGTCTCCTCCTTGCTTCTCATTCTGCTCTGCTCGAGTCCGCCGTTTTCGTGGTCGTAACCGAGAAGATGAAGCATGGAATGAACAGTCAAAAATCCTATTTCTCTCTGAAGAGAATGATTATACATTTCCGCCTGCTCAACAGCTCTTGACACATTTATTACAATATCGCCGAGCAAGAGTGCACCCGTGTCCAAATTCTTATCATACTCGCCGTTTTCACCGAGCGGAAAAGAGAGAACATCGGTTTCTTTATCTACATTTCTGTACTGTGCATTCAGTTCTTTGATTGTAGGTCCGTCAACAAATCTGACGCTTACCTCCGCATCATCCGTAAAACCCTCCTCAAGCAGCACTGCATGACAGCAACGACGAATGAGAAGTCGAATACCCTTAGGTATTGCAGTCTCTTTTTGGTCATTGGAGATAATAACCTTAACCTTATTCATTTCACTTATTCTCCTTTATTATGTTTGCGATTGTTTTTTTCATCATAGCGTTCATACGCTTTTATTATTTCCTGAACGAGTCGGTGACGTACAACATCCTTTTGGGTGAATTTAATAATAGAAATATCATCAACATCTTTCAGTATATTAAGCACGGTTTTCAGTCCGGACTTCTTTCCGTCGGGGAGGTCAATCTGGGTAATATCGCCTGTTACAACCATCTTAGACCTAAAACCGAGGCGGGTCAAAAACATTTTCATCTGTTCGGGCGTTGTATTCTGCGCTTCATCAAGAATGATAAAGCTGTCATCAAGGGTTCTGCCCCTCATATACGCAAGCGGTGCGACCTCGATAGCGCCACGCTCCTGATAATTTTGAAAATTCTCTGCGCCGAGCATATCGAAAAGCGCATCGTAAAGCGGTCTCAAATACGGGTCAACCTTGCTCTGCAAATCACCGGGTAAAAAGCCGAGTTTTTCTCCTGCTTCGACTGCGGGTCGGGTAAGAATAATTCTGTTAACTTCCTTAGCCCGAAATGCAGTAACAGCCATGGCAACGGCAAGATAGGTCTTTCCCGTTCCGGCAGGGCCTACGCCGAAGGTGATTGTATGCTCATCGATTGCCTGAGTATATTTCTTTTGTCCGAGGGTTTTGGGCTTAACCGCTCTGCCTTTTGCGGTAATGCAAATCGAGTCGCCGGTCATTGCGGAAATTTTATCCTCATTGCCCTCACCGACAAGAGACAGAACATATCTGACATTCTGGTCGGTAAGTGCCTCTCCCTTTGAGATAAGAGTCAGAAGCGAATTAATCGCTCTGACTGCACGAGATACATTTTCGTCATCTCCCATAATCTTTAGGTCGGAACCTCGGGACACAATGTTTACGCCGAGTTCATGCTCAACGATTTTTATATTTTCGTCAAAGGAGCCGAACAGCGAAGCTGCTTGCTCCACAGCGTCAATCGTTATTATTTTTTCTGCCATATATTTCCGCCTTAACAGTTTCTATTCTTTTATCGGTAACTTCACATACGGTGAATTTAACGCCGCTATACTCAATTTCCAAACCCTTGCTGTTTTCATCGGGAACAGTACCGAGCCTGTTAATTATAAAGCCTGCGATAGTATTATAATCGCCGTCGGGAATAGTTATTCCCAGAGCCTCCTCGGCGTCCTCAATTTCACACGAACCGTCCAGAATAAAAGTATTTGAATTAATCCTGCGAACAGATTGTTCCTCATCGTCATACTCGTCCTCAATCTCTCCGACAAGTTCCTCTATAATATCCTCCATGGTAACAAGCCCTGCGGTTCCGCCATACTCATCAACTACTATGGCAAGTTGAATTCTCGTATCGGTCATCTGCTTAAACAATTTTCCGCACGGTATGGTCTCGGGAACGAACAGAGGCTCTCTGATATAATCCTCAAGTTTTTCGTTCTTTGGGATTTCCTCGCCTATGAATTTGAGCAAATCTTTTACATAAACAATTCCCTTGATATTATCCAAATCCTCACAGTAAACGGGAATACGTGAAACGCCGTCGTCTATGGCAACCTTAACGACATCCGTTATTCCGTCATCGTTTGACACTGCGGCAATATCCGTACGGTGGGTCATAATATCCCCTGCCGTGGTATCGTCAAATTCAAAAACATTATGAATAATGTCACGAGTGGATTTTTCAAGTTCGCCCTTGTCCTCATCGACAAGCTGCTTTATTTCATCCTCCGTTGTACTATCCTTTCTAAACAAGCGTCTAAAGCCACCGCTACCCATAAAGGCATATTCCTCCGATAATAATTTTATCTATATATTATAATATAAAAATTAGTATTTGTAAAGCACATTGATTTATGTTACTATATAAAAAACACTTAGCGGAGTGAATTATGCTTGAATTTATAAAAGAAAAGAATGTTTGGGATACATTAAAAGACAGCGACAAACCGCTCGTTCTTTACGGAATGGGATTGGGTGCAGAGAAGATAATGTCAGAACTCGAACAAAGAGGAATGAGAGCCGATGACATTTTTGCAAGCGATGAATTTGTAAGGGGTCATTCATTCAAGGGATACAAAGTGCTGAGATACAGCGAAGTGTGCGAAAAATACAAAGATTTTAATGTTGTATTATGCTTTGCAAGCCGCATAGACGAGGTGATAGACAGGATAGCTGAAATTGACGGTGAGCACACGGTTTTTGCTCCCGATGTTCCCGTAGCCGGCGGCGGTCTGTTCACGAGAGAATACATAACCGAGAACGAGGAAAAATTCGAAAGAGCATATTCCCTGCTTGCAGACGAAGAGAGCAAGAGGGTTTACAAAGATATTTTGAATTTCAAGGTATCGGGAAAAATAAAATATCTGCTATCCTCATTTTGCGACAAAAGCAAGGTTTACTCAGATATTCTCAATCTGAACGAAAACGAAGAAATCATAGATTTAGGCGCATATGACGGCGATACAATCAGAGAATTTACAGCGGCAACGGGCGGAAAATACAAACATATCACCGCCCTTGAACCTGACAAAAAAAGTTACAAAAAATTGCTCAAAAACACCGACGGTATGAAGAACATAAGCACACTGAATATGGGTGTTTGGAGCAAAAAAGACACGCTGATTTTCGACGCAGAGGCAGGCAGAAACAGTAAACTTTCCGCCGAAGGAGTAAGCGTTGAAGTGACCGACATTGACAGTCTTAACATTGCACCGACTTTCATAAAAATGGATATAGAGGGCAGTGAGATGAAAGCACTTGAAGGAGCAGAAAAAACGATAAAAAAATATCTGCCGAAACTTTATATTTGCGCCTATCACAGAAACGAGGACTTATTTGCACTGCCGCTGAAAATAAATGAACTCAGCGAAAAATACAAAATTTATTTTAGACATTCAAAATATATTCCGGCTTGGGAAAGCAATTTTTACTGCGTGGCGGAATAACATAAATTAATAAAACAATCGAAAAAAATCCTGTGACTTCAATCACGAAGCCTCAGGATTTTTGTTTTTTTATTATGATTATGCTTTTTCGGATTTTTCCGACTTATGCCTTTCAATAAGTTCCTCAAGCATTTTGCTGTGGGACTTTGTTGTAATTTCATATTTAAGAGTCGGGAGAACAGCAACAGCCATACCGATTGCGGGCGGCACGGTAAGCAAGAACCACATCGCCTTTGAATACGGCTGAAAATCCGAGGCGAAAGACGCACCGTTTGCAATGGCTGTATTCATCTTTTCTATATTGACATCGGAGTAGCCGACAAGCGAATAAACATACGCCGAAATGATAGAGGAAATGCCGGCGGAAAACTTAGTTATAAAACTTTGACCGGAGAAGAAAATTCCGTCGGGGCGATAACCGCTGTTATACTCCTCATAATCTATGCAGTCGCTTATCATAACGCTTTGGCAAACAGCAACGGCACCGAAGCCGACGCCTGCGAACAAAAGCAAAATTCCGTCAATTACAACCCAGCCGATTTTTGTAAGTTCGGCGGGAGCAATAAGATATGTAACGAAAAGCAGAGCCATAGGCACGGCGGAAAGAGCAGTAAGATTATATAACTTCTTTACGTCTATTTTCTTCATAAGTGCAGGGCAAACGGCTGTTGCACCGAACTGACCGATAAAGAACGCACCGCCGACTATAACAACGGTGAGAAATGTCTTGCCGTTACTGAATGCGTTAGTCAAGTCACCGTCGCAGTAATAGTAGGTAAAGAGAGTCATTACAACAGTTGCAAGAAGCTGGAGCGGAGCACGCAAAATTCCCGAAATCATAAGGCGTCGAAACGGCTTACATTTCCACATAAGGATAAAAGACTCTTTCATAGTCTTTGTCTCCTCGGAGTTCGGAACCCTCTCCTTAACTCCCAAGCCCGCACATTCAAACAGAAGCGAAGCGATAACGGTCATAGCAATTCCGACGACAATAAATCCCTTTTGGGCATTCTCACTTTCGCCGAACTGTTTATTAGCCGCCTGACTCAAAGCGACAACGGAAACGATACCCAAACCTGCCGCTATACTCGCCACGATTCTTGCAAGGGCGATAAGATTCGCTCTGTCCTTTTCCACCTCGCTCATACGGCTGATAACGCCCCAAAGCGGAACATCGCCGGCAGTATACGACATACCCCACAAAATATATGAAACAGCCGCCCACGCAACGATAAGCGCCATAGCAACAGTATTGTCATCCTGCTTTGCAACGGCGTAATTTCCGTTTAGAAATGCAACGCAGGTGATAACGCAGACAACAAGCGGAGCAAAGAGAAGATACGGTTTACACTTGCCCCATTTAGATTTTGTTTTATCAACAATCGAGCCCATCATGGGGTCATTAATTGCGTCCCAAATTCTGGCGATTGCGAATATCCAGCCGAGAGCCATCGCAGGCAGACAAATTACATTTTGAAAATAATAGTAAAGTCCTGCCGTTACGATATTATAAATCAAATTTTGCCCGAAAAGACCGGTTAAGTAAAGGCAGGCTTCTTTTTTGGTATATGTAAGTCTTTCGTCCATTAAAATGCACCCCTTTCAGCATTAAAGACGAAAAAAGGGCAGTTCCGCCGAACCGCCCCAAAATCAACAAATCTATTAAAATTACTCTGCAACAGGTGCTTCCTCGGCAGGAGTTTCATCATCGTTCTTCTTTTCTTTAAGAAGTACGAACTTCTCCATCGGGAAGAGGAATACCATCTGAACAAAGCCTGCAGCCAAGCCTGCGATAGTTCTTGCAAGAGGCTGAATCCATGCCCAATTGATTTTTGCGATAACACCTACGAGCCAGCCCTGGAACCAGGTAGAGAAGAGAATAAGAGCAATCATAATTACGATATAGATTGCGAAGTTATACCACGGAGCGTCGCTCTTAAAGGTAGTCTTCTTATTCTGATAGAAACCGTAGATGTTTGCAATAAGGTTAGAGAGGAAGAACGGAAGAAGGTAACCCCAGGTTACGATACCGCCGACAACGGTGCCGTCCTGAATTGAACCGCCTATTACATACTTGCCAACCTGCTCAATACCCTCTTTGGTTGATGCGTCAAAAATTACATTCGGGTCAAAAATGCCCTGTAAAAATGCCGGCAATGTTGCTGTAACGCTGTCAAAGATGAGCGGAAGAACATTAGCGAGCACAAGCTGAATAATAGTAACGAGTCCCGATACTACGAGAAACTTTACAAGCTGCCAAAGAGTCTTGATGAAAGAGCCTTTTTCCTCAGCGGCTCCGTCAATACCCTTAAGGCTGATTTTTTTCTTTTCGTCTGCCATAATTTTACTCCTTAAAAAATGTGTTTTCTATGTAAATGGCGAATTTACTAAATCATTATAACAATTTTTATTTCAATATGCAACAATTATTTTAGTAAAAACATACAAAAATTATGAGAACAACAATCCAAGCATTGCCGTACCCGAAATTGCATGAATAATTGCTATAACCGCCCACACGATAAGTGCAACGATGCCGACAACAATTGCAAGCAGAAGGATAACAAGAAGTATAACAATAAGAAGAACGAGTCCGCCCTTTTTGCTCTTTTTAACGGTGTCTTCCTGCTTTTTCTCCTCAAAAGCAGAAGCGGGGGCAGGATTATCATCATCATAAATCGGATATAGCGGAAGCGTTGCTTTCTCGTCACAATAGCCGCTGTTATAAAGCAAAGGCTCAAATAAACTTCTGACCGAGGTTGCGCCCTTGAGAATCTTTCCGACAGAAAAATGAATGGTATCAAGGAAACTGTCAACCACATTCAAAATGCCGCAGGTAAGTCTATATTCCCTGGTGTCGGGAGTATAGGGCGAATCGCCGCAGTAAAGATTTTGGATAAGTTCGAGAATAAAATCAATCACCTTATTGTCCGCAATGTCCGCTATATCAGCCTTACTGAGTCCGCTTTCTTTTTTGCAAAGACGCCAGACTTTCTTATAAGTAAGGTGGTTGAGAAACTTTCCGACAGGTTTAATAATCCAAGCAAACTTTTTTACGGTCTCGCCCGGAACAGAAAATGCCGGAGTCATTTCAGCGAGTCGGTCAATGTCATTTCCCATAGCCCAGAGAACCTCTTTAATCATACCAAAGAAGAAGTCCATCATATAATCGGGAAAACTCTTGCCCTTTGTGTCTATTTCCTTTACATTATCTATATAAACGGTATCAACATCTATTTTTGCGTTCTTTGGGTCGAAGGTAATATTTCTCATAGTCGGCGGGCAGCCGATAAATGCGCCGCATGCCACATCATAGAATTTATTGCCTTTTTTTGTGGTAACAACGCTGATGTCATGAACATGGGTATGACCGGTAAGCATACAGGAAAGTCCTGCATCGGCAAAGATTTCACGGGTAGTTTCGTAATTTCTCTGCATATTTCCTCCGCCGATAATATTATAAAACGGAGAAGGCGAAATCATCGGGTGATGAGTCATTGCGATAACATACTGGTCGTTCTTTTTTGCGTCCTCGAGCTGTTCGAGAATCCACTTCATACAATCGTCGCTGAAACCGGAACCGTTCTCACCCTCCGGCTTATAATTTGTATCGTCATTAAGGGCGAAAAGTCTGTAACCGGGAGCAAGCTGAACAACATAACTCATAGACTCCTTATGAGTCGCTATGGCCTCGCTCGGTCCGAAATCGTAGTACATTTCCCACAAATCGTGTCTGTCGCCGACGGCAGGAACCTCTACCCTTTCATCTCCACGGCAGGCATAGGCAATACCGTTATCCTGATAATCGTGAGTGGCAGTAATAACATAGACTCTCTTTCCACGGCTTTTAAGTTCACGCAGCATCTCAATAAATTCGATATGCGAATCCATCTCACCCTCGTGGGTAGTGTCGCCCGAGAGAAGAACAATATCGGTGCTCTTATCCTCGCACAGCATATCAAATCCCCTCTTGATGACATAAGGACTGTCCTTAATCACCATCTGCGATTTTGACTCCATTTTGTCGTATGCCTTGCCCTCAACGCCGAGTTTTCTTGAATAATAATGAACGTCAGTTATAACCTGAACTTTAAGCGGCTCGTTATTTGAGCCGATAATTCTGTCGGACATATAAATACCTCTCTGCTCCTCTATACTTTTTCGATTTTAAGAACGCCCTGCTTAACAGAACCGTCAAATGTAAATTCCATACAGCCGTTATTTCTGTTTTTGAACTCTGCGGCTTTTCCGTCAAGATAAGCCTTGTATGAATTATTGTCGCTGAGCGTAACAAGCATGGAATAACTGTCGCTCTTTCCGTAATACTTAAAAGAAATCTCTGCACTGTCGTCCGTTACCTTTTGGTAATCTGTCCAGGTGTCAAGACCCGTTGTGACCGTACCCGGTTTATAGTAAGCGTTTGCCCAAATAACGATAGGAGCACTCAGTCCGCCGAAATTATGGAACCAACCGCCTCTGCGTGTCTTTATTCCGAAACATTCATAGGTAAAGTAAGTAAAATCGGTTTCCTCTCTCCACATTTCAAGTGCACGGTCTGCAATGGCAAAGGCAAAATCCGTATCGCCGTTATCGAGCATTGTTTTCCAAACAAACCACTGATGACTCATCCAAACATTACCGTTCCAATAGCCATCGTCAAAATAATAGGAGGCGGACATATCAACTGCGGAAACACCTGCGGCAGACCACATTTCATTTGGATTTTTAATGTGAGCAAGAAGTCTCTGCTTACGCTCGCCGTCAACGGCACCTGCGATAAGCGGATAAACTCCGTCAAAGCCTTTATTCCAATTTTCGCCGCTTTCGGTTTTCATAATGTAAGGCTTATTTTTGTCCTTATCGTACATTGTGTAACCGAAGTAACCGGACTCCTCGTCCCAAGCGAGAGTGTTAAGAGCGTTTTCGCTCTGCTCGATATCCTTATCGTAAACGGGGACGTCCTCATTCTTTCCGAGATAGATTGCAACGGCACGCATAATCTTACCTGCTCTGATAATCTGAGAGGTGGAAAGGCACGGGCACGAATACTCTTCCGCTTTATCGGCTATCATTTTAACCTGGGCAGGGTAATCATCCATACCCGAGCACGAGTACCAATAATCATAAGTTGTAAGAAGTCCGTTATTAAACTTTGCGCAAGTTGAATTGTGCGTTCTGCCACGCAAAAATTCATAATATCTGCGCATTTTATCGTACATAAAATCAAGTTTTGACTTATCCTCGGTACGCTTAAGCAGTTCAAAATATTCCACAAATTGAGTGGGAACGAGAGAACCGTGAAGCAAAAAGCAAAAGTCGTCGTTATCCTCATCACACAGATACATATCAAGCGCATAGCGACAAAGTTCGTTTGAAAATTCCAAAAGACCCATACCGATAAAGCCGCTGTCCCAGGTATAAAAACTGTCCCAGCGCTTTCCGGGAGTGTGATGGATTACATTTTCGCCATGGCAATAAACGGGATAAACCGTGTTTGTAAGGAGAGTTGCTCTGAGAATATCGGTAGACAGAGCGTACTTTTGACCGTCGGAGTTAAATTGTTTTGTCTCACCGAGCGATTTTGCGGCATTATAAATCCATTCGTATTCCTCGTTGGTAAGAGGTTCAAAATCGTTCTTTGCGACAACTGCATACTCTGTATGTCTGCTGTGCGGTTCGATAAAAATTGACTTAATCAATGTGTTTTGGAAGAAGCCGTCATCGGAATGCTTACGCTTAAAGGAATTTGAAAAAGTCTCCCTCAAATCATCATATGTATGGTCGCCGTTTGAAAGGCGGTTAATGAGTGCATCCTCCAAACTTCCGCTGTCTAGGGTACGAAAGCGTGTATTTTCGTTATTTGTAATCACCTTAAATTTACAGTCATCATAACCGTAATCAAGAGTCACGGCATAGCCGTCAGGGAATTTTTCGGTTTCGATTTTCGGCGCAAAGCTGTGCGGCACCGTGACAACTTCAAGCTCCGTACCCTGCTCGCACACAGCAAGGAAATCGAGTTCAACACCCGAAGCACCCTCACTGACAAGTTCAATATCATTACTGTAAGGAAGTGTAATAAAAGTGAGTTCATCGCTGTGAGGGAAAGTAACTCTCCTGCCGTTGACGGTAAACACCGCATCGCCGTCGGTAACGGTTTTGTATCTGAGAAGCAAGATTGGATTTTCTATTCCGTCATCGGAGAGAGAATACGATACCCTGTCGCCCTTTTCACAGCCGAACGGTTTTAGATTAAGATAGTGAACATGAGCGTTATCGCATCTGTCGCCCAAGCCGTAACCGAGATAAAATTCCTCGCTCTTAAACATACCTCTGAACATACCGTCGGGAGTTTCGTTTTCCCACGGTCTGATTTTTGTGTAGGCATATTCGTTATAATCATTTGCTTTTACAAGATTGAATTTCTTGCCTTTTGAATCGATATAATATTCCTTGCCGTTCGGGAATTCAAGGGAAGAAAAAAGATTCAGCACCGTATTTTGCGAAAGGTCGGTGTTATTTACAAACTCGACCCTTGCAAGATAAGCCTCGTCATTTATCTTTGAAAAAGACACGTCCGCATAAACCATATCTTTCCGCATAAGTTCGTAACGGTAGGAATAAAAGGTGTAATCCTCGGAGCATTTCCACAGATGATACGAGGACGGAACGGTTACATTCGGTACGGGGGTTGAGGAATTCCACACGGTCGGGTGTACCGTAAAATCAAAACGTACCGCATCGGCAGAGGTTAAACCGCTTTTATTTTTCAAATCGCCCATTACTCGGGATATTCCCATATACTTTTTTGAATACGGACCCCAAACAGGCATAACTGATTTGTTGCTCATTAAAGTTCTCCTTATTGATATAGACCTGCCTTTGCGGAGTAAACCCTGCATCGGCATAATTCACTAATTATTATTATCCAAAACGACAAATTTGTCAATATTAGTGTATAGTGCATAATAATTATCGACAAATAATAACAATTCATTGACAAATATAAATTAATAAAGTATTATATATACTGATTAAAAATGATGATCGGAGAAAAAGTATGAACATAGATGAAAACATCAAAAAAATACTGATTGCTCTGCTTCGCAAGTGGAAGGTTATAGTTTTATTTGCGCTGATAGGAGTTTTGCTCGGCGTTTTTTACACCGCAAATTTCACAAAGGAAACTTACACATCTACGATTGAATTTCTTGCTTACGCAACCGACACGAACAACGAGTTTAGTGAGTCAAACACTTCTTCCAACGCCGACCTGGCAAGAACAAGCAACACAAGCAAAATGAACTATGCCATGAAGATGCTTGATACATACATCGAGATTATGGGAACCAACGAGTTCACCTCTCAGGTGGCGCAGGATTTGAACGACAGGACAGGTTCAAGTTATGCAGGTTCAACCGTCAAGAACGCAATGACCATAGAGGGAGTTGAAAACACCGCTATGTTCAAGGTTACCGTTACAACGGACAGCGCAGACCTCTCGTACGAAATAGCACACCAGCTCGAGACCACCGTACCCAAGATGATGGCAAACACAAACAACGGTTTAATCAATGCAAGTGTAGAGGACAGACCCGTAAAAGCCTCGGCAGCAGGCAATCCGGGATATATAAAGAAATGCGTAATCGGTGCAATCATAGGAATTGTTATCGCTGCGGCGTATATCATTCTCAGAAATATGCTTGATGTCAGAGTTCACTCGAGTGAGGAACTTATCGAAAAATACGATATTCCGGTTCTCGGAAATATACCGAGTTTTGAAGTTAAGGGTTCATCAAACAGCGAAAAGGCAAAGCCCGACAGCTATGCCGTGAAAGGAGATGAATAATATGGCTAAGAAAAACAAACGTGATATGAACACAAATTCATCCTCCCGTCAGCTTATCCAAAACAACACCAATATGGACCCCGCCCTTAAGTTCAAGGTTGAAGAGGCATACAAAAGCACAAGAACGAATATTATGTTCTCGGTTATGAAAAAAGGTTGCAAAACCATAGTCATATCATCTTCCGCTCCAAACGAGGGAAAAACCACCACAACAATCAATCTCGCCATCACCTTTGCTCAAGCCGACCAAAAAGTACTGCTTATCGACGGCGATTTGCGTAAGCCGAAAATTCATCACTACTTTTCCGTGCCGAATTCTCCGGGACTTACAAATTATCTCAACTCTAAGGTAGGTTCAAGCAAAACGGAAAAGATAGACTTATTCTCGGTTATTCATCCTACGGAATTTGAGAATCTTTCGATTCTGTGCTCAGGTTCAATTCCGCCGAACCCTGCGGAAATCTTGGGCAGTGAGCCGATGGCTGATTTTCTTAAAGAAATAAGCAACGACTTTGACTACATTATCATAGACACACCGCCGATTAATGTTGTATCAGATGCACTTCCGATTATCAGAGAGAGCGACGGCGTTGTTTTGGTAGTTCGTTCAAACCAATCCACCCACCCCGATATTCAAAGAACCGTATCCGCACTCGAATTCATTGATGCAAAGATTTTGGGCTTCATTGTAAACTTTGTGGAAACGAACCATTCAAAATACGGCTACGGAAAATACGGACGCTACCGCTACGGAAAGTACAAGAGTTCTTACGGTTCATACGGCTCGTACGGAGGATATTCGGGTTATTCGCACGAAACCGGCTACGGAGCATACGGCTCATACGGCTACGGTAACTACGGTTACGGATATGACAGAGGCTACGGAGGATATGACAGTTACGGCGGATACAATCAAGGCTACGGCTACGGTCCGATGAACAGAAAATAATCAGCGGTGATAAATAAATGGTACTAAACAATCTGGTAGAAACACATTGCCATATAATGCCCTCAATAGATGACGGTGCAAAGGATGTCGAAACCTCGCTGAAAATGATTGACAGATTAAAGCAGCAGGGTGCGACAAAGATTATTCTCACACCTCACTATTATTCGGACACAATATCGCTTGACGATTTTTTGCGTCGCAGAGACAAAGCGTTTAACCTCTTACTCTCTGCGTTGCCGAGCGGAAGTCCAGAACTTATTCCTGCGGCAGAAGTATACATAAGCGACTATCTTTTTAACAACAAAAGCCTTGACGAATTAAAAATTGCAAACTCGCAATACATATTAATTGAACACCCGTTTTCAAGCAGTTTTTCAGAAAAGACATATGACAGACTGATGAACCTATACTGTGACTACGGTGCAAGACCGATACTCGCCCACATAGAAAGATACCCGGCACTTATGGAGGACACCGAAAGGCTTGGCAGTTACATTGATATGGGTTGTATAACTCAGGTAAACATAAGTTCTTTTTCCGACTCGCCGAGAAAAATAAAGAAGCATTTATTAAAACTTCTCGACTCGGGATATATTTATCTGATAGGCTCGGACTCACACAATATGAACACAAGACCGCCCGAGTACGAATCTGGAATAAAGGAGATACTTAAAAAGTGCTCTCCCGATACGCTCGATATGCTGATAAATAACGCAAACGAGTTAGTTAAATAACAGGATTATAACTTAAAAAAGTAGGCTTTTATGAGTCTACTTTTTCTTTTTATCTCGTATAATTTCTTGGTGATATTAATGAAAGAAAAGATAAAAACGGTACTCTCGGGCTCTGTGGTGCTGGTATTAACGGCAATACTTATTATTCATTCATCAAGAGC
The DNA here is from genome assembly GCA_900542875.1 of uncultured Eubacterium sp. Classification (GTDB taxonomy): domain Bacteria; phylum Bacillota; class Clostridia; order Oscillospirales; family Acutalibacteraceae; genus Eubacterium_R. The sequence continues at coordinate 18,183 of UQPH01000013.1, read as the reverse complement.
AAAAGCAGGTGCAATCAAAGGCAGCGACCTCTGCGCAAATATAATCATACCCTCTCTCCTGCCGATAATGATACTGACTTCAACCCTGTCAAAATCAAAATTTTCAAACATAATAAACAGAGTATTTGCACCTCTTAGTGCAAAAATATTTCACCTGCCGCCTTCATCAAGTGCGGCAATTATCTTCGGACTCACAGGCGGTTATCCCACCGGTGCCGTACTGACAAGAGAACTTTACAGAGACGGACTGATCAGCGCTGCACAGGCAAGAAGAATAATGCATTTTAACATTTCACCGGGACTTGCGTTTTCCGTGAATGCTGTCGGTTCGCTTTATAACGATAATTTCAAAACAGGGTGGTTCGTATTTTTTTGCTGTCTTTTTTCATCGCTCACGATAGCATTTATCGAGGGACTTTTTTACAGGAACGAAAAGAGCAAAAACGACTTCCGAGAAAGCAATATTAATCTATCGGACGCCTTTTGTCTGTCGGTAAATTTAAGCGCAAAAAGCATTTTGGTAATGAGTTGCTGTATCATCTTTTTTTCTTCCGTTTGCGAAATAATAAAGATACCGTCAATATATTTTCCGCTTTTTGAAATAACAAACGGAGTATTCAGTCAAACCACTGCCCTGACCCCTGCTTATCTGTGCTTTTTTATGTGCTTTTCAGGGCTTTGCATTCATATGCAAATTATGGGAATCGTAAATGAATTCGGTATGAAATACGGCGAACTGTTTTTAAGCAGGTGCGTCGGTGCGATTATTGCCTTTTTCCCGGGAAAAGCATATGCTTTGCTTCACCCCGAGACCGAGCAAGTATTCGGCAACATAGCGTATGCCACGCCGAAAATAAGCAGTGTGGGCTACGGCTTTTCGCTGGTGCTCATACTGGGGTGCATAGTAATCACTGCGGAAATAAAAAGCAAAAAATCAAAATTGCTATAAATCAAATCATATGCTATTATATAAATAACACGAACCAAGGATGAAAAGAAAATGAAAAAATACGGCATAAAAATACTAAGCCTGCTGCTTGCGGTGTTAATGCTGTGCTCCTGCTCGGCATACACGGCGGTAAGCGAAAATCTCAGCGCCGCAAAGGAAAGCACTTCGTCGACTATAACGATAGACGAAATACCCGAATACTCCTCATCGCCTTACATTGAAATAAACGGCAACAAACCCGATTTTGATGTAAGCAAATACAGCGAATCATTTGAAACCTACGGAGATTTGGACGAACTCGGGCGATGCACAGTCTGCTTTGCGAATATCTCAAAGGAACTTATGCCGACAAACGAGAGAGGTGCAATCGGCTCTGTTAAGCCTACGGGCTGGCACACGGTTAAATACGACTGCGTAGACGGAAAATATCTTTATAACCGCTGTCATTTAATCGGCTATCAACTTACTGCGGAAAACGCAAACGAGCGCAACCTGATTACAGGCACAAGATACCTCAATGTAGAAGGTATGCTGCCGTTTGAGGAAAAAGTTGCGGAATATGTAAAAAATTCAGGCAATCATGTGCTATACAGAGTTACGCCTAAATTCAAGGATGACGAACTTCTCGCACGAGGAGTGCAAATAGAAGCAATGAGCGTCGAAGACAACGGAGTGGGCATATGCTTTAATGTATACTGCTACAATGTTCAGCCGCAGATAAAAATAGACTATCAGACCGGCGACAGCGAATACATAGGCGAAAGCAATTCAACGAACGATAGCGATGATGAAAAGCAAACCTTTATCGTCAACACAAGCACAAGAAAATTTCACAAAGAAACCTGCTCCGACGCAAAGAGCATAAAAGCGGAAAACAAAAAGACCTACACCGGCCACAGAGACAGTCTTATAAATAACGGCTACTCTCCCTGCTCAAAATGCAAACCGTAAATACGTAAATAAAAGAAAAACATTTATAAACTATTAACTTATTCTTCACTAAATAATTGATTTTTTATGATTATATAAGTATAATAAAAGAAGAATAATATCAGGAGGCTATATATGCCGGATTACAAAAAATATAAATGTCCCGTCTGCAATAAGCAATTTAATGACGGAGACGACATAGTTGTCTGCCCGGAATGCGGCACACCTCATCACAGAGAATGCTACAAACTGACCGGGCATTGCGTAAACCAAGGACTGCACAAAAGCGGCTACGGTTTTATTGACAGCGAAAAAGAGAAGCAGAAAGCCGAAGAGCAAAAAGAAACAGCCAAAAGCTTTGAGGGCGAATACAGCGGAGACTATTACTATTCTCCCGATGACGATTTCGTTGCTCAGGCTAAAAAAGAGGCGCAAGAGAAAAAACAAGCAAGCACCGACAACGACAACACCGACGGCGGTTTCTTTTCAATTCCGACGATTCAGGTTGATGAAAGTCTTTATAAGATGAAAGGCACGATAGACGGACTCAGCATTGCGGACATTGCCGCAACGGTGAGGACGAACATCTCAAGATTCATTCAGGTATTTAAGAAACAATCAAAGACTAAGAAAAAAGCAGGCTGGAACTGGGCGGCATTTTTCTTCGGCTCGTTCTATCTTCTGTTTAGAAAAATGTATAAACAGGGTGCTGCCTTCTTCTGCCTTGCAATGACGAGCATAATTGCGGGAGAGGCGTTCATATTAAAATTTGCACCGAAATATGTATCGGCAGTTCAGGATTTTGTAACGCAATACGCCTCTAACCCATCGGGCATAAGCACAGCCGATGCACAAAAATTGCTTACGACATCGGACGCAATAAACGCTCAAAAAATAGTATACATCATTTTGGGAATACTGCTTGTGCTCAGAATAATCGAAGCGATATTTGCAGATTACTTCTATAAAGGTACGGTAACAAATATTATCAAAAATGTAACTAAACAGCTTGACGAGGGCGCAAGTTTTTCACAAACGGCTTTATTCTTCAATCAGGATAGAGAACTCGACCAAACTCAAATGAGGCGTATGTACCTTGCAAACAAAGGCGGAGTTACTCTGTTTGCACCGTTTTTGGCATATTTTATTATGTATATTCTTATAACTTATTTATAAATTATCGGGAGAAACAATATGAAAAAAATAAGAAAAGCGATAATTCCGGCAGCAGGACTGGGCACAAGAGTATTGCCCGCATCAAAGGCAGTACCTAAGGAAATGCTCAACATAGTTGACAAGCCGGCTATTCAGTATATTGTTGAGGAGGCATTCAACAGCGGAATAGAGGAAGTGCTCATCATCACAAACAGAGGAAAAGGGGCGATTGAGGACCACTTCGACCATGCTTTTGAACTGGAGACAAAACTTGAGGGCAAGGCGGACAAAAAAGATATTTTGGACTCCGTTAAGCAATGCTCAAAATTCGGAAACATATATTTTCTCAGGCAAAAAGAGACCGGCGGACTCGGTCATGCCGTATTATGTGCCAAGTCATTTGTAGGCGACGAGCCGTTTGCCGTGCTGTACGGCGACGATGTAATCATCAGCGAAAATCCCGTTACGAAACAGCTTATCGACGCTTACAACAAATACTCAAAATGTGCTGTCGGCGTCAAAGAAGTGCCGACGGAAAATGTAATGAAATACTGCTCGCTTGCAGTAGAACACCTTGAGGGCAACAATTATATATGCAACGATATGATTGAAAAGCCGAAAAAAGAGGAAATTTTATCAAACTTTTCCATTCTCGGCAGAGTTATCCTGACCCCTGACATCTTTGACATTTTGGAAAACACGCCAAAGGGTGCGGGCGGAGAATTGCAACTTACCGATGCTATGAAAGCCATAGCGAAAAGAGACGGCGTCATCGCAGTAGACTATGACGGAACAAGATACGATATGGGTAACAAGTTCGGAATACTTCAGGCTAACATAGAAGTAGGTCTGAATCATCCCGAAGTTAAAGAGCAACTTAAATCTTACATAAAAGAAATAGCGAAAACGCTCTAAATTCTACAAAGGACACCTTATTAAATGAACAATAACAACCAAAATAATTTCAACTCTCAAATGCCGCCGCAGTATTATCAGTACGCATACGAACAACAGCAGTATATGATATACCGTGCAAAGGTTTTAAGCGAGAGAAAAAAGCAAAAAAGGGAACTGCTTTTGGTAGGAATTGCGCTGGGAACAACGCTGATTGTATACCTGCTTTTGCAAACGGTATCGGTCGGAATGCTGAGTATGCTCGGACTCAAAGACGCATACGAATCCTCGCCGCTTATGCAATATGCCTTTAATGTTGTGGCTGTGCATTTATTTTCCATGCTGGTTCCGTTTTCACTGCTTGCGGTAATTTTGAAGAAAAACTTTGTAGCTCCGCTTGTTCCGACCAAAAAGGTTTCGGGACTGAAAGCGGCGGCTTGGGTTTCGCTCGGTATGGCATTTTGTCTCTTGGCAAACATAATGACAAGTGCCATAATGAATATATCAAAAAATCTGTTCGGCTATAAACTGAGCCAGAGCGAATATGACGGTCCGCAGGACATTATCACCTGCGTTATGATAGTGATTTCCACTGCGATTATCCCTGCGATTATCGAGGAATTTTCGCTCAGATGCTGTACGCTCGGCGTGCTCAAAAAATACGGAAACGGCTTTGCAGTATTCGTTGTCAGCATAATTTTCGGCTTAATGCACGGAAATGTTATACAGTTTGTTTTTGCTTTTACGCTCGGCATTATGCTGGCATATATCACTATTAAAACAAACAACATATTTATCCCGATGCTCATTCACGGATTAAACAACGGAATGTCCGTGCTAAAGACGATAATAGAATTTGCCGCAAATGAGAAAGCGGGAGAAACCGTTACAGGCATTTTATTCTACATTTGGGGTGTTTTGGGAATTGCGGGGCTTATCTATCTCGCCGCAACCAAATCTTTCAAATTCGAAAAAAAGCCTAAAAATCCGTATGACAACAGTTTTGGAACAAAGGTACTTTGCGTACTTCCCGGTCTGGCTCTGCCGTTTGCAATACTGCTTTATCTCACCTCGCAGTATGTAACAAAGGTGTGATATGCAAATTCAGTTTATGCAAAAAGCGCTCGAACTCGCAAAGATTAGCGCCGCAGAGGGAGAAGTTCCCGTAGGTGCGATAATAGTGAAAGGCGACGAAATTGTCGGCACCGGGCGAAACAGACGGGAATACGGCAAGAATGCGCTTTATCACGCAGAGATAGAAGCGATAGACAATGCCTGCAAAACACTCGGCGGCTGGAGGCTGTGGGAGTGCGATATGTATGTAACGCTTGAGCCGTGTCCCATGTGTGCCGGTGCGATAATCAATTCAAGGATTAAAACCGTTTATTACGGAGCAAGCGACCTAAAAGCGGGCAGTTTCGGCTCAGTGGTTGACTTTAATTCTCTCCCTTATAACCATAAACCCGAGATAGTTTCGGGTGTTATGCAAGATGAGGCAAGAGAGATGCTCTCCGATTTTTTCAAGGGACTCAGAGAAAAGAAGAAGTCTGACAAATAGGTATTGAAAATTGACCGAATATGTATTATGATAATAAAGAGCGACGGTGCTTTCGTACCGCCGCCTTTATATTTGTCGGGAGAAATCATATGAATATATTTGAAATACTCGGACCCGTTATGGTCGGACCCTCGAGTTCGCACACCGCAGGAGCAGTAAGAATAGGCTATGTCTGCCGCAAACTGATGGGCGAAAAAATAGTGACTGCGGACATTGAGCTTTACGGCTCATTTTTGCTCACGGGAAAAGGACACGGAACTCCGCAGGCAATAGTTGCGGGACTGCTCGGAATGACACCTGACGATGCGAGAATACCCGATTCGTTTGAAATCGCAAAGACTCAGGGACTTAAATTTACAATAGGCGAAGCAAAACTGAAAGAGGCACACCCGAACTCCGTACTGCTGAAACTTACAGGCGAAAGCGGCAAGGAACTGGAAGTAATCGGAGAATCTCTCGGCGGCTCAATCATAAACATAGCGCAAATTGACGGACTGCCTGCAAATATTTCAGGAGACTACCCTACCCTGATTGCAAGCAATATGGATGTTCCGGGAATGGTTGCAAAAGTATCAAAAGTACTGTTTGAGGCGAAAATCAACATAGCACAGATGCATCTATACAGAGCGTCGAGAGGCAAAAATTCCGTACTCATAGCGGAATGCGATCAAGAAATAGAGAACAAGACATTAAATGACATCAGAGATTTAGACGGAATAATGAAGGTGTCATATCTCGGAAAATAAGAAGGAATAAATATGCCGTACAATTCTGTAAAAGAAATTTTGAATATATGCAAAAAGGAAAAATGCGAAATTTGGCAGGTCGTATTAGACGAGCAGGTCAGTGAAACGCTTTTGTCAAAAAAAGAAACCTTTAAGGATATGAAAAAAATGTATTCGGTTATGAAACAAACGGTCACCGAATATGACAAAGACGCAGTATCCTCGGGCAAAATGACAGGCGGTGCAGGCGAATTGCTGAAAAAATACAACGAAAAACACGATAAAAATCTCCTCGGCGATTTTTTATCGAGTGCAGTTGAGTATGCTGTAAAGACAGCGGAAAGTAATGCGTGTATGAAGAGAATAGTTGCCGCACCTACGGCAGGAAGTTGCGGTATTATCCCGGGTGTACTTATAGCGTACGAAAATATATTCGGTACTGACGAGGACAAACTGATTAAAGCATTATTCACCGCCTCGGGAATCGGAAATGTCATAGCGCAAAACGCATCTATCAGCGGTGCTCAGGGCGGATGCCAGGCAGAAATAGGCACAGCATCGGCTATGGCATCAGGAGCACTCGCATATCTTGAGGGCGGCAGCAACGACTGCATAGCAAACGCCGCCGCTCTTGCGCTGAAGAATATGCTGGGACTTGTATGCGACCCGGTTGCAGGACTGGTAGAAGTACCATGCATAAAGCGAAATGCGGCAGGAGCAACGAATGCCGCAGTCGCAGCGCAAATGGCACTGTCGGGGATAAAAAGCGTAATACCGATTGACGAGGTAATCGACTCTATGTACTCGATAGGCTGCTCAATACCAACATGCCTGAGAGAAACCTCGCAGGCAGGGCTTGCGATAACTCCGACCGCAATACGAATTGAAAAGAAACTAAGAAAAAATTAACACGCATAACAAAAACTCACTCAATCCAATAAGCAGAAAGAGTGAGTTTTTTATGTTATTTAGTTTATTTTACAGCAGAGACGCTACCGTATCGCCCATCTGCTGAGTATTTACAGCCTCAAAGCCGTCCTCGTAAATATCGGGAGTTCTCACCTTAGTAAGAGCGACATCAACAGCCTTTTCTATGGCGTCTGCCGCCTCGCTTTCGCCAAAAGTATAGCGGAGCATCATTGCACCCGAAAGAATAGTTGCAAGCGGATTAGCCTTGCCCTGACCTGCGATATCCGGAGCGGAGCCGTGAATAGGCTCATAGAGTCCGAACGTTCCCTCTGCGAGAGAAGCGGAAGCAAGCATACCGATTGAACCGCTTATCATAGAAGCCTCGTCGGAGAGAATATCGCCGAAAATATTTGATGTAACGATAGTGTCAAACTGATTAGGATTACGCACAAGTTGCATAGCACAGTTATCAACATACATATAAGAAACCTCAACCTCGGGATAATCCTTTGCCGTCTCCTCCATAATCTTTCTCCAAAGTCTTGATGAGTCGAGCACATTAGCCTTATCAACGCAAGTAAGTCTCTTTTCCCTTTTCATAGCATATTCAAATCCTGCTTTAACAATACGCTTAATCTCGGGATATGTATATCTCTCTGTATCGTATGCGCCGACAACTCCGTTTTCCTCATATGTTCCACGATCGCCGAAATATATACCGCCTGTAAGTTCACGAACGATAAGAATATCCAAGCCGTCACCGATAATCTCCTCTTTAATCGGAGAAGCGGATTTAAGCGGAGCAAAAATCTTTGCCGGACGAAGATTTGCAAAAAGGCCCAAATCCTCACGAATTGCAAGAAGTCCCTTTTCGGGTCTGTTGTTACCCGGCTGACTGTCCCACTTTGGTCCGCCTACTGCACCGAGAAGCACTGCGTCGCTCGCCTTGCAAGCCTTTGCGGTTTCTTCGGGATAAGGAACGCCCGTTGCATCAATGGCACAACCGCCGAGGAGTTGATAGTTATAATCAAATTTGAAACCGAACTTCTCCCCCGCCTTGTCCAAAACCTTAATACATTCGTCAACTATTTCGGGTCCGATTCCGTCACCTTTTAATACGGTAATTTTATAATTCTTCATTTTTTCCTCCATTAGCAAACATCAAATATGCCCGGCATTGTATCGTCACGCATTGTGTCCTTTTGGTCACGGTTAATAGCACAGATGATACCTTTCATACAAGCGTAGCCGATATTATGGCTTACGCCGATACCGAATATATCCTTGCCCTGCGGCGTTTTAAGATGAATGTAACTGATAGCCTTTGAATCCGAGCCGACAGAGATAGCATGCTCATCGTAATCAATAAACTGATATTCCCTGAGCGGAGTCTTGTTCATAGCGTCACAGAATGCCGCAACAGGACCGTTGCCAACGCCCTCTATGACTACCGGTTCATTATCCTTGTACTTAAGAGTACCGCTGAAATGAACCTTTGTAAGGTACTCTTCCTCGTTTTTCTCCTCAGTAATTTTATAGTTTGCAAGTCTGTAAGGACCGTTTACATTTCTATATTCCTTTTGGAACAAGTCAAAAATTTCATCGGCAGTAAGTTCCTTGCCCTTCTCGTCGCACGCTTTTTGAACCACTGCACCGAATTCGGGATGCATAGCCTTAGGCATCTTAATGCCATAGTTGTTTGCAAGAATAAATGCCGTGCCGCCCTTGCCCGACTGAGAATTAATACGAATAATCGGCTCGTATTCTCTGCCGACATCTGCCGGGTCGATAGGCAGATACGGTACTTCCCACAAGTCGGAGCGGCTCTCGTCCATATAAATCTTGCCCTTATTAATAGCGTCCTGGTGTGAGCCCGAAAATGCGGTAAACACAAGTTCGCCTGCATACGGCTGACGAGGCGGAACACTCATCTTTGTGCAACGCTCGTAAACTTCTTTAATATCGTTAATGTTATGGAAATCAAGTTTCGGATCGACGCCCTGAGTCCACATATTAAGTGCAAGCGTAACCAAGTCAACATTGCCCGTACGCTCGCCGTTTCCGAAAAGAGTACCCTCAATTCTGTCTGCACCTGCAAGAAGTCCGAGTTCTGCGGCGGCAACGCCCGTGCCTCTGTCATTGTGAGGATGAAGCGAAATAATCGCATTTTCTCTGTTCGGCAAATGACGGCAGAAATATTCTATCTGGTCTGCATAGCCGTTTGGAGTAGAACCTTCAACGGTTGAGGGCAGGTTGAGTATAATCGGATTTTCCTTTGTGATATGGAGTTCCTCCATAACTCTGCGACAAATTTCAACAGCGTTGTCCATCTCGGTGCCTGTGAATGACTCGGGAGAATATTCAAAGCGAATATTCATATCGGGATTACGCTTTTTCTCTTGCTCGGTAAGCTCATAAATTAACTTTGCGCCGTTAACGGCAATGTCGATTACGCCGTCCATATCGGTCTTAAATACAACCTTTCTCTGAAGAGTCGAGGTTGAATTATAAAAATGCACGATAACATTTTTAGCACCGTCAATAGCCTCAAAGGTCTTTTTGATAAGGTGCTCTCTCGCCTGCACCAAAACCTGAATCGTAACATCATCTGGGATATATCCGCCGTCAATAAGTGTTCTCAAAATTTCGTATTCCGTCTCGCTCGCAGACGGGAAACCCACCTCGATTTCCTTAATTCCGACATCGATAATCGTCTTAAAAAATTCGAGTTTTTCCTCCAAATTCATCGGGTCAACGAGTGCCTGATTGCCGTCTCTGAGGTCAACGCTGCACCAAATCGGTGCCTTTGTAATCTGCTTGTTCGGCCACTGTCTGTCCGGAATGTCAATCGGCTTGAAGCCGACATACTTTTTGTAACCTTCGTTCATTTTAAGTTCTCCTTTCAATGTGTGCAAAGGATATAAAAAATCCCCTACACCTGTTAAGTATAGGGGCGTAATATACGCGGTACCACCCTATTTCAGCAGCAAATGCCGCCCTTTGACATCTATCAATGTCTCAACCGATAACGCAGTTACACGGCTCGCACCTATTAATTTCTATTCGGTACGGCGACTCGGCAGGGAGTTATACACCATATATCTTCCGTCGGTTCACACCGTCCACCGACTCTCTGACGCCGACATAAGGTCTTTTTCTGCTTCGCAGTCTTTAAGGGTACTGTTTAATTTTCAGTAAATATATTATAACAAAAAATTATAATTTGTCAATACTATATCTTTGAATATCCGTAGCCGTTGCTTATTGCATCAACCGCAACTCCCTTTTGGCACAGCGGACAATCGTGAGAGGGATATGAGATATATCCCGGAATATCGGAGGTTGAAAACAGTGTGTCAACCGGCACGCCGTTAATTTTGCTCTGCATTGAAAATGCCGAGGAAATGCCTGCAACCTTTCCGCCGTAATACTTTACGCTCTCGGTAGCACGCTCAACGGTTCGACCGGAGGTGATACAAGAGATAAGAATAAGTACGTTCTTGCCGTAAATCATTCGGCGAAGATTATCACGGAAGATGAGATTTCCAGCTGCGTCATATTCGCTTCCGACAACATAAACGGTGCTGTCGGGATTCGGAGAGAGCATGGTGGGCTCTGCAAGTTGCTCTGCAAGATATGCGCCGAGTGCCTGAGTTTCGTAAAGGCAAAGCACGGTATCTACATCAATGCTGTTTTTAATATAATATTCTGCCATAAGTTTTGCCGCATCGGACGAAACCTTGATATTGTGCTTAATGTCCGATGTTCCGACATAATAGTTAATATGATTGTTAGCCGAAATAAAGTGACCCGGCATAACATGAATAAAAACATTCTCGTTTCTCGGTGATGTGAGAGTATAAACCTGTGACATAATAAAACCCCTTTTTCTTTAATTTTACAACATAGAGTTCAATATTGCAATAGGAAATTTTAATTTGATATTGTTAATGTTATGTTAACAGACTCGAATTGCGTTCTTCTAAAAATTAAGCCGCACTTTTTAAGGGAGGCGTAAAAATCTTGTTTACGATAGGTGTTGACAAATCCATATTATTTGACTATAATAAAAATAGATAAGGAACTTGCCGATAGACGGTTAGCCCTCTTATCAAGAATAGTTGTAAGAAACAACCGCTCAAGTTAACTAGGCTTCGGGCGGTTATTTCTTTTTAAGAGCCAATATGTAACCGGTTGCAAATACTAATACGAGTATTATATATGCAAATTGTTCCATGGGCAACACCCCCATTTGAGGGCATTATTAACCGCCTACCGTTTTTGGTAGTTTTCCTTATCCGATAACAATTATATAATAATTGAACATTAGTGTCAAGTATAAACGTAAGTTCGGACGGGGAGGCAATAGGAATCTCAACGCTCCCCTTTGCAAGGGAAACAAAAAACAGCTCCTCGGGTGAGGAGCTGAATTTTTTTATTAGAGCGGGAAATCGCCGTCGGCGCCGCCGGTAACTGAGTTATATGACCAACCGGTATGATTGCCTTCATTTTCGTTTTCGGAATAACCGCCGGTCGATGTGGTAATAACCTCTGAGTCCGAGAACAATACTACATTAATCTCGGGTGATTCAAACTTTGCCATTATATTATCCTCCCTCAATTAATACTCTACGGTCTGTGAAGTACCGTAAACTGTTGTTGTTGTGTCGCCTTTCTTATATGTGAGATACGGCTTGAACTCGATTGTCTTTTTGCTGTCGCCAAACTTAGCGGAGTATGTATACTCGTTACGCTCGCTGAACTTTGTAGCTCTGTCGTGAGCGCTCTTTACTGTTCCGTTAGGGAACTTTGCAACCAAATCAACACCTGTCTCAACGAGAGTTGCACCCTCGGGAAGCCAGAACTTAACATTAAATGATGATGTTGTATCCTGCTTGTAAGAACCGGTAAAGCCGATTGTTGCAGTCATTGCGGAAGTGTCGGTAACTTCCTTAATGTAAAGATTGTCACGGCGAGGAGCATAGAAGTCTACGCCGTCAAAGTATGTGATAAGATTTTCGCATGCAGCATCTGAATACATAGCATACTTCTTGCTCTTGTCTGCATTGAAGAGATATACATAACTGTCATAGTTATAGTACTTTGTATCACCGTTAAAGTGAATACCGCACTTTTTCTCGTCTCCGGCTTTTGGAACATAAGTTGCTCTTACTGTAATGTCGGAACCGTCTGCTGTGATTTCAGCCTTGTCCCACTGACCGTCCTCATAGAACGGAATTACAGGAACAGGAACACCTGAGGTGCTGAATGATTTACCGGCAGCTACATATTTAATACCTACAACTGCGCTGTTCTTACCAAGGAAAGTAACCTTAGAATACTTAACAGTATCAGACTCATCGTTTGATACGTAAGCGGTGATTTTTGCGTCCTCTGTTGCAATATGGTCGATATCCGTAGCATTAGAATCTATCTTAGAGGTTACGCCATTTACGGTAATTGTCCACTTTGATACATAATTGCTCTTTGTGTCAAGATTTACACTTTGACCCCATTCAGCAGGTGTCGGTGTTTCTGTAAATGTGCCGTCCTCCTCTTTTTGTACAACAAAGGTAATTGTAACGTTCTTCTTTTGAAGAAGAACATCGGCAGAAATGATTGCGGCAGTAGCAGCGTTTACTTCGTCCTGAGAATTAAATGATTGCTCGCCAGTATAAGGTTTAACTGCATCCTGATATTTGGCAAAAGACTCTTCTGTGTACTTATCTTTATCATGCGAAAGTCTGTTAAATAAAACAGTTCTTGCTGCATTATATGCAGTAAGGTCAAATGCAGTATATCCGCATATCGTGCATTTACCATGCTCAATATTATGTTGTTCAAACTTATCAGTGCCTACTTCTGTAAATGTATAATTAGTTGCAGTAGTCGGCCAAGTATACTCTGTCCACTTGTGCTGGCTATCATTAAATGGCTTTTTATCAGTACTTTTTGTGTTAGGAACATTACCTTCTGTCACTGCCCACGAATAAGCTGTTGAATCATCTTTAGCCTCAAAAGTAACTTTTTCACCATTAGTCTTTAAAAAAGTATAAGTATGTTTAGGATTTTCCTTAATATCCTTAACAGCGTTGTAGTTATCAACCAAAGACTTCATTTCAGCTGCCTTTGTTGAAACTGTATCAACTGTAAGACCATTTGTAAGGTGGAATCTGAAAAGAGCTGCTACGGCTGCATAATACTTAGCAACATCAGCCGAATTATAATTGCTTTCGTTAGCAGAAACCTTTTCAAAAGTATCCTTTAACTCCTGGCTGTTCATGATTTTTTTAAGAGGAGCATAGTTAATAACTTTATAGTTAACACTAGCACCTGCTGTACTCTTATTATAATTCGATGAACTTCCCCATGTTGTCCAATTCAAGGTTGCATCAAACTGTACATTGTATTGAAGTGTAGTTAATGACGCATAATAATTATTGTTAAAAGCAGAATCAGGAGTAAACTTAATATAGTTTTTCCACTGCTTAGATTCTTGTGATTGACCACCAGCCCAATTGCGTTTAACAATTAAGAAACGACCATTAGCAGTATTTTCAGCTCTATCAACATTACCGTTTCTATCGGATGAAAAATCATGAGAGTTATCATTATTATCATAGTAGTCAGTCCAACTATTAGCTCTCTTCCATGTAGAATTACCTAATGAAAACTGACCGCCATTATCTAATGATACATGATCAAATCCAACATAAATATTAACGTTATTACCTGCGTTACCTTCTTTTGCTTCAACAGCAACCGGAATTCTAATATCTGCATTATCGGTATCATAAATAGCGACAAGACTGTCAACACCATGAGAAGCAAAATTAAACCTATTTGTTGTTGAATCAAATTGATCATAAGTATCATTTGCTCGCTGACCATAATTACCTGAAACAATAATGTTCTTCATATAATCAGAATGATTAGAAAGAGTATTAGAATATGTTGCAGTAGTTGTTGCATACTCAGGAGCACCGTTTTTATAATTCTCCTGAATATATGCTTTATCACTTGCAGTATCGGCAAATGCAGTTATAGCTGTGAATGGCATAGCCGAAATAACCATAAGAACTGTAATAAGCATTGCGATAGATTTCTTAAACATTTTTTTCATCTAAATTTCCTCCATAAAAATATTTTCCCCAAAATATAGAAATAAGGAATAAGTAAGCGGTGCAACCGAACAAAATGTTTTATCATGCCTGACCAAGAGCAAAACTCTTACACGCCGAGAGAGTTTTCGGACAAATTGACGCAATACACCCATATTTACCGAAATATGATAACATATATTAAACCTATTTTCAAGAGTAAAATTAATTTTTTGTTAACAAATCAAGTTACAATTTTATGACAGACTTGTGCAAAATTAACAAAATGAGGGCAATAGAAATCTCAACGCCTCCCCTTTTAAGGGAGGCGTTATATTATTTAATAATCAATGAATGGCCTGTCATTTCCTCGGGCTGAGGCATATGCATAACATCGAGCATAGTAGGAACTATATCTGAAAGTTTACCGCCGTCCATAAGTTTAACATCGCCGCAATTACATACTATAAACGGAACTTCATTAGTAGTATGGGCGGTGAACGGTGAACCGTCGGGTTCTTTCATCTGGTCTGCGTTACCGTGGTCTGCGGTTACAAAGAGAGTACCGCCGTTATCAAGCACAGCCTGATAGAGCGAGCCGACACATTCATCCACAGCCTGAACAGCCTTTACTGCGGCATCGAACACGCCTGTATGGCCTACCATATCGCAGTTTGCAAAGTTTACGATAACAACATCATACTTACCGGAACGAACTGCGGCATTAAGTTTTTCGCTTACCTCATAAGCGGACATTTCGGGTTTAAGGTCATAAGTCGCAACCTTTGGAGACGGAACAAGGATTCTGTCCTCGCCCTCGTTTACAGCCTCAACGCCGCCGTTGAAGAAGAAAGTTACATGAGCATATTTCTCGGTTTCGGCGATACGAAGTTGGGTCATACCGTTATTTGCAAGATACTCGCCGAAAGTATTTTTAAGCGACTGCGGCTTAAACGCAACATCAACATTCGGCATAGTAGCGTCATACTGAGTCATACAAACATAATTTACAGGGAAATACTTTCTGTCAAAGCCGCTAAAATCGGGGTCAACGAAAGTACGGGTAATTTCTCTGGCTCTATCGGGGCGGAAGTTACAGAACACAACGGAGTCGCCCTCAGAAATTCTGCCCTCATTTTCGAGTGTAACGGTCGGAAGAATGAACTCATCGGTAAGATTCTTTCCGTCGCCGTCTACGGTTTCATAACTCTTTTCGACAGCGGCGACAGGGTCTGTATTTTGAACACCCTCACCGAAAACCAAAGCATCGTAAGCCTTTTTAACTCTATCCCAGTTATTGTCTCTATCCATAGCGTAATATCTGCCGATAACGGTTGCGACCTTACCAACGCCGATTTCGTTCATCTTTGCCTGAGCCTCGGCAACATAATCCTTACCGGAAGTAGGAGGAACATCTCTGCCGTCCATAATGCAATGAAGATAAACCTTATTTTGACCGAGTTTCTTTGCAAGCTCAACAAGTGCGAAAATATGATTGATATGCGAATGAACGCCGCCGTCGGACAAAAGACCCATAATGTGAAGAGCATTACCCGATTCCACAGATTTTTTAACAGCAGAAACAAGAGCCTCATTTTCAAAAAATTCACCGTCATCGATAGCCTTTGTTATACGGGTAAGTTCCTGATAAACAACTCTGCCTGCGCCCATATTTGTATGACCTACCTCGGAGTTACCCATCTGACCGTCGGGAAGTCCTACACTAAGACCCGATGCACCGATATAGGTATAAGGGTACTTTGACATAAGCATATCAATGTTAGGCTTTTTTGCTGCGGCAACAGCGTTACCGTAGTCATTTTTATTATGGCCGAAGCCATCCATTATGCATAAAACATTAGTTTTTTTCATTTTAATTATCTCCTTTGGCATCCGATAAGCAAGCTTAACCACGCTTAGCATATTTTAATTTTACAAAGTCGGCAAAGCGTTTTTCGTTTTTTGCTCAGTCGAGGTATCAACATACATCTTCCTTCGCAAGAAAACGAAATTCAGCCTACTTCTTGAATGCCTCATACTTATATTAGTATTCTAAAATAGCGTGCAGATAAATCCACACGCTTAAATTTTAATTATTTAGATGCTGCTTTAACGATTACAGAGAAGTCGTGAGCCTTAAGAGAAGCACCGCCGATAAGACCGCCGTCTACATTCTCCTTTGATGTAAGTTCATCTGCATTGCCTGCATTCATTGAGCCGCCGTACTGAATTGTAACACCCTGTGCAGCCTCGTCGCCGTAAGCCTCTGCGATAGCGGCACGAACATAGCCGTTACCCTCGTCTGCCTGGTCTGCGGTAGCGGTAACGCCTGTACCGATAGCCCAAACAGGCTCGTAAGCGATAATAACATTTTTAAGTTGCTCTGCAGTTACATTTGTAAGAGCCATCTTTGTTTGGAACTTGAGGAGAGTCTCTGTATAACCAAGTTCTCTCTGCTCAAGAGTTTCACCGACGCAAATGATTGGTTTAAGTCCCTTTTCAAGTGCTTTAAGAGTACGAAGGTTAACTGTCTGATCGGTTTCGCCGAAGTAAGTTCTTCTCTCGCTGTGACCGATTACAACATACTCAACGCCGAGTTCAAGAAGCATATCTGCGCTAACCTCACCGGTGAAAGCACCGCTGTCCTTAAAGTGAACATTCTCTGCGCCGATTTTAATATTTGAACCCTTAGCTGCCTCAACTGCTGCCGGAACATCAACGAAAGGTACGCAAAGTACAACCTCGCAATCTGCGTCAGCAACGAGCGGCTTCATTTCGTTAATGAGAGCTGTTGTCTGAGCAGGTGTGTTATTCATTTTCCAGTTACCTGCGATAACTGCTTTTCTTACTGCTTTATTCATAATATATTACCTCTTTTTTATAAAAGAATTTTAGTCTTTATCCTGAAGAGCCGCAATACCCGGAAGTTCCTTGCCCTCGAGGAATTCGAGAGAAGCACCGCCGCCTGTTGAGATATGGCTCATCTTATCGGCAAAGCCGAGCTTTGTAACAGCTGCTACGCTGTCGCCGCCGCCGATGATTGAAACTGCGCCCGACTCTGCAACCGCATTTGCAACTGCGATTGTACCTGCTGCAAAGTTATCCCACTCGGAAACACCCATAGGACCGTTCCAAATTACCGTACCTGCGCCCTTAATAGCGTCACAGAAAATCTCCATCGACTTAGGACCGATATCAAGACCCATCCAGCCGTCGGGAATTTCGTCGGAACTTACGATTTTGGATTCGGTATTTTCATCATATTCCTTACCTACCTTATTATCAACCGGGATAAGGAAGTTAACGCCCTTAGCCTTAGCGTCAGCCATCATCTCGCCTGCCTTTTCAATCCAATCAGCCTCAAGAAGAGAAGTACCGATTGAATGGCCGAGATACTTCATAAATGTATAAGCCATACCGCCGCCGATAATGATAGTATCACACTTGTCGATAAGGTTTGAGATTACGCCGATTTTATCCGACACCTTTGCACCGCCGAGAATGGCAACGAGAGGTCTCTTCGGGTTAGCAAGTGCGCCGCCCATAAACTTAATTTCCTTTTGGATAAGAAAGCCGCAAACTGCGGGAAGATATGCAGCAACACCGGTAGTTGAGCAGTGTGCTCTGTGTGCTGTGCCGAATGCATCGTTTACGAAAATATCTGCAAGAGAAGCAAGTTCCTTGGAGAAGTTCTCCTCGTTCTTTGTTTCCTCAGCTCTGAAACGAACATTCTCAAGAAGCATAACCTCGCCGTCCTTAAGCTCTGCTGCAAGTTTCTTTGCATTTTCACCTACAACCTCAGGATCCTCTGCAAGTTTAACCTCAACGCCGAGATACTCTGAAAGTTTCTTTGCAACGGGAGCAAGGCTGAACTCCGGCTTATATTCTCCCTTAGGTCTGCCGAGATGTGAGCAAAGAATAACCTTTGCGCCATGCTCCATAAGATACTTAATGGTCGGAAGA
>UQPH01000012.1 GCA_900542875.1 uncultured Eubacterium sp. | reverse complement strand
ACGATTCTCTTATCGTTTGTAATTTCTCCGTCCTTAAGCGGTACATTAAAATCGCAACGGGCAAGAACTCTTTTGCCCTTAACATCAATATCTTCGATAGTTTTTTTATTTAATGCTTCCATTTCAATTCTCCTTTTTGAATTTTTAACGAATATATTATATAGCAAAATATATGATAAATCAATAAAAAATCATAATTTGTGAAATATTTATCAATATTTTTATTTACCTATAACATATACTGTACTATTTTACGAATTCAAGCACTGTCTTAGTGATATTTTCGGCGGAAAGACCGAACTGCTTTAACAAATCTTTAGCCGGTCCACTGTGGCCGAACACATCATTTACGCCGATTCTCTTAACGGAAGTCGGGCACTTTTCACTGAGGCACGAGCAAACCGCCTCGCCGAGACCGCCTATAATATTATGCTCTTCAACGGTTACAACCTTGCCTGTCTTTTGTGCGGAAGCGATTACAAGTTCCTCATCAAGAGGCTTAATAGTTGCGATATTAATAACTTCTGCGTCTATTCCCTGCTCTGCAAGTGTCTTTGCCGCCTCGATAGCCTCCGCCACCATAAGACCGTTTGCTATAATCGTAACATCCTTGCCCTCTTTTACGAGTTCGCCTTTACCGATTTCAAACTTATAATTATCATCGTGAAATACCGGAACGGCAAGTCTGCCGAATCTGAGATACACGGGGCCCTCATAATTATACGCCGCCTTAACTGCCTGACGAGCCTCGACATCATCAGCCGGACATATAACAACCATACCCGGGATAGAACGCATAAGTGCGAAATCTTCACAGCACTGATGGCTTGCGCCGTCCTCGCCTACGCTGATTCCGGCATGAGTTGCTCCGATTTTAACATTAAGATGCGGATAGCCGATTGAATTTCTAACCTGTTCAAAGGCTCTGCCTGCGGCAAACATTGCGAACGATGAAGCAAACGGAACAAGTCCCATAGTACTCATACCTGCTGCAACGCACATCATATTTGCCTCTGCGATACCGCAGTTAAAATGTTGGTTTGGATATTCCTTCTTAAAAATACCTGTCTTTGTGGCTGCCGAAAGATCTGCGTCAAGAACAACGAGTTTATCCGCTCCCTCAGCAGCAAGTTCCTTAAGTGCATTTCCGTAACTGTCACGGGTAGCAATACATTTAACCTCGCTCATTATTACGCCTCCAATTCCTTAAGTACGGCGCCAAGTTCCGCCATAGCTATGTTATATTCTTCCTCGTTAGGTGCTTTTCCGTGCCAGCCTACCTGGTTTTCCATATATGACACGCCCTTGCCCTTAACTGTTTTCATTATAATTGCAAACGGCTTATCGGACTTATGGAACTTATCAAAAGCACTCTCGATAGCGTCAAAATCATTTCCGTCGATTACTGTATAATCAAAGCCGAATGCTTTAATCTTTTCATCAATGGGCTCCGCTGACATAACCTCACTGCAAGGGCCGTCAATCTGAAGTCCGTTACAGTCGATAATTACACAGAGATTATCAAGATTGTACTGCTTGGCAAACATAAATGCTTCCCAAACCTGACCCTCTTCTATCTCGCCGTCACCGAGAAGAGTGTAAACATTAATGTCCTTATTCATATACTTTGCCGCTTTAGCCATACCTGCGGCAACGCTTACGCCCTGACCGAGAGAGCCTGTGCTCATATCGATTCCGGGAACGGTATTCATATTAGGGTGACCCTGAAGATAGCTGCCGATATGGCGAAGCGTCTTAAGATCCTCTACCGGGAAAAATCCTTTATAAGCCAACGCCGCATAAAGACCCGGTGCACAGTGACCCTTTGAAAGAACAAATCTGTCTCTGTCCTCCCATTTCGGTTCGTCAGCTCTGTATCTCATTTCCTTATCATAAAGATAAGCGAAAAGGTCAGCCGACGAAAGAGAGCCGCCCGGATGTCCGGCTTTTGCATTATAAGTGCCCTCAATTATGCCCATACGGATTTTTGTGGCATATATCTCAAGCTCTTTTTTAGATGATAAATCCATATCACTAACTCCTTTATTTGTTCTCCGTTATATTGTATCAAATAATAATAAAATGTGCAAGAGATAATAATTATTATTATATTTTTATTACATGTGCATACTCTTATTGATTTTTCACAAAACATAAGATATAATCAATATATATTATGTAAAAAACAACGGAGGAATTATGGATAAGAGATTACCTAAAGAAATAACGGAGAACAAGTGGATACGCCTTGCGCTGAGGCTGATTCCCTTTGTTCCCTTTTTATCGGTGCTATGGGTTAAAACCTCGCTCGATAACGATACATATTGGATAATCAAAACCGGCGAATACATATGCAAAAACGGCATACCAACAAAGGATTTTTTGACAATCCACAGCAATATGGATTTGGTCGTCCAGCAGTGGCTGTCCGATATAATTTATTACAAGGCGTATGACTTCCTTGGGGTTATCGGTCCACTGTTAATCGTAATGCTTGCCATGCTCGTTTTCGCAGGTTTGATGTATAAACTGTGTATGATGATGACAAACAATTCGATTCGTTCATCTATTGCAAGTTTGCTCACGTGTGCGTCTATGTCGTCATTTTTTGTAACAAGGCCGCAAGTGTTCACTTACTGCATAATTTTATTTGAACTTATCTGCCTTGAAAAATATATAAAAGACGGCAAAATAAAGCACCTTATCGCACTGCCTATACTGTCCGTGGCTGTTGTAAATCTGCACGCTTCAATGTGGACGATGCTTTTTATATTTCTTCTCCCGTATCTTGCAAACGCTCTGCCGATAAAGATAAAAGGCAAATCCGTTTCCTGCTGTAAAATATTGCCGCTGATAATCACGGCGTTGATTATGATACCCTGCGGAATGATTACTCCCTACGGAATAAAGGGACTGTCATTTATTTTTACCACCTCTATCGGCGACAAGGTAAACAGTTCAATCAACGAGTTAAAGCCCGTAGTTTTGTCTAAGAACCCCGGCGACTTATTCATGTTTATAATTCCCGTGTTGATTATCGCCTGCTATCTTATTCACAAGAGCGGAAAAACAACACCGAGATTTGTGCTCCTTTCCATAGGTACAGGTGCAATGATGATGGTATACAGAAAACTGGGCGCATACTTTATGATTGCCGCAGTACCTGCCGTAATATATTATCTCAACGATATTGACATTATCGGCTATATTATAAAAATGAACGAAAAGGCTAAGGCAAAGCCGAAAAAGAATGAGAAAAACAATGTTCCGCTTTTGGTAACGCTATTATGTATTTTGGTTTTCGGAATACTTATTTACTCATTTGTCGGATTCGGAATTGATGTAAACGAGTATGTAAAAAAAGGTGGCGCAAACGAGAGCCTTGACGAAGTTATTTACGCAATGGATGCGGATATAAAAGAAAATCCGGTAGACGAACTGCGACTGTTTAACGGCTTTAATTCCGGCGGCTATCTTGAATTCAAGGGATACAAAACCTACATCGACCAGAGAGCAGACTCATTCGTTGAGGAAGCAAACAATGACTTTGATTACCTCACGGAATACTTTGATGTGAAAACAGGAAATGTATATTTCAAACAGGTATTTGATAAATACGATTTTAACTATGCAATAGTTGACCTGAATACCGAAGCTCCGCTTTATTCCCAAATTTCAAATAACGACGGCTACGCCCTCGTTTTTGAAAGCGAGGATTATGCACTTTACAGAGTAGTGAAATAATAGGCATTATATACGAAAAACCGCTTGGCTGAAACAGCCAAGCGGTTTTGTTATCAGTCGCCCCAATCGGGCGTACATAAATGAAATTTGCTTTTCAATACTCCAACTTTACCGGGTTAAGACTTTTATCAATAGAATAATTATATTTATCTTCATCAATTTTAATAATTGTAAATTGCTGTATATTAGTACTTGAATCTAAGCTTCCGTGAACAGCTAAACCGTTTATATAAAAATCTGTCTTTCCGTCTTTTAGATATGCATATAAATCATCATACACTTCGTCTGCCTTATCCTCATCAATAACGGCGCAATTTACCAACGCAGTTGTTATTTCCAAAGCATTGTATCCATAAACAACGCTTACATCAGTGATACCTGCGTCAACCAAGGCGTTAATGCATACTCCGGTTCTTATTTGTATTATTCCATCATCAGTAGAATCAAGATAAAAACCACATATCTGTGATGTACCAAACGAACAAGTATATGTCGTAACATTATTTGGATTATTAGTAGTATTTGTTATCGAAAATAATTGACTCTTATTATATGAACTTACATTAATGCCATTGTTTTTTGCGAGAAGTGAAAAATTTTTATTAATCTCATCAATGAAATTCTGAGGTGTTTCTTTATAGTAATAGTATAAATTAGAACCTTCTATTAATTCTGAATCACTTTTTATCCATTTACTTGAACTGCTTGTGACACTTGTTTCGTCACCGGACGACGGTGTAAACATCACAATTGCTAAAAGAAGTAAATATACTCCTATAATTATGCATACACAAATCAATATAACTTTTTTAATTTTTTTCTTTTTCAAGTTTTCATTTTTATCCATTTCAACTTGATTAAATTTCTCTTTTACTTCAACTTCTTTATGTTTCATATCATTTCTCCTTATAGCATACTAATTTTTACTATTTGAATTTTATTAAGGTTTACAGCAAAAGATATGAAAATACACTATTTTTGCCATATAAAATTCACCTCTTTTGTTACTATATAAAAATTATAGCGGATTATCCGCTAAAAGTCAATAGTGGATAATCCGCTATAATATACTAATACCATAACAGTATGGAGATGGTATAATGTATAAAAGAATATACGAGTTGAGGACGGACAACGACCTAAAACAGCGAGAAATCGCTGAAATATTAAACTGTTCTCAAAGGGTTTACAGCAACTACGAACGAGGCGATTTGGATATACCTACCGAAATACTGATTAAGCTATCAAAACATTACAATGTGAGTGTCGACTACATTTTGGAGATAACGAACAACAAGGAAATCAACAGATAATAAATAATAAATAACTCAAAAATCTCGATACCTTCAGATGAAAGTACCGAGATTTTTTATTCTATAAACTTTACTTAATTACTTATTAAGTGCGGCCTTAACGGAAGCAAGTTCGTCTGCGAGTTCCTTAGGAAGTTTATCGCCGAACTTAGCATAAAGTTCGTCAACACCCTTGAGTTCCTCGTTCCAAGCGTCCTTATCAACATCGAGAATCTTATCAAGATCTTCTTCAGTCATATCAAGACCCTCAAGGTTAATATCCTTAGCATAAGGAAGATAGCCGATAGCAGTTTCCTGAGCGTCTACCTTGCCCTCGCAACGGTCGATAATCCAGTCGAGAACACGAAGGTTATCACCGAATCCCGGCCACAGGAAGTTGCCGTCCTCATCCTTACGGAACCAGTTAACATTAAAGATTTTAGGAGCCTTATCCTCGTCGAGAGTTTCGCCGATTTCAATCCAGTGCTTCCAGTAGTCACCCATATTGTAACCGCAGAACGGAAGCATAGCCATAGGATCACGACGAACTACGCCGACAGCGCCTGTTGCAGCTGCTGTTGTCTCAGAGCCCATAATTGAACCTACGAATACACCGTTGTTCCAGCTCTTTGACTGATATACGAGAGGAGTAAGTTTCTCTCTACGGCCGCCGAATACGAATGCAGAAATCGGAACACCGTTCGGGTTCTCAAATTCTGAAGAAAGGCATGGGCAGTTAGCTGTAGGAGCAGTAAATCTTGAGTTTGGATGAGCACCCTTTTCTGTGGAAGTTTGACCGTTCCACGGATTGCCCTTCCAGTCGACTGCGTTTGTCGGAGGATTCTTATCGAGACCTTCCCACCAAACAGTGTTATTATCAAGATTATGAGCAACGTTTGTAAAGATTGTGCCCTTCATGGTTGACTTAAGTGCGTTCGGGTTAGACTTCATATTTGTACCCGGAGCAACACCGAAGAAGCCGTTTTCAGGGTTGATAGCATAAAGTCTGCCGTCCTTACCCTTCTTAATCCAAGCAATATCGTCGCCGACAGTCCAAACCTTGTAGCCCTTTCTAAGATAACCCTCCGGAGGGATAAGCATAGCAAGGTTGGTCTTACCGCAAGCTGACGGGAACGCTGCACAGATGTACTTAATTTCTCCGTTTGGCTTTTGAAGGCCGAGGATGAGCATATGCTCTGCCTGCCAGCCCTCGTTCTTGCCGAGATAAGATGCGATACGAAGAGCAAAGCACTTCTTACCGAGAAGTACATTTCCGCCGTATGCGGAGTTTACAGAGATGATTGTATTATCCTCAGGGAACTGAACAATCCATCTGTTTTCAGGGTCAACATTACACTTGCAGTGCATGCCTCTTACCCAGTCATTGCTGTCGCCGAGAACATCAAGAACCTTCTTACCTACTCTGGTCATAATGTTCATATTAAGAACTACATAGATAGAGTCTGTAATTTCGATACCGATTTTTGCAAGCGGTGAGCCGACAGGACCCATTGAGTAAGGAATGATATACATTGTTCTGCCCTCGTAAGCGCCGGCAGCAATTTTATATAACATTTCATATGCTTTATCAGGAGCCATCCAATGGTTTGTAGGACCTGCATCCTCTTCCTTGGTTGTGCAGATGAGTGTACGGTCTTCAACACGTGCAACGTCATTTTCTGCTGTTCTGTGCAGGTAGCAGTCAGGAAGAAGCTCCTCGTTGAGCTTAATCATCTCGCCTGTTTCAACTGCTTCAGCCTTAAGAGCATCGATTTGCTCCTTTGAGCCGTCAATCCACACAATCTTTGATGGCTTAAGAAGTTCTACTTTCTCGTCAAGCCAAGCAAGGAGGGTTGGATTTTTAGTAAGATTTGATTCCATAAATCTGATCTCCTTTAACATTTTTGTCGTTTACAAATTCGGACTTAAAAGGTTATATAAAATATCCTAGTCCGTTAGTATGATTATACTTTCTTTTAATATCAAATTCAATAGAAAGCGCCAAAATTCATTAAATTGTTACATTAATCTGCGTTCTATTGATAATTTTTTGTCAATATTTTATATTGTCTAAAGGCATAGTGGCGTAAGCGTTCAGGCTTTCGTTTGCAATCGTGCCCGAAACGAACTCATAATAGCCCTGAGAAGCAATCATTGCGGCATTGTCTCCGCAATATTTAAGTTCGGGCAAAGTCAAAGTCCAACCGTGGCGGTCGCACATTTTCCTTGCGTCATATCTCAACTTACTGTTAGCCGACACGCCGCCTGCTATCACCAGTTTATTATACCCAAAGTTTTCCGCCGCAGTCTCAAAATTTGAAAGCAGACAGTCAACCACCGCCTTTTGGAACGAGGCGGAAAGGTCGGCAACATTAATATCCTCGCCCTTTTGGGAAGCATTATGCATAATATTTATCACGGCTGTTTTCAGTCCGCTGAATGAATAGTCATAAGGTGCGTCGTGGATTCTGGGGTGAGGGAAAGAAAAAGCGTTTTCATCTCCGCTCGGAGAAAGTTTATCTATACTGATACCACCCGGATATTCGAGTCCCATAGTTCTGCCCGCCTTATCGAGAGCCTCTCCTGCCGCATCGTCACGGGTTTTTCCTATGACCTCAAAATCGGTATAGGATTTAACGGCTACTATATGGCTGTGACCTCCGCTGACAACAAGGCACAAAAACGGCGGTTCAATATCACAGGAAATATAATTAGAAGCGATATGGCCTCTGAGATGATGAACGGGCACAAGCGGAGTGTTTGTCGCCTGACTCAAACCCTTTGCAAAACTCACACCGACCAAAAGAGAGCCGATAAGTCCCGGAGCATATGTAACGGCAACAGCATCAATGTCATTCATAGTGCAACCAGCCTGCTTTAACGCCTCCTCGACAACGCCGCTGATACTCTCGGCGTGTCTGCGTGAGGCAATCTCGGGCACAACCCCTCCGTACAATTTATGCTCCTCAAGCGAAGTTGCTATAACATTAGATAAAACCTCTCGTCCGTTTTCGACAACTGCCGCAGCAGTCTCGTCACATGACGACTCAATTCCTAAAATTTTCATTTATTATTCCTCTGTTTATCAATATGGTTATTAATATCCTGTATATGCTTCTGTTTAAGAGTATTGTCAAACTGAGTCAACGGATATAATTTATTATAAATCTCATTGATTTTGGCATCACTTATTTTTCGTTCATCAGACTCGCATGATCTAATTAATTCATTTACTTGATTTCTTTTTATTACCTTCGCATCTGACGAATTATTAAGTTCAATCTTTTTAAGTTCGCACCTTTCAGAAAACACTATGACCGAATACATAGGTATATCGTCTTGCAAATATTCGGCAAGGCACCTGATATGTAACTTATTTTGCATAATAGGGTTAAGAAATTTTTCTTTTTTAGCTTTTTTGCCTTTTCCCTGAGGCAAGGTTTGAGTCCACATTTTATAGCGTTCATTTCCGAAAATCCAGCCGCTGTAATTTTTGCTTTCAAAAACATATATGCCCTGCGGAGAAATCAACAAAACATCAGCCTCGGTTGTTTCATCATCTTTAGGCAAATAAACATTAAACAAAAACTTACAGCCTGATTTTTCATATCGTCTTAAATACTTATAAATTCTATATTCGCCCTGTGCGCCAACATCATTCAGCACATTAAATAATGATTTTTTCGTATCCTTACGGTATGTTGAATTTGCATAAATGATGATACTCGGCAACAAATATATACCAAAAATAACAACAAAAATCAAAAACAATAATATGAACAATGTCTCGTATAATTCAATCATAACTGTTCCTCAAAATATTTCGTCATAATAACCGCATCCTCGGTGGGGTCGGTATAGAATTTTAGGCGAATGCCGACATTTTCAAAGCCCGATTTTTCATAAAGGGCTATTGCGGCGGCATTACTTTTTCTGACCTCCAAAGTGATGAAGCGCATATCGTTTTTCATCTGAGCGGCAATAAGAGTCTCGGCTATTCCCCGTCGTCTGTATTCGGGCAAGACGGCAACATTAGTCACATATCCCTCGCCCGAAAAAATTTGCAGTCCCATATAGCCGACTGCCCTGCCGTTTAAGGAGGCAACGATAAAATGCGAAGTATCAATGCTGAGTTGAGCCTCTAAGTCTTTCCTGCTCCACGGGTGAGCAAAGCACGCATTTTCTATTTTAGCCACATCATCAAGATGGCTTTCATTCATTTTTTCAACAGTTACATCAATGTGCATCGTACCAAGTCTTTCCGATATTACCGTCCGCTCTTAGTTTAACTTTCATCTTGCAGGCGTTTTCCATTTCCTCACAAACAAGTTTTAACGCCTTTTCGGCATCCTTTTCACCGACCTCGACAATCAATTCGTCATGCACCTGCAAAATCAGCCTTGCGTCAAGTTTTTCCTCGGTGATTCTCTTATCCACTCTGATCATTGCGATTTTAATAATATCTGCGGCGGTGCCCTGAATAGGCATATTTCTTGCGATTCTTTCGCCTCCCGAACGCACCATAAAGTTAGATGCGTTAAGTTCGGGCAAATATCTCCTGCGCTTAAACAGAGTTTCGCTGTAACCTCTGTCTCTTGCAAGTTCAATAACCCTCTGCATATATTCTCTCACGCCGCTGTAAGTATTAAGATAATTATCAATATATTCCTGTGCCTGCTTGCGAGTTACGCCGATATCCTTTGCAAGACTGAATGCGCCTATACCGTATACAATACCGAAATTGACAGCCTTTGCGCTTGAACGCATCTGCTTTGTCACCATTTCGACAGGGAGATTAAATACCTGAGAAGCGGTAATCGTATGAATATCCTCACCGCTGTTAAAAGCATTAATCATATTTTCATCATTTGCAAGGTCGGACAAAACACGAAGTTCAATTTGGCTGTAATCGGCGTCAACAAGGGTATTGCCCTCGCCCGCCGTAAAGAATTTACGCATTTCTCTGCCGAGTTCGGTACGAATCGGAATGTTCTGCAAATTAGGCTCAAGCGAACTGATACGACCCGTTCTGGTCTCCACCTGATTAAACGAAGTATGAATTCTGCCGTCGGAGTCAACAGCCTTTAACAGACCGTCGCAGTAGGTGGATTTTAATTT
Source organism: uncultured Eubacterium sp. (assembly GCA_900542875.1). Classification (GTDB taxonomy): domain Bacteria; phylum Bacillota; class Clostridia; order Oscillospirales; family Acutalibacteraceae; genus Eubacterium_R. The sequence goes on along the minus strand of UQPH01000012.1, from coordinate 28,274 downwards.
AGTCAGTGTGCGATATTCGAGAATGTAATCGATAACGGGATTTTCGTCTCTAAGGCTTTCGAGAACATCTGCATTTGTTGAATATCCGCTCTTTGTTTTTTTCTTGCACGGCAGTCCCAAATCTTCAAAGAGTGCAACGCCGAGTTGCTTTGGAGAATTAATGTTAAACTCGTGTCCTACAATTTCATAAATCAGAGAAGTCAGTTCGCCGATTCTCTGCGAAAGTTTGGAAGAAAAAGCCTTAATACCGTTTCTGTCAACCGAAAATCCGACGATTTCCATTTTAGCGAGAACTCTCGCCAGCGGAAGTTCAATCTCGTTAAGAAGATGAATTTGGTCTGCCTCTAGTAGAAGTTCATTAGTTTTTTCAAACAGAGGCTTCAGCATAGCAGCCGATACGACATTTTCATCTGTTGAGCCGAGTTCGTTCTTATATTCGGGAGCAGCCACCGAATACTCAAGTCCCAAATGGCTGACCGAATAATTATTATCGGACGGTTTCAAAAGATATGCGTTGAGCATCAAATCACCGCAAACATTTTCACATTCAACTCCGAGAATTGCGGCAAGTCTATGCAAATATTTTGAATTATAGGTATATTTCTTACAGTCTTTATTTGAGAAAAAACTGCGAACAAAGCGTTCGTAATCTGCATTATCGGACTGCAAAACAATTACCGTATCATCAAAGCAAAAATAGAAATCGCTGATTGCATTATCTATAATCAAAGGATAAACATATACATCGCTGTTTCCGATTTTCCTAAGCAATGAATCAATGTCGGTGCAAATTTCGCTTGTGACGGTTCGTATCTCTGTTTCTTTTTCTCCGCATGCGAAAGCGTCTTTTGAATTAAGATTAAACTTATCAATGAGAGAGAAAAGTTCAAGCCTTACAAATTCTGCGGCAGCCGCATTTTTGTCACCGCCCGATATAACGTAATCATTAATATCGGTACTGACGGGTGCATCTGTGACAATTTTGCCGAGTTTAAGCGAAAGATAAGCATTATCTTCATCTGCTTTAAGTTTTGCACGAACGCCCGGCTTTACATCAATTTCATCAATATGCTCATAGATATAGTCAACGGTCTTAAAGCGTGTAATCAAATCAAGAGCGGTCTTTTCGCCTATACCCTTGACACCCGGAATATTATCCGAACTGTCACCCTGAAGAGCCTTGACCTGAATCAAATCATGAGGCTCGACTCCATAAGTTTCAAAAATAGTTTTCTCGTCCATAACATCGGTCGATTTAGTTCTTGCGAGGAGGACTTTAACGCCGTCGTGAGCGAGTTGTAAACTGTCTCTGTCGCCTGTTGCGAGATAGCAGGAATCGCCCTTTTCTCTGCACGCCTCAGCGAGTGTACCGAGAATATCGTCAGCCTCCCAACCTTCGCATTCAAGCACCTTGATGCCGAGAAGTTTAAGCAAGTTTTTAACCACAGGCATCTGTGAGCGAAGTTCATCGGGCATAGCGTGTCTTCCTGCCTTATATGCGTCATACATTTTATGGCGGAAGGTGGGTGCATGCAAATCAAAAGCAACAGCCACGGCATCGGGCTTACAAATGTCCTCAAAGCGTAGCATCATATTAAGAAAGCCGTACACGGCGTTGGTATAATCGCCCTGCTTTGTTGTAAGTAGTTTAATCCCGTAAAAGGCACGGTTTATAATACTGTTTCCGTCCAAAACCAATAAAGTCATACAGATAACCTCAAATTATATATAATAATTTATTATAACACATAGGCACCCCTTTTACAACAAAAAAGCACCCCGACCTTATCGGTCGAGGTGTGAAAATATTATCTAATCAAACAAGCTCAATAATGCACATTTCTGCTGCATCGCCTCTGCGAGGGCCTGTTTTAATTATACGAGTGTAACCACCGTTTGTTGCTTCGTACTTAGGAGCGATTTCATCAAAAAGTTTCTTTACGACATCTTCCTTAGTAACATAAGCAAGAGCCTGTCTTCTTGAATGAAGAGTATTCTCCTTACCGAGAGAAATCATTCTCTCAGCCATTGCACGAACTTCCTTTGCTCTGGTAACGGTTGTTTCAATTCTGCCGTTCTCAAGAAGATAAGTAACCAATCCTCTGAGCATAGCCTGTCTGTGGTCGGTAGGACGACCGAGTTTTCTGCTACCTGGCATTGAAATTCCCTCCTTTAGTCTTCTTCCTTGCTAAGTTTGAAACCAAGAGCATCAAGCTTGCCGATAACTTCGTCAAGTGATTTACGACCGAGGTTTCTAACTTTCATCATATCTTCTTCGGATTTTCCAATCAAATCCTCGACTGTGTTAATTCCTGCTCTCTTCAAGCAATTAAAGGAACGAACAGAAAGATCAAGCTCTTCGATAGTCATTTCAAGAACCTTTTCCTTGCCGTCATCATCCTTTTCTACCATAATCTCGGCATTGCCCATTTCCTCGGAAAGGTCAACGAAAAGGTTAAGATGCTCGTTAAGAATCTTTGCGGCAAGTGAAGCTGCCTCATCAGCCGGAATTGTTCCGTCTGTTTCTACATCGAGAATAAGTTTGTCAAAATCAGTTTGCTGTCCTACACGGGTGTTTTCAACTGTGTAATTAACCTTAAGAACAGGAGTATAGATAGAGTCAATGGCAATAGTACCGATTGGTAAATCCATAATCTGCTTATTACGGTCGCAAGGAACATATCCTCTGCCGTTGTCTGCCGTAAGTTCCATATTAACCTGAGCGCCCTCATCAAGATAAGCAAGATGAAGCTCCGGGTTAAGAATCTCGACGCTGCTGTCGCACTGAATGTCGCCGGCAGTGATTTCGCCCTCGCCCTGTGCATTAATGTAAAGGGTCTTAGGCTCTTCATCGTGAATCTTGAGAATAACATTCTTGAGGTTAAGAACAATCTCTGTTACATCCTCTTTTACATGAGGAATGGTTGAAAATTCATGTTGTACACCGTCTATCTTAACGGAAGTGATTGCATAGCCCGGAAGTGATGAGAGAAGAACTCTTCTCATTGAGTTTCCGAGAGTTGTGCCGAAACCTCTCTCAAGAGGTTCAACAACAAATCTGCCAACGCTTCTGCTTCCTTGAGTAGATAAATCTACTATTTCGATATTAGGCTTATCAATTTCGATCATCTAAAAGCCTCCTAATAATAAGTTGTTTTGTTTTCGCTAAATAAAAAACCAGCAACGCTAATTTATTATTTAGAGTAGAACTCAACGATTAAATGCTCTTCAACAGGAGTTGCAATCTCTTCTCTTTCGGGAAGTGCAACAACCTTTGCTGTCATAGCGTCTGCGTTAACCTCGAGCCACTTTGAAGTAGGACGAGCAGCATTAGCCTCAACAAGATTCTTGAATTCATCTGTTGACTTGCTTGTATCCTTAACAGCAACAACATCACCGGGCTTTACAAGGTATGACGGAATATCTACCTTAGAACCGTTAACGGTGAAGTGAGCATGGTTTACGAGCTGACGAGCCTGTGCTCTTGAGCTTGCGAAACCTGCGGTGTAAACAATATTATCCAAACGGCTTTCACAAAGTTGGAGAAGGTTTGTACCTGTAACGCCTTCCTTGCGTTCTGCCATAAGAAAATACTTATGGAACTGACCTTCGCTTACGCCGTAATATCTACGAGCGGACTGCTTTGCACGAAGCTGAAGACCGTATTCCGAAGTCTTTTTACGATTTTGACCATGCTGGCCGGGTGCATATGAGCGACGCTCCAATGCACATTTGCCTGTATAACATCTGTCACCCTTAAGGAAAAGTTTCTTTCCCTCACGACGACAGAGTTTACAAGCAGGTCCTGTATATCTTGCCATATCAAGTAACCTCCAATTAATTATACACGACGTCTCTTTGGCGGACGACATCCGTTATGTGGGATAGGAGTAACATCTTTAATAAGACTTACATCGAGGCCTGCTGACTGAAGTGCTCTGATAGCTGCTTCACGACCTGCGCCCGGACCCTTAACATAAACTTCAACAGTTTTCATACCGTGCTCTGTTGCAATCTTAGCTGCAGTTTCTGCTGCTGTCTGTGCAGCGAACGGAGTAGATTTCTTTGAACCACGGAAACCCATTTCACCGGCAGATGCCCATGAAACAGCGTTGCCCTGAGTATCGGTAATTGTTACGATAGTATTGTTGAAGGTTGACTGAATATGAACAACACCACGTTCAATATTCTTCTTCTCACGCTTTTTGCGTGTAGAAGTTGTCTTTTTAGTAGCCATACTGAAATATTCCTCCTACTTTACTTCTTCTTGTTTGCTACGGTTCTCTTAGGACCTTTACGTGTTCTCGCATTATTCTTTGAAGTCTGTCCTCTTACGGGGAGACCCTTAATGTGGCGAGTTCCACGGTAGCAACCGATTTCTTTAAGTCTCTTAATGTCGAAAGCAACGTTTCTGCGAAGGTCACCCTCTACATCAAGGTTATTAGTGATGTAATCGCTGAGCTTTTTTACATCTTCTTCTGTTAAATCTCTGCAACGAGTGTCAGGATTAACGCCTGTTGCTTCGATAATCTTGTCTGAGGTTGTTTTGCCTATACCATAAATATAGGTAAGACCGATTTCAACTCTCTTGTCATTAGGTAAGTCAACACCTGAAATACGTGCCATACTACAGTTTACCTCCGATTATTAATTCAGGATTAGCCCTGACGCTGTTTGTGCTTTGGATTTTCACAGATAACCATTACTTTTCCATTGCGCTTAATAACTTTGCATTTGTCGCAAATTTTCTTTACAGAAGGTCTGACTTTCATTTGAATATCCTCCTTGAATTTACTTTGAACGCCATATGATACGACCCTTACTCAAGTCGTATGGTGACATTTCCATTGTTACCTTATCACCGGGAAGAATGCGAATATTGTTCATTCTTAGTTTTCCGCTGATATGGGCTGTAATAATGTGGTTGTTTTGCAGAGCCACCTTGAATGTTGTATTAGGCAGCGACTCAACCACAGTACCTTCAACTTCTATCATATCTGACTTTGACATCATTTTACCTCTCTAATAATTAAGTATGATGTTAGTATTATCCGGAATCACATTCCGGCGTAATCGCCTGCAATTCAACTTTGCCTATTATTAAGCCTTCGTCAGTATTACCGGTCCGTTAGATGTGATAGCAATAGTATGCTCGAAGTGAGCACTGTGCTTACCGTCACAGGTCTTTACGGTCCAGCCGTCCGAAAGCTGTTTAACCTTATAGGTTCCCAGATTAATCATCGGTTCAATTGCCAATGTCATTCCGGGTGACAGTCGGATACCACGACCTGCGTGTCCGAAGTTCGGTACGCTTGGTTCTTCGTGAAGTTTTTTACCCACGCCGTGACCTACAAAATCACGAACTACTCCGTAGCCTCGTTCCTCACAGTAGGTCTGCACAGCATATCCTATATCGCCGATTCTGTTGCCCGGAACAGCAGCCTCAATTCCCTTATACAGGGACTCTCTGGTTGTGTCCACCAGCCGCTTTACCTCGGGAGAGCAAGTCCCGCAGATAAAAGTAGCAGCATTGTCGCCGTTATATCCATGCTTTGCGGCACCCAAGTCGATGGAGACTATATCTCCATCTTGAATAACACGCTTCTTACTCGGGATGCCGTGGATAACTTCATCATTTATAGATATACATGCGGTAGCAGGATAACCACCGTAGTTTAGAAAATTCGGCGTTGCACCGCATTTCTTAATGAAATCGTAAGCAATCTTATCAATCTCGTAGGTAGTAACACCCGGCTTTACAGCCTCGCCTGCCACCTGTAATGCTTGAGCCGAGATGATACAAGCTTCTTTCATAAGCTCTAACTCACGACTGCTTTTAAGCACTATCATGTTAATCCTCCAATGCAGCGAAAACGAGCGATGTTGTATCCGAAACGTCTTCTTGTCCCTCAACAACCTTTAACTTGCCGAGTTTATCATAGAAGCCCTTAAGAGGCTCTGTCATCTCGTGGTATTCCTCGAGACGGGCAAGAACTGTTTCGGGAGCATCGTCCTTACGCTGAACTAATTCTCCGCCGCAAGCGTCACAAATACCGTCTACCTTAGGCTTTTTATATTCCATATGGTAGGAGTTGGCACACTTTGAGCAAACTCTGCGGCCGGACATTCTGGCAATAATTTTCTCGTCCGGAACTTCAATATCGATTACCTTATCAATATCAATACCCATATCCACAAGAGCCTGAGCCTGTGGAATAGTTCTCGGGAAACCGTCGAGAATAAAGCCGTTTTTACAATCATCGTCTTTAAGACGATCCTTGATAATACCGATTACAACCTCGTCGGGAACCAATTGACCGGCCTCCATATAAGCCTTAGCCTTAAGTCCCATCTCCGTTCCGTTCTTAAGAGCGGCACGAATGATATTGCCGGTAGAGATTGTCGGAATATGCAATTTTTCACAAATCTTTTCTGCTTGAGTGCCTTTACCTGCACCCGGAGCACCTAAAAGGATAAGTTTCATTTCATATCTCCTTTCGATTAATCAAGGAAGCCTTTATAATGACGCATCATCATCTGTGATTCAAGCTGACGAACTGTTTCAAGAGCAACGCCAACCAAAATGATAAGTGATGTACCGCCCATTGTGATACTCATACCGCCTGTCGAATCCGCTGCGTCCGGTAACGGCTTGATAGCAGCATCGCAGATGAGTGAGTAAACAATCGGGAACAAAGCTACAACAGAAATCATAAGAGCACCGATTAAGGTAAGTCTTGAGATAATCTTAAGAATGTAGTCAGATGTCGGACGGCCGGGACGGATACCCGGAATTACGCCGTTATTTTTACGAAGATTATTCGCCATTTCTATCGGATTGTACTGAATTGTACTATAGAAGTAAGCGAAGAAGATAATGAGAATGAAGTACATTCCTGCGTACCACCAAGAGTCGCTCTGGAAGGCCTTAAAGAACTTCTCCCAGAAAGTGCCCTCATACTTGCTGCTTGAAAGGAACATCTGAACTGTTCCGGGAAGAGAAAGAATTGAGGAAGCGAAGATGATGGGAAGAACGCCCGACATATTAACCTTAATAGGCATATGTGTTGACTGTCCGCCGTACATCTTTCTGCCGACAACTCTCTTAGCGTACTGGATAGGAAGTCTTCTTTCGGCATTATCGAGAAGTACAATGTACGCAATCATCAAGACGAAGATTACGATTACAACCGGAACGAGAACCTTATAAACAGTTCTGCCTGTTGCGATGTACTGGAATAATTGCTTTATGATGGTCGGGAAACGAGATGCGATACCTGCAAAAAGGATAATTGAAATACCGTTGCCGATACCCTGAATCGAAATCTGCTCACCGAGCCACATAATTACGGCTGTACCCGCAGTAAGTACAGCAATGATAACTACTGCCTGAAATACTGCGTCAAAGCCTGTGTATGCAGAACCGTTTGCGTTAGTCGAAAGAAGGTTCTGCGAACGAAGATAGAAGAAGTAAGCGAGTGACTGTAAAAGTCCGAGAGCTACTGTAAGAAATCTTGTAATAGCTGTAATCTTCTTTCTTCCCTCTTCGCCCTCCTTCTGTAGATTTTCCAAAGCAGGAATAGCCACAGCAAGAAGTTGAATGATAATTGATGAGTTGATGTACGGAGTGATTGACATAGCGAAGATAGTACCGTATGTGAATGCACTACCTGTCATCAAACTCAAATAAGTCATAATAGTGTTGCCTTTACCAACATCAATTTCATCAACGATGTTAACGAACGGAACGGGAATAACCGAACCGATTCTGAAAATTAAGATGATAAAAGCGGTAAAGAGAAGTTTTTTTCTGATTTCCGGTATTTTGAATGCGTTAATGATAGTTTTAATCATTTACTGCACCTCCACCGTACCACCAGCAGCTTCAATCTTTGCCTTAGCGGACTCACTTACAGCGTCAACTTTTACTGTCAAAGCCTTTGTGATTTCGCCCTTGCCGAGAACCTTAATTCCGTCGAGAGTCTTTTTGATAAGACCGCTCTCAACAAGGCTCTGAGCGTCAACTGTTGCACCTGCTTCAAACTTCTTCTCGAGGTCAGAAACATTAACGGTAGCATATTCAGTAGCAAAGATGTTGTTGAATCCTCTCTTTGGTACTCTTCTTTGAAGAGGCATCTGACCGCCCTCAAAGCCCGGGCGTCTGCTGTAACCGGAACGAGCCTTTTGACCCTTATGTCCCTTACCGGCTGTTTTGCCTTGACCTGAACCGGCACCACGACCGATTCTCTTTACAGCTTTCTTAGAGCCCTCTGCAGGAGAAAGTTCATGTAATTTCATCTATGCGCCCCTCCTTATTCTACGATAGTTACAAGGTGAGAAATCTTAGCGATTTTACCCTGTGTCTGTGCATTATCAGGTTGTTCTGTTACATTGCCGATTTTGCGAAGACCGAGTGAGTGTGCGGTTGCAATTTGATCTTTCTTGCTACCGATTAAGCTCTTTGTGAGCTGAATTTTTACAGTTGCCATAAATCAAATTCCTCCTTAACCCACGATTTCCTTAACGCTCTTGCCACGGATAGCAGCAACTTCTTCACCGGTTCTGAGCTGGCTCAAGCCGTTGATTGTTGCTCTTACAACGTTGCAAGGATTGTTAGAACGGATAGCCTTTGTACGGATGTCCTTAATGCCGACTGTCTCAACAACGGCACGAACAGGACCGCCTGCGATAACTCCGGTACCCTTTGGAGCAGGCATAAGAAGAACCTCTCCTGCACCGAACTTACCCTTGATTTCGTGAGGAATTGTTGTTCCTCTGAGCGAAACCTTAATTACATTTTTCTTTGCATCTTCGATACCCTTACGGATAGCATCAGGAACTTCGCCTGACTTACCGATACCGAAGCCTACAAGTCCGTTACCGTCGCCTACTACTACAAGAGCTGCGAATTTGAAAATTCTACCGCCCTTAACTGTCTTAGATACACGATTGATGGTAACTACTCTTTCTTCAAGTTCCATTGAAGATACATCAATTTTATTTGTCATAACAATTAACTCCCTTCCTTAGAACTCAAGTCCGCCTTCACGAGCGCCGTCTGCAACAGCAGCGACTCTACCGTGATATACGTAACCGCCACGGTCGAATACACATTCCTTAATGCCCTTCTCTGTGGCTCTTTCTGCGATTTTCTTACCAACAGCCTTAGCTGCCTCAACATTACCGCCGTACTGAGCAAAGTCCTTCTCAACTGTTGATGCCTGTGCAAGTGTTACGCCTGCCTCGTCATCAATAAGCTGAGCATAGATATTGCTGAGGGAGCGATATACATTGAGTCTTGGGCACTGTGCAGTGCCGTTGATTTTTCCACGAACACGAACGTGACGCTTCTTTCTTGCGATATTAGAATCTTGTCTTGAAACCATTGTAATTCACTCCTTCCTTTATTTCTTACCTGCTTTGCCTTCTTTGCGGCGAATATGCTCTTCTGCATATTTAATGCCCTTGCCCTTATACGGCTCCGGCGGTCTCTTCTCTCTAACTTGAGCTGCGAACTGACCTACGGCCTGCTTATCTGCACCGCTGATAACGATTGCATTAGCATTAGGACATTCTACCTTAACTCCCTCGGGAGCTTCCATAATAACCTGGTGTGAGAAACCGAGGTTCATTGTAAGAGTATTGCCTGAAGCAGATACTCTGTAACCAACACCGTTAACCTCAAGATTTTTCTTAAATCCTTCGGTAACGCCTGTAACCATATTGGCGATAAGTGCTCTGAACAAGCCATGCATTGCTCTGTGTTCCTTATCGTCAGTCGGTCTTTGAAGAGTAATCTCGCTGCCGTTTACTGTAACAGTGATGTCCTTATTAACATCCTGTGTAAGAGTACCGTTTGGTCCCTTAACGGTTACAGTGTTTGCGTCGTTTACGGTAACTTCAACGCCGGCAGGAATTACGATAGGCTTTAATCCGATTCGTGACATCCTAACTGCACCTCCTTACCAAACGAATGCGAGAACTTCGCCGCCAACATTTTGCTTGCGAGCCTCTCTGTCGGTCATAATACCTTTTGATGTTGAAACGATTGCAATACCGAGGCCTTTCATAACCTTAGGCATATCCTCAACATTTGAGTAAATTCTAAGACCCGGCTTAGAAACTCTGCGAAGACCGGTAATAACCTGTGCCTTGTTTTCGGTATATTTAAGTGTTACACGGATAACACCCTGCTTTTCGTCGTCGATTACTTTGTATGATGCGATATAGCCTTCATCAAGAAGAATCTGAGCGATTGCCTTCTTCATATTTGATGCAGGAATATCTACTGTTTCGTGTTTTGCTGAGTTCGCGTTACGAATTCTTGTAAGCATATCAGCGATTGGGTCTGTAATATGCATTGATATTTCCTCCTTATAAATTTAGCAATTCTCGATTTACCAAGATGATTTCTTTACGCCCGGAATCTCACCCTTATGAGCGAGTTCTCTGAAGCATACACGGCATACGCCATACTTACGAAGATAAGCATGAGGTCTACCGCAGATCTTACATCTGTTGTAAGCTCTTGTAGAGAACTTAGCAGGCTTTTGCTGCTTTACTTTCATTGATGTCTTTGCCACGATAATCCCTCCTTACTCTGCAAACGGAGCGCCCATAAGTTTGAGCAACTCTCTTGCTTCTTCGTCTGTGTTTGCTGTGGTAACCATAATAATGTCCATACCACGAACCTTGTCAATCTTGTCGTAATCGATTTCAGGGAAAATCAACTGCTCTTTGATACCCATAGCATAGTTGCCACGACCGTCAAATGAGTTAGGATTAATACCTCTGAAGTCACGAACTCTCGGAAGAGCGAGATTGTAGAATCTGTCAAGGAATTCATACATTCTGTCGCCACGAAGAGTTACCTTTACGCCGATTGGCATACCTTCACGTAATTTGAAGTTTGCTACTGACTTCTTAGCCTTACAGATAATCGGCTTTTGACCGGTAATCTGAGCAAGGTCACTGACAATAGCGTCTACTACCTTTGAATTTTCACGAGCTTCGCCGCAACCAACATTGATTACAATCTTGTCAAGCTTTGGGATTTGCATAACAGATTTGTATTCGAATTTCTTCATCAACGCAGGTGCTACTTCTGACTTATAAAGTTCTTTAAGTCTTGCTGCCATTTGTTATGTCCTCCCTTTCTTAAAACTCGTTACCGCATTCCTTGTTTTTGCAAACACGGATGCCGCCCTTTTTGTGACCGACTCTTGTAGCCTTCTTGCACTTAGGGCAAACTAACTGTACTTTTGATGCGTAGAGTGCGGATTCAACCTCTACAAGTCCGCCTGTCTCGCCCATTCTTGTAGGCTTAACATGCTTTGTAACAACGTTAACGCCTTTAACGATAACCTTGCCCTCAGCAGGACTTACAGCGATAACTTCGCCCTGAACGCCCTTTGACTTACCGGAGAGAACCTGAACGGTATCGCCGGTTTTTACAAACATCTTTTTCATTCTGCGCACCTCCATTAAAGTACTTCCGGAGCGAGAGAAAGAATCTTCATGTAATCTTTTTCACGAAGCTCTCTTGCTACGGGGCCAAAAATACGGGTGCCTTTAGGAGTTTTATCCTCCTTAATAATTACGGCAGCATTTTCGTCGAAACGAATATACTGTCCATCATCACGACGTACACCTTTAGTTGTACGAACGATGACTGCTTTAACAACTTCGCCTTTCTTAACGATACCACCCGGAGCAGCTTTCTTTACAGAAGCTACGATAACATCGCCAATGTTGGCATACTTTCTGCCTGAGCCGCCGAGTACACGAATGCAAAGAATTTCTTTAGCGCCTGTATTGTCGGCAACCTTCAAACGACTTTCTTGTTGTATCACAGTGTTTACCTCCTTCGTACTGCAAAATAACACTTTGCTAAGTTGCAGTTATTATTTTTTGACTAAATTAATAGACTTTATTTCTCAAAGCTGTAATTCGTAATGATTACTTAGCCTTTTCGATAATTTCAACAACACGCCAATTCTTATCCTTGCTCATAGGACGGCATTCCATAATCTGAACCTTGTCGCCTACGCCGCATTCGTTATTCTCGTCGTGTGCTTTGTACTTAACAGACTTATCAACAATCTTATTATAAAGAGGGTGCTTAACTCTGTCCTTAATAGTAACAACTACTGTCTTGTCCATCTTGTCGGATGTAACAATACCTACTCTTGTCTTTCTGAGGTTTCTATCCATTAATCAGTTACCTCCTTTAGGAATTAGCGTTTTCAAGTTCGATAGCTCTCTCAACTGTCATGATACGAGCAATATCTTTCTTGACCGCTTTAATTCTCATAGGGTTCTCGAGCTGATTGATAGCCTGCTGAAAACGAAGGTTGAAAAGTTCTTCCTTAAGTTCTGCCAACTTCTTTGCTCTCTGCTCTGCAGAAAGTGCCTTGATTTCTGATGCTTTCATTACTGCTCGCCTCCCTCTTCTTTTTTAACAAACTTACATTTAACCGGGAGTTTATTAGCTGCGAGTCTCATAGCCTCACGAGCGATATCCTCACTTACGCCTGCAAGCTCGAACATTACCTTGCCCGGCTTAACTACTGCTACCCAGTAGTCAACGTTACCTTTACCTTTACCCATACGAGTATCGGCAGGTCTTGCAGTGATCGGCTTGTCTGGGAAAATCTTAATCCAAACTTTACCGCCACGCTTTGTGTAACGGGTCATAGCGATACGGGCTGCCTCAATCTGAGCTGCGGTAATCCATGCAGGCTCTGTTGTTGCCAAACCGTACTCACCGTATGTTACCTTATTACCTCTGGTTGCAACACCTGTCATACGACCTCTGTGCTGCTTTCTGTGTTTTACACGCTTAGGTAAGAGCATTACTTATTTCCCCCTTCCTTGCGATTTGTTCTTCTCTTCTTATTGCGAGACTCTCTGAGAACCTCGCCCTGATAGATCCAAACCTTAACACCGAGTCTGCCGTATGTTGTGGCAGCCTCTGCTGTACCGTAATCGATGTCGGCACGAATTGTCTGAAGAGGAATTGTACCCTCTTTGTATGTCTCGCTGCGGGCAATTTCTGCACCGCCGATTCTACCGGAAACCATAACCTTGATACCACGGGCACCGAGTCTCATTGTGTTTCTGATAGCGCCCTTAACAGCTCTTCTGAATGCCACACGGCGCTCAAGCTGCTGAGCGATTGACTGAGCCACGAGAGTTGCATTGAGGTCAGGCTGCTTAATCTCGATGATGTTGATGAATACTTCATTTACATCCTTGCCGAGTTTCTTAGCACAGATAGCCTTGAGTTTCTCAATCTCTGCACCCTGCTTACCGATAACCATACCGGGCTTTGCACAGTGAATGTTGATTCTTACTCTCTTTGTGTCTCTTTCGATTTCTACTTTCGGAACACCTGCGCTGTAAAGTGTCTTAAGGAGATACTTACGAAGATTGTAGTCTTCTACAAGAATGTCTCCGAATTCGCCTTTCTTTGCATACCAGCGAGAGTCCCAGTCTTTAATAACACCGATTCTTAAACCGGTTGGATTACATTTCTGTCCCATTTAACTTTACCTCCTCGCTTAGTCTTCCATTTCCTTGAGTACAAGGGTAATGTGTGATGTTCTCTTATTGATTCTGTATGCTCTGCCCTGAGCTCTCGGCTGAATTCTCTTAAGAATCGGACCCGGAGCAACATGTGCCTGAGCTACATACAATCTTGTTGTGTCCATATTAAAGTTATTCTCGGCATTTGCCATTGCTGACTTGAGAACCTTCAAAACCGGCTCTGTTGCAGCTTTTGGTGTGAACTTGAGAATAGCCATAGCCTTGTCTGCAGGTTGGTTTCTGATAAGATCGAGAACGATCTGAACCTTTCTGGGAGACATACGGACATATGATGCTTTTGCTTTAGATTCCATAATTATTCTCCCTTCTATTACTTACCTGTCTTAGTGCCTGCGTGGCCTCTGAATGTTCTGGTCGGTGCAAATTCACCGAGTTTATGTCCAACCATATCCTCTGTAACATATACAGGAACATGCTTTCTTCCGTCGTGAACAGCAAATGTGTGACCAACGAACTCAGGGAAGATTGTTGAACTTCTTGACCAAGTCTTAATAACTTGCTTGTCGCCCTTAGCGTTGAGTGCTTCAACCTTCTTGTAGAGGCTTTCTTCAACATAAGCGCCTTTTTTAGTACTTCTACTCATTTAATCTTCTCCTTTCCGTTTACTTACTGTTTCTGCGGCGTACGATAAGCTTATCGGAAGCCTTCTTCTTAGCACGAGTCTTATAACCGAGAGCTGGCTTACCCCAAGGAGTGCACGGACCCGGACGACCGATAGGTGACTTACCTTCACCACCACCGTGTGGGTGGTCATTCGGGTTCATTACAGAACCACGAACTGTAGGTCTCCAGCCCATATTGCGCTTACGACCTGCTTTACCGATTTTAACGTTAGCGTGGTCTGAGTTACCGACAACGCCTACTGTTGCGATACATTCCTTCGGTACATTTCTCAACTCGCCTGAAGGAAGTCTGAGAAGTGCATAAGGACCTTCGAGAGCCATAAGCTGAGCGCTATTACCTGCTGATCTTGCAAGCTGAGCACCGTTGCCCGGATAAATCTCTACATTGTGAACGATAGTACCAACCGGCATATTCTCGAGAGGAAGTGCGTTACCTACAACGATATCTACATCTGTACCGGCGATTACTGTTGCGCCTACCTTAAGACCTTCCGGAGCGGTGATGTAGCTCTTTACTCCGTCTTCGTACTGGATAAGTGCAATGTGTGCAGAACGGTTTGGGTCATATTCGATTGACTTAACCTCTGCGGGAATATCGAATCTGTTTCTCTTAAAATCAATAACACGATATTTTCTTCTGTTTCCGCCACCACGGTGACGAACTGTAATTCTTCCGTAAGAGTTACGACCTGACTTCTTGTTCAATGGTTCAAGAAGCGATTTCTCAGGAGCAACTTTTGAGAGAGAAGAATAATCAATTACCGACATATTTCTTCTTGAAGGTGTAGTCGGCTTATAATTTCTTACTGCCATTTATTAATCTCCTTACTGTGAATAACTTTGCGAAAGGATGGCACCTTTCATACCTCATCATCCACATATTTGCGTTGCTTATATAATAGGTATAAATATTTAATTATATACCTATCTGCGATTACATCATATCGTTAAAGAATTCAATTTCCTTTGAATCCTCTGTAAGAGTTACGATAGCCTTCTTCCAAGACGGAGTGTAGCCTACATTGTAACCCTGACGACGCTGATGGCCTCTGACATTCATTGTGTTTACCTTAGCAACCTTTGTGCCCGGGAAAACAGCTTCGACTGCCTTAGCAATCTCAATCTTGTTAGCGTCCTTAGCTACCTTAAAGGTATACTTCTTTTCCATAATGCCCATCATTGAATTTTCTGTGATGATTGGCTTAAGGATAATATCCTGTGCTGCTTTCATTATGCGTATACCTCCTCAATCTTCTTTGCTGCGTCCTTGAGAACGATGAAGGAATCACAATTAAGGATGTCGTAAACGCAAAGTGTGTTTACCGTAGCAACCTTAACGCCCTCAATGTTACGAGCACTCTTATAGATTGTCTCGTCAGCCTCGGCTGTTACGATGAGAGCCTTTTTAGCCGACTTGAGTTTTGCAAGCATCTCAACAATAGCTTTTGTCTTAATGCCGTCAAGCTCAATCTTGTTTACTACCATCATTTCTTCGCCTGCAACCTTTGAGGACAAAGCTGATTTCATAGCAAGTCTCTTAACTTTCTTGTTAAGTTCTACCTTATACTTTCTCGGCTTAGGACCGAGTGCGATACCGCCGTGTGTCCACTGAGGTGATCTGGTTGAGCCCTGACGAGCTCTGCCTGTTCCCTTTTGTCTCCAAGGCTTTGCACCGCCACCGCTTACTTCTGAACGAGTGAGAGTGGACTGTGTGCCCTGGCGTTGGTTAGCAAGATAGCTAACTACTGCGAGATGCATTGCATCTGCGTTTGGCTCAATGCCGAATACTGAATCGGCAAGCTCGAGCTTTGAAGTCTTTCTTCCTTCTTGGTTATAAACCTGAACCTGTGCCATATTTATCTCTCCTTTCGTTAAGCTTTAACAGCGTCTGCAATAACAACGATGCCGCCCTTAGGACCCGGAATGGCGCCCTTGATAGCGATAAGGTTTGATTCTGCGTCAACCTTTACTACTGTAAGGTTTTGAACTGTTACTGTTTCGTGGCCGTAATGACCTGCCATCTTCTTACCCTTAAATACTCTTGAAGGGCTTGAACAAGCACCGAGCGAACCTGCGTGACGGTGGTTAGGACCTGTACCGTGGCTCATTCTGAGTCTTGAGAAGTTCCAACGCTTGATTGCGCCGGCTGTTCCGTGACCCTTGCTTGTTCCTTTAACGTCAACTACATCGCCTGCTGCAAATACATCAGCTTTGAGAATGTCGCCGACATTGATTGATGAGATGTCATCAAGACGGAACTCTTTAAGTGTTTTCTTAGGAGCGACGTTTGCTTTGTCGAAGTGTCCCTTCATTGGCTTGTTTACTCTGGCAACCTTTACATCGCCGAAACCAACCTGAACAGCCTCGTAGCCGTCGTTCTCTGTTGTCTTCTTCTGGGTAACTACGCAAGGACCTGCCTCAACAACGGTAACAGGAACAGCGTTGCCTGCCTCGTCGAAGATTTGAGTCATGCCGATTTTCTTACCGATAAGACCTTTCTTCATTTGTATTTCCTCCTTTGGTTATTGGTTGGGTACCCCCAACATGACCTCGACCGTGTTTTAACTTGGATTACTTTGTTTTGATTTCCAAGTCAACACCTGCCGGGAGCTCAAGACCCTGAAGAGCTTCAATAGTTTTATTTGAAGGTCTGAGGATGTCAATGAGTCTTTTGTGTGTTCTCTGCTCAAACTGCTCACGGCTGTCCTTGTACTTGTGAGTAGCACGAAGGATTGTAACCTTCTCGATTTCGGTGGGGAGCGGGATAGGACCGCTTACCTGAGCACCTGTTCTCTTTGCAGTTTCAACAATCTTTTCTGCTGCCTGATCAACAATGCTGTGATCATAGCCTTTAAGTCTGATTCTGATTCTGACTTTACTTGCTGCCATTTTAATTCCTCCATGAAATTTAGTGGTGCGAGTCTCTAAACGTTCCACGAGGCCGTGTGTTTCTACCGTACCTTTTAATAAAACCGAATGACAATATTCATTCGGGCAGAAGAACAGTATACACGCACGAGCATTCGCAAGCTACTCGTTTCGTGGATTAATTCAGATAATTTCGCCCGTGTTTGAAACCGGACATACTCCGTCGAAATTACCGCTTAAACAGCGCAACCTCCGACATCATCGCATATCATGTTGTGCAAGACGAACGCTATACAAGATATATATAATATATAACTTATCTTTACGCACTCTCACACGCTTGCCTATTATAATATACAGGGACGGATATGTCAAGGGATTTTTGCAAAAAAATATAATATTTTTTCGTGCAAAATGACAAAATTAAAGCACAAAGTTTGTTAGAAAGTCACAACACAATATATAGTACCTATTTATGTATAATACACAATATATAGAAAAAGAGAGACGGCGTTAACCGTCTCCCGATAAATTATTTTTTTGTACCGATTTTTTCACTGTAAACCGCAGCGACTTCATCGGCAGGTCCCTGAGCGATAATTTTACCCTTTTGAAGAAGAATCGCCGAATCGCAGATAGCCATAACTTGGTCAATATTATGCGAAACGAACAAAACGGTTACGCCCGAGTCAAACATAGACTGAACCTTTGCAAGCGACTTTGCCCTGAACTTTGCGTCGCCGACGGACAAAACCTCGTCAAGGATAAGAATATCCGGGTCAACCGCCGTGGCAATGGAGAAGCCGAGACGGGCTCTCATACCGGACGAATAATTCTTAAGCGGAACATCTATAAAGTGACCGAGTTCGGAAAAGTCAATAATATCCTGAACCTTTGAATCAAGAAATTCTCTGCTGTAACCGAGAATTGCACCGTAAAGATAAATGTTCTCCTTACCCGTATACTCAGGGTCAAAGCCTGCACCGAGTTCGATAAGAGGAGCCATAACGCCGTGCTTTGTAATGGTGCCTGAAGTAGGTTTATAAACGCCTACAATAGTTTTAAGAAGCGTACTCTTACCTGCACCGTTAAGACCCATAATAGCAAGTCTTTGCCCCTGCTTAACCTGAAATGTAATATCGCTGAGCGCCTTAAATTTATTAACTTTATAGTTCTTTTTAATCTTACGGATAACAAATTCCTTAAGATTATCAACCTTTTCGTTACTCAAAACGAATTCCATATTAACGTGATCAACATTAATCAAAACAGGGCGATCGTCAAACGACTCAACCGTTTTATTTGCCTGCTCTGTATTTTCCAAATTTTCTCCGTTTTGAATATTAATATTTTCTTCCATATTTCTACCTCTCAGTCCTTTTCGTTTCGTTTTAATTTCCACGAAACAGCCACCAGCGTTAAAAATACGGCAAGTGACGACACTGCGCCGACAAAGAACGCACCGCAGGACATATCAACATACTTTATAAAAGCATCCGCAATATAAAGCGGATAAATAACTAAATCCTTAGTCGCCTCAACAATCTTAATGCCGATAAGCACAACAAAATTAATCAGCGACACACCGAGCACAGAATATGAAATGCTCCTGATTGCTCTGTATTTTTTTCCGCCGCCGGTTAAAATCAAAGTGACGCTTATGACAGCGCACACGCAAAAGACAGCAACCAATAGATACGATATAATTCTTATTCTTTTAATACTGTACTTTACCGAGTTCATACAGCTGACATCGATTCTGCTCGAAGCATAATCCGAAATATCCTCGCAAAATGCTCTCACCGATTCGTCGGAAACATCATTAATACCGTTTTGTTGCAAAGATTTAACAACTTTCTTTTGAAGGGCATCGGTAAAATCGTTCAGATATATATCAAACGATGCCTCGGTATATTGATTTGATGCATTAAGAGCGCCCGAGACATAGACCGTCTCCAGGGTATACATATCATCATAGGTTACAGCCTGCGACACAAAATCATCGGGAATATTATTTTTAAGGCACATATCCTCGGCGTACTGCGAAACATCTGCACGAAGCGACTCAACCGTATCACTGTCGGTAAAAGCCTCAACGAGAGTATTCGGGTTTGCCACGCTTATGATACAGCAAAGCGAAATGCTGACAAATGCAAGCGAAACATACAGCAAGAAGGACAGCCTATCCCTATATTTCATTTTTGAGTCTGTTATAAATCTCGCCATCAGTGCACCTCCTTAGAGGTAAGTTCGGCAATGACATAGGTATTAATGCCGTTTTGTGCCGAGAAAGGTTCGGCAGAACTGTTTACGGCAAGCACAAGGCTGTCGCCGTCGGGAATGTCAACACTCTTTCCCTCGGTAACGGCAGTCACCCTATATTCATAACTGCCCCAATAGGTTTCAACATTAATCGTCGCACCGACCTTAATATTTTTCAGCGTCTTAAACGAGGTTGACTCATAAGCGGCGATTTTACTGCATCCGCCCTCGCCGAAAAGGTAGGACGTACTGTCAAGGCCCGCTCCGTTTCTAAGGCAGGCACGGTTAATGCCGTAGTATACATTTTCGTAAAGACCGACGTTTTCGCAACTTATACTGCCCAAAAGTTTGCCGACCTTGACTGTTTCCAAAAAATCGGAATATGAGCACTCATCATACGAATCGTCTATAAAAACCTCGTTAGAATTAGGCGTCATAACCTTTTGTGCCGTATGAACAGTATTGACCGCCTTGGACAAAATCATTGCGCTAAGCGGAGCAATAACAATCAGCGACGCTAAAAGATACACAGCCGCATACCTGAAATAAGACAGCACCTGATAATGCTTTTTACTTTTCTTTTTATGTGACGGCGAAGTCGAATTCTGAGATTTACTCATATATTAATCGTCTTCAAACACAGCGCCTCTTGAGCCGCTTGTTACATGCTGAGCGTATCTCTTGAGGTAGCCGCTGAGTTCCTGCTTCGGAGCAGTCCAATTTTTCTTTCTCTCTGCGAGAACCTCATAGGAAACATTAACCTTAAGAACTCTCTTAGGAATGTCGATTTCTATTTCGTCTCCGTCCTCAACGAGGGCGATAGTACCTCCTACGGCAGCCTCAGGGCTGACGTGGCCGATAGAAGCGCCTCTGGTTGCACCGGAGAAACGACCGTCGGTAAGAAGCGCAACGGAAGAACCGAGACCCATACCGATAATAGCGGAAGTCGGAGAAAGCATTTCTCTCATACCTGGACCGCCCTTAGGTCCTTCGTATCTGATAACAACAACATCACCTGCTACGACCTTGCCGCCGGTGATTGCGGCGATAGCCTCCTCTTCGGAGTTATAACACTTTGCAGGACCCTTATGCTGCATCATTTCGGGAGCGACCGCACCCTTTTTAACTACTGCGCCCTCCTCTGCAAGGTTGCCTTTAAGAACAGCGATACCGCCGTCCTTTGAAAACGGGTCGTCAAGTTTACGGATAACTGTGCCGTCTGCGTCCGGAGCCTTTGCGATTCTCTCGGCAACGGTTCCGCTGACGGTAAGGCAATCGGTATTGATAAGTCCGCCTGATGCAAGTTCTTTCATAACAGCCTGCATACCGCCTACATCGTTAAGGTCCGTAATAAATACGGAAGATGCGGGATTAAGTTTACAAATCTGCGGGGTTGCGTTACCCATATCGTTAAGGTCGGACAAATTAATATCGTGACCTGCGGCGTGAGCAACGGCGGTAAGATGAAGAATTGTATTAGTTGAGCATCCGATAGCCATATCGGTTCTCATAGCGTTTTGAATGGCTTTTTCGGTAATAATATCAGACGGTTTAATGTCCTCTTTAAGAAGGGTCATTACCCTCTCACCTGCCATCTTAGCAAGTCTGAGACGGGCAGAATAAACAGCCGGAATTGTTCCCGAACCGGGAAGTGACATACCGATAGACTCAGTAAGGCAATTCATGGAATTAGCAGTATACATACCTGAGCATGAACCACAGGTAGGACAAGCGGTAAATGCAGTTTGCTCAAGATTTTCATCCGACATCTTGCCCACAGCGTTTGCACCTACATACTCAAACTGTTCACTGAGTCCGATAGGGTTAGTTGTTTCGGTACTTTTACCGGGGAGCATAGGTCCGCCGTTGATAAAAATACAAGGCAGATTAAGTCTGCAAGCGGCAAGGAGCATACCCGGCACGATTTTATCGCAGTTAGGAATAAACACGATAGCATCGAGCGGATGAGCTGTAAGCATAACCTCAATGCTGTCGGCGATAAGTTCACGGGAACAGAGAGAATACTTCATACCTCTGTGATTCATAGCGATACCGTCGCATACGCCGATGGTATTAAATTCAAACGGAACACCGCCTGCGTTACGAATGCCTGCTTTAACCTGCTCGGCAATCTTATCGAGATGCATATGTCCCGGGATATAATCACTCTTAGAGTTAACAACCGCTACGAACGGTCTTTTCATTTCAAGTTCATCAATGCCCAATGCTCTTAAAAGAGAGCGGTGAGGTGCTCTTGACGGACCTTTTTTTATTAAATCAGATCTCATAGTTATTAACCATAACCTTTCACCAAACATAAATAGCGGAGCGAATACATAGCCGCAAAGGCTCCGATTTATAATATTATATTATTTTTAGACTGCAATTTCAACATATTTTTATTTTATTACACAAACTGTTACTTCTCGGTAACGCTCGCTGTAATTCTCATCTGGCGTTTTTTTATATTAAGCCAGCTGAAATATGCATAGGTATCATTTGCAAGAAAAGCAATAAAGCATATCACCATACAGATATATTCCCTGCTTTGGAGTGAGGCAAGACTCCATAAAACAATCAGCACAATATCATTAGCGGCATAGCCGAGAGAAAACAGCTCGCTTCGCCTAAAGGTAAGATAAACGGCGACGAATGAAGTTGTAACGGAAACGGTGCTGAAAACAAAATTGGCAGTATTAAAATGCCTTAAGATAAAATAGAACAGCACGGTAACAACGGCGGCGAGAAACCACATAAATCCGAGTTCACCTTTTTTAATATGATTTACCTCAACCTCGCTTTTATTATTTTCAAACGGATGCCTCAGCCATGACACGAGGGCAAGTACAGCCATAGGTCCCGTCATTCCGAGGTAAGTTATCATCTCGCCGTAGTAGGCGAATTTATACGAAATAACGCCGTACATAACGCTGAAAAATGTCATCAGCATTTGACCGAGCGGATTGCCCTTTGCGTTAAGCAGTATAGCCGTGACGCCGAAAAGAGAGGCGATAAGCGTAAGAACATTTCCTCTGTCGAATATCATGAATGCGGCGGTGATACAAAGTGCCGACATCAGCCACAATAGTTTTTCACCTAAAGTAAAGTTTTTTATAAAATCTTTCATAGTCCATCCTTATAAAACAGCCGTTATCAAAAAAGCATCCGACGGCATATCTTCTAAGACCTAACGATATGCAATCGAATGCTGACATTCATTACCCGGTGGCAATTAACTTATTGAATTATTTTTGATGATTATAACCTATGTCGACGGTAAAGTCAATCATAATATTTATCAAGTGCAGTATGCAGTTTTTTAAGCACAGTTCTCATACAGTCACATCTCCTCGGGATATTTCATATTCCATTCCTGCCTGAACGAGGTCATTAAATACATAACATCCTCGGTGTAATCGAGGTGCATACAGTCCTCACCCGACACGCTTTTTTCCATATCCTCTATTTCATACCAAAGGGCGTCCTCATTTTTACCTGCTTTAACGAGTCTGCTCTCTCCGCTTTGGGCATCGGTGATTTTTGCCTCCCACGCACGAGGATACTCCATAATTTCGATATATCCCCTCTCGCACGAAACTACGGCACGTTTAGGCTGTTTTGAGTGGAGAGAGAGCATAACGCTCGCCATCTGTCCCTCATCGTTCATAAGAAGAAGTCCGGACTGCTCGTCAACGCCTGTAGGTGCATACTTCACCTGAGAAAATGTATTGTTCGGCGAAGAATCAAAGAAATACCGAACAAACGACAACGCATAAACCCCTATATCCAGCATTGCACCGCCTGCAAGATTTCTGTTAAAAAATCTGTTACTCATATCATAAGGCTTAAACGAACCAAAGTTCGCCGTAATAAGATTAACCCGTCCGAGTTCGCCGGAGTCCAAAATTTTTTAAGCTCCTTAAAAATCGGCATATGATAAATCGTCATTGCCTCACCGATTACGACACCGTTTTTCCTTGCAAGTTTTACAGCTTCTGACAATTCGTCACTGTTTAGCGTAATTGATTTTTCAACTAAAATATGTTTTTTATTTTCTATCGCTTTTTTCATAAAGTCGATATGGGTATTATGCGGTGTTGTGATATAAATTATATCAATATCGGGGTCGGTGAACATATCGTTAAAGTCATCGTACACCTTTTCTATTCCGTATTTTTCGGCAAAAGCTACGGCCTTTTCGTGCGTTCTGTTTCCGACTGCATAAAGTCGTCTGCCGTTTTTTGCCATAGCCGCAGCCGTCTCGTTTGCGATAACTCCCGTACCCAGAACAGCCCAATTATATTTTTTCATTTTACTCACCGTCAAATTTACTTTTCAATTTCTTTTCCGTCAAAATTATCGGAACAAATACCGATATTGTTTGAAGCACAATCAAAATCACGCACTCAATGCTCCATACCTTTTCACTTGATTTAAGCACGGCAAGCGAAGCGACAAGAGTCACCGCAAGCACTGCAACGCCTGTTTTCAGGAACAGTATACCAAAATATTTTTGTGCAAAATCCCACGCCTGCTTACTTTTCTGCGAGCGTTCGGTTCTGTAACCGACAAGAGCGTTGATATTCTTAGGCGGCTTTTTAGCCGACAGCACACCTGCAATAAGCATAACAAGCGGTATAATTATATCAAATATAAAATAAGTAATCCACATATCAGCCGACAGCCTCCGCTACATTCTTAACAGCCTTACCTATAAAGCTTACAATTCTTTCGTCCGTGTTACCGTCATCAATTTTGATACTGACATCAGCTAGCCCGAGTTGGTCATGCTCCGAGTATTCGGTACTTCCGCCGAGGGTTTCCCACTTAACACTTATATCATCTTTAGTTATTTTTCGTTTACAGTCAACGGTGTATTCTCCGACCCTGTAAAACTCGGAATTTGAATCCGGCTGAACAACAAGCGAGTAATCGCTCTTTTGATACACTCTGATTGTATAGTAAACTACATCGGCGTCATTATCCGTAAACTCTTTATTCGGCGATACCGTTTCTTCAAAAATAAGTTCGCCGTTGGGTGCGGTCACCTCGAGCGAATCACTATTCGCACTACATCCGCAAAAGACAGAAAGCAGCAATAAAACAAGTATCGTTATCAGTGCAACATTTCTTTTCATAATTCACTCACTCCAATATACTCTGTCGGGTTTAATATCGTGCGGCTTTGGCATATCGCCGTCAACATGGCCGACAGCACAATGACCTACGCCTTCCCATTCGCCGTCAATTCCCAAATCGGCAAGAAGTTTTTTAATCTCAGGAGTTTCGCACTCCTCTTTTGCTCTGTGAATCCAAATACTGCCGAGACCCAACGAATGTGCGGCAAGCATCATATTTTCCATAACAAGACTGCCGTCATAAATCGAGGTAGGAAAACTCTTATCCGCAATAACCATCAAGATAACCGGAGCATTGTAAAACGGGTCGAAATCTTCATTCCAACCGCCGATTTTGCAATTAAGTGCGGAAATCTCATCTCTGAGTTTTTTATTTGTAATTGCTATAATCTTAGCCGACTGCATATTTTTTCCGCTCGGGGCGTGAAGTCCTGCGTCTATAATCTGCTCAATGTCGCTCTTTAACGGCATATCGCTCTTAAACTTTCTTACGCTTCTGCGTTCTTTCATAGCTTTAATTACTTCGTTCATTCATATCACTCCTAAGATAAATCAGTAGGTATTACCCTTACAACTTGATTATATCACATTCACCGCCAAAGTAAATAAAAAAACGGCGCACCATACAAGAATACGCCGTCAATTTAATTACAGTCTGCCGATTTTACAAAAGCCTTTTGCGCCGGTTCGTCCTGCGAAAGTCCGCTTTTTGTTCTTAATTTCAGTATTATTTCCTTAGTTTGCATATTATCACCTCTCGACTTAATTATAATATGCACAGTTCTTTTTCGCAAGCAACACCCTGTTGCCGTTTTATTGCAAACCTCGTATCATTCGTAAGAATTATTATTTCGGTTGCCATACCATTACATATTCTTTTTCCCCGGTAACTTCGTCTAAATCTTCACGCTTAATTTTCAAACCCTCTCTTTGATAAAAGGAGATTGCACGAATATTTTTCTGATACACACGCAAAGCCAACCCGAACTTTTTGTTTTTTATATAATCCAGTAATCGTTTGCCTATGCCCTGCGACTGATTTTTATCAGAAACAAAAATGCCCTCAATATATTCGCCGTTCATTCCTATAAAGCCTTTTATTTCCCGATTTTCTTCACAAACATAGACTTCAGCCTGTAACAGTAATTCTTTTACCAATTCAAAATTGTCTTTCCAATATTGAGCAGGGATAAAATTATGCACCTTTATATTTGTATCCAACCATATATTGGCGACTTGATTTATATCCGCTTTTTGTAAATTTCTAATCATAACAACAACTTTCCTGCAAATTCAGATTATATTTCTGTTTCTAAAAAAATGGGCAACTCCGATTGGAATTGCCACTCGTTATACTATGTATCTTAACATAACATTTTATATTTCACAAACCTTATG
Source organism: uncultured Eubacterium sp. (assembly GCA_900542875.1). Lineage (GTDB taxonomy): Bacteria > Bacillota > Clostridia > Oscillospirales > Acutalibacteraceae > Eubacterium_R. The sequence goes on along the minus strand of UQPH01000012.1, from coordinate 2,377 downwards.
AGAAAAGGCTTTTCCCTCTTTCAAAGGGCAAGTTGAAAAAACGGAAATTATCGGACTCTTTGCATAGATAAAATTTCAGTTTTACTTTGTAAGAACCTTCTTACAATATTTATGTGCACCACAATACGGACATACTAACTTTCGCTTTGTAATTGTATGAGGTCCCATAATATAAGACTTCATATCTGGAACAAATCTATTATTACATTCGGGGCACTCAAAAGCTCCTGCTTCTATATCAAGGACACAGGCAATTGCAATTCCTCCAACTATCACAACGAGACCTATCCCTATAAGAAGTACTCTAATCCAGTTCTCTATCTCCAGCATTCCCGACAATATAAATAATGGAACTGCCGCTATAATTGTAAGTCCTGCCACCATTGCTGATAGGACAATTTTCTTTTTACTTTCCTGAGCTTCTCTGACTAAATTCACCATATTTTTCTCCGCTTTCTTCAAATATTCTTCTTCAGATACTCTTTCACCAGATAGTAGTTCATTAACCGTTATCTCTAGTTCATTACATAATGGCAACAGTAATGATACTTCCGGAAAACCATTTCCTCTCTCCCATTTTGAAATTGTTTTGTCACTGATTTCTAATTTTTCTGAAAGTTGTTTTTGCGTATATCCTTTTCGTTTTCTTTCATCAGCGATAAATTTACCAATCTTAATTTGATCCATCCGTTTTCCTCCTTTCTGATTTGATTATCCTATGATTTGATTATCAATCACACCCACGAGACGTAGAATATGGTGAATTTATGCGGTTTCTACGCTCCGTAGAGTAAAATTCCGATTTGTATTTCTGCTTGTTTTAGAAAATGGGCAACCCCGATTGGAATTGCCACTCGTTATACTATGTATCTTAACATAATATTTTATCTTTTTAACGGATTAAAGTCAACAATAAGTAACATTGCAAGTAAAAGCTAAGCGGACAATTCAAATGAACTGTCCGCTTTAGTTTAATTATTTGTTAAGCTTAAAGGTCATATATACGGGGTTGTGATCAGAATACTTAAACTGAAGGTCATAAACATCGCTGTTTGTAACTGTAACATTGTCGGAAACTATAAATCCGTCAACCGTAAGTACAAACTGCTTGTCGTTATACGGACCATCGGCATTTCTGCATGAGGGAATCGGATTTTTCTCATTGTAAGGAGCAACAATTTTGAGATTTGTTCCATCAAACAATTTTGAATCAACAGGTTGCGCCCAAGTATAATTTGTGCCGTCAATTCCGAAAATCTTGCCCGAATCGCCAAGCAAGTCCTTGTTGAAATCGCCGCCTGCGATACAGTAATTACCCTTTTCATATTCCGCCTGCATATCACTTATAAGCATTTTAAGCTGATCTGTTGCGATTGTTCCGTCAGAGGTATATGCCGAGAGATGAAGCGTATAAAGCACAAGTTCTTTGCCGTTTTCAACAGTAATTCTCGAAACAGAATAGCAACGGTCAAGGTCAACGAATTTCATAAAACCGTTTTCAATCGGCAAGCTGCGTCTTAAACCGCTTTCAATATTGAACTTTGACAAGGTCAACATACCGGCATAGGATTTGCCGTGAGGCTTGGTAATAGGATAGAACAAATACGGACTGTCAAAGTTTACCGTGAACATTGAATCATATCCGTCAAGTTTACCTCTGAGCGCTTTCTCTTGGTCATAGTGATAACTGCGTGTTGCTTTCTTATCAACTTCCTCGATAAGGATAATATCGGGATTTTCGGATTTAAGGAAATCTCCTATTCCGTCAATTACGCTCTTAACCGACTCCTCGGAATTAGCACGGCTCTGTGTACCGCCGTCCATAAAGAAGCCGAAGTCGGGAGTATAAGCCGCAAAACCGATATTGTACGAAATGGCCTTATACTCTTGGTCAACAAGAGCAGACTCGCTCGTAACATCGTTTATCTGCAAAGCTTGATTGTTCTCAATTCTGTGGTAGTCAATCATGACATAAGCGACATATCCGCCTACAATCAAAACCGCCACAAGAAGAATAATCAAAATGATTTTTAGTACCTTTTTTACCTTTACTGACATGTAACCACCCTTTTTCGTTATTTTATAAAAAAATCATCGATGAGATGATTAAAATTATAGCACTATTTCATAAATTTTACAAGGCAAAAACAAAACTGTAAATAAATTCTCTTGCTCTACTTATTTAATTCAGAATAAAAACTTCAACTTTATTCTGCTTAAAGTATATGAGGCTTTGGCTTTTTCTTATAATTTGCGAATGTAAGTAAAATAAAAAGCCCTTTGAGAAAAGTTTTTTCTTCTCTCAAAGGGCTTGGCAAACCGGAAGTTGTTTATTAAACCTTTTTAACCTTAACCAACAACATCATAGGTCTACGCA
>UQPH01000011.1 GCA_900542875.1 uncultured Eubacterium sp. | reverse complement strand
CCTTTGCCATGGGATTTACCATAGCGTCCTTTAATGTTGTATCCGGCGTAATTTTAATCATACCCATCACCTCACGGAATATATAAAATGTATGTATTTATTTATACCTATATAATAGCATTATCCCTTTACTTTTGCAATTACTGTTTTTAATGCATAATATTAGCAGTTAACCGTATAATTTGCTAACAAAATAAAAATTTTGAAAAAAATATCAAAAAAACTATTGACAAAAATGAATTTTGGTTATACTATAATAACAAAGTTAGCACTCGGGTATTGAGAGTGCTAATAAGCAAAAGGAGGTTTGAATATGATAGGCAACAGACAGTCTGACATATTAGGACTGATAATTCAACATTATATTCAAACCGGCGAGCCCATGGGTTCAAAAACCCTGTGCCAACTTTTGCCGTATGCTATATCATCGGCAACGATAAGAAACGATATGGCTTCTCTCGGAGAACTCGGATACCTGTGCCAACGACACACCTCGGGCGGCAGAGTTCCCACAAAGGCATCATACAGATATTATATAGATAACCTGATGACTCCGAAAGAACTCACCCCTTATGAAAAGCAAAAAACAGACGAAGTGCTCAGTGTAAACGCCTCCGACCCCGAAAGGCTTTTGTCGGATGCGGCAGACTTAATGAGCGATGCCTCAGGTTGCTGTGCATATTTCAGCACGGTAAAGGACGAGTACGATTGTCTGCAAGGCGTTGATTTAATCCCCGCAGGAAACAAAAAAGCAATGCTCGTAATGCTTACCGTCGGCGGAAAAATCAAATCCTCGGTTATCCAAATGCCTTGCGTAATAGACGATGAATTCAGAAAACTGTTTTACATTATTACGAGAGAATTTTTCATCGGTGCTCAACTCAACGAGATTAATATGAACCTCATTCAGTCCACCGCTCCGGTGCTCAGAGACAGAATGTTCGATATGATTCCGGCGCTCAGTTCACTGTGTTCGCTGTGCAGAGAAGCAAGCCGGGGTACGCTTAAAATCGTAGGACAAAACAAACTGCTCTCCCAAGAGGAGTTCGGTGACGGAGTGTACGGCATACTGACATTTCTGGCAGAAAAGAAAAAACTCGATGAAATGCTCACAAATTTTGCAAAAAGCAACTTAAACAACGTATTATTTATCGGAGACGAAAATCCCGTATACGAACTTAAAAGCACGACAATGTCGGTATCAAAATTCAAATACTATGATGACCAACTTGCAACGCTCGGCATCATAGGTTCACTGAGAATTGACTATGACTCTATTCTTCCGAGAATAGATTATATAACAAAAACCTGTTCTAAGCTTCTTAGGGAAGGAGGAGTACATTATGAGTAAAAAAGAAAAAGAAGAAAAACTCGTCGAAGAGGAAGAGACCAAAACGGCAGAAGATGTAAAGGTCGAGGAAAAGAAAGAACCTAGCCTTGAAGACCAACTTGCCGATATAAAAAAACAACTTGCCTACACGGCTGCGGAATATGCCAACTACCGTGCAAGAAGTGCAAAGGAAAAGGAACAGACCTACACCAACGCAAAAGGCAATGTCGTAAAAGAATTTCTTCCGACAATCGACAATTTGGAGCGTGCACTGAGCCAAGAGGGTGAAGATTTTGAAGCACTTAAAAAAGGCGTTCAAATGACCGTTGACCAGCTTATGCAAACACTTAATAAAATCGGCGTAGAAGCCTACGGCGAAAGCGGAGATACATTTGACCCGAACCTTCATCATGCGGTAATGCATATCGACGATGAAAAACTCGAAGAAAATGTTATCACGGACGTTTTCCAAAAAGGCTATAAAATAGATGACAGAGTTATCAGACCGGCTATGGTTAAAACGGCCAACTGATAACAAACAAAATTAATTATAACTGTAAAGGAGATAAATATTATGGGAAAGATTATCGGTATTGACTTAGGTACAACAAACAGCTGCGTAGCCGTTATCGAAGGCGGCGAACCGGTTGTAATCACAAACGCAGAGGGTGCAAGAACAACCCCGTCCGTAGTTGCATTTACAAAGGACGGCGAGAGAATGGTAGGTGCTGTCGCTAAGCGTCAGGCTATCACAAACCCCGACAAAACAATTTCATCAATCAAGCGTCACATGGGTTCCGACTATAAGGTAACCATCGACGGCAAGGCTTACACACCGCAGGAGATTTCCTCCGTTATTCTTCAAAAACTTAAAGCAGACGCAGAGGCTTATCTCGGTCAGCCTGTAACGGAAGCAGTTATCACTGTTCCGGCTTACTTCACCGACTCACAGCGTCAGGCAACAAAGGACGCAGGTAAAATCGCAGGTCTTGATGTAAAGAGAATTATCAACGAGCCTACCGCAGCGGCTCTTGCTTTCGGTATTGATAAGGAAGATGACCAAAAGGTTATGGTATACGACCTCGGCGGCGGTACATTCGATGTATCTATCATCGAGATGGGCGACGGCGTTCAGGAAGTTCTCGCAACAGCAGGTAACAACAAACTCGGCGGCGACGACTTCGATAAGAAAATTATGGATTGGCTCATAGCAGACTTCAAGGCTCAAAACGGCATTGACCTTTCGGGCGATAAGATGGCTATGCAGAGAATTAAGGAAGCAGCAGAAAAGGCAAAGATTGACCTTTCCGGTATGACAACCGCACAAATCAGCCTTCCGTTCATCACCGCAGATGCAACAGGTCCTAAACACCTTGAGGCTACTCTCACAAGAGCAAAGTTCAACGAAATGACAGCAGACCTTGTTGAGGCTACAATGGGTCCTGTTCGTCAGGCAATCAACGACAGCGGTCTTTCAATGAACGAAATTGACAAGGTTCTCCTCGTCGGCGGTTCAACCCGTATTCCTGCCGTTCAGGAAGCAATTAAGAAGTTCTCGGGCAAAGAGCCTTTCAAGGGCATCAACCCCGATGAATGCGTTGCTATGGGTGCCGCAATTCAGGGCGGTGTTCTTAATAACGATGTTGACGGTCTTGTACTTCTTGATGTTACTCCGCTTTCACTCGGTATTGAAACCATGGGCGGCGTAAACACCGTAATCATCGAACGTAACACAACCATTCCTACTAAGAAATCACAAATTTTCTCAACCGCAGCAGATAACCAGACCTCCGTTGAGGTTCATGTTCTCCAGGGTGAAAGAGAATTTGCAAAAGATAACAAAACTCTCGGTATGTTCCATCTTGACGGCATTCTTCCCGCTCGCAGAGGCGTTCCGCAGATTGAGGTAACATTCGATATTGATGAAAACGGTATCGTTCATGTATCCGCAAAGGACCTCGGCACAGGCAAGGAGCAACACATTTCTATCACCGCTTCGTCAAATATGTCTAAGGACGATATTGATAAGGCTGTTCGTGAGGCTGAACAATTCGCCGCAGAGGATAAGAAGAAGAGAGAGGCAGTTGACCTTCGTAACAACGCAGACCAGATGGTTTATCAGACCGAAAAAATGCTTTCCGAAGACGGCGATAAGTTCTCAGCAGACGACAAGTCACAACTTGAGACAAAGCTCAATGCTCTTAAAGAAGCACTCAAAGGCGAAGATATGGAAGCCATCAAGTCCACTCAGGAGGATTTGACAAACAAGTTCTATGAGGTATCGCAGAAACTCTACGAAGCAGCTCAGGCAGCTCAGGGTGCACAAGCAGGTCCTCAGCAGGGTCAGCCGAATGACGGCTCTCAGCAGGGCGGCAACGCAGGCTACACCGATGCAGATTACACAGAGGTTGACGATAACTAATCTAAATTAAAATCAAAATAGATGGGCGACTGAAATACTGTCGCCCGTTCTATGGTATTACAGGAGTTCTATATGGCAGAACAAAAGAGAGATTATTATGAAGTGCTGGGAGTCAGCAAGGGCGCCACTCAGGACGAAATAAAAAAGGCATTCAGACAGGCTGCCAAAAAATACCACCCCGACTTAAACAAGGATGACCCGTCAGCCGCAGAGAAATTCAAGGAATGCAACGAGGCATACTCCGTGCTCTCCGACGCAGACAAGCGCAGAAAGTACGACCAATTCGGCTTTGCAGGCGTAGACCCGAGTTATGCGGCAAGTCAGGGCGGAGGAGCATCAGGCTTCGGCGGCGGTGCTTACGGATTTGACGGCGACATAGACCTGGGCGATATTTTCAGCAGTTTCTTCGGCGGAGGATCAGGCTTCGGCGGCTCAAGAAATCCAAACGCTCCGCAGCGAGGCAGAGACATTCAGACCACCGTTACCATCTCCTTTGAGGAGGCGGCTAAAGGCTGTAAAAAGACGGTTGAGGTGTCAAAGGTTGAGGACTGTTCACAGTGTCACGGCACCGGTGCGGCAGAGGGTACATCGCCTAAGACCTGCACAGCCTGCGGCGGCTCGGGATATGTAACGGTAAGACAGGGTCAGGGCTTTTTCCAAATGAACACAACCCGTCCGTGCAGTACTTGTAACGGAACAGGTAAGATTATAGAAAAGCCATGTCCTAAATGTGCCGGCAGAGGCAAGGTACGCAAAAAGTCAAAAATCGACATCACAATTCCCGCAGGTATCGACAATAATCAGGTCGTTACCGCAAGAGGTCTCGGCGATGCAGGAATAAACGGCGGACCTGCCGGCGATTTAAGAGTAGGCATTATCGTAAGAAATCACAAGGACTTTGTTCGTGACGGCTACGATTTGCACTACGAAAAGCACATAAGCGTTGCAGAGGCTTGCCTCGGAGTCAAGGTTCGTATTCCTACCCTTGACGGCGATGTCGAATACACCGTACCGTCGGGCACACAGCCTAATGAAGTATTCCGTCTTAAGGGCAAAGGCATTCAGCGCTTAAACAGCATATCAAAGGGCGACCTTTATGTTCATATTGTTGTTGACATTCCAAAGTCACTCAGCGAAGAGCAAAAGCGTTTACTTAAACAGTTTGACAAATCCTATGTCGCAAACACAACGGGCAAGGAAGGCTTCTTTGACAAATTTAAGAAAAAGTAAGACTTTCTCGGCAGTCTGTATCATGCCATAAATCGGGAGAAGTGATTTCTCCCGATTTATTTTTTGTCTTTTTATTAAAAATATTGTGCATATAGTGCATACGCTGAGTGTGCAAAAATGACACCTGTTCCGACTTATCGTTGCAAAAAATAAAAAATATCTCTAATATAATAATTGTCTCCCGAAGAGTGAACGGCTGCCGTATGCCGTCACTCTTTTTATATTGAAAGGAGCGAAAGCGTGACAGGCTTAACGCAAAACATAATTACCGCAGGAACGGTTGCGGCGGCGCTGATTACCCTTTTCGGAATTATCAAATCAGTAATAAAATACATCTGCTCTCTTAACGAAAAATCTCGAATTCAGCAGGAGCGAAACGCCGTACAGGACAAAGATATTTCCCACCTCAAAGAAGAAAACCGTCTTATATGTTACGGCCTTTCCGCCGCACTGGACGGTTTAGAACAACTCGGTGCAAACCACAGCGTTCCCACGGCAAAAACAAAGCTCGAAAAATATCTTAACGAGCAGGCACACAAATAGGAGGAATTATGATTATCACAAAAGAAACATTGCTCAGAGCAGGACGCACATTTCTTCAGTCCGCACTGGCATACATAACGGTAAACGCAGTATACATCAACCTTACCGGAAACAAGGCAAGCGACAAGTCCGCAATTATCGGTCTGCTTGTTTCTGCCGTCTCGGCAGGTATAGCGGCAGCTATGAATCTGGAAAAGGGGACGAACAATGACATTTGACGAATGGGTAAGAAAAAACCTCGGCAGAGGCATTGACTGGGACGGAGTCTACGGCGTTCAATGCGTTGACTTGGTAAATCATTATATTTACAATGTTCTCGGCATACGTCCCGTCATGATAGGAAACGCCATCGAGTTTTACAGGAAACGAAACTCAAGCGCATTTTTGAAAAACAACTTTACCTGGATTTCAAACACTCCGTCCTTTGTGCCGAAAAAGGGTGACATCGGAGTGTTCAAAACAAAATCGGGATTCGGTCATGTTTGTGTGGCAAACGGTGTGGGAACAACTTCGTACTTTTACAGTTACGACCAGAACTATCCACGCTCACGCCACGAACCCATGACGAAAATAAGGCACACCTATCCTAACTTTTTAGGTGTTCTCAGACCGAAAAAGGCATTGTCGACAAACACCGATACAGCAAACGCCAAAAAATATTTTAAGCGATATACAGGAAAAAGTATCAGCATTGTAGACTCGCTCAAAGCAGTCGGAGCAAGAGCGGATTACGCCTACTGTAAGCAAATCGCCGCCAAAAACGGCATAAGAAATTACAGAGGCACGCCCGCACAAAATCTCAAAATGTTGGCAATGCTCAAATCAGGCAAATTGCTTATGCCGTAAATAAAACGGAGCCGTTTCGATTAAATTTTGGAACGGTTCTTTTTCTTGAAAAGAAAAATATTTATGTTATAATATATTAATCAAAAAGAACGGAGAGTAACACAATGCTAAACTGTGTAATCGTAGGACTCGGCGGCTTTATCGGGGCGGTTTTGAGATATTTAATCAGCCTCATTCCTATAAAAAATCCCGACTCGTTTCCTATAAATACATTTATAATAAACATACTCGGCGCACTCATTATAGGCATAATCGCCTTTACCGCCGCAAAAAATCAAAACCTCGACGCAAAACTAATACTCTTTCTCAAAGTCGGAATATGCGGAGGCTTCACCACCTTTTCCACCTTTTCGCTCGAAACCGCAAATCTCATAAAAAGCGGTTGTGTTTTAACAGCGATAATTTATATTTTGCTCAGCGTTATATTCGGCATACTCGCCGCTCTTTTGCCCGAGCTTCTTGCAAAATAAATATTGACAAAATAAAAGTTATTGATATAATATATCCATCGGCAATCAGCCGAACGAAAACAATGCAGTGGATTTTTCCGGATTAATCATCTTTTCGCCACACGCCCAAATTAAGCGTGCGGTTTTTTTATTTGTACGAAAGCAATCAATAGTTCAAGCAAGGAGAAAAATATGAAAGATTATACTTTTATGAAAACACGACCGATACTGCCGCTGGTTATATCCATGTCATTACCAATGGTTATATCAATGCTTGTGAACTCTCTTTATAACATTGTTGACAGCTACTTCGTAGCAAAAATCAGCGAGGACGCAATGACGGCACTGTCCCTTGTATATCCCGTACAAAATTTTATAAACGCCGTTGCAATCGGTTTCGGCGTAGGGCTCAACGCAGTCATTTCCTTTCACCTCGGAGCAAACGAAAAGGAAAAAGCCGACAAGGCGGCAAGCATAGGCTTTATGCTCTGTCTCATTCACGGACTGGTTTTAACAGTGGTTTGCACTGCGATAATGCCGAAATTTCTTGCTTCCTATACTTCAAGCGAAACAGTACAGGCAATGGGAGTAAGGTACTGCAAAATAGTATTCGCCTTTAACATAATAATGTCTATGGGGCTGGCGTTTGAAAAAATATTTCAGTCTGTCGGAAATATGAAAGTTTCTATGTTTGCCCTTGCAGGAGGCTGTCTGGTTAACATCATCCTCGACCCGATTATGATTTTCGGCGTAGGTTCAAGTCCCGCCCTCGGCATAACGGGTGCGGCTCTTGCAACAGGACTCGGTCAGACATTTTCACTGATTGTATATCTCATAGTTTATTTTTTCCGCCCGATAAGCGTAAAAATAAAGCCGTCCTATTTTTCATTCGACAAAAAGATGATAGGAAAACTTTACTCAATCGGAATCCCGGCAATACTCAATTTGGCTCTGCCGTCTGTTTTAATTTCATCGCTCAACGCCGTTCTCGCCTCGTTTTCACAGGTTTATATTCTTATTCTCGGCATCTACTATAAATTGCAAACTTTCCTTTATCTCCCCGCAAACGGCATAGTTCAGGGAATGCGACCGCTTGTCGGCTATAACTACGGTGCAGGGGAGCACAAAAGAGTTGAGCAAATTTACAGAACCGTCCTCATTATGACCGCAGGAATAATGCTTATCGGCACGGTAATCTGCCTTACAATTCCCGGCAAACTTATTTCTATGTTTTCGACCAACGCCGAGACCGTAGAAATAGGCAAAAACGCACTGCGAATAATCAGCGCAGGTTTTGTGGTATCGGCTGTATCGGTCACCTCGTCGGGCGCTCTCGAAGGACTGAGCAAGGGTCTGCCGTCGCTCATCATCTCGCTTTTGAGATACACAATTATAATCATTCCGACCGCATTTATTCTCAGCAAAATTTTCTCGGCAAACGGCGTATGGCACGCCTTTTGGATTGCGGAACTGATAACGGCAATCGCCGCCTTATTCATCTACAAAAAAAGTGTAAAACAAACGGTAAAATAAAAATCAAAATTATAAAAAAAACGGACATTTTCTGTAACAGAGAATGTCCGTTTTCGTATGCAGTCCTATTTATTCTTCATCATAAAAATCAAGAAACGAATGCTTTATTCCGTCCTTTTTATACGCTATAACCGTGCTGAGATTTACATTTGAAACGCTCTTAAATATATTGCTCTCAACCTGCGGATTAGTCTTTTTGAGCTGAGCAATGAGATTTTTCACCTCAAGACGCTTAGACACATCACCGGGATTGTCATGCATTTGAGCGCACGCTTCCGTAAATTTGCAAGCACATTGCAAAAATTCAAGCGAATTATAATCACGCCAATGCTTTATATCATCCTCTCTTACAAGATACATAGGGCGAATAAGTTCCATACCCTCAAAATTGGTGCTGTGAAGTTTTGGCATCATTGTTTGCACCTGTCCGCCGTACAGCATACCCATAAGTATGGTCTCTATCACATCATCATAGTGGTGACCGAGAGCGATTTTGTTACAGCCGAGTTCTTTTGCTTTATTATAGAGGTGACCCCTTCTCATTCTGGCGCAAAGATAGCAAGGCGATTTTTCTATATGCACAACCGACTCAAATATATCCGACTCAAAAACAGTTATCGGAATATTAAGCATTCTTGCGTTATCCTCTATTTTTTGCCTGTTTGCCTCATTATATCCCGGGTCCATCACAAGATAAACCACTTCAAACGGAAACTTGTTATGCCTTTTCAGTTCTTGAAACAGTTTAGCCATAAGCATAGAGTCCTTACCGCCCGAAATGCACACGGCGATTTTGTCGCCCGGCTCAATCATATTATATTCGTTAATCCCTGCGGTAAATCTGCTCCATATTGTCTTATGGAATTTTTTATTTATACTGCGTTCAACATCCCTTGCTCTTTGATTTTCGTCCATAGCACAGTCCTTAAATGTTTTTTCACAATATAACACAAAACAGCCGATTTTTCAATACAAAAATCGACTGTCTTACCGAATTTATCTACTTAAATATCGCAATCAAAAATGCCGATGCCGCAATCACTCCCAGCGTGCGGACAATGAGCGGTATCGCCGCATCCACGGTCTCGGGCGCAAGATAAGAAATATAATCAAACACGGGACGACTGAGTTTTTTTCCTACCAATTCTCTGTATGTTCTCGTATATGTTCTGTATCTTGAGGGTCTGTTCTCATCAAGTTCTATGACACGAACACCTCTTTCGGTGCGATTACCGTAGCAGTTAAAACCGCAGGACTGAGTAAAGCCCAAATCAACATTCTTATATCTGCCGACAAAACTGTTTTTATGGTCATGACCCACAAACACAGCCTTGACATCTCCAAATTCGCTGATTGCGTCAAACTCGCCCGTGTTCTCGTTAGGCACCGACGGCGGTTCAAGCAAATTGCCCCCGTCAAGGCAAGCATCGCCGAGTACATAATATTCGCCCTTATGCTTTCTGTATGCCCTGATTGCGTGCTTTGTATACTTAGGCACTCTTTTGAGCACATTATAATATTCGTCCATCGGAATGTGCTGAAAAACTAACGACGGAACATAGTCGCCGTTTTCCTCTTTAAGGCGGTCACGGGTGGCTTTATACCACTCAATAATCTTTGTATCAAACGGCTCATATCCGCCGCCCTTTGCATCCGTACCCGAGTCAAAGAGATAAATATTATTAACAACCCTCGTGCCGTCGGAGGAATAAATAGGAATATTATATGTTCCGCCTCCGTCTATACCCTCAGCCTGCTCGCCGATACAATTTCCGATTTTTTTATATATATCGCAAAACTGCTCTTTGTTGGATATTCCGACCTGTCTGTCGTGGTTGCCGAAAGTTACGGCATAGGGTATTTCCCTTTTTGTAACCGGCTCAAGAATTTTTGACAGAACATCAAAAACTTCCTGCTTTTTATTTCCGCTCTTTTTGCCGTAAGACATACCGTAACCTTTGATTTGGTCTCCGGTGAGAACTACCAAATCAGGTTTTTCCTCCTCGAGTGCTCTGTCAATCAATTTAACGGTGTCGGCAGAAACATTCGGAATTTCCTGTATGTCCGCAAGTTGCATTATCTTAAATTTTCCGTTAATGTTGTATTTCATAATATCACATTATATTTTCAATGAGTTTTACTCCGTCGTCAAGAACGACCTTTACTCCGTTTGAGTCGACGGTGCAATAAATTTTTGACTTTGAAATATTTTTCAACTTAAACTTAATATGTGAATAAACTCTCTTTTTGCTATTGCAGACAACGGCATATTTCGGCATAAGTTTTTTAAGAAAGCCTGCCGTAGTCGAATACGGATAGCCGTGGTGACCCACTTTAAGCAAATCTACTCTGCCTATATATTTTGCATACCTCGTCTCGTCAAGCGCCTTATTATTCATATCGCCCGCAAAATAAGCCCTAAAATCCCTAAAATCCAAAATCACGCCTACGCTGTCGACATTTTCACCGTACTTAAAAATATGTTTTTTACGCTCGCCGTTTATAAAGTTAAGTTTGAACTCACCGAGCATTATCTGCTTTTTCTCAAAACTCTCAATAATGGGAACGCCTCTTGATTCGAGAGCGTTTTTCATCTGCGAATAAACAATATCGTTATCCCATCTCACACGCTCGTAAATAAAGGTATCCTTATCGTCATACGGTTTAAGATAAGCATTGCCGACATTGATGCGTGCGTCAGAAATAATCGTATCAAAGCCGCCTATGTGGTCGCTATGAGCATGAGTGCCGAGCACAAAATCAAGATTAACCTTACCGTTTTCATCGGCGCAGTTTTTCAGGAGATAATCAAGTATCTCGTTTTCATATCCTTTAGCTTTTAAGTGCGGCTTATCTGCGGGATATTCGGTATCCTCTGCACAGTCAATCATCGCAAAATGATTATTGCTCTCAAGAATAATGCAGTCACCTGCTCCCGTATTCAAAAAGTGTATTGCATTACTCATAAACCGTTTCCCTCTCCATAAATCTCATCACATTTTCGTCATTTGAGCATATAACCTTATCCGCCAAATTTTTAAGTTCATCGCATGCATTCGCTACGGCATAGCCTTTTGCGTCCGTTTCAAAAGCGGAAATATCGTTTCTGCTATCGCCGAGCACCGTCACGGATTTTATATCTATACCCATTTTATTGCAAAATTCAATCAAAGTATTGCCCTTTGAATTTCCGGCTCGTACAATCTCCAGGTTATTGCTCATTGATGAAGTAACGAACAAATCGTCAAAATCATTTTTCAGCCGTTTAAGGCATTCCTGCCTTTCTTTTTCATATCTGAAAAAGACATCAAACATTTCGACCTTATCATTACTGTCATCAATTATTTTTCGCAGGCTCGGTATTTTTACCCTGCTTTTGTTCATTTCGGGAATAAATCCCTTATCTATTTTATAATACAAAAAATGCTCTAAGTCAAATTTTGAAGCGTCGACATACGGTCTGCCGCCCGAATATATTTCTGTAAAAGTATCGTATTCACTCAGAATTTCAAAAACCTTTTTTGCCTTTTCATCATCTATAAAATTATTTTTCAGCAATCCTCTTTTTCTGTCCCATATGCCCACTCCGTTCGAGTAGATTATATAGTCTATGCTGTCATTGTGCCTGAGTTCGAGCGGCACCTCGTAAAGAGTTCTGCCCGTCAAAACAATGAAACGCACGAGCGCATTATGCATTCTGTCTATTGCATCGAGGTTTTCCTCGGAGACTTCGTTATCACTGCTTATAAGCGTACCGTCAAGATCGCTTGCTATGTAGCGAATAACTGTTTTCTTCTTCGGTTTATTTATCTGTATAACATACCTCTCGAGCGGATATGTCCAAAGGGTCGGTATGTTGATAATAACAAACTTTGATATAATCTCCGTTATCGGGTTTGACATATTATGAATCGACATATATGTACCGAAAACAGAGCCGATATAAGAACTCACAAGTATATTAAACACCGCAAGCACAATATACAGCACAGAACTGTAAAGCGGATTTACATCCGAATGAAACGTAACCCTGCGGTTAATAAGATATGCGCTTATATAGCCCAAGGCGGTAGATATTAGATAGGAATATAAATATCCCTTATATCTTATGCCCAGCAGCGACAGCAGAGCATTGTCGCCTAGTTCAACGCCGTTACAGCTTTTGAACACAAAATACAACAGCACCAAATAAGACAGTATATCAATCGCAGAGGTCACTAAAACAGAAATGTTGAATTTTATAAATTTCCAAAGTTCTGCATGCTTTTTGACAAATTGCTCGGTCATACAGTTTCAATCTCACGCTTTCTGTGTATTACAAATCTGTTAAGAGGATAAGTCCAAAGGGTTGGAACGGTCATAACGATAATCTTCACTATCATCTCAACAACTGCATTATCCCAGCCGTTATTTTTTATTATAGTACCGAGATAAGCGCCGAACCACGTATTGAACAAAATCGTTCCCGCTACCATAATCACATAAACCACTGTTGAAAAAACAGGATTATTGTCAGCCTGAAATGTCAGTTTTCTGTTCATAACATAAGCTGCCGCATATCCGATTGTAGCAGAAATCGCATATGAATACAAATATCCCTTATACTCTATTCCGAGAAATGCGAGAAACGGACTGTCCGTTACAGGCACTTCATTGAGCGACTTAAAGGTGACATACTGCAAAAACATAAACACCGCAAGTTCAAGCACGGAGGTACTCGCACCCGTAAATGTAAATTTGATAAACTTCCAAAGTTCCTTATGCTTTAATGTAAAAGTCTCAATTTTTTCTTTCATACTTTTCCTCTCTCCTTGTCACAATCACAACGGCCGCAAGACAAATAACAACCGCAGCACCTACGCTGCAAAGCAAATATCCGCCAAATTCCAAAAGGGTTATGTGTCCGCAATAATGATTTATCATTATTTTTCCCGCAATCTCACACAGTATTGCAAAAGCCAAAACCAACATATTATTTTTCATAAATTCTTCACCTGCTTTTAATCATTTTCCTTTCTGTCTTTACAACCTTTATAACGCCGCTTTGTTAAGAACAAAATCAACCAATGTAAAATATGAGTAAAAAATAAAAAAGCCGCCGTGCCCAAGCACGACAGCTAAATTTAATCATTATAATATTATTGTTTTTTGTATTCAAGAATAACGAAATCGACTGTAAGCGCCGTATCGCCGACGCCGTCAAGCCTTTTCTTGTTTTCCTCGGAAGTACGGTAAAAATACGGCGTCATAGAAAACAGTTCTTTCAAATCATCCTCACCGATATTCACCGTATCGGTTATTTTTGTTTTCGAAACAAGAGTCAGTTTTTCCGTTTTCGGCGGCTTTTCATCGTTTTTATACGGCTTATCGTAAAGGCGCTCTTTCATCTCCCACAGATGATTTTCGCCCGGTATAACACTGTAAAGAGTACCGCTGGTTTTAAGCACACGAAAAAACTCCGACTCGTTAAACGGAGCAAAAAGGTGCACCGCCGTGTCTATGCTCTCACTCTTAATCGGTATATGCGAAAGATTGGCGACAAAATAATTGCCGCTTTTATTACTCTTTTTTGCCAGTCGCACCATTTCCTTGCTTATATCAAAGCCGTAAAGTTCGCCGCCGTATGTATCATAATATCCCTCGCCGCAGCATATATCAAGCACCGTGCCGCTCATTCGCTCGCCTATTGCTTTTTTAAGACATTCGTAATATCCCTTAGAAAGAAACGAATGCCTTGCGTGGGCGGAGGCTCTGCTGTCGCCGATTTTGTCGCCGCTTTTCTGCGACATAAGCAGATTGACATAACCATCCCTTGAAATATCAAAGGAGTGGTTATTTTCGCATCTCAGCGAATTGTCAATTTGCGTTAATTCGGTTTTGCATTTTGGACAGATTAAAATCATCTTACTTAGTAAAGAAGGTCAAAAATGCCTTATATGCCATATATACATCAACCTTTGCAACGAGTTCATACGGTGAATGCATAGAAAGAACGGGAACGCCGACATCAATGGTATCAACATCCATGTTCGCTATATACATGGCAACGGTTCCGCCGCCTCCGCCGTCAACTTTGCCGAGTTCGCCCGTCTGCCAAAGGACACCGTTTTCCTCAAGCAAGGTCTTAACCCAACTGCAAAATTCAGCCGATGCGTCGCTTGTTCCGCTCTTTCCTCTTGCACCGGTAAACTTGGTTACGCACACGCCGTTGTTGATAAAGCTTGCATTATTCTTCTCGAATACAGATGACCATGTGGGGTCATATGCCGCATTAACATCGGCACTCAGGCACTTTGAGTTGCGCAAAACATCTCTGCCCTCGTAGCCCTCAAGACGAGCCAAATCCTCAATAAAGTATTTGAGATAAGAAGAATTAAGACCGGTATTTCCGTCGGAGCCTGTCTCCTCTTTATCGGTAAGAACGGTAATTGCCGTATACTCGGGAGCGTCGTCTATATTAAGAATCGCCTGAAGTGCAGGATATGAGCAAACCCTGTCATCGTGACCGTAGCCGCCGATTAAACTTCTGTCAAATCCGATATCGTCCACCGTAAAAGCAGGCACAAGTTCAAGTTCGGCAGAAAGAAAATCACGCTCAACAATTCCGTACTTTTCATAAAGAAGCGACAGAAGATTGAGCTTAATTCTCTCGCTCTCCTCGTCATCCTTAAACGGTCTTGAACCGATTACAACATTAAGTTCCTCGCCCTTAACAAGTTCGTTAGCCTTACGAGTCATCTGCTCTGCTCCGAGATGAGGAAGAATATCGGTAATACAAAACTTAGGCTCGCCCTGCTCCTCGCCGAGACGAACATCAACAAAGGTGCCGTCATTTTTGCAAATTCTGCCGTGAAGCGAAAGCGGAATAGCGGTCCACTGATACTTTTTAATTCCGCCGTAATAATGAGTCTTAAAGAAGCCGAGACCCTCCTGCTCGTATACAGGGCATTGCTTCAAATCAAGGCGTGGACTGTCAATATGTGCGGCGGAAATTCGCACGCCGTCCTTAATGCTTCTCTTGCCCTTAACGCAGAGAATAACAGCCTTGCCTCTGTTCATATAATATACCTTTTCGCCCGGTTCAAGAGTGTCGCCGAACTCGTCAAACTTCTGAAAACCGTTAGCCTGAGCAAGTTCCTCAACCCAAGCGGCAACCTCACGCTCCGTCTTGCACGAGCCCAAAAATTCCTTGTAGCCCTCGCAAAAATCGTCACATTCCTTTAATTCATCATCAGTCATAAAGTCAATGCCGTTTTCCTTTTTATTAAACAGCATTTCTTTAAGTTGCTTTGTCTTTTCGCTCATAGGATTACCTCCAATATATTTTCTGTTTGAGTCAGCGGATTTTCACCGCCGTTATTATAAATTACATAATCGCAGTTATCAATAAAGAAATCATCGTCATACTGGGCGGATATTCTTAAAAGAGCCGCCTCTCTGTCAATATTATCCCTTTTCATAATGCGATTTATTCTTGTCTCCTTATCGGCAAGAACGGCTATAACCTTGTAGCAATCGTCCTCAAGCCCCGCCTCAAAAAGTTGCGGTGCGTCAAGAACGGTCAAGCCCTGTGCCTGCCTTTTGCAATCCTCACAAATCACAGGGTGCAAAATCGAATTAAGAAGTCGGGTGTGCTCCTTTGTGTCAAACGCTCTTTTTGCAAGCAATGCTCTGTCAAGTTCGCCGCCATGCAAAATATCGTTTCCGAAAACTTCGCACAATTTATCCAAAAGAGGCGAGCCTTTTTCGGTAACTTTCCTTGCCACCTCGTCACAGTTTATGACCTTAAAACCCTTATTCCTCAGAATGTCGCACACATAGCCCTTGCCTGCTCCCGTAGGTCCCGTTATACCTATCGTAAACGGCTTTTGCAAATCTATGATACAAAATGCACACGCACGAATGAGTCTGTTATAAACCGCCATACCCACTCCGTCTTTATGCGGAGTTCTGGCATAAACCTTTTTTGCACCCTTTTCGTCAAGTTCCCTGAGTGCGTCAAAAAGTTCTCTCGCCTGGCTCAAGTCGTAATTTTCTTTTCCGTAAGTAACCTTTGGAATATTTACATTATCTCCGTCATAACACAAAGCGTAGGCGTCTGTCTTTGAATTGACAAAGTGCTCGTACTGCTCCTTTGTGCCGTTTACCATAACAACTTTGGCTTTCGGCGCATAATGCTTATACTTCATTCCGGGAGAAGCGGCGACCTCATCGTCTTTCATTCCTTCGAGCACAGCCGGTGCAACGGTAATTTCACCTATAACGCTCTCTATCATTTCCTTTGTAACCGCACCCGGTCTAAGCAAAACAGGCGGCTCGCTCGCAAGAGTTATAACAGTGCTCTCCACTCCGTATTCACAGTCGCCGCCGTCGATTATTGCGTCGATTTTCCCCATCATATCGTCAATTACATACTTTGCCCTTGTAGGCGACGGCAAACCCGAGGTGTTTGCACTCGGTGCGGCAATGGGACAACCGCTTTCAGAAATAAGTTTATGTGCAATCTCGTTCTTCGGCATACGAACGGCAACGGTATCAAGACCTCCGCTGACCGTTTTGCCTATCAAATCGGATTTATTCATAATTATCGTAAGAGCACCGGGAAAAAATGCGTTTATCAGCTTTTCTGCCTTTGGCGGAATTTCCTTTACAAGTCTGGCAATGTCCGCTTTGTCTGCTACATGCACAATCAGCGGATTGTCGCTTGGTCTGCCCTTCGCCTTATAGATATTTTTAACAGCCTCGTCATTGAGCGCATTCGCACCCAAGCCGTAAACGGTTTCGGTCGGAAACGCCACGAGTCCGCCGTCGGCAATAATCCTGCCCGCTTTTTTTATATTCTCATCATTTACTGTCAGCAGTTCGGTTTTCATTATTCCTCTCCCTGCGACGCTTTAAGTTTTTCCGCCGTGTCTGCGGTAATAAGTGCGTCAATAAGTTCGTCCATATCTCCGTTAAGAATGGACTCCAACTTGTAAAGCGTAAGATTGATTCTGTGGTCTGACACCCTGCCCTGCGGATAGTTATAGGTACGGATTCGCTCGCTTCGGTCACCCGTTCCCACCTGAGCCTTTCTCTCGCCTGCAATCTGTGCGTTCTGCTTTGCTCTCTCCGCATCCAAAAGCCTTGCACGAAGAACGAGAAGTGCCTTTTCCTTATTCTGGTGCTGAGAGCGCTGGTCCTGACATTCAACCACAGTGCCCGTCGGTATATGCGTTACACGGATAGCGGATGAAGTTTTGTTAATATGCTGACCGCCCGCACCCGAGGCACGGAAGGTATCAATCTGCAAGTCTTTATCGAGAATTTCAAAATCGACTTCCTCAGCCTCCGGCAAAACCGCAACGGTTGTGGTAGAGGTGTGAATTCTGCCCTGACTCTCCGTTTCGGGCACACGCTGTACCCTGTGAACTCCCGACTCAAACTTAAATCTCGAGTACGCTCCGTCGCCCGTTATGCTGAAACTTATCTCCTTATATCCTCCGAGACCCGTCTCGTTTGCGGAAATAACCTCCGTCTTAAATCCCTTTGATTCGGCATACATACTATACATTCTGAAAAGAACGCCGGCAAACAGCGCACTCTCCTCGCCGCCGGCTCCTCCTCTGATTTCCACGATAACATTCTTATCGTCATTAGGGTCTCTGGGCAAAAGAAGTATTTTAAGTTCCTCCTCTATTCGCTCTATATCCACCTTGCTCTGCTCAAACTCGTCCTTTACCATTTGGGCAAAATCTTCGTCAAGCGAACTGTCGCCGAGCATATCCTTAGACTCCTCAAAATTTGCCTTTGCTTTTTTATATTCCCTGAATTTTTCCACTATCGGGGTAAGGTGTTTAAGTTCTTTCATCAGCGCCGTGTACCTGTCCATATCGGCAATGACATCACTTTGGCACACGAGGCTGTTCACCTCGTCGTATCTCTTTTCCACTTCTTCCAGCTTATCTATCATACCTGCTCCTCACCCTCCTTTGGCTTAACATTCTTAATGTTCTTTTCTATCTTGCTTCTGGGTACTATCACAACATGCTCGCAACCCAGACATTTAATCTTAAAATCCGCACCGATTCTGAGCACCTCAAATTCCTTGCTTCCGCAGGGATGAGGCTTTTTCATGGTCAATCTGTCTCCCGGCTGAATATTCATAGACGTCCCCCATTTATTATAATCTTATATATTATATCACCAATTATTTCCTTTATCAATAACATATTTAAGATACGCCGAACATAGTATTAAATATTGAAGAAAAGGAAGGATTAAGATGAAATACTATCCCGAAGGCATAGCCTTTTGCAACAGAAAATTCGACTCTCTCGACGAAATAAAAAGTTCAATGGCGTCGGGAGAAATAATCGAGGGCAAAGTTTTGCTCTGCGACAAAGAGCACAATCTGCATATCGATTTGGGAGTGATAAGCGGCATCATACCCAGAGACGAGGGTGCACTCGGCATAAACGACGGAACGGTGCGTGACATTGCGCTCATAAGCAAGGTCAATAAACCCGTCGCATTTAAGATAGTCGGCATAGGAACCGACGAGGCGGGAAAAAGTTATGCCGTGCTCTCACGCAGAATAGTACAGCTAGAATGTATGCGTGACTTTATATCACGCCTGAGCGTGGGCGATATAATAACAGCAAAGGTAACGCACCTTGAAAGTTTCGGCGCATTCATCGACATAGGTGCAGGAATAAATTCGCTCATTCCGATAGATATGCTCTCCGTATCGAGAATTTCGCACCCGTCGGAAAGGGTGCACATAAACCAAACAATCCGTACCGTGCTCAAAAAGCGTGAGGCGACAAAACTCACCTTTTCCCTAAAAGAACTGCTCGGCACCTGGCAGGAGAACGCAGACAAATTCTCGGTAGGCGAAACCGTAACGGGAACGGTCAGAAGCATAGAAGAATACGGAGTTTTTGTAGAACTTACGCCTAATCTTGCGGGACTTGCCGAGCCTTGCGAAAGTCTTAAACCGGGTCAGCGTGTATCGGTATACATAAAATCCATTCTGCCCGAGAGAATGAAAGTAAAACTCGTTATAGTTGACGCTTTCGACACTGCGGAGTCAGATGACGAATTAGAGTATTTTGTAAGCGGCGACCACATAGACGAATGGCAATTTTCTCCCGAGGGAGCAAGCAAAGAAATAGGCTGCGTTTTCGGTGCATAACATAAAATATTGCTATTTTTATGTTCATGTGATATATTAATGAAGTATAAAAGGAGGCGGAGCAGTGAAAAAAAGGTACAATTACTTTGATGACGACATCGACGAGAGCGGAGAAATAAAAAAACAAAACTCAAAAAAATCAGCAAAATCGGTAAAAATCGACGGCAAAAAAATACTTGCCGTGCTGAGATACGTAATTTCCGTTGTCGGAGTGAACATTCTTATTTTTGCAAAAAAAGTATACCGATTTTTCACAAAAAGCAACAAAAAAAACAATGCGGTAAAACTTGGCTTTTTCCTCGTTTTATTCACAATAATCGTCACCGTGGTTATCGCCTCTGTCTCCATAACAGCCTCCACACATAAGCAAAACAGCAAAGAGGCAAAATTCGGTGCCGCAGCATATAAGGTATGCAGCGAATATTCTGAAAAATACGGCATTGCAAACTATAAATTTATGAACAGCGAATACGGAATAAAGGGCTGTATGCTCACAGGTCTGTGCGTTGCAAGAGAAATAGACTTCAACGCCGACGGCAGCGAAGAACTTTTGCTCGGATATAATGACAACGATACATATCACCTTGAGGTCTGGGGCTTTCATTCGGGCGATTTTATTCAACTTTATAACAAGAACGTATTTCAACGTAGTGACAGAAACAGCGACATTTGGATTTCACTCTACACCGATGACAATCAATTCTACCTTGCCGAGCACAGCGGCGATAAAGCGGAAAATGTAAAAATACTTCGACTGGCAGGCAAAGAATTTAAGGAAAAGGACGAGGCGTCATATGACGAGGAGTCGCTAAAATACACCATGCGCAAAAAGGACGCAACCGACAATTTCGAAAAAATTCGATTTGCGGTTTTGAGAGAAACCACCGCCTCGGAAATTGTGGACTCCACCCTCGATGTAATCGACGGTTTTTCAAAAAACAAAGAGCAGAGTGCAGACGAAAGCAATTCCGACTCCGCCGACGGCAAAGCTCAGCTCGAGCCGATAAATTCCGCCTACTATTCCATAGTGGAAAATTACAACAAGGAATACGGCTGTGCCTCACTCGACAATATGTCGGAACTTCCGTGCATTACGGGCTTGGCGGTAGTCGATTTAATCGATTTTAACGGCGACGGTACAAACGAACTTTTACTCATCTTCCGACGCACGGTAAACGAGAGAAGCAAAAATGATAACGGCGAATACATCTCCGTTGCAAAAGAAAAATATTTCTGCGAAATATACACATTTAACGGCGAAAAAGCGCTTAATGTATATCAAAGCGAGGGTATATCCAATCTCTCGGACAGCACGGACACCGCATATTACATTATCAAGAATGACGCAAACGAAAAGAAACTGTGCATAAATACCTTCAACTATTCTCAACGTGGCAGAGTGATGAGTTCAACAAGCAAGGTACTTTACTTTGACGGAGAAAGATTTGAACTCGAGAGCAAGTTCGGAGTTGACAGCGAGTACGGCTATAACTCCTACTATGTTAATTCCAAGTCCGTATATAAATCGAAATTCATCAGCGAGGGCGGATACTCGGTGCCGTTCTTTGACGGAACAAAAACCTTTGATTCATCAAAATACAGCATTACATATCTCAGGGTAAAAAGAGATGAAGTATCAAAAATAAAGGGCATTCCCGACAAGACCGAGGAGGTCATCAAAAAACTAAATCCGTCCTACAACCCCCAAAAGCAATAACACAACAGACCGAAGCCCTTAACGGTTTCGGTCTGCTCTCTTTTTGCGTCATCAAGTCATCAAAATAATGTTAAATAAAAATAAATTATATGTAAAATATTATTGAACGATTAAAAATAAAATGGTATACTATTCTGTGAATTTTACTAAAAGGAGCAACTTTATGTCCAAGAAAAAGGCTGCCGTGGCAGAAAATGCCGCACCGGCAGAAAAGAAGTACATGAAGCCGTCCGAAATTGCCACTTTCGGTATAGGACTGTTCGGTGTAGCCCTGCTCACCGGATGGATGCCCGATTACACAATGACATTTTTCGCCGACTTCGCATTCAAAGGCAAGGGCTTTGACAGCAGCCAACTTGCAAATGTTGTATCGCTCGTATTCGGCGTAGCCGGTATCATCGGCGCAGTGTGTGAACTCGTCATCGGCGTTTTGGTCGACAGAACGAGAACACCGCTCGGAAAGGTTAAACCGTGGGTCGGTTTCGGCGCAATACCGTTTGCAATCATTTCCATGCTTGTTTTCATTGCACCAAGCACAAGTTCGTTTACAATCGCTACAATATGGATGTTTGTAATTTACTCGCTTTATACGGCAATTTCGTGTGCGGTAGAGTCCCCGTCAAACTGTTTCGGTGCTCTGTGCTCACCTAATCCGAGCGAGCGTTCAAGCGCCATTTCCATCGCATCGTTCCTGCGCTCGGTAGGACAAAGCGGCGGTCAGGTAGTTATCATCGTAGTACCGCTCATTATGAAAGCTCTTATGGGTCAGCAGCAGTATAAAAACGCAGAGGGTCAGGGTCTTGACCTCATCATTTCCACCGCAGTCTGTGCACTCGGAATGATAATTTTTGTTATGATTTTCTTTGCCAACAACAAAGAGAGAGTCCCCTATACAAGCGAAAATGTCAGTCTTAAGGAATCCGTTAAACTCGTATTCACAAACAAAAACCTGCTTATGGTTTCGCTCACAAAACTGTTCGGATTCGGCAGAGGCGTATACGGTACAGTATCGCTTTATATCGCAGTTTATCTCCTCGGCTCAAAAGGACTTAAACTTGCGCTTATGCTGCCTATGGGCATAGGCACCGCCGTGGGCACCCTGCTCGTAAACTTTGTGCTCAAAAAATTCTCAACCAAGCAGACATACATAATCTTCTGTGTATACGGTGCGTCTGCTATGGCTATCCTGTTCCTCGCTTCCAGAGGAATCGGCTTTAACAGCAACCTTATCATACCGTTCCTCATCCTCAATTTCTTCTGCGGCATTCAGCACGGCAACACAAATGTTACGCCTAACATTATGATTGCGGACTGTATCGACGAGATGGAATATAAGACGGGTAAGCGCCAGGAAGGTCTTGCTTACGCAGGCTACGGCTTGTTCTCAAAAATCGCATCGGCAGGCACAAAATGGCTCGCTCCCGTACTCGTTTACACCTGGTCGGGCTATCAGTTTTCCACCAGTCCGAGTGTTGCATACGCAGAACAGTCAAACGAGGTACTTATGAAATTCCTCGCTATATACACAATTATACCGGCTATTTTCGTTATTCTTCAGTTCATCCCGATTCTCTTCTACGATATGGTAGGCGAAAAGAAGGAAAGAATCACCGCCGCCTTGCTCGAAAAGAGAGCAAAGGAAGAGGCTGAGGCTAAAGAGACAGAAGAAGTAATTAACGAATCCGACGCCGACAGCGTGGCAGAATAGGAGGTACGGTATGGCTAAAAAAGAATTTAAGGCAGGACTTTACGGAGTAGTTGCGGCTGTTCTTGTTGCAGTCGTTTTAGTCGGCTTAACCGTATTTGCATTCACCTCCAGATATAATGCCTTTTCACCCGAAAAGGTGGCTCAATCCTATGCCGACACCATAGTTCAGACAGGCGACGGTTATAACGCATTGAAAGTTTCTCTCGTATCAAAGGAGCAGAAATTCGGCAATTTTGTAACCAACGCTTATATGACCCCTTACATCAATGACGGCAAAGATGTTAAGCAAAATGAAATAATCGGCACAGGCTCTGACGAAGAAGCACAAATGCTCGACACAGTTTACAACACAATGTACGACTACTATGAAGAACTTATGGAAACAGTCGGACTTCAAAATTACGACGAGTTTTACAGCCTTTATTTTGCAAAACTCAAAGAGGTCAGAGCGGCTGTTCTTCAAGACGATTATATGGACACAGACTTTATGTTCAGCGTGTTTGAATCCAATGTTCAGACCTATGCAGACAAACTGACAGGTACGAAAGAGAAACTTGCGGCAGACAAAAAAACCGTTATTCAAAAGGCCTCAACAGGTATCTATCAGGAACTTTACGGCGAAGACTACAAACTCACGACTGCCGTAACCGACACAAAGGAATTGCCTGCCGACGAAGTCGAGGCTTATGCAACAGGCTACAAGAACAGAGTTGTTCCCATTGCCCAAAATAACGAAGCTCTTGCAGACACACTTGACGACGAAAAATCCTCGGCAATGAAAGAGGCATTTGATAATCTTAACGTTGCAGACAGCATTGAAGCGGTTGACGAATGCACCGTTGAGGTAACAAATCAAAACGGCGATGTCGTTGCAAACACAAAGGTTTATGTTGTAAAAATCGGCAACAGCTGGTATGTCGACAATTCAAACACCGACACCGCACCGCTTTATCTTGTAAAATAAATATTTTTTACCGTCCCAAATTGCGAACATCGCATTGAGGGGCGGTTTTTTCGCCTTTTTTCGTCCTAAAATGTTTACATATCTGTAACAAAATTTACAAAAAAATTACGCAAAAGACTTGATATAATCGTCGATATGTTATATTATATCAATAAGTATGGCATATAGTCATATTATAAAATCAGATGAATTTTGATAGGAGTAATTGTCGTGATAGAATTTAAGGATGTCACAAAAATATATGACAGCAACGACACCCACGCCCTTGAAAAGGTTAATATAAAAATCGAGGACGGAGAGTTTGTATTTGTTGTCGGCTCTTCCGGTGCAGGTAAAAGTACATTTCTGAAACTTATTATGCACGAGGAAAAGCCCACCGAAGGCGAAGTAATAGTAAACGGCTATTCTTCAGCCACCATGAAAAAGAAGCAGGTTCCTTATTACAGAAGAACCATGGGAATAGTTTTCCAAGATTTCAGAATCATACCGAAAATGACCGTTTTCGATAATGTTGCGTTTGCAATGCGTGTTATCGGCACGGGCGAAAAGGAAATCAGAAAGAGAGTTCCATACATTCTCCAACTTGTAGGCCTCAGCGAAAAGGCAAGGTCGATGCCGAACGAACTGTCGGGCGGCGAACAGCAGAGAGTTTCGCTCGCAAGAGCACTGGTAAACAACCCGAAACTTATAATTGCGGACGAGCCTACCGGTAATGTAGACCCCGAAATGAGCCACGAAATTGTAGACCTTTTAACAAAAATTAATAACAGCGGCACAACGGTTGTAATGGTAACCCACGAACACGATCTTGTTCGCACATTCCAAAGAAGAGTTATAGTTATTCAGCACGGCAAGGTTGTATCCGATACACCCGACCCGACTTTTGCAAAGTTTAATGCAAAGGAAATTAACAAAAAGGCTCCCGCCGCTATGTATTACTACGAAGAGGACGTTAAACAGGAAAATATTACAGAGGTTTTTGACAATCTCGAAGATTCCGTTTCATCCGAAAAAGAAAATAATGACGGTGAGGTTGACCTCAACGATTTAGCAAACGGAGGTGAGCAGTAATGTCGGGATCAAGCTTTAGATACCTTATCAAAGAGGGCTTTAGAAACACCTGGACAAACCGTATGATGTCGATAGCATCAATCTGCGTTCTGCTCAGTTGTCTGGTAATCATCGGCTCCGCTTCAATGATTTTCCTCAATATAGAATCACTAGTAAATAAAATCGAAGCCGAAAATGTAATTATGGTATATATCGGAGACAAGACCCTCGCCGAAAGCAACGAGAGCGACTCTCTGGATATCGACTCCTCCATCACCCAAGAGGATATAGACAAAATGGGCGACGAACTCAGAGCAATGAGCAATGTCGAAAATGTCGAATTCGTGTCAAAAGAGGAAGCATGGGATGAGCAACTTGCCACCATGGAGGACGCTCAGGCTGAACTGTTCAAGGAAGAAACGGACAAAATTCCACTTCCCAATGCCTATAAAGTTACGGTAAAAGATTTGTCGCAGTTTAACCAAACGGTAGATGAAATCAAAGAACTCGATAACATATATACCGTGCGTCAAAACACCGACCTTGCAAAGAAACTCGACACCCTATCACGAGGCATAAGCGTAATTGCGATTGTAATTATCGCCGTGTTGTTTGTAATTTCGTTGTTTATCATTTCAAACACAATCAAACTTACCGTTTACTCACGCCGACTCGAAATCAGCATTATGAAAAGCGTAGGCGCAACAAACAGTTTCGTTCAGCTTCCGTTCGTTGTCGAGGGTGTTATTCTTGGTATCGTTTCGGGCGTTATCTCGCTCGGTGCTGTTTGGGGAATTTACGAACTGGCAGTCAGCAGATTGGGCGATGTATTCTCGTCGATAGGTCTCGTTCCGCTCGAATTTAATAAATATGCGCTTATTATGCTCGGCGTTTTCGTAGCAATAGGTATCTTAAGCGGCGTAGGCGGTTCGCTCATCACGATGAGAAAATATTTGAATAAGGAAGGCAGTGAGATAAGTGCGATTTAAGAGATTATTATCATTAGTTTTGTCCGTGATTTTTGTATTCAGCATTGCGGGCACTTCATTTTCAGCTTATGCAAAAAGTTACACACAGTCCGACCTTAACCGACTCAGACAGGCGAATGCAGAAGCGCAGAAAGAAATCGATTCTCTCTCAAAGGATAAGAGCAATACAGACGAATATATTGCGGCTCTCGATAAAAAAATTCAGGTGCTCAAAGACCAAATCAAAGCCTTGGAATCACAAAAGAGCGACCTTGAAAAAAGCATCAGCGATATAAAAACTCAGATGGACGAAACCGAAGCGGAGATGAAGCGTATTCAGGACGAAATTGCCGCTAAGCAGGCGGAGTACGACAAGATATTCAACGAATACTGTCAGCGTCTGAGAGCCATGTATGTTTCGGGTCAGGCGAGCAACCTTGAGGTTCTTCTCACAAGTTCGGACATCAGTTCGATTCTCACAAGAAGCGAAATGATTAAATCGGTATCCCGTAAGGATAACCAAACCCTTAACGAACTCACAAAGAAGATGCAGGAAATAGAAAAGGACAAGGCATCCCTGCAAAAGAAAAAGGTTGAACTTGAAGACAACAAGACAAAACTCGAAAGCCAAAAGAAAGAACTCGAGCAAAATATCAGCGAGGTAAATTCTTCTAAATCGGAACTTGATTCCGAGATGGCTAAGGCTAACGAGGCGATGAAAAACATTAATAAAAACATCCGTGAATATCAAGAAACTATGTCAAACAATTCTGATGAAATGCAGAAAATTGCTGCCGAAATCCGCAGACAGCAGCAGGCGGCAAGCAGCAGCGGTTCGCACAGCACCGGCTCTATGAGCGGTTCAACCGGAAACGGTGGCTCACACGGTAACGGTTCACTGGGCTATCCGACAGACTCAAGAAGAATCTCGGCAGGCTTTCCTACATATTCCGGCGGCGGTTGGCACGGCGGCGTAGACTTCCCTGTTGCGTCAGGTTCAAATGTATATGCGGCGGCTTCGGGTACCGTAATTATCGCAAAAAATCTTAACTACAGTTACGGTCATTATCTCGTAATCGACCACGGCAACGGCTTGTCTCCCCTTTATGCGCATAATACTACACTTTATGTAGGAGTGGGCGATCACGTAAACAAGGGTCAGGTTATCGCCGCAAGCGGCAGCACCGGAAACTCAACCGGACCGCACTGCCACTTTGAGGTAAGAATTAACGGTAATCAGGTTAACCCTATGAACTACCTATAAACATATGCATAACTAATCAAATACAGTCAAAAATGCTACGGAATAATCACCGTGGCATTTTTTGTTAAATAAAATTGTAAACATTATAAAAAATACATAATTTTTATTTTACTTATAATAATAAATGTGGTAAAATATACTGCGAGTAAGAATATATGGAGGCGATTTAGTATGAAAAAGTCAATTAAGCAATTTTTCTCTGTATTTCTCAGCGTTTGTCTGATTTTTTCGTGCTTTACTTTCGGCGGTGCATCTGTTGTCAACGCTTCTCAGGAAGATGACAGAGCACAGCTTCAGGAAAAACTCGACCAAATCGATGCAAAAATTGCCGATTTGGAGAAACAAGGCTCCGACACCATGGATTATGTGAACGCTCTCAATGAAAGGCTGAACTATCTTGAAAAGCAATATTCCCTCGCCGAGCAAGAGGCAAAGGATACAAATGACAAGGTAGAAAAACTCGAGAGCAGTATAGAAAACAACGAGCTCACTCTTGCTCAAACGCAAGATGACATCTCCTCGCTCGAAAAAGACGCAGACAAACTTCAAGCAGAATTCAACGAAACCTATGTCGGCTACTCAAAGCGTATGAGAGCACTCTATGTCAGCGGTAATTTGGAGAGCGTTTTGACCTTTATGCTCGACAGCGACTCACTTTCAAACCTCTTAACGAGAATGGAAATGGTAGCGTCTGTCACCCGCAGAGACAACAAACTGATGAAGAAAGTTAAATCCGAATGCGACGCCATCATAAAAACACAAAACGAACTTAAGCAAAAGCAGGAAGATTTATCAAAGACTCAAAACATTCTCATTTCCGACACAGCAAACCTCAAGGTGCAAAAGGTAAATCTTGCAGATAAACAAAAAGAAATGAAATCAAAGAGCGAAACCATTGAGTCACAGAAGAAAGAAGCAAATAAAACGCTCGATAAAATCGGAAAAGAAAAAGGAATATATACCGAATACCACGAACTGACTCAAGCAGATATTGATGCCCTTGACAAACTCATTGCCGATCAGGACAAAAAATATCCCGAAACCACAACTACGACCACAAAGCCGAGTGACTCGGGAAATAACAATACAACAACTACCACCACAACTAAACCGTCAAGCACTTCAAGATATATCTCTATGACCTATCCGTGCCCGAGTTACAAAAGCATAACCTGCGGCTTCGGAGAATATTACGGTCATACCGGCTGTGATTTTTCAACCGGCGGAAATGTAAACCAAAAAATAGTTGCCGCCGAAAGCGGTACGGTTATCATCTCCCGAGACATCACCTGCAACCGCAAAACCTGCGGCAAATCATATCACGGCGGCGGATATTGCAGCTACGGCAGATATATAGTAATCCGTCACGATAAGCCTAACAAAAGCGGAAAAACCGTATATACTCTCTATGCACACAACAACGCCCGATATGTTTCCGAAGGCAACTATGTGAGCAAGGGAGAGCAGATTGCCGCAAGCGGCAGCACAGGAAACTCAACAGGACCTCATCTCCACTTTGAGGTCAGAGTCGGCGGCTCGTCACAGAGTTACGCAGTAAATCCGGCATATTACTTGCCGTAACAGCACATATCTAAAGAGGTAAACTAAATTGAACTCAAACCTAAAAAAAGCACTCGCTGTTTTATTTTCGGTGATAATAGCGATGACCTCCGCCACGGCAGTAGCATACGCCGAGGACGAAACAACCACCGAGCCGTCAACAACCGTTTCAAAAGAAGAAGCGGAAAAGATGCTAAACGACCAAAAAGCCGATTTGGCACAAAAACTCAAGGACAGCGAAGAAAAACTTTCTAAATTTTCTGCCGAGCAAAAGGTGACGGCAGAATACATAAACGCACTCGATGAAAAAATCGGATACTTAAACGAGGATTTAACCTTGCTCGACACGCAGGTAAAAGACGCAACGGAAAAGGTTGATGCACTCACCGCCGAAATAAACGATTTAACCACGCAAATCGAGACGGTGCAGAGTGCCTTTGATGACGCCTCAAAAAAACTCGACAAACTTTATGATTCGTTTGAAACCACCTATAACGCCTACTGCCTGAGAATGAGAGCAATGTATGTATCGGGCTCGGGAAGCGTTATCGTTGCACTTCTCACAAGCAAGGATATAAGCCAACTTTTCAGCAGATACGAAATGATAAAGGCTGTGTCAAAAACGGACACGGCTCTGCTGAATGAAGTTAATAAAAAAATTGACGAAATCTCGGCGCAAAACGAGGAAATATTAAACCAAAAAAACACGCTTGAAACAGACAAATCCACCCTCGACGAAAAGCAAAAGGAACTTCTCGCCCAACAAAAGAGCATTGAGGCAAACCAGAGTGAAATAGCGTCAAAGAAAATCACACTCGCCACCGACAGAGCGGAGAGCGATTCCCTCCTTGCACAGTATACGGCACAAACGCAAATGTATACCGAATATAAATACGAGGACGAGGAACTCATAAAAAGGGTGGATAAGGAAATTGACGACCTTTTAAGCGGACTTAAAACGCCCGAAGAGGTAACCACTGCCGACTCATCCGGAATAAACAAGGGCGATGCACACTATAACAGCGGAGATTCCGACTTGTATGTAATGAATAACGGAGTTCTTAATTTAAGTTATCCTACTTCATCTCACAGAACATCAGAAACTTTCGGCTCGTACAGAGGTCATACAGGTATCGACTTCCCTGTCGCTCAGGGCAGTAATGTCTGTGCCGCACAAAAAGGCATTGTAATAAGATCCGAGGATATCCGCAACTCAAAGGGCAACTATGCCTCCTACGGCAGATACATTATGATTTACCACGGTACAGACGCAAAGGGCAGAAAGATAGTTACCCTTTACGCACATAATTCGACTCGTCTGGTCAGCGCGGGGCAAACCGTCAAAAAAGGTCAGGTAATCGCATACGCAGGCTCAACGGGAAATTCTACCGGCCCACACTGCCACTTTGAAATAAGAATGGACGGCACACCCGTCAATCCTGCATATTATTTAAGCTGATGAACAAAATAAATTACCAAAAAGAACTGGATAAAATAATCGATTCTCTCAACGGCAGAGTGCCCACCCTGCTTCTTCATTCGTGCTGTGCACCCTGTTCGAGTTACACCCTCGAATACCTGTCAAATTACTTTGACATAACCGTATATTACTACAATCCTAACATTTCTCCCAAAACGGAATTCGACAAAAGATTCGGCGAGCAAAAGCGTCTTATTGCTTCGCTCCCCGCAAAGCACGAAATAAAACTCGTCGAAGGAGATTACAACTACTGCGACTTTTCAGAGATTGCAAAGGGCTTTGAAGATGCAAAAGAGGGCGGCGAACGCTGCTTTCGATGCTACAAGTTGCGACTGGAAAAATCGGCGCGCCTCGCAAAGGAACAAGGCTTTGATTACTTTTGCACCACCCTCTCGATAAGTCCGCTCAAAAACAGCCAAAAAATTAACGAAATCGGATTAGAGGTTGCCGAAAAATACGGAGTAAAATGGCTCCCCTCCGATTTTAAGAAAAAAGAGGGCTACAAGCGTTCCATAGAACTGAGCAGAGAATATAATCTTTACCGTCAAAACTTCTGCGGCTGTGTATTTTCAAAAAAGGAGAACAATAATGAATAAGCCGCTGGCTGACAGAATAAGACCGACCGATTTGAGCGAGGTTGTGGGACAAAGGCATCTCCTTTCCCCTGACAAAGCACTTTACAATATGATACAAAACGGCGATATACCGAACCTTATTTTTTACGGACCATCGGGAGTGGGAAAAACAACAGTCGCCTCCATCATAGCAAACAAGACAAAGCGTGCACTCAGAAAGCTGAACGGCACAAACGCCTCAACTCAGGACATAAGAGACATAGTGTCCCAACTCGACACATTCGAGGCGCCTAACGGAATTCTTTTATATCTCGATGAAATTCAGTATTTCAACAAAAGGCAGCAACAATCCCTGCTTGAATACATAGAAAACGGAAAAATAACTCTCATCGCCTCAACCACGGAAAATCCGTACTTTTACGTCTACTCCGCAATTCTTTCCAGAAGCACGGTGTTTGAATTTAAGTCAGTCAGCAGCGAGGACATAATCCCTGCCGTAAAAAGAGGCTTTGATTTTCTCTCAAAAGAAAACAATATAGAAATAGACTGCGACGACGAGGCTGTTAAAAAAATTGCCGTCGGTTGCGGCGGAGATGTGAGAAAAGCACTCAACAGCGTTGAAAACTGCTATCTTGCAACCCCCACAAAAGATAACAAAAAATACATTACAACCGAAATCGCATCCGAACTCACCCAAAAATCGGCTATGCGATACGACCGTGACGGCGATGAACATTACGATATAGTTTCCGCATACCAAAAGAGTATGAGAGGCTCTGATGTAAACGCCGCTCTCCACTACCTTGCAAGACTGCTCGAGGCAGGCGATTTGCCCTCGGCGTGCAGGAGGCTTATGGTTTGTGCTTGCGAAGATGTGGGTCTTGCATATCCGCAGATTATACCGATAGTCAAGGCTGCCGTGGATGCGGCAATGATGGTAGGCTTGCCCGAAGCAAGAATACCTCTTGCGGACGCAGTTATAATGGTTGCCTCCGCTCCAAAATCAAACAGCGGTGAAGCGGCCATAGATGCGGCGATAGCAGATGTAAAAAAAGGCAATTTCGGCTCAATTCCGAGAGCCTTGCAAAACAAGCATTTTGACGGAGAAGATGCCGAGGTTAAAGGTCAGCATTATATCTACCCCCACACATATCCGAATCACTGGGTAGACCAGCAGTACCTGCCCGACAAAATAAAAGACGCCGTGTATTACAACTACGGCAATAACAAAAACGAACAGAAATTTAAGGAATATTGGCAAAAGGTAAAAGGCAAAAAGTTATGACGAAAAAAGAGAGAGCTCTAAACGCAGTTGAGGTGCTGAAAAAAGAATATCCCGAAGCTGTATGCTCGCTCAATTATTCAAATCCGTTTGAACTTCTCGTTGCAGTGAGGCTGTCTGCTCAATGCACCGACGCAAGAGTCAATCTCGTCACCCCTGCCCTTTTTGAAAAATACAAAACACTCGATGACTACTGCTCGGCTGATGTAAAGGATATAGAAAAAATCATCTATTCCTGCGGATTTTATAAAAGCAAGGCAGAGTCAATCATTGATATGGCAAAGGGCGTGCTTGAGCGTTTCGGCGGAATCGTTCCCGACAGCATAGACGACCTCATCACCCTAAACGGAGTCGGCAGAAAAACAGCCAACCTAATCGTCGGTGACATATATCACAAGCAGGCAATCGTGGTAGACACGCATATGATAAGAATCGCAAACCGCATAGGCTTGGTATGCGAAAAAGACCCGAAAAAGATAGAATTTGCTCTCAAAAAACTTATTCCGGCAGAGGAAAGTTCGGACTTCTGCCACAGAATTGTTTTATTCGGCAGAGACACCTGTCCTGCAAGAAAGCCGAAATGCGACGGCTGTCCCATGGAATTTAACTGCAAAAAAATCGGAGTAAAATAAAGAATGAATAAACAGAACATTATACTTATCGGTATGCCCGGAAGCGGAAAAAGCACCTGCGGCGTTTTAACGGCAAAGGTTATGCTCAAAAACTTTTTTGACACAGATCTCCTGCTTCAGGGTATGCAGGAGAAGAAACTTCAGGACATAATCGACGAGAACGGTATAGATTATTTTCTCAGCGCAGAAGAAAAAGCCGTCCTCTCGCTTAACATAAACGCAACCGTTATCGCAACGGGCGGCTCGGTGGTTTACAGCGACGAGGCAATGAAACATCTTAAAAAGAACGGATGCGTTGTATATCTCCACCTAAGTTACGAAACTATGTGCAAGAGAATAAACAACATCACCACCCGAGGCGTGGTGCTAAAAAACGGAAGTTCACTCAAGGATATGTACGATGAGCGACTGCCTCTTTATGAAAAATATGCGGATATAACCGTTGACTGCGACAAAAACACGGTTGATGAAACCGTTTCGGCTATAGTCAATGCCGTAAATAAACGAGAGAACAAATAAAAAAATGCTTGATATACCTTTCTTAAAATGGTATTATAGATAAAATTTGTAAGTAATAATAATATTGGGAGGACTGTTATGAAGGCTTATAACGAAAAATTTGTAAAAGAAGGCTTAACTTTTGATGATGTTTTACTTATTCCGGCAAAATCGGATGTAACCCCGGACAAGGTTTCGACAAAGACAAAACTCACAAAGGACATCAGCCTTAACATTCCGCTTATGACTGCGGCTATGGACACCGTAACCGAATCAAGAATGGCTATCGCCATCGCAAGAGAGGGCGGCATAGGCGTTATTCATAAGAATATGACCATCGAGGAGCAGGCTACCGAGGTAGATAAGGTTAAAAGAAGTGAAAACGGCGTTATCCTCAATCCGTTTTATCTTTCCCCTCATCACAGCGTTAAGGACGCAGATATGCTTATGGGCAAGTATAAAATCAGCGGTGTTCCGATTTGCGAGGACGACGGCACACTCGTAGGTATTCTTACAAACCGTGACCTTCGTTTCATCCAGGATTTCAGCGTTAAAATTTCAACCGTGATGACTCCGAAAAGCGAACTCATCACCGCAAAGGCAGGCACCACTCTCGACGAGGCTAAGCAAATCCTTATGAAGTCAAAGGTTGAAAAGCTTCCTCTCATCGACGATAACGGAAAACTTACCGGTCTCGTTACAATCAAGGACATCGAAAAAGCTGTTAAGTATCCAAACACTGCCCGTGACAGTAAAGACAGACTTCTCTGCGCTGCTGCTCTCGGTGTTACCGATGATGTTCTTATCCGTGCTCAGGCTCTTTACGAAGCAGGCGTTGACGCTTTCGTTCTTGACTCTGCACACGGTCACTCCCAAAATATAATCAATAATGTAACTAAGGTTAAAAACGCATTCCCGTCGGTATCTCTTATCGCAGGCAATGTCGCAACCGCAGACGCAACGGAAGCACTTATTAAAGCAGGTGCAGACGCTGTTAAAATCGGTATCGGCCCCGGTTCAATCTGCACCACCCGTGTAGTTGCCGGTATCGGCGTACCGCAGATTACCGCTATTTATGATGCTGCCGAGAGAGCAGACAAGTACGGTATTCCCGTTATCGCAGACGGCGGTATCAAATATTCCGGCGATATGGTAAAGGCTCTCGCAGCAGGCGGAAGCGTTGTTATGGTCGGCTCGCTCGTTGCAGGCTGTGACGAGGCTCCCGGCGACACCGAAATTTATCAGGGTCGTCAGTTTAAGGTTTACAGAGGTATGGGCTCGCTCGGTGCAATGAACCACGGCTCGGCAGACAGATACTTCCAAAAGGGCTCAAAGAAGTTTGTTCCCGAAGGAGTTGAGGGACGTGTTCCTTACAAGGGAGCGTTGTCCGATACAGTATATCAAATGATGGGCGGCTTGCGTTCCGGTATGGGTTATGTCGGCTGTCATACAATCGAGGAACTTCGTTCAAACGCTCAATTTATCCGCATCACCGGTGCAGGTCTTGTAGAATCTCACCCTCATGACGTATTTATCACCAAGGAAGCACCGAACTACTCCGGCATTAAGTAAAATAAACCGAATCATCAGGTGATTATATGGCAGAAATCGTAAGCCGCAAGGAAAAGATTAAATCCAAGAAGGCTAAATTTAAGCAATTTCTCAAAAAAAATATGACCCGCACCTGGGCAAAAAGGGTAAGCTATCAGATATTTGCTTTTCTTGTCAGCGTTGCCATGATAGTAGGTGTTGCGGTCTATGCGTTTAACAAAACATACAACGAAAAGGAAATCAGCTTTATGGACGACTTTACGATTACCGCTCACACGGGTGCGTTCGACACGCCGGATAACACAATGGAATCACTCGAAACGGCGATTTCACATAAAATGCAGGTGTGTGAAATCGACATACGCCAAAGACCCGACGGCACGCTTGTTATGGCACACGATATTGTTGCAAATAACAACGACGGAGTTGAGGTCGACAAGGTATTCGACCGAGTAAGCCAAACCGATATGAAGCTTAATCTCGACATTAAAGAAGTGCGTGTTCTCCCTGCCCTTTATGATATGATTACAGATTATGGATTTGAGGAACGTGCGTTTCTTACCGGAATAGACGAGCACCAAGCCGATAAGGTAAAGCAAAGCTGTCCGGGAATAGCTTACTATATTAACTATTGGCCGAGCAGAATAAGAATTTTTTCCGATAATTATCAGCAGGAAATTTTGGATATTTTGGAGCAAACGGGTGCAATCGGAATTAATTGCAATCATATTTGTGCCTCCAGAACACTCTCCTCTCTTCTGCACGATAACGGATATAAACTCTCCGTTTGGACTGTCAACAGAAAATATCAAATGACCCGTGCGTTGGTTAATAAGCCCGACAACATCACCACAAGATGCCCCGATAAACTCCAAAAGGTTATTGACGAATGGGGCAATGACTGATAAATAAGTCTGTTTGCGAACGGTAATCGCAGGCAGACTTTTAATTTTATATATATGTAAAAGGGATTTTTATCGATTTTGTGTAAAATATGTCAAAAATTAAACATAATCAATATTTACTCTTGAACAGCATAGAAAATTTGGTTATAATATATACAGTAAATTTTAATAAATTTATTCTAAATTAAAAGTAAGGAGTTTAGAAAATGGTTTACTCACACGAAGTTGAAACAATGTGTCCTGTTGCACAGGGCGTTGCTCACGGTGCTGCTCCTATCCCGGAGGAAGCAAAATGGGTTAAAGCAAAGGAAATTACCGATATTTCCGGCTTTACACACGGTATTGGCTGGTGTGCTCCTCAGCAG
The DNA here is from genome assembly GCA_900542875.1 of uncultured Eubacterium sp. Classification (GTDB taxonomy): domain Bacteria; phylum Bacillota; class Clostridia; order Oscillospirales; family Acutalibacteraceae; genus Eubacterium_R. Next base: position 3,599 of record UQPH01000011.1, on the reverse strand, counting down.
GGCACCTGCAAACTCACACTTAATGTTAAAAACGGCGTAATCGAAGAGGCACTCGTTGAGACAGTAGGTTGTTCGGGTATGACTCATTCCGCAGCTATGGCAGCAGAAATTCTCCCGGGCAGAACTATTCTTGAGGCTCTCAACACAGACCTTGTTTGTGACGCTATCAATACAGCTATGAGAGAGCTGTTCCTTCAAATCGTTTACGGTCGTACTCAGAGTGCATTCTCTGATGACGGATTGGTTGTAGGTGCAGGTCTTGAGGATCTCGGTAAGGGTCTTCGCTCACAGGTAGGTACTATGTACGGTACACGCAAGGCAGGTCCTCGCTACCTCGAAATGACAGACGGTTATGTTACAGGTATCGCTCTTGACGAGGATAATGAAATCATCGGCTATAAGTTCGTAAACTTCGGCAAGATGATGGACTTCATCAAAGCAGGCGACGACGCTAACACAGCATTTGAAAAGGCTCAGGGTCAGTACGGCAGAGTTGATGACGCCGTTAAGGTTATCGACCCGAGAAAAGAATAAGAGAGTAGGAGGATATTATAATGGCTTTATTTGAATCATATGAAAGAAGAGAAAAGCAAATCCTTGCTGTTCTTGAAAAATACGATATTAAATCTATCGAAGAGTGCAGAGAAATCTGTCAGGCTAAAGGCTTTGACCCTTACAAAATCGTTGAGGGAATTCAGCCTATCTGCTTTGAAAATGCAAAGTGGGCTTACACAGTAGGCTGTGCCATCGCTATTAAAAAGGGCGTTAAGACTGCCGCTGAGGCTGCTGCTGCAATCGGCGAGGGACTTCAGTCATTCTGTATTCCCGGCTCTGTTGCAGACCAGCGTAAAGTAGGTCTCGGCCACGGTAACCTCGGCAAAATGCTTCTTGAGGAAGAAACAGAGTGCTTTGCATTCCTTGCAGGTCACGAATCATTCGCTGCTGCAGAGGGTGCTATCGGTATCGCAGAAAAGGCTAACAAAGTTCGTAAAAAGCCTCTTAGAGTTATTCTTAACGGTCTCGGTAAGGATGCTGCACAGATTATCGCAAGAATTAACGGCTTCACTTATGTTGAAACCGAGATGGATTACTACACAGGCGAGGTTAAGGAAGTATTCCGCAAGGCTTACTCAAACGGCCTTCGTGCAAAGGTAAACTGCTACGGTGCTAATGATGTAACCGAGGGCGTTGCTATTATGTGGAAGGAAAATGTTGATGTTTCTATCACAGGTAACTCAACTAACCCGACCAGATTCCAGCACCCTGTTGCAGGCACATATAAGAAAGAGCGTCTCGAAAAGGGCAAAAAGTACTTCTCAGTTGCTTCGGGCGGCGGTACAGGCCGTACACTTCACCCGGATAACATGGCTGCAGGTCCTGCTTCATACGGTATGACAGATACAATGGGCAGAATGCACAGCGACGCACAGTTCGCCGGTTCTTCATCAGTTCCTGCACACGTAGAAATGATGGGACTTATCGGTATGGGTAATAACCCGATGGTTGGTGCTACCGTTGCTTGCGCAGTTGCAGTAGAAGAAGCTGTAAAATAATTTAGCATTTACGCACAAAAAGCGTTACGGATCTTATCCGTAACGCTTTTTATTATACGATCGTTTATAATAATTGTAAAAATTTTTCAGTTGTAAAATCGAATACGGTACACAAAATAAACTTGCAAGAGGAAAATGATGTTTTGCAAGGGCGAAAGCGTTTTTGTACGACATCTGCCCTTGCAAATCTTTTTAAGCGAGGTGTATCAATAATGGCTAAGAATACAGTACCTGAGGCAAAGGAAGCTCTCAACCGCTTCAAGATGGAAGCCGCTTCAGAGGTTGGTGTTTTTTTGCATTAAAATTTTTCAAAACGCCCTATTTAAGCCACTTTCGAGACTTAAAAAATATGTATAGAGGGCGGTCAAACACATTAAAAACATAAAATTAACAAAAAAAGGTCTACATACCCATTAGAAAAAGCGTTGAAGAAAGGCAAAATCTTCAACGCTTTTATAATTATACTTGAAATAATTATACTTTGTGGTATAATTATATGAAGAGATACAAATACTATATCGGGAGGCCGGATATAATGAAAAAATTTGTTGATAGATTTCAAGAGCTCGAAACGCTTGAAAACGAATATAACGGCAATTCATCTTCATTCGTTGTGCTTTACGGCAGAAGAAGAATCGGAAAAACAGAACTCTTAAATGAGTTTTCGAGAGATAAAAAATGTATCAGATTTCTTGCAACGGAAGAGTCTGAAAAAATGAACAGAGAAGCATTTTCATCAATTGTAAGCGAATACACATCAAATCCGCTTGTTAAAAAAGCAAGCCTTTCGTGGGAAGAATTGTTTGATTTTATAATAGATTATAATACAGACGATAAAAAGCTCATAATCATTGACGAGTTTCAATATATAGGCAAATCAAATCCGAGTTTTATCTCTGTGTTGCAAAAGATTTGGGACACAAAGCTTAAAAATAACAATGTAATGCTTATATTATGCGGTTCGTTGATAAATATGATGTACAGCCAAACCCTGTCATACGACAGTCCGCTTTACGGAAGAAGAACAAAGCAAATCAGATTAAAGCAAATTCCGTTTAAGTATTACAAAGAATTCATTGACAGCACGGATGAAAAATTCTTAATCGAAGCGTATTCCGTCACCGGCGGAGTTCCCAAATATATAGAAATGTTTGAGAGCAACGACGACATCTATACTGCCATAAAAAATTCAATTTTGAATTCTCAAAGTTACTTATATGAAGAGCCTGAATTTTTATTGAAAAATGAAGTACAAGAAGTTGGAAGTTATTATTCAATCATCAAAACAATAGCCTGTGGCTGCGAACAGTTGAGCGATATATCAAATGCGTTGGAAATGAAGGCAACAAATTTGCCGAAATACTTAAAAGTTTTAATTGACCTTGATATTATAGAAAGAGTTGTTCCCATAACGGAAGATAAGCCCGAAAAAAGCAAAATGGGGCTTTATAAAATCAATGATAACTATATAAGATTTTGGTTTAAGTTTGTATATCCCTATAAATCATACATTGAAAGCGAGCACATAGATTTTGTTCTTGATAAAATCAGAGAGGGATTTATAAAAAATCATGTTGCCTATGTGTATGAGGATATTTGCAAAAATCAATATCTTCCGGAGCTGATTATTAAAAACACTTTCGGTTTCACTCCCACAAAAATTGGCAAATGGTGGGACAGAAAAGATACAGAAATTGATATTGTCGCAACAGACAATTCAAATAATATAATCTTCGGCGAATGTAAATATACCAAAAAACCACTTGATGTTAATGTGTATTATGACTTGCTTGAAAAGGCGAAAAAAGTAAATTGGAATAAACAAAACAGAAATGAATACTTTGTATTCTTTTGCATTAACGGCTATACGGAAAAAATGCAAAACCTCGCAAACGAGAATTCAAACATCGTTTTGTACTGAAATAAATACAAGTCTTGTGAAACGGCACTGATGCTTAATTGAGCATTGGTGCTGTTTTTCTTTTCACCGTGAAAGAAAAAAGCCTTTACCTTTCGGCAAAGACTTTGTTTGTATGAGAGTCAATA
>UQPH01000010.1 GCA_900542875.1 uncultured Eubacterium sp. | reverse complement strand
ATCTACAAGGCTTCTCCAACCTTGCACTATACCCAACGGAGTCGGTAACAAGTTTCTCTTTTCATTGTTTCTCCTCTAACCGTTTGTCTTTAAAAATGCTCCAATCCACCTTATAAGTTGTAATATTTTGAGCGTTCAATGTAATATTGAACGCTTTTTTGTTATGATTTGTAACTTTTTTTAATTTTTCTCTTTATTTTAATATATTATTCTGTTATAATTAATTTAATTGTTTACAGGAGGCAACTGAATGAAATACATTAAGTCATTGCTTTGTATTATTTTGGTGGCGGTTTTGTTATCGGGCTGCTCGTTTCGCCTTGCCTCATCGGTTAATGATTTGATTTCGGCAATATCTCCCTCTGGCGATAACGCAGATATCAAGCTGGCTATGGATAATTATCTCGGAAACGGTTATTCACTTAAAAACCCCACTTCGGGAGATTACATAACTTCCTATAATTTTTATGATTTAGACGGTGACGGCGAGAATGAAGCCATTGCTTTTTACGAAACAAAGGATTCGCTCGGCGTTGCAAAGATGGCTCTGCTGAAAAAGGAAAATGAAAAAAAGTGGCAGGTGCTCGCTTCGGTTGACGGAAACGGCGAGAGTGCATACAGACTTGACTTTTCCGATATAGATAACGATTCTAATGTAGAAGTTATAGTCTGCTGGAATTCTATTTCAAATTCTACCAGTCACAGCTTTGTGATATATGAGGTTGATTTAGATGATAAGCCGCAGTTTGAAAAAATCGGAGATTCTAAGACAGTCAACAATTATTCAATCGGTGATTTTGTCGGCAACGGTACAAACCAGCTTTTGCTTTTTGAAATTTTATCCGGTACAAAAAACAGTGCGAAAGCCGAACTATACAGAATTGACGGCGGTTATTCTTTGATCGGCGAAACAAGACTTGACTCCCGTGTGCTGTCATATAATAATATTTCGCAGGAAAAAACCTCATCGGGTATAAGGGTTTATGCCGATGCCATAAGTTCCAGCGGTAATACGGAATTTACCGAGGTTCTTTATTATTCGAATATGTACTCGTCTATTGTTTCACCGTTTTACAGCTATTCCAGTGGTACTACTTCGGGTACGTCAAGAAGCTGCCTTATTAATTCTATGGACATTAATTCTGACGGTACTCCGGAAATTCCGACAGATGCGGATTACGACGCATTTCCGACAGATATATATTCTCTTGACTGGAAAGCGTACAGAAACACCGTGCTCGTACATACAGCATATTCGCTCTTTGTAAAGAATGATGGGTATACAATTGTAATTCCCGATAAATATTTGGAAAAAATTAAGGTTGAATACAATAAAGAGGAGAGAGAACTTTCTGTTTATTCCTCTGTTGACAATCAATTTTCATTTTCAGTAAAGCCGGTGCTTAAAGCGGTTTATGACGAAAAAAGTTTCGACTCATATTCGGTGGTTTGTGAAGAAAACGGATATTACTATCTTGCAAAAACATCGGATAACGAAAATATAAAAGTAAGTTTGGATGATTTGAAGCAATTCATTAAGATTTGTTAATCGGAAAGGCGGGTTAATTTTATGAAGAAGGTACTTGTTGCCGAAGACGAAGAATCGATTCGTGAGTTTATAGTTATTAATCTTACACGCTCGGGATATATTGTTGAGCAGGCAGAAAACGGTGCTGTTGCACTCGAAAAGTTCAAGGAGAATGAGCAGAGTTTTGATGTTGCTGTTCTTGATATTATGATGCCTGAAGTTGACGGTTTGACCGTGTGCAAGGAACTGCGGAATATGTCCTCGGATTTGGGTATCATTATGCTGAGTGCAAAGACTCAGGAAATGGATAAAGTAACCGGACTTCTTGTCGGAGCAGATGATTATGTCACAAAGCCGTTTTCACCGAGTGAATTAATGGCAAGGGTAGACGCTGTTTACAGAAGAGTAGAAATGACAAGAGGGCTCAGAAAAGGAGACAGTTCCTCCGACAGTATTATTCATGATGAATTTGAACTTAATCTCAGAAACAGAACACTCCTTAAAAACGGAGAAATGATTGAACTGACTCAGGTTGAATTTCAAATTGTCGAATATTTCTTTAAGAATCCCAACGCCGCTTTATCAAGAAACGATATTCTTAAGCAGGTATGGGGCGCAAATTATTTCGGCGACGAAAAGATAGTCGATGTGAATATCAGACGACTCAGAATGAAGATAGAGGACAATCCGTCGAGTCCAAACAGACTTGTTACTATTTGGGGACTCGGCTATAAATGGATTACAAAAGAACAGTAAACGGAGAATATTTTCTGTATAATGAAGAAGGATTTTAATACTCTTTTAATCCAAAAATTAAAGACAAAAAAGGTTGAGGGAATTACCCGCAGATGGCTGATACTGATAATAGGCTTGATAGTTTTGCTGTTTATCATCGTTTTTATCTTAGGTACCGCAGCCATTAAAACTTATTATTATAATTCGGTCGAAAAAATCGTTTTGTCTTCCGTTTCGGATTCAACCGTAAATTATTTTGAAAATTGTATCAACAACGGCGAATCGCTCGAATCCGCCGCCGCACTCTTTATTGATTCGTATTCAAATAAGGACAGTACAACTGCCTGGATAATCGATAATGACGGTAATGTTGTTATTTCCTCTAACGGTTTTGCCGTTGATAAACAGGATATGCCCGATTATATTCAGGCACAAAAATCAGACGATGACAGCGGTAAGTTTGTCGGCAGAGTTTACGGTCATCAAAAGGTTATGGCTGTAACGAGAATTATCAGAAACAGCGACGGTATAGAAGTCGGTGCCGTCAGGATTATGGCAGGCATATCTCATGTTGATGAGCAGATTGCAACACTGTGTTTGATTATTGCACTCGTTTTCATATTTGTGCTTGCAATAATTATACTGTCTAACCTTTATTTTATAAGAACAATAATTAATCCGCTTAAAGAAGTTAATCAGGCTACCAAACTTATAGCACAGGGTAATCTTGATGTAAGAATAGAAAAACATTATAATGATGAAATCGGCGATTTGGCAGACAGTATCAATACAATGGCTGCTGAAATAGCAACGGCCGATAAGATGAAGAATGATTTTATTTCCACAATATCCCACGAATTGCGTACTCCGCTTACTTCGATTAAAGGCTGGGGAGAGACTCTTACCATAGGCAATCAGGATACAATGGATGAAATTACATATAAAGGTTTGCAAGTTATAGTAAAAGAGGCGGGCAGGCTTGAGGGATTTGTTGAGGAACTCTTGGACTTCTCAAGACTTCAAAGCGGCAGAATGACCTTGAGACTTGCAAAAACCGACATTCTTGCCGAGCTTGAGGAAACACTCTTTACCTTTATCGAAAGGGCCGTGAGAGAAGGCTACGAAGTTAAATACAGCATTCCCGAGGTGCCGAGCGTTGCTAATGCCGATGCAAACAGATTAAAGCAGGTCTTTATGAATATCCTTGATAACGCATTAAAGTATTCAAGACCCGGCAGTAAAATATTTGTTAAGGCTCAATTCATAAAAAAAGACGGCGTAGATTTTGTAAAAATCAGCATAGCCGATCAAGGTTGCGGTATTTCGGCAGATGATTTGCCGCATGTTAAAGAAAAGTTTTATAAAGCCAATGTCAGCGTAAAAGGCTCGGGAATAGGTCTTGCAGTAACTACCGAAATAGTTAATTTGCATAACGGTACGCTTGACATAGACAGCGTAGAGGGTAAGGGAACGCTTGTAACTATTTGTTTACCGCTCCTTGAACCGCCCGCTGATAATGATAAAACCGAAGGATAATATATATGAGTAAAAAAAGTCATATCACCTCTGTTGGCGGACAGGCGCTTATAGAGGGAGTAATGATGCAGGGCCCTAAAGGCGTTGCAACCGCAGTGCGTAAGCCTGATAATTCGATTTGTGTTGAATATCACAAGGTTAAGCATCTAAAGGATAAATGTAAATTTTTCGGCATACCGATAATAAGAGGTATTGTCGCATTTATTGAATCTATGATTTTGGGTTACAAACTTTTGATGTATTCGGCTGAGGTTTCCGGTATGGAGGATATCGAAGATGTCGAAATGACTAAGTTTGAAAAATGGCTTGACGATAAATTCGGCGATAAGTTTATGGACTTCATTATGGGCATTGCCACTGTTTTGGGCTTTGCGCTTGCATTTTTGATTTTTTTCTTTTTGCCTGTGTTTATTTTTAACAGAATAAACGCCGCCTGTGATTTGAGACTGACACCATGGCAGGGAACAATAGAGGGCTTGATGAAAATAGTTATTTTTGTTGTTTATATGGTTCTCGTGTCTCAAATGAAAGATATTAAAAGGCTGTTTAAGTATCACGGTGCAGAACATAAAAGCATCGCTTGCTACGAATCGGGCGAAGAATTGACCGTTGAGAATGTAAAAAAATGCACAAGATTTCATCCCAGATGCGGCACTTCGTTTATGTTCGTTATGCTTATTCTCAGTATTGTTGTGGTAACTCTGCTGTCTCTTGTTGTACCGAGTGAACTAAAGCAGAATACCGTTCTTTGGATGCTTATTAAACTTCCGCTTATTCCGATAATAATGGGTATAGGCTATGAATTTATAAAGTATGCGGGACGGCACAATAATTTATTTGTTAAAATATTATCCGCTCCCGGTCTTTGGATGCAGAGAATTACAACCAAAGAACCCGACGATGATATAATAGAAGTCGGAATAGCGTCCCTTACGGCTGTTATTACCGATAATATTGAGGACGACGAAATAAAGTGATGAATGTAAAAGAAGCATACGACTATTCTTTCGCTTTTCTAAAAGCTAACGGAGTAGACGAGGCGGAAAATAAAGCTCTTAATGCAGTATGCTGTATTGCCGGAATTAAACTCGGTGAATATCAGTCGCATAAAGATGACTTTGTAAATATGAAACGTCTTGCGGATTTTCTTTGGCGTATTAAAACGGGTGAACCGCTTCAATATGTAATGGGCAAATGGGATTTTTATGAGTCGGAGTTTTTTGTAGGCGAGGGGGTTCTTATCCCAAGACCCGAAACCGAGGAACTCACAGAACTCGTGATTGATTACGCAAAGAGTCTTGAAAAGCCTGTTATATTTGATTTGTGCTCCGGCAGCGGCTGTATAGGTATTAGTGTTGCAAAAAAACTGAGCAATGCTTTTGTTTACTGTATAGAAAAGAGTAAAGACGCCTATAAATATCTTGAAAGAAATGCAAAAGGCGTTGCTAATGTTGAGTGCATACTCGGCGATATAAACAATGAATTTGATTTGCCGAGTGCAGATATAATCGTTTCAAATCCTCCTTATATCAAAACCGAGGATATGAAAACTCTTCAAAAAGAGGTAAAAAAAGAGCCCTCTATGGCGCTGGACGGCGGCGATGACGGACTTGATTTTTACAGAATAATTAACGATAAATGGAAAAAATATCTTAAGGACAACGGACGGCTGTTTCTTGAAATAGGCGATGACGAGGGCGAAAGCATAAAAGTCGCTTTAAGTGCTTTTTCAAATATTACAGTAAAGAAAGATTTGTCAGGCAATGACAGAATGGTTGTTGCAGATAAAGTTATCGGGTGATTTAATGGTTTCAATTTTTAATTTTATAAGACAGGGACAATACTTGCTTGCAATTATTTCCATTCTTTCAAGGTGTTTTGTTGTTTTCTGCTGTCTGCCGATACATGAATATGCCCATTGCCTTGCGGCTCATCTGCTTGGTGACGATACGGCAAAGAATCAGGGCAGACTTACTCTTAACCCCATTGCTCATCTTAATCCAATCGGTACGGTTATGATTTTTCTTTTCGGTATCGGTTACGGCAATCCGGCTCCGATTAATCCGAATAATTTTAAGAAGCCGAAGCAGGGCATGGCACTTACCGCTCTTGCAGGTCCATGTGCAAACTTGATATTAAGTTTTATATCAATTTGGGGCTTTTATATTGTCAGACATCTTGCAGGTGCAAGTGCGGCGGGAAGTGCTGTTTCGTATTTCTTTTTGTTTGCGGCTCAGATTAATACTATGCTTGCCGTATTCAATTTACTTCCGGTTCCTCCGCTTGACGGCTCGAGGGTGCTCGGAGGGATTTTGCCTGATAAAGCACTTTATAAGTATATGAGATACGAAAGATATATAATGATAGGCTTGATGGTATTGCTCTTTACAGGTATACTTGATACTCCTATTGCATTTTTAACAAATAAACTTATGAGCTTGATTGCATTTTTGCCTAATCTTGTATTTGGTTCTACGGCAGGTTGATATGGATAATTTGACTTATAAAATTGAGGTATTTGAGGGTCCTATGGATTTGCTTCTCCACCTCATAAGTAAGCATAAATTGAATATAAACGACATTCCGATTGTGGAACTCGTCAATCAATATCTAGATTATGTTCGCAAAATGGAAGAAGCTGATTTTGATGTTGCTGGCGATTTTCTTGAAATGGCGGCAAGATTAATTTATATTAAAACCGTATCGCTGTTGCCTCGGCATGAGGAAGCGGAAACCCTTAAAAAAGAACTTACAGGTGAGTTGATTGAATATCGTGACTGTAAACTCATGGCTAAAAAACTTTCACAGCATACGGACGGCTTTGACAGATTTGTAAGACAGCCGCAAGGCGGTTGGGTAAACTATGATTACGAACGCTTTCACGAGGGAGAGGAACTCCTTGATGCGTACATAAATGTTGCGGGCAAGGCACAACGCCGACTTCCGCCGCCGATTGATTCATTTAAGGGCATCGTTGCCAGAAAATTTGTTAATGTTGCATCTAAGGTCAGAACTGTTATGCGCAAGTTGTGGTCGGGAAAGAAAGTAAAGTTTCTAAGTCTTTTTGACGGTGCAAAGTCAAAAAGCGATATCGTAGCCACATTTCTTGCAGTGCTCGAACTTACAAAAACAAAGAAAATTACAGTTGACGGTGATATAAAAAATCCCAATGTCAGGATAGTAAACGGAGTGAATGAGGTAGATAACATTGAATAAAACCGAAAATTTAATTTCTTCTCTGGAAGCGATGCTGTTTGCCGCAGGAGACCCGGTTGAGGCAGGTAAACTTGCCGATGTGCTCGAACTTGACATTGAGACGGTCGAAAAATTGCTCGGTACTCTCGGTGCACAGTATGACGAGCGAAATTCGGGCTTGATGCTTATTCGCATAGATAATAAATATCAGCTCTGCACAAGGGAAGTTTTTTCCGAAAATGTGAGAAAACTAATGGAAATCAGAAAAAATGCACCGCTGAGCAATGCGGCATTTGAAGTTTTGGCGATTATAGCTTATAATAAGACCGTAACCCGTTCGTTTATAGAACAGGTCAGGGGTGTCGATTGCTCGGGTCCCGTATCTTCCTTGGTTCAAAAGGGTCTTATTGAAGAAAAAGGAAGACTCGATTTGCCCGGCAGACCTCTTATTTACGGAACAACCGACAGATTTTTGAGATGCTTTTCGCTTAACTCTCTTGATGATTTGCCAGAACTTCCAAAAACCGAAGAAGTAGAAAAAATTTCAAAGGACGAAAACCAAACCTCGCTCTTTGATGACGATAACAAAAAAGATGATGCCAAAGATAAAGAAATTGCTCTTCTCGCATCGGAAAAGGAGGAGTAAATGAAGGTATTTTTAATTGTTCTTGCGGTAATTGTACTGCTGATTGTTTTTATACTTTCACTCTCGGCTGAGGCTACCGTGGTTTACGACGGTGGCTGGAAAACAACAGTTCAGGTCTTGTTTATAAAAAAAGACGTTGAATTGTCAAAAATTCTTAATTTTGTTCTTTTTCCCGATAAAGCAGGTAAGGCTGTCGCACAAAAGAGCAATAAAAAGAAAAACAAACCGCCTAAAGAGAAAGATTCGTTATCGACCGAAGCAACGCCAAAAGCCGACAATAAAGCGGAAAAATGCGATGATGAAATTATCGTAGAGGCAGATATTAAAAACAATAATGATAGTTCAAATAATGCCGAACCTAAACAAAAAAGTCCTAATATGATTACCAAAATCATTGACGAGGACGGTATCGTAGGTATTATGACTCTTGTTTCAAACCTTATCGAAACATTAAATACAGCCGTAACAACTTTATTTAGGGGTTTGCATATTTACTCATTATATGTTAGTATATTGGTAGGCGGTGCTGACGCCGCTGAAATTGCAACTGCTTACGGTAAAATTTGCGGTGTCTATTATCCCGTAAAGGGTATGATATTAAACGGAATGAAGGTTGATCAGTATGACGATTACATTCAGCCCGATTTCATCGCAGAAAGAAATGAGTATGAATTTCAGCTTATTGCGTCAATGAGCGTCGGTTTAGTGCTTAAAATAGGAATTAAAGCAGGATTTACATTCTTGCTGAATCTAATAAAAAATAAAAATTCATAAGGGGATAATGATATGAAAGAAACTCCGGTAAACAAAATAATGGAATCCACACTTGAAAAGATGCGTGAAATGGTTGATGTTTCAACTATTATCGGCGAACCTATGACAACGGGCGACACTACTTTGATTCCCGTATCAAAGGTAACATACGGCTTTACATCGGGCGGTACAGACCTTCCCTCAAAGCAAAATAAGGAACTGTTCGGCGGTGCAGGCGGCGGCGGAATCTCAATCACTCCCGTTGCATTTATCGTTATTCAGGATTCAAAGGTTAGACTTATGCAGATTAATAATTACACATCTTCTGCTGACAGAGCAATTGCTATGATTCCGGAACTTGTCGATAAAGTTTCAGAACTTCTTCAGTCAAAGAAAGCGGAAGAAAAGGCTGAGTAATATTATTAATTAAATTTAATCACCTGCATATATTTATGTAGGTGATTGTTTTGTTTAAGAAAATTGCGGCATTTTTACTGTGTTTTGTGTTTTTCTTTACAGTTAATGTATATGCTAAAAGCGAAAACATAAGTGCCCGTTACGCCGTTGCAATCGATAAGGCTACCGGTACGGTGCTTTATGATAATAATATGAACGACAGGGCGTCTATGGCTTCCACCACTAAGATTATGACCTGCCTGATTGCTTGCGAAAAACTGAACTTTGACGATACCGTAACGATTACAAGCGATATGCTCAATAAGGCAGAAGGTTCGCTTATTTATCTAAAAGCAGGCGATAATATTACCGTCGGCGATTTAATTAAAGGAGCACTCCTCGCATCGGGCAATGATGCCGCTAATGCGCTTGCCGTAGTTGTTTCGGGGAGTATTAGCGATTTTGTTTCTTTAATGAATGAGTATGCAGAAGAGTTTAATTTGAAAAATACTCATTTTGAAACTCCGTCGGGTCTCGATAGTGTTGAACATTATTCGACTGCGTATGATATGGCGGTTTTGACTTCTCACGCCCTAGATAACGAACTGTTTTCTTCGGTCTGCTCTATGCAGTCGGCTGAGATATTAATCAATTCACAGCCGCAGACAATCTACAATCATAATAAATTACTTTATAAAACGGAAGATTGTATCGGCGTTAAAACAGGATATACCGAAAAATCCGGCAGATGCCTCGTTTCCGCATTTAATTACAAAAAAAGTACAATTATAATTGTTACGCTGAATGCATATGATGATTGGAATGACCACCAAAAGATTCTTGACTTTTCAAAAAAGAGATATAGGGTTTATTCAAAGACCGAGGAAATTCCGATTGATGTTGTCGGCGGTGTAAGCGACAGCCTTTTGTGCAGGGCGGAATATGACATCGCTTATATAAACAGCATAGAAACCGAGGCGTGCTTTTATCCTATTATCTATGCTCCGGTAATTCAGGGCAGTAAAGTCGGAAAACTGAAAATATATTCAAACAATAAATTAATAGGGACAGTAGATATTATTGCCCCGGAAAGTGTAACCGTATGGCAAACAACGAAATAAGACTACAAAAATTTTTAGCAGAGCAGGGAGTTGCCTCGAGAAGAAAAAGCGAGGAACTTATCAAAGCCGGTAAGGTAAAGGTTAACGGTCATATCGCTCAAATAGGAATGAAAGTTAATCCACGCAAAGACTCGGTAACCGTCGGCAAACAAAAAATCGTTTCTCAAAGAAAGAGAAAAATGATTTATGTAATGCTTTATAAACCCCGTGGATATGTTACTACCGTGTCCGACGAACTCGGACGAAAGACGGTTATGGATTTACTTCCTGATTTCGGTGACAGAATATATCCGGTAGGCAGACTTGATAAGGACAGCGAGGGTCTGCTGATTCTAACCAATGACGGCTCTTTTACAAATTGTATGACACATCCGTCGCATGAATATGCAAAGGTTTATAGGGTTACCGTAAGACCTGCCGTAAATGATATAATACTTAATAATTTAAGAAACGGCATAGAAATTGACGGCAGAATGACTGCTCCGTGTGAGGTTTCCGTGTTGAGTGAGGATGAGAACAGAGTTGTACTTGAGTTTATTCTTCACGAGGGCAGAAACAGAGAAATCAGAAAAATGTGCGAAAGCCAAAATCTTGAAGTCGCAAGGCTCAAGAGAACTTCCATAGGTTCACTGAAACTCGGAATGTTAAAGCAGGGCACATACAGAGAACTCACCGAGCAGGAGGTAAAGAAACTTTTAAGGTCTGCCGGACATAAAGAAAATTAATTTTGTCGGTCGGTATATAATTAAAAATATTAATTTAGTTGTTGATATTGGAATGCAATCGTGCTAAAATCTATAATAGGTATTTTTGGGATATTGGTTATTACACATACCTATATTACTCATAAGGAGGATTATTAATGAATTTATCAAATAAAGAGAACATCGCATATAAGAGACTTGCGGCTCTTTTTGATGACGGCTCATTCACCGAACTTGACGCTTATGCTAAGAGTGTTGACGGTGAGGTAGAGGTTGTGTCCGGCTTTGGCTATGTAAACGGTGCCGAATGCTATGCCTTTGCACAAAATTCCGAGATTAATTCGGGTGCTGTCAGCGTTGCTCACTGTGCAAAAATCAGCAAGGTTTATTCTCTTGCAACAAAGACAGGTTGTCCTGTTATCGGAATATATGACTCAAACGGAGTTAAACTTACCGAGGGCTTTGAAGTGCTAAACGCTTACGGAGAACTCCTCAAAGCGTCAACAAAAGTGTCTGGCGTTATTCCGCAGATTTCTGTTATCGCAGGCTCTTGCCTCGGAACTTCCGCTTTGATGGCTAATATGGCTGATGCGGTTATAGCGGTAAAGGACAGTGACTTTTACGTTACCGCTCCGTCTGATATTACAGCAGAGAAATCTGCGAATGACGGTACTGTTGACATACTTGCAGACAGTTTTGACGAAGCCGTTAATGAGGCAAGAAAACTTGCTGTACTTCTTCCGTCAAATAATTTGGAAAGTGCTCCGTTTGTAAGCTTTGATTTTACTGTACCGTCTGTTTTCCCGAATGCAATGTCAACAGTAGACGATGTAATAAATTCGGTTCTCGACAGTGATGTTAAGGTTGAATTCAAAAACAATTATGCGTCAAATGTTTCGACCGTACTTTCAACTATTGAAGGTAAAACAGTCGGCGTTGTAGCATTTAACGGAAACAAACTGTGTGCTAAATGCGCATATAAGGCAGAAGCTTTTGTTAAACTTTGTGATGCGTTTAATATCCCGTTGATTACAGTTGCCGATTCATGCGGCGTAGAAAAGGGAATAGAATCTCAGGCTCTTGTAGCACTTACAAAACTCAGTTCGGCTTACGCTTCGGCTACCTGTCCAAAGATCAGTCTTATCACTTCAGAGGCTGTTGGTGCTTCCTATATTGTACTTGCAGGTAAGGGTGCAAATGCTGATTTTACTCTTGCATGGGATAACGCCGTTGCTTCTCCGCTCGAGGTTGATGCAGCCGTTGCATTTCTTTATAATGACCGCCTTGCAAAGGGTGAGGACAGAGCAACTCTCGAAAAGGAATACAAGGACACAATCGGTTCTGTTTATTCGGCGGCTGCTTGCGGTGCTGTCGATGATGTCTTTGAACCTGAAAAGACAAGAGAAAAGCTTATCGAATATCTTAATGTTATTGCAGGTAAGCGTGAAACAACCATACCAAGAAAACATTCTGTAAAATAACGGAGGATATAAAAATGAAAAACTATACTATAACCGTAAACGGAACACCTTATAATGTAACCGTAGAAGACGCAAACGGCTCAGCCGCTCCCGTTGCTGCTGCACCGGCTCCGGCAGCCGCACCTGCAAGCACACCTGCTCCGGCTCCCGCCGCTGCTCCCGCTGCTGCTCCTGCTGCCGCAGGCTCTGTAAGCGTTGACGCTCCGATGCCGGGTAACATTCTTGATATTAAGGTATCAAACGGCGCATCGGTAAAAGCAGGCGATGTTCTTTTAATTCTTGAGGCTATGAAGATGGAAAACGAGATCGTTGCTCCTCAGGACGGAACTGTTGCTTCTGTTAATGTTAATAAAGGCGATACAGTTGAAGCAGGTCAAACCCTCGTATCATTAAACTAAGAGGTGCAATATGGCTAAAAAAATCGGAATTACTGAAACTGTTCTTCGTGATGCACATCAGTCTTTGATTGCAACCAGAATGAGAACAGACGAATTTGTTGACATTCTTGAAACGATGGATAAAATCGGTTATCATTCGCTTGAGTGTTGGGGTGGCGCCACATTTGACAGCTGTCTGAGATACCTTAACGAGGATCCGTGGGAGAGACTTCGTATCATAAGAAAAAAATGTCCTAATACAAAGCTTCAAATGCTTTTCAGGGGACAGAATATGCTTGGTTATCGTCATTACAGCGATGAACTTGTTGATTACTTTGTAAAGAAGAGCATTGATAACGGTATTGATATTCTAAGAATTTTTGATGCTCTTAATGATGTTCGTAACCTTGAAACAGCCATTAACGCCGCAAATAAATACGGCGGACACGTGCAGGCTGCCATTTCTTACACAACCGGTCCCGTATTTGATACAAATTATTATTGCCATTATGCAAAACAGCTTGAGGATGCAGGCGCAAACTCAATCTGCATTAAGGATATGGCAGGACTTCTTACTCCGTACGGAACATATGATTTGGTAAAGGCACTTAAAGAAACGGTTAAAATCCCGATTCAACTTCATTCTCATTACACTTCGGGACTCGCTTCAATGGTTCTTCTAAAAGGCATTGAGGCAGGTGTTGATGTAATCGATACCGCTATGTCTCCGCTTGCCATGGGTACTTCTCACCCTGCTACAGAGTCTATGGTTGCCGCACTTAAGGGTACAGAATACGATACAGGTCTTGACCTTAAGGCTTTAACTGTTGTTCGTGACTTCTTCGCACCGCTTCGCCAGAAGTACCTTGACAGCGGTCTCCTCGACCCGAAAATGCTCGGAGTTGACGCTAATACGCTTCTTTATCAGGTTCCGGGCGGAATGCTCTCTAACCTTAACAGCCAACTTAAGCAAGCAGGCAAAGAGGATAAACTTGAGGAGGTACTTGCGGAAGTACCGAGAGTTCGTAAGGATTCAGGTTATCCGCCTCTTGTTACTCCGACCTCACAGATTGTCGGCACTCAGGCTGTTTTCAACGTAATTATGGGCGAGCGTTATAAGATGGTTACAAAGGAATTTAAGGATTTGGTTGCAGGTAAGTATGGTGCTACTCCTTGCGAGATTGATACCGACTTCCGTAAGAAAATTGTAGGCGATGAACCGATTATCGACTGCCGTCCGGCTGATTTACTTAATGATTCCATCGAGCAGTTTAAGGATGAAATTAAGGAATATTACGAACAGGAAGAGGACGTTCTCTCTTATGCTCAGTTCGGTCAGGTTGCCGTTAAATTCTTTGAAAAGAGAAGAGACGCAAAGTACGGACTTGACGGAAAGCACGATGATATCGTTAATAAGGTTCATCCTGTCTGATTAGTATATAAGTAACAAATTTATAAATTGTAAAGCGGTTCTCTTGACTGAGAACCGCTTTTTTTAGTATTATTGAATAAAGAATTTCAATTTTTTACGGAGGTGTTTGTATGAAAAGACTAATTTCAATTATTGTATCTTTTCTTTTTCTTTTGACGGCAACAATGCCTCTTTATGCTTACGCCTCGGTAAAAACCGATTACTCTAGGGTGTCTCTGTTGCAGGAGGGAAGTTTTGATGACTCTCAGACAGTTGCCGAATCTTCGCAACTTTCTTCGTCATATTCAAATCTTTCGGCGGTAAAGGACTTTATATACAGCTCTCTCAGCAATGTAAAAACTAATTTTGACATTCGCTCTTATAAAATTCAAAGGGCTGATTTTCCGCTTATTTACGCAAATGTTATAAATGACCATCCCGATTTGTTTTATGTCTCAAGTTCTATTCAATACGGTTATTACAGTGACGGAACGGTAGGTACGGTACGTCCTTATTATACCGTTGAAACAAAAGATATAGACGCAGCTAAAAAGATTTACAACAGAGGTTTTATGTACGCTGTCGATTTGGTCGATGATACCATGGACGATGTTCAAAAGGCTCTTGTTATTCATGATTATTTGTGTATGATTGCGCTTTATCCGAAACTTACTTACACCTCTGACGATAAGCAGATTTATCATTCCGCTTACGGAATGTTTTATGACGGAACAGTTGTCTGCGCAGGTTATGCCTTGGCTTATTCGGCAATTATGAATTATTTGGGTATACCGTGCAAATATGTAATATCCGATGAAATGTCGCACGCATGGAATATAGTTCAAATTAACGGTAAGTGGTATAATGTCGATTTGACCTATGATGATTTGTATATGGCTCTCGGCGAAAATGCCTATAGCATGATTGCACATAATTGTTTTTTGAAAAGTACGGCGGCCGTGAACGGCAATACCGGTATTTGGCATAAGGGTATGTCGTATCCCGATGAAATAACCTGTGATGACACAACATACGATAATGCCTTTTGGAACGATATAAATACAAATATTCCCGTAGCAAACGGCGATTATTATTAC
This sequence comes from uncultured Eubacterium sp., assembly GCA_900542875.1. GTDB lineage: Bacteria > Bacillota > Clostridia > Oscillospirales > Acutalibacteraceae > Eubacterium_R. The sequence continues at coordinate 25,994 of UQPH01000010.1, read as the reverse complement.
ATAGACTGTAATGTGAATAATCTTAAATTTAATATTGTAAAAAGAGATAAAAACGGAAACACTTTGCTTGTTTGCAATGATATTTATATGACATCGGGTCAAAGAAGGGTATCGTCAAATCCGAATAATTCTTCCGATAAGCATTATTATAATATCTTTTATTCACCTTTAATCGGATATAATAACAGACTTTATTTTGCCAATGTAAATTATACTTCTTCATCGGTTAAAAACGGAATTTTGAACAGTATTAATTTTGACGGAAGTAATAAAAAATCATTTGTAACGCTCGAGAATCCGAAATGCTTTTTGTCTCTTGGCGTTGAAAACGGCGATTTGCTCTATTTGCCGATAATTGATATGAAAAGTCAAAATAAGGTTGTTATGCCCAGAATATCATCGTTTGACAATGCTTTTGAAAGTAACGGTTATGATTCTTACGCCGATGTAAATAACGACGGAATTAATAATGCAAAAGATTACGCCATGATAATGAACGGCAAATATTAAATTCATTAAAGACTGTCCGAGACTGCTTCATTTTTTTCGGGCAGTCTTTTGATATGTATAAAATATATAATATTTTAGAAAAAGTTAATAAATTTCTTGACGAAAGTTGATAAATGTAGTAATATAAAAACGTTGAATATTTTTATGGAGGATTATTATGAACGTATTAATCTTTGGCGGTACAGGCCTTCTTGGTTCTGCCGCAGCACGAATTTTTATTGACAGAGGACATAAGGTAAAGACCATCGCTCTTCCTCCTCTCCCGGAAGGAGCTCCGATTCCTAAGGAGATGGAAATTGAATTTGGCAACTTCCTTGAACTCACAGACGAAGAACTTGAAAAAGCAATGACAGGTATGGATGCTTTCGTTTATGCCGCAGGCGTTGACGAGAGAGTTGAATTCCCGGCTCCTGTTTATGATGCTTATAAGAAGTACAACATTGACCCCGTAGACAGATGCCTTGCTATGGCTAAAAAGTGCGGCGTTAAGAGATGCGTAGTTCTCGGTTCATACTTTGCTTGGCTTGCTAAACAACGTCCGGATATGAAACTTTGCGAGAAGCACCCCTACATTCGTTCCAGAGTTGATCAGGAAGAGACTGCATTTAAGTACGCAGACGATAATATGGGCGTAGCAGTTCTTGAACTTCCTTACATCTTCGGTACTCAGCCGGGCAGAAGACCTGTATGGGTTATCCTTATTGAACAGCTTCAGAGATTTGAGAAGATGCCTTTCACAATGTATCCGGCAGGCGGTACGGCTATGCTTACCGTTCGTCAGGTAGGCGAGGCTATTGTTGGTGCTGCCGAGCAGGTTAAGGGCGCAAGAGCATACGGTATTTCTTGCTACAACCTTACTTGGAGAGAATTCCTTAAGATTGTTTACAGAGCTATGGACGGTATTGAGGACAGAAAGATTGTTGACGTTCCTAAGTGGACTTTCCAGGCATTCGGTCTTGTTATGAGAAAGGATTATGCTAAGAGAAATGTTGACTCGGGTATTGATCCTGTTGGACTTGCTGATATTATGGGTATGAATCTCTTTATTCCTACCGATGATACTAAGGAACTTGGTTGCACACCTGATGATATTGAGGCTGCTATCTTCGATTCAATCAAGCTTTCAAAGGAAGCGTTTGAGGGCAAGGCTAAGCTTCTCGGTATGAAGGGCGAGTAATCATACATAATACATAACAGTACAGTAAAAATCCCATTGAAAAACAATGGGATTTTTTATGTTCTTTATTTGTTTTAATCGTCCGCACATCCGCCCGGTGTCGAATATAACCTGCAGTTAAAGCAGGTGGGCATCACCTGACAGGTTTTGTGCTCCCAGCGTCCTCAAAGAGGGAGGTCTGCATTCCCACGAGTCAGAGTCTGATTCCCTAATATATAAAAATTGTTCGGGTTATTTAGACAGAGGGTTATCGAGATGCGCAGACTGATAATATACTATGCAGATTATTAATAATTATTACTGCTCCGGTTCAAAGTATTCTACATCGTACTTTTTTTCCACCATTGCCATAAGAATGTCCGATACCTGCTCGTACTCCATTTCGTCTTGAATTTCCTCAAGGTATTCGTCTCCGTTTTCATCGTTTACAACCTTGAGAATAATTACCTCATAGTCTGCATCAACGATTTCTTCGGCTGTATCGTGGTATTCCGTAATTGCGACATATACATCGTCATCGGTTTCGTATCTTTCTAAAAGTTCAAAAACTATCTCGTTTCCGTCCTCGTCGGTTACCGACAGAAGATCCGGCTCATAGATTTCTTCGTTATCCATAATAGTCACTCCTTATTTGTGATGTTTTAATTATAATATTAATATATAAATTAGTCAATAGTATTTTCATTTGTAAAAAATGTAAAATAAATTAAAAAAAGTTGAAAAAAACTATTGACATTTACCAAAAGATGTGTTATTATACAGATGAAATCAAGAGAGATACTTGATAGATAAGTAAATAAAAAGGAGGCTTGAAGTATTATGAAACTTCAGATTGATAGTTCAGCCACCTATGGAGTAACCCGATAGATAACGGAACTTTTCGCTTGAGAGTATTAAAACGGAATTAATCACCGAGCGGCGTCTTATGAGATTATTAATTAGTTATTTGCAGGGTCGGAAACTTACTCGTAGGTGTCGGAAAAAGTGAATAGTAAGGTATATAAGGTTGTTATCCTGCAGGCGATCAGAGTAGATGGCTCTTAAAATTCAAACAAATAAAATAGGAAGGTTTAGTCCGATGTACTAATCAGTTTATTTCAATAGATATTATGAAATGAGGTAAACTCCAATGGGCTGATAAAAAGCAACTAAAATATTTAGTGAGGCTTGGTCCAATGTACAGATAATTAAATAAAATTAAATAAAAATAATGAGCTCCCGACCGAGTTGGTCGGGAGTGTTTTTTTTGTCTGATTAAGTTATCGGATAAATTAAATAAAGGGCACCGGATAAAACTGCCGTGCCCTTTATGATTTATAACTTTGAAGCCTCGTACGCTGCGCCTATCATTCCGGCATCGTTTCCGAGTTTTGGTCTTACTATTTTTACATTTTTGAAATTGTCCATTAATCTTGTATAGATTTTTCTGTCTATAAGTTCTATAATGTAATCCTCATTCATAATACCGCCGCCGAGAACTATCATAGATGGATTGAAGATATAGATTATGTTTACCAATCCGACAATTATTTCGTCAATCCACTTGTCAATCTCCGAACGAATTTCAGGCTTTTCTATGTTCTCTTTTTCAAAAATTTGAAAAGCATTGAGTTCGACAGGGGATACCTTGTTTACAGCCTTAATTAATGCACTTGCCGAGGCATAACATTCATAGCAACCTTCGCCGCCGCAGGTGCATTGCTTGCCGCCGCTGTGAATAATCATATGACCGAGTTCTCCTGCCGATGAGGCGGAGCCTTTATAAAGTTTGTTGTTGAGGAATATTGCGCCGCCGATGCCGGTGCCGAGAGTCAGACATATAAAGTCACTGACGCCTTTTGCCGCACCGAAGTGTGCTTCACCCAAAGCCGCAGAGTTTACATCATTTTCAACAAAGGTAGGGATTCCGGTTTTGTTTTCAATGAGGCTCTTTACTCTCATTCCTGTGTAATACGGAATGTTGTCCGTTGAGTAAACCACAATTCCGTTTTCGCTGTCAACCTGACCTGCTGTGGAAACGGCTACTCTGTCTATACTGTCATATTGCTCAATAATATCTATGACTCTTTCTATAATGCTTTGTCCGCCGTTTTCGGCAAGAGTAGGGATTTTGTCCTTTTCGAGTAAATTAAAGTTTTCGTCACATAAACCATACTTAATAAAAGTACCGCCTATGTCAAAGCATAGAATTCTCATCTGCTTCCTCCAATGCATTTACGAATCTTTTTGTTATATTCATCGGTCTTGTTATTGCAGTTCCGCATACAGCCGAATATGCTCCTGCTTTGTATACATTGAGTAAATCTTGCGGAACCCATATACCGCCCTCAGCGATTATCGGCTTGTTGAGTTCATTAGCATACTTTTTAACCAGTTCGACATCGGGCAGTTTTCTTCCTTTTGTATACGGAGTATATCCCGCCATAGTCGTACCGATTAAATCACAGCCGAGCTTTGCGGCAAGTTCGCCCTCCTCAAAGCAGGAGGTGTCTGCCATAAACAGTTGCTCGGGATATTTCTTTCTTACTTCGATGAAAAATTCCTCAAAAGTTTTGCCGCCGGGTCTGAGCCTTTTTGTTGCGTCGGTTGCGATTATGTCACAACCTTCCTCAATGAGAGCATCGATTTCTTTCATCGTCGGAGAAATATATACATCGCTGTCATCGTATTCCTCTTTTATTATTCCGATTATCGGCAAATCTACCTCTTTTTTTATGGCTTTAATGTCTACTATTGTATTTGCTCTTATGCCTACTGCACCGCCGAGCATAGCCGCATAAGCCATCTTTGACATAATGTAGGAATCGTAAAGCGGTTCGGTACTGAGCGCCTGGCACGAAACTATCAAACCGCCTTTTATTTTCTTGAGTATTTCTTCGTTCTTTTTATTCATGTAAATATTATATCATAATGCTTTCAAATATCAATAATTTATTCAAATTATGTTGAAAAAACCGCTTTCTTATGGTATCATATATAAAAAATGTGAAGAAAATTGAGGTTTTGAATATGATCTCTACTGATAAATTCAAAGGTGTATTTGTTGCACTTAATACAATTTATGACGATAATGACAATATTAATACCGAGGAGATAAAAAAACTCGTAAAGATTTATAAAACAAAGGGCGTTAAAGGCGTTTATGTCTGCGGCAGTACCGGCGAGGGATTCCTTCTCAGTACAGAGGAGCGTATGCAGGTTGCCGAGGCTGTAAAAGAAGCCTCAGGCGATGATTTTACGGTAATAGTACATGTTGGCTGTGCCGGAACAAAAGAGAGTATTAAACTTGCTAAACACGCAGAAAAGATTGGTGCAGACGCTGTTTCCGCCGTTCCGTCGGTTTATTACAGACTTTCTCCCGAATGTGTTGAGAAGCATTGGAACGGAATAATAGACTCTACCGATTTGCCCTTTATTATTTATAATATTCCGCAGCTTACGGGATTTAATCTGCCGCTTGATTTATTTAAGAGAATGGCTGAAAATCCTAAAGTTATAGGAATTAAAAACAGCGAAGAACCTGTTTATAATATGGAACGTTACAGAACTGTCGCAGGTGACGATTTTATTATTTTCAACGGCTCGGACGAGCAGTTTCTCGGCGGCAGACTTATGGGTGCAAACGCAGGTATCGGAGGCACTTACGGTACTATGCCGGAACTTTTTGCGGCTCTTGATAAAATGATTAATGAAAATCGTATCGAAGAAGCAAAGAAGTTACAATATAAGATTAATGATGTGATTTTTGAATTGCTCTCATATGAGTCGCTTTACGGTGCCGCAAAGCAGGTTATTTCACACAGATTCGGCATTAATGCAGGCAAGCCACGTTCGCCGTTTTTGGAGGTTGAATATTCCGACAGACTTCAAAAAACCATAGATAAAATAGAAAAATATGTTTCTGAATTGGGAGAATATTGATCGATATGGACAATAAAGAAAAACTTGATAACCCGTTGGTGGTTCATAATAAAAATGACGCTTCATATGAAAACAGTGATGAAAATTTAACAATGAGCAAAACTCACACAAAACAGGAGGGTCCGACTCTTGAGCGACACCGCTTCAAAAAAGACCGTTCTAAGTCGTCAAAGAAATTCTTGGTATTTGTTATTATTGTTTTGATTTTGGCGGTTGCATTTTGTGTTTTGTATTTTACCGGTAATATTTCGTTTAATTCAACTAAAACTACCGCAACGACAGAAACCACAACCGAAACTACCACAACACTCGAACAGGCATATGCCGGTACAATCGTTGTAAAGAATACCTATATTTTCGTAGACGGAGAAGAAGTTGAAGGAATAGAGGGTATGCAGGAGGCTCTCAGACTTCAGGAGCCGTCAGCAACCGCTTATACAATTATCAATGATTCTGCCGATACGAATTTTATTGATAATGAAGTTGTACCTGTACTTCTTGATATGGGATTTTATGACGAAAATACTAATGTAACTCATAAATCCACAGCACTTATCCCGTCGGAATTGACGACCGCTGAGGAAACTGTTGAAGCCGAAACTCAGCCTGAAACGCAGGCAGAGGAATAATTTAATTAAACATATCAAAGACGCCGAGAATATCGGCGTCTTTTTACGATTGCATTATGTAAACAATTTATGAATATTGTAAATAAAGTATTAACAAAACATTGACTATACGGTTGCACACAACTATAATATATTAAATAAAGAAAGGGGCAGGCAAATGATTAAATCAATGACTGGCTTCGGCAGAGCCCAAAAAGAAATTGACGGCTATCTGATAGGCGTTGAAATTAAATCGGTAAATCACAGATACTTTGAGTTTTCATCGAGAATTCCGAGACAGTACGGATTTTTGGATGAAAAACTAAAGTCCTATATTAACTCAAAGGTTACAAGAGGCAAGATTGAGTGCTTTGTAACGATTGAGGCACTTAATGCTGATACTGCAAGTGTTGAAATAAACCACACCTTGGCAAGCGCATATGTTATGGCATTGAAAAAACTCAGCGATGAATATAACCTAAAAGAGGATTTCGGTGCTTCAACGATTTCACGTTTTCCCGATGTTTTTGTCGTACGCAAGAGCGAGGAAGATGAAGAAAAAATATGGAGTTATGTTGCTTCGGTATGCGATGAGGCTCTTGAAAAATTCATCTCAATGCGCTGCGTTGAGGGCAAAAAAATGTATGACGATATTTATTCCAGAGGCAAATACATACTTGATTGCGTTTCTTTTATCGAAGAACGTTCGCCGCAAACTGTTAAGGAATATAACGATAAACTCGTTGAGAGAGTGCATGAACTTATAGGTGATGTTTCTCTTGACGAGCAGAGAATTATTCAAGAAGTTGCAATATATGCCGATAAGGTTGCCGTTGCGGAAGAAACCGTAAGGCTCCGCTCTCATATAGAACAGCTTAACACCTTTATTTCATCTAACGAACCTATCGGCAGAAAAATTGATTTCCTTGTTCAGGAGATTAACAGAGAGGCAAATACAATCGGCTCAAAGGCTAATGATGTCGAAATTGCCAGAAAAGTTGTCGATATTAAGTCAGAGGTAGAAAAAATAAGAGAACAAATTCAGAACATTGAATAATCGGTAAGTAATTATGAATCTTGTAAATATAGGGTTTGGAAATTTAATAAACGCAGACAGAGTTATCTCGATTATTTCTCCGGAAAGCGCACCTGCAAAAAGGCTGGTGCAAAAGAGCAAGGAGAACGGCACCTTGATTGATGCCACACACGGCAGAAAAACCATGAGTATCATCATTACCGACAGCGATAATGTTGTGCTGAGTTATATGGAATTAAAGCAGATTTCTGCAAGGTTCGGTGCGGAGGTGTTTGACGATGAATAATAAAGGCTTGCTGGTCATCCTTTCCGCTCCGAGCGGATGCGGTAAGGACACTGTTTTTAAGGAATTAAAAAAGAAACGCAAGGATATTGTGGAGTCAATATCGGCTACAACCCGTAAGCCCCGAGACGGCGAAATAGACGGTGTTAATTACTACTTTAAGAGCGATTCCGATTTTCAGATGATGATTGTAAACGATGAACTTTTGGAGTACGCAAGATATAATAACTGCTACTACGGAACACCTGTATGCGGAGTTGAAAAGTCAATAGAAGACGGCAAAATTTGCTTTCTCATTATTGATGTGCAGGGGGCGCAGAGTATTATGAAACTTCGTCCCGATGCGATAACGATTTTCCTTTTGCCACCCGACCTTGAAGAACTCGAAAATCGACTTACGGGCAGATGCACAAACGATACGGACGATATAAGAAACCGTATGGAAATCGCAAAGAGGGAGATTGAGATTGCTCCTCTTTATAAATACAATGTAGTAAACGACGACCTTCAAAGGTGCGTTGACGAAATAGACCAAATATTAAACAAAGAGTTATTAACTCAAAACAGTAAGGAGATATAGTATTATGTTTAATCCGGATTTGAAGAAAATGTTAGAAAATGTTAACAGCAGATACAGTCTTGTTGTAGGCACTGCAAAGAGAGCAAGAGAAATCAGAGAAGAGGCTATCGAAAACGAAAAGCAGCTTGATGAAAAAACTGTTTCTGTTGCTATGGAGGAAATCTGGGACGGCAAATATGTTATTGAAGAACCGGATTCAATCAAAAGTAAGTAAAATATGAAAAATAAGGTTGCAACCGTTGCGGTTGATAACACATATTTCAGTTTTGATACCGATTACAGTTATGCCGTTCCGGATTTTTTGGAAAAAATCAAACCGGGATGCAGGGTGCTTGTGCCGTTCGGCAGGGGCAATAACGAAAGATACGGTATCGTGCTTTCTGTCACAGACGGCGATACATCTTCGCTTAAAGAGATAATCAAGATTATCGATAAGCCGCTCGGCGACGAGATGATACAACTTGCACTCTGGCTTAAAACCAGATGTTTTTGCACAACCTATGACTGCTTGAAGCAGATGCTCCCGAGACGATACGGCTCGCTTAAAATTAAAAGCCGAAAAATGGTACGCATTAAAGACGGTATTGAACCCGATTCAACGCTGACGAAAAAACAGGCAGGCGTATTCAACTTGCTGTCTGATATAACTGCGGCGGAAGTAAATGAGGTTTGCGAATTTTGCAGCGTCGGCATATCGGTTCTCAAAGCCTTGGAAAAGAAAGGACTTGTTGAATTTTTTGATAAGCAGATTTTCAGAAATCCTTATGCAAAAAAGAGCATTACCGACCGTTCGGAAATTGTTCTTTCAGACGAACAGAAAAAAGCATATGAGACTAATAAAAGTCTGCTCGGCAGCGGAAGATTCGGACTTCTTTTCGGCGTAACAGGAAGCGGTAAAACGCAGGTTTACCTAAAACTGATTGACGATGTAATTGCTCTGGGCAAGGATGTGATTGTTCTCGTTCCGGAAATTTCGCTGACACCGCAGGTGCTTGACATTTTTCACGCAAGATACGGTGACTTGACGGCTGTAATTCACAGCGGTCTTTCGCTCGGTGAGAGAAACGATGAGTACCAAAGAATCAAAGAGGGTAAGGCAAAAATCGTTATCGGAACACGCTCAGCAGTGTTTGCACCGGTAAATAATCTTGGGCTTATTGTTATGGACGAGGAGCAGGAGCAAGCGTACAAATCAGAGCGTACACCTAGATATAATGCAAAAGATGTTGCAAAATTCCGTGTGAGATATAATAACGCTTTCCTTTTGATGGCATCAGCCACACCGTCCGTTGAAAGTTACAGTAATGCCTTAAAAGGCAATTATGTTTTGACAGAAATTAAAGACAGATACGGCAATGCTAATTTGCCCAATGTCATAACCGTTGATATGAAGGATGAAATGCATTCGGGCAATAAAACGCCGATTTCATCCGTATTAAGAGAAAAACTGCGTGAAACGCTGGATGATGGCAAGCAGGCGATTCTCCTTATTAATCGCAGGGGTTATAATACTTTTATTGCGTGCAATGAATGCGGACATATAGTTATGTGCCCCAACTGCTCCATTTCTTTGACCTATCATTCTCACAGCAACAGACTTGTCTGTCATTATTGCGGTTACTCAAAGAAACTTGACAATATTTGTCCTGTATGCCATAGTGATGCTGTCAGATACAGCGGCTACGGCACGCAGAGGATAGAAGAAGAAATCGCCTCGCTTTTTCCTAATGCACGAATTTTGAGAATGGATGCGGACACCACAACGGCTAAATTTTCGCACCAAAGACTTCTCGACGCATTCAAAAATAAGGAGTACGATATTCTTATCGGTACTCAAATGGTTGCTAAAGGACTCGACTTTGACGATGTGAGTCTTGTCGGAGTGGTCAACGCTGATAATTCGCTTTATGACGAAAGTTATACCGCAGGGGAGAGAAGTTTTGATTTAATCACCCAGGTTGTCGGCAGAGCAGGAAGAAGAAACGATACCGGCTGTGCCGTAATCCAAACAGTCAATCCTCAAAATGAAGTACTTAGCTTTGCTTCCAAGCAGGATTATGAAGGCTTTTTCAATAATGAGATTGAAATGCGCAGGCTGATGATTTATCCGCCGTTTTGCGATATATTTTGCGTTGGATTTTCAGGAGAAAACGAAAACACCGTTGCTATGTGTGCAAAGAGATTTTTTGAGCAAATTGTAAAACTCAACAAAGAATCGTTTGCCGATGTCAAAATCGTTATTTTGGGTCCCACTCCCGCAAAGATTTCAAAGATAAATAATACTTTTCGCTATCGTTTGGCGATAAAATGCAAGAATAATACAAAAATTCGTCAAATGATAACATTGACGTTAAAAGATATTCATAAAGACAAGATACTATCTAAGGTGAATATAGGCGTAAGCCTTAATCCGCCGGATATATCTTAAAGGAGAATAATTATGGCACTTAGGAATATTGTTAAAATAGGCGACCCTATTCTTAACAAGAAATGCAGAGCCGTCGATAAATTTGATGACAAATTATCAGACCTCATTGATGATATGTTTGAGACTATGTATGATGCTAACGGAGTCGGTCTTGCCGCACCGCAGGTCGGTATGCTTAAAAGAGTTGTTGTCATTGATGTAGGCGACGGACCTATGGAACTTGTTAATCCCGAAATCACTCTCACAGAGGGTGAACAAAAGGAATATGAGGGCTGTCTTTCGGTTCCCGGTAAGCAGGGAATGTGCATAAGACCTGCAAAGGTTCAGGTAAAGGCACAGGACAGACACGGTAAATGGCAGGTTTTCACAGGTGAGCACCTTAAAGCAAGATGTTTTTGCCACGAACTCGACCATTTGGACGGAATACTGTTTACATCAAAGGTTATCGGAAAGTTGGAGGGCTAATGCGAATAGTATTTATGGGCACTCCCGATTTCGCCGTGCCGTGCCTTGAGGCACTTATCGGTGCAGGTCATGAGATTGTCGGAGTTTTTACACAACCCGACAAACCGGTCGGCAGAAAGCAGATATTGACGCCGCCCGATGTAAAGGTTTGTGCAGAAAAATATAATCTTCCCGTTTTTCAGCCTGAAAAAATAAAAGGTTCTAATGCTTCGCAAATTATAGCTGAACTCAAACCCGATGTTATTGTTGTTGTCGCCTACGGTAAGATTTTGCCAAAGGGAATTTTGAATGCCGCACCTTACGGTTGCATTAATGTTCACGCATCTATCTTACCGCTTTACAGAGGCGCAGCTCCTATTCAGTGGGCTGTTTTGAACGGCGATAAAGAAACAGGTGTTTCTATAATGCAAATGGACGAGGGATTGGATACGGGCGATGTTTTGTCTGTTGTTAAAACTTCTATCGGCGAAAATGAAACGAGCGCAGAACTTTTTGACAGATTGTCACTTATCGGCGCAAAGGCTTTGGTTGACACCCTTTTTGAAGTTCAACATGGCAATGTTCATCCTGCCAAACAACCTGATGTAAAAACACAGTATGCCTCAATGATTAATAAATCAATGTGCCCGATTAATTGGAACGATTCGGCACAGAAGATTCACAATCAAGTAAGGGGACTTCAAACCTGGCCCGTTGCGACTACTTTGATTAATTCAAAGCCGTTTAAGATTCATAAAACGCTTCTCACAGATATATATTCGGATAAAATCGGCGAAATAGTCGATAATAATTCAAGATTAATCGTTGCCTGCGGTGACGGCAGATGTCTTGAAATATGTGAACTTCAAGCAGACGGTAAAAAGAGAATGACCGCTAACGCTTATCTTCAAGGACACAAATTGGAAATCGGTACTAAATTAGGAGAATGATATGAGCTACTTGCTTTATTATTACACCGGAATAATTATGCTTCCGGTATTTATATTTGCACTTATTTGTCAAGCGAAGGTAAAAACAAATTTTAACAGATACTCTCAGATTATGAATCGCTCGGGTATGACCGGAGCAGATGCTGCATGGAGACTTTTGCAGTTAAACGGCATTACCGATGTAAAGATAAAAAGAATATCGGGCACGCTGACGGATTATTACGACCCGAATAAAAAAGAAATTTGCCTTAGCGAGGATGTATTTAATTCAAGGTCTATTGCCGCTATAGGTGTTGCGTGCCACGAGGCGGGACATGCGTGCCAGCATAATGAGGGATATTTTCCGCTAAAGATAAGAAGTCTCGTTATCCCCGCTACGCAAATCGGTTCTGCTCTCGGCGTTCCGCTTTGCCTTATAGGACTGTTTATCAATTCCGAACCTCTTGCTTATGCGGGTCTGATTATGTACGGCTTTGTCGCTTTGTTTCAGCTTATTACTCTGCCTGTGGAATTCAATGCCAGCAAAAGAGCTTTGCAGACAATTGAAACAAACGGATTTTTAACTGACTCGGAGTATGTCGGCGCAAGAAAAGTGCTTTCTGCCGCCGCTTTAACATATGTTGCCGCATTGGCTTCGGCTCTTGCGACAATGTTAAGATTATTGATTATAGTTGCAGGCGGTAGACGGCGTTGAAAAATTCAAGACTGACAGCCTTTGAGGTTATTAACGGCGTTCTGCGTGAAAATGCTTATTCAAATCTTTCTCTTGAAAAAGCGCTTGACGGAGCTGAGAATAAGGATAAGGCATTTGTGACAAGACTGGTATACGGAGTACTTGAGCGAAAACTTACGCTTGATTATGTGATAAACATTTATCTTAAATCAAAGACCAAGCCTAAAATTAAAATTTTGCTGTATATGGGTACCTATCAGATACTGTTTATGGATAAAGTACCTGATTCTGCGGCTGTAAATGAGACTTTGAAACTGGCTGATGAGTTAGGCTTGTCTTTTTATAAAAAGGTGATTAATGCCGTTTTGCGTAAGATTTGCAGCGAAAAGAATACGGTGCTCGATAATGTTTCACTCGATATTAAATATTCCTGTCCGCAGTCTTTTATAAATATGTGGACTAAAATGTACGGCGAAGAAAACACCCTTTCGATACTTGAAAGTATAAATAACAGACCGCCTGTTTTTGCGGTTCCTAATACTGAATTTTTAGATGCAGAGGAACTTCAATACGAACTCCTTAATGAGGGGGTAGAGTGTGAACTGTTTTATGAATGCGTTAAGATTAATTCGCAGTTTGATGTTTCAAGACTCAACTCATTTAAGAACGGTTTGTTTTACATAGAGGATTACAGTTCATATACCGCCGCCTGCGCATTGGATGCTAAGGATGGCGATGTCGTTTTGGATATGTGCGCATCTCCCGGCGGCAAGAGTTTTACGCTTGCTCAAACAGGTGCTCAAATTCATTCTTTTGATCTTTACGAGCATAGAGTGAAATTGATTTCAAAAACGGCTAAAAGGCTCGAACTTGATAATATAATTGCAGGAGTAAACGACGCTCTTGTTTTTAATCCCGATATGCCGAAAGCGGATAAAATACTCTGTGATGTACCGTGCAGCGGCTTCGGAATTATAAGAAGAAAACCCGAGATAAGATATAAGAATTTAGACGATATAAAGGAACTTTTTGATATTCAATATAACATACTTCTTACCTCGTCAAAATATCTTAAAAACGGCGGCAGAATAATGTATTCTACCTGTACGCTGAATAAAAAAGAAAACGAAAAAGTTGTGTCGGAATTTCTCAAAAACAATTCAGACTTTGAATTAATCGAGCAAAGGACAACTTTCCCGTCAAAGGACGGCGGAGACGGCTTTTTCTATGCACTTATGGTAAAAAATGACTGACATTAAATCACTTGACTTTGATGAACTTAATACTGCGCTTTCTTCTCTTTCTCTCCCATCGTTCAGAACCAAGCAGATTTATTCCTGGCTTCACGTAAAGGGTGTTGAGTCTTTTGATGAAATGACAAATCTTTCAAAGGATTTGAGAGAAATGCTCAAAACGAAGTTCTTTATCCCCGCTCTGATAATTGAAGATAAATATGTTTCAAAACTTGATTCGACGGTTAAATATTTGTTTAGATTATTTGACGGAGAATATGTGGAATCCGTTATAATGAAATATAAATACGGCTACACTATATGCGTTTCAAGTCAGGTGGGCTGTAAAATGGGATGTACTTTTTGTGCTTCCACTCTGGCAGGATTTAAGAGAAATTTGATGCCGTCGGAACTCGAATCACAGATTCATATCGCACAGCGTGATTTGGGTATTCGCATATCGCATATAGTTTTAATGGGTATCGGTGAACCGCTCGATAACTATGAAAATGTAATTAAGTTTTTGAAAACAGTTAATGATGACAGAGGACTTAATATTTCGCTCAGAGATGTAACTCTTTCGACATGCGGAGTTGTACCTAAGATTTATGATTTGATGAATGAGGGAATGCCGATTACGCTGACTCTCTCACTTCATGCACCGAATGACAGATTGCGCAGCGGTATGATGCCTGTCAATAACAAGTGGGGCGTTGATGAAGCGATTAAGGCTTGCAGAGCCTATGCCGAAAAAACAGGCAGGAGAGTTTCGTTTGAATATACTTTAATTAACGGCGTAAACGATACCGAGTCGTGTGCAAGAGAACTTGCCTCAAAACTAAAAGGTTTCATTTGTCATGTTAATTTGATTCCCGTAAATGATGTTAGGGAACGGGGAAATGTTCGTTCCACAGAAAAGAATATTAAAAATTTCAGAGATATATTGTGCTCTCTTGGCATAAATGCTACAATAAGGAGAACACTCGGCTCTGATATTAATGCGTCATGCGGTCAGCTCAGGCGTAAGAAAAAGGATGGTGACACCGATGAAAATTGTTGCTAAAACAGATAAGGGTCTGGTCAGAGAAAGTAATCAGGACGCTTATGCCGTCGGAGAATTGCCGGGCGAGGTTGCTTGGGCAGTTGTTTGTGACGGTATGGGAGGTGCCGCAGGCGGAAATATTGCGTCTGCACTAGCCGTAAAAGTTATCAGCGATAAAATTACCGCTTCATATAACGAAAAAATGCGCAGTGCTTCTATCAAAAATCTGCTTGATTCAGCCATTACCGCCGCAAATATCGAGGTGTATGATATGGCTTATTCCCGAAATGACTTAAACGGAATGGGTACTACGGTAGTTGCCGTTATCGTCAGAGATGCGGTGGCTTATATCGCTCATGCAGGCGACAGCAGGGCATATACCGTAAAAGATTATGATGTTCAGCAGGTTACGGTTGATCACAGCCTTGTGCAAAATCTTGTTGATCGAGGCGAGATAACAAAAGAACAAGCGGAACATCACCCGAATAAAAATGTTATTACCAGGGCGGTCGGAGTCGATAAAAGAATAGACATAGATTACTCGGAGGTTGAACTCGATAATAACGAGACCTTGATTTTGTGCACCGACGGCTTGAGCAATTATGTAACTAATGACGAAATGGTAGAGGATATTAAAGACGGTCAGTATTATGCATTTGCCGACAGACTCGTTAAAAGAGCAAATAAAAACGGCGGCGGAGATAATATTACCGTTGTCGCAATTACTAATTGATATTGATACGGAGAGAGTAAATAATGGATAATTATGTGGGAAAAAGACTCGACGGCAGATATGAGGTACAGGAGATTATCGGCGT
Source organism: uncultured Eubacterium sp. (assembly GCA_900542875.1). Lineage (GTDB taxonomy): Bacteria > Bacillota > Clostridia > Oscillospirales > Acutalibacteraceae > Eubacterium_R. The sequence goes on along the minus strand of UQPH01000010.1, from coordinate 10,292 downwards.
AGGCGGAATGTCTGTGGTATATAAAGCCTATGATAATGTAGACGACAGAATCGTTGCGATAAAAATCCTTAAGGACGAGTTTCTTAATAACGAGGAATTTAAGAGAAGATTTAAGAACGAGAGCAAGGCTATCGCTTTGCTGTCGCATGAAAATATAGTAAGAGTGTATGATGTTAATTTCGGCGAAAAGTTGCAATATATCGTTATGGAATATATTGACGGTATCACTCTTAAAGAATATATAAATAAGCAAAATTCTATCACCTGGAACGATGCCGTTTATTTTATGACTCAAATTTTAAGAGCCGTTCAGCACGCACACGATAAGGGCATTGTTCATCGAGACATAAAGCCGCAGAATATTATTCTTCTGCCTAACGGAACGCTTAAAGTAACAGATTTCGGTATCGCAAGATTTTCCCGTTCGGAGACAAAAACTCTCACCGAACAGGCTATAGGCTCCGTTCATTATATAGCACCGGAACAGGCAAAGGGTGAGCAGACCGATGAGAGAGCGGATATATATTCCATGGGCGTTGTCCTTTACGAAATGCTTGCAGGCAAAGTTCCGTTTGACAGCGAAAACGCAGTTTCCGTTGCACTTATGCAGGTTCAGGCAAATGCAGAAAAACTGACCCAAATTAATCCTAATATTCCCAAAGGTCTTGAACAAATATGTGTTCATGCCATGCAGAAAAACCCCGATGACCGTTATCAGTCGGCAACCGAGATGCTCCTTGACATTGAGGAAATAATTAAAAATCCGAACACCGTATTTAATTATGCTTCAAATACCGAGTCTCAAACAAAGTCTGTGCCGATAGTTACGGATGACAGGTATAATGAGGAGTATGACGAAGCAGTAGATTATGAGGCGGAAAGAAAACATAAGAAAAAGATGATTGCCGCTGTTACAATCGGCGTTATCGTTTTGATTGCAGCCGTAGTCGGTGTTATTTATATGTTTACTTCCGGAATTAATACAAAGACTCATACACTGGAAAATTTTGTGGGTTATTCCTACGATGAACTTCAAAACAGTAATGATTATAAGTATGAATTTGTTGCGGAATATCAAAAGACGGACGAAAAAGAACCGGGCATTATTTTAAGCCAAAGCCCGGAAGCAGGCTCTAAAATAACCGAAGGTTCAACTGTTACTTTGGTTGTTGCCGCCTCCGAAAAGGATATTACAATGCCGAATGTATACGGCTTAACTTTAGAAATGGCGGAACAAACACTCAAACAGTCAGAACTCTCAATATTTAAGGCTATGAAAATTAACTCCGATACAGTTGAGGAAGGTAAGGTAATTTATACCGACCCAAAGGCTAACAGCATAGTTTCGGGTGATCAGGAAATAACGATTTATGTTTCGGACGGTCCGTCAACCACAACTATCGAGAAAATTAAAGTTCCCGATGTTATAGGACTTACAAAAAGCGGAGCAAGAGAATTCCTTACAAAGTACGGTTTTACAAATGTTGAGTTCAAAACTCAGGACAGCACTTATCCAAAAGATGTTGTAATATCTCAGTCGCCGTCTGTTGGTTCTTCCGCTAAGGCAACGGATAAGATTACAGTGATTGTCAGCACCGGAGTTACTACAACAGAGCCGCAAACGGTTGATGTTACGCTTGATGTTCTGCTTCCAAAAATTGAGGGCAAGAGCGATACTTTAACGGTTGAACTTGACGGTAAAACCTACACGAGCACAAATTACGATATGGACGGCTCAAAGGTTGTAATCAAAGTAACCGTTGACGCAAATAAGTCTCAAAATATAAGAGTTTCTCTTAAAAAAGCAGGTGTAACGCAAACGGAAAATACCGACGGAAAAGACAAGACAACATTTATGGTTGACTTTTCCAAAGCCACAATAAATTAAAATTTATAAAAATCAACGGCAGTTTTTGTCGTTGATTTTTGGAGTTTATATGAAAACAGGAAAAATTATAAAGGGAATCGGCGGTTTCTATTATGTCGATTGCGACGGCGAAGTTTTTGAATGCAAGGCGAGAGGCAGTTTCAGAAAGCAGGGAATAACACCGCTTGTAGGCGATAATGTAAATATCAGCGTTTTTGACAACAGTGAAAATGCAATAGAAATGATTTTACCAAGAAAAAATGAACTTATCAGACCGCCTTTGGCAAATCTCGATTCTCTGTTTATCGTGGCTTCTTTAGTTGACCCGAAGATAAATACGCTTATTTTGGATAACCTTATAGCCGTTGCAGAGTATAAAAAAATTGAGCCGGTTATCGTTCTTACTAAAATTGATTTAGACGACAATGCCGATAAGTATAAATTTATATATGAAAATGCAGGCTTTAAGGTTGTTCTTTGCAATAACACCGATTCAAGGGGAGCAGACGAAATTAGGACCTTGCTCGGCGGAAAATGTTCTGCGTTTACGGGCAATACCGGCGTCGGTAAATCGTCGCTGCTGAATAATATTTTTCCTTCACTTAATTTGGCTACGGGCGACACGAGCAAAAAACTCGGCAGAGGTCGCCACACAACGAGGCATTGTGAACTTTTCAAGGTTGACGGCGGTTACATAGCCGATACTCCGGGATTTTCTTCTCTCGATTTTCAGCGGTGCGAGAAAATTCTAAAAGACGATTTGCCGCATTGCTTCAGAGAATTTGAGGACTTTCTGCCTTACTGTAAATTTTCTACCTGCACTCACACTTGCGATAAAGGGTGTGCTGTCGTTGAAGCAGTAGAGCAGGGAAAGATAAGCAAATCAAGGCATGACAGTTATGTATCTATGTATAACGAAGTAAAGGATATTAAAGAATGGAATATGAAGTAAAAAAATGCAGTGTTATTTCGGGTGCTCCCGACAGTGATATTGAATTTATAAAAAATCATATTGATTACTCTTCTTATATTATCTGTGCGGATTCGGGCTATTTGAAGTGTTGCGAGTTGGGAATTATTCCTAATTTGATTATCGGAGATTTTGACTCCTCGGCATATCCTGACTGTGGCTGTGAAATAATAAGGCTCAATCCCGAAAAAGCATATACCGATACATTTCATTGTATTATGGAAGCCATTGAGAGAGGATATAATAAAATAGAAGTTTATTCCGCTCTTGGTGACAGGTTCGACCACTCTTATTCAAACATTCTTTGTCTGAGTTACTGTAAAAAGCATAATGTCGACTGCGAAATTGTTAACGCAAAAAATCGGATTTCTCTTATTACCGACACAAAGAAAATTTTTAAGGAATACGAGAATTTTTCCCTTTTTGCTTATCTTGAGCCTTGCGAGGGCGTTACTATAAAGGGTGCATATTATACCGCCGGATTTTACGGTAAGGAGTCGCTCGACTTTGATGTTGATACTCAATGCGGAGTGAGCAATTATGTATCGGACGATTTCGCAGAGGTCGGATTAAGAAAAGGCTGTCTTTTACTTATCGAGAGTAACGATTGAAATATTTTTGCATATAGTATAGTAAGCACAGATAATCGAGGTGTTTATTATGAACAAAAAGTGCAAAAGAGATTATTTATTTGTTGCATTTGGAGTAGGCTGCGTTCTTGCGTGCTGTCTGCCGACCATATGGGTTACAAGAATGCTCGCTTTTTCTGTAATAATTCTCGGTATTATTATCTGCTGCAGAAAGTAGGGGTTTTATGAAAGTCGTTTTAATCAAAAGTCCAAAGGTACTTGCTCCTATTCTCAGGGCAGTTTTTAAGGTTAAAAAAATACATTATGACAAATAAATGACTTATCGGGGCAGGAGTTCATACCTGCTCCGAAATTTTGTATAAATTTTTGTTGAAATTCACTTATTATTATATTATAATAAATAGGACTATGTATAAGGAAAAGTGTAATGGATTATAATAACGAATTTGATGTATATAAAACCGTACCGGCAATACCGCTCAGAGGTCTTGTTGTATATCCCGGTATGACTTTGCATTTTGATGTCGGAAGAAAGAAAAGCATTAAAGCTCTTAACACTGCTATGGAAAATGACCAGCTTATTTTTCTTGTTGCTCAGACAGATCCGTCCATTGATGACCCCACAGGCGATGATGTGTTTGGCGTGGGCGTTGTCTGCGAGGTCAGACAGATGATGAAAATACCTAACTCAACTAATTACAGAGTTATAGTTAAAGGTATTCAAAGAGCAACACTCATTGATATGTTTCTCGATGACGGTTATTTCAGTGCAACTATCGAAAATGCACATATCATAAAAGCAGATTATAATGAGCAGAATGAAGCATATGTCAGACTGCTCAAAAAAGAATATGAAGAATATGCTTTGATGTTTAAGAAGATTTCAAATGATGTTGTTACTGCTATTATAGAAACCGATAGCGTAGGCGAATTATGCAATATTGTTTGTGAAAACAGTTTCTTTTCCTATAAGGACAAGCAGTCGATTTTAGAGGAATTTGATGAGACGGAGTGCATAAAAAAACTCTTGCTCTTAATAAAAAAAGAAATTATAACTCTGCATCTTGAGGCGGAGATTCAAGAAAAACTGCAAAAAGAAGTTGATAAAAATCAAAGAGAATATTATCTGCGTGAGGAAATGAAAGTAATCAGCGATGAACTCGGTGAGGGCGAGAATCCCGCAGAAGAAGCTGATGAATACCGAAACAAGATTAGTTCTCTTAAATGCGACGATAAGATAAAGGACAAACTCTATAAGGAATGCGATAAACTTATGAAGATGCCCTCCGGTTCTCATGAGGGAACAGTTATAAGAACTTATCTCGATAAGTGCTTACAGATTCCTTTCGGAAAATATTCAAAGGACAGAATTAATCTTAAGCAGTCACGCAGTATTCTTGATAAAGACCACTTCGGTCTTGATGATGTAAAGGATAGAATTACAGAGGCTCTTGCAGTGCTTAAAAGAAGCAGTGAACTCGCAGGCCAAATTATTTGTCTTGCCGGTCCTCCGGGAGTAGGCAAGACGAGTATCGTTAAATCTCTTGCAAAATCAATGAACAGGGAATATGTCAGAATAGCACTGGGCGGTGTTCACGATGAGGCTGAAATCAGAGGTCACAGAAGAACATATATCGGTGCTATGGCAGGCAGAATTACCGAATCGCTCATTTCTGCAAAGACAATGAATCCGATTATTCTCCTTGACGAAATAGATAAGGTCGGGTCTGACTATAAGGGAGACCCTGCCTCGGCACTACTTGAAGCACTTGACCCGGAGCAGAACAGTACATTTAATGACCATTATATTGACTTTCCGCTAGATTTAAGCAAGGTATTGTTTATTACCACAGCAAATGATACTTCGCTTATTTCAGCTCCGCTTTATGACAGAATGGAAATTATCGAACTTTCGTCATATTCTCCCGACGAGAAGTTTAATATAGCAAAAAAGCATTTGGTAAAAAAAGAAATTCTAAAACACGGACTCACTCCTGCACAACTTAAAATAAGTGATTCCGCCCTTCATAAAATAATTAAGTCTTACACAAGAGAAGCGGGTGTCAGAGGCCTTGAAAAGCAGATTGCAACTCTTTGTCGTAAGGCTTGCATGGAACTTGAAAGCGGCAAACAATGCCTTAGAATAAACGAAAAGAATCTTTCGAAATATCTTGGAATAGAAAAATATGACGAGGATATTATACCGTCAACCAACCAAATAGGTGTGGTTAACGGCCTTGCGTGGACTCAGGTAGGTGGCACGATGCTTCCTATCGAGGTCAGCGCACTTAACGGTACGGGCAAGATTGAACTTACCGGCAATCTCGGCGATGTAATGAAAGAAAGCGCAAAAATCGCCGTAAGTTTTATAAGAAGTCAGGCAGACAAGTATTTTCTTGACAGTGATTTTTATAAGACGAAGGATATACATATCCACGCTCCGGAGGGTGCAATACCAAAGGACGGACCGTCTGCCGGTCTTGCTATTACAACCGCTATTTTGAGCGAACTTTCAGGCATACCTATCAAGCATAATGTTGCTATGACAGGCGAAATTTCACTAAAAGGTAATGCTCTTGCAATCGGCGGATTAAAGGAAAAGTCGATGGCGGCATATAAAGCAGGTTGCGATATCATTATTATTCCTAAGGATAACCTAAAGGATTTAACAAAAATCAGTGATGAGGTAAAGAACAATGTTAATTTTGTCAGCGTTTCCTCATTTGACGAAGTGGCAAAAGTCGCACTTGAATATATGCCGAATAAGAAAGACAGTAAAGTAATTATAAATACAAATGCCGAAGCAGGGTCATCAGCGGCAGTGACGCAGTAATATGAATTATAATAATGCAATATTTGAAAAATCGTTCGGCATTTCGGCTCAACTTCCGCCGAGCGTTACACCCGAGATAACATTTTCGGGTCGCTCCAATGTCGGCAAAAGTTCGCTCCTTAATAAACTGTTTAACAGAAAAGCACTTGCAAGAGTAAGTTCCGTTCCCGGCAAAACCGTTACAATTAATTTTTACGGTGTGGATAATGCAAAGTTTGTCGACCTGCCGGGTTACGGCTACGCAAAACTCAGCAAACAGGAAAAGGAACGCTTCGGCGAACTTATGGAAGGTTACTTTCATTCCGAAAGAAATATTAAGTTGGTGGTTCAGCTTGTTGATTTAAGGCATAAGCCGTCGGCAGATGACTATGCTATGCTTGATTTTCTAAAGCAGATGGACATACCTGTGATTGTCGTATGCACAAAAGCAGACAAACTTAAAGTTAAGGAACTCGAACGCAGAAAGCGTGAAATTACAGAGGAACTTGATATGATTGAGCCGGATAAAATAATTCCGTTTTCATCGAAGACGGGACTCGGCTGTGATGAAATTAAAATGTGTATAGAAAAAGCACTTTCAAATTAAGTGCTGCGGAGGATATGTAAATGAAGAAGAAACCGTTTTTAACACTTGAAAAGGCCAAGGAAATTATTAAGGATTATCCTACTCCTTTTCATATTTATGACGAAAAGGGAATCAGGGAAAATGCTCAGGCGTTAAAGGATGCTTTTTCCTGGAACGACGGATATAAGGAATATTTTGCCGTAAAGGCTACACCTAATCCGTTTCTTATTAAAATTCTTCAGGAGTATGGCTGCGGTTGCGACTGCTCCTCAAAAACAGAACTTATGATGGCTAAAACCATCGGAGCAAAGGGCGACGACATTATGTTCTCGTCAAACGATACACCGATTGACGAATTCAGATATTGCAACGATTTGGGCGGCATCATTAATCTTGACGATATTACTCACATTGAAGCAGTTGAAAAGGCTTGCGGAAAGTTGCCTAAGAAAATGAGTTGTCGCTATAATCCGGGCGGAATTTTCAAAATCAGCAACGGAATTATGGATAATCCCGGTGATGCAAAGTACGGAATGACAACCGAACAGATTTTTGAAGCCTTCAAAATTATGAAAGAAAAGGGCGTTGAGGAGTTTGGTATTCACGCCTTTCTGGCTTCCAATACCGTAACAAACGAATATTATCCCATGCTCGCAAAGGTTCTTTTTGAACTCGCAGTTGAACTAAAGAAAAAGACAGGCGCAAATATCACCTTTATTAACCTCTCCGGCGGTGTAGGTATTCCGTACACTCCCGATCAGGAGCCTAATGATATTAAAATAATCGGAGAGGGCGTGCACAAAGTATTTGATGAAATTCTTGTTCCTGCAGGAATGGGAAATGTTAAACTTTGTACGGAACTCGGCAGATTTATGATGGGTCCTTACGGTGCACTTGTCACTACTGCCATCAATGAAAAGCATACACATAAGGAATATATCGGCGTTGACGCTTGTGCAGTAAACCTTATGAGACCGGCTATCTACGGAGCATATCACCATATTACCGTGCTCGGCAAAGAAGACGAGGAGTGCAATAAAAAATATGATGTAACAGGTTCTCTTTGCGAAAACTGCGATAAATTCGCCGTTGACAGAATGCTTCCCGAAATTAACAGAGGCGACATTCTCTATATCCACGATACGGGTGCACACGGATTTTCTATGGGTTATAATTATAACGGTAAACTCAAGAGCGCCGAAATCCTATTAAAGCAGGATGGCAGTTATCAACTTATCAGAAGAGCGGAAACTCCGAAGGACTATTTTGCAACTTTTGATTGTTTTGATTTTTATGATAAACTTATTAAAGAATAATCTTTTACGGCAGGGAAATTCTCTGCCGTTTTTTTATTTATCTCTTTACTTTCACAATTTAATGTGCTAAAATACTTTTAGAATATTTACGGAGGCTTAGATATGAATAATAAGCTCGAAAACAAGAATGTTGATTTTTTATTTAAGGCTATTCTTTCGCTCGAAACAAGAGAAGAATGCTATGATTTCTTTGAGGATTTGTGCACGGTTCAGGAACTAAAAACTCTCAGTCAGAGAATAGTAGTTGCGAAAATGCTGTCCGAAAAGTCTGTTTATACTGACATAGTAGAGCAGACAGGCGCTTCTACCGCAACTATCAGCAGAGTAAACCGTTCGCTTCAGTACGGTTGCGACGGTTATGATAAAATTTTTGAGAGAATTGCCGAGAACGAAAGCAATGAGTAGTTATTGCGATTTTGCTCGATTTTACGATGAATTGACAGAAAATGTCGAATACGAAAAACGCTGTAAGTATATAAAATCATTTTTTGATAAATATAATATAACGGGAAAAGTTGTTTTGGATTTGGCTTGCGGTACCTGCTCCGTCAGTCTGCCTCTCGCAAAATGCGGATATAAAATCATAGGCGTTGATTTGTCGGATGAGATGCTTGAAATTGCCTCCGAAAAACTTTTTGAATGCGGGTGCGATTTTTCTTTGATTAAGGCAAATATGTCTGATTTTGCCCTGCCTGAGAGGGTAGATGCAGCGGTTTGCTCGCTTGACAGTATTAATCATCTTAATTCATCGGATGATGTAAAAAAAGCATTTTCCTGCGTTTATAATTCGCTAAAAGAAAATTCAATTTTTGTCTTTGATGTAAATACGATATATAAGCATAATCAAATACTAAGCGATAATACCTTTATTTTTGATGAGGATGACTATTATATCGTTTGGGACAATGAACATATTGACGACAGAAATGTAAGAGTTTTAATAGATATGTTTATTTTTAACGGTTCGTCCTATGACAGAAGAAGTGAGGAATTTACAGAGACTGCATACGAAATCGACGAACTTAAAAAAATCCTGTGTGATTCGGGCTTTTCATCGGTTCAGGTCTATGACGAACTGACGGAGAATAAGCCGAGAAGCGACAGCGAAAGACTATATTTTGTTTGTAAAAAGGATTAAATTATGGGAAAAACAGTCAGATATATTACAAAAGACGGCTCTGCTTTTATCATTGCCACGGATTCAACGGATATGGTTTATGAGATGGAGCAGATTCATAAAACATCAGCAACGGTAACTGCCGCACTCGGCAGATTTATTACAGCCGCATCTATGATGGGCGACATGCTTAAAGATAAGGACGATTCCGTTACTTTAAGAATTAACGGCGGCGGTCCTTGCGGAGACCTTATAGCCGTGTCTGATTATAACGGTAATGCCAGAGCCTATGTTCAAAATCCGATAGTTGAAATTCCGCTTAAATCTAACGGAAAACTTGATGTATCGGGTGCAGTAGGATGTGACGGACAACTTTATGTAATTAAGGATATCGGTATGAGAGAGCCTTATGTCGGTCAGGTGCCGATTGTAAGCGGCGAAATTGCAGAAGATATTACCAATTATTTTGCAACCTCGGAGCAGACTCCGTCGGTGTGCGCTCTCGGCGTATTAGTAAATCCCGATTTAACCGTTAAAAAAGCGGGAGGATATATTATTCAACTTTTGCCGGGTTGCCCCGATGAGGTTATTGATATTATTGAGAAAAATGTTTCTTCGGCTGAATCGGTTACTTCTATGCTTGACAGCGGTATGACTCCGGACGAGATAGCAGTTAAGGCTATGGAGGGTTTGGAACTTGATAAACTTGACGAAAGCAACACTTGCTATAAATGTAATTGCTCAAGGGAAAGAGTAGAGAGTGCTTTAATCTCAACAGGCATTGATTCTCTTAAGGAAATGGCAGAGGATAAAGAGGATATAAAAGTGGAATGTCATTTCTGCAATAAGGTATATACCTTTACAAAAGAAGATATTAATGCTCTTATTAAATCTGCAACAAAAAAGTAAAAAATATTAAAAAAAGTGTTGACATTTAATCAAAAATACTGTATAGTATAACTCGTTGCTAATGCAATTCGGGAGCATAGCTCAGCTGGGAGAGCATCTGCCTTACAAGCAGAGGGTCACAGGTT
>UQPH01000009.1 GCA_900542875.1 uncultured Eubacterium sp. | reverse complement strand
CTGATTCCGCCAAAGTCGTATACCTTACAGTTGCACTCCATACCCCATTTAATCATAGCCCATTGAAGTGCATAGTTCGGGTAAACATTTCTGTGTGCGTTTGACGAAGCGCCGTATTGGTATTTCATAACATTCTCGCCCCATTTTATGGCAAGAGTACCTGCAATGGCTTGTCCCTGATAGTATGCCATATAAAGCCTTGCGTCGTCCGTCATACAGTCGAGAATTTGCTCAAAGTATTCCTTCGGTCTTGTAGAAAATCCGTCTCGCTCTCCCGTTTCTGCCATAATTCTTACGAAATCATCGAGTGCTTCCTTTCCGCAAATCTTAACCTCAACGCCCTTTTTAGGTGCTTTTCTGATACGGTTTCTGTAATCCGCCTTAAAGGTGAGCATAAGCTCGTCCTCTGTCATATTGTTGTAATCAAAGCAGTATACAAATCTCGGCTGAACATTTTCAAAGTCCATACAACCGTGATTTAATTCAACAAATCCCTTGTCGATAAGGTGCTTTGTGTATGCTGTGTTTTGGATAACAATTTCAGGGTCGATTTTAAGACAATAAGCCTTGTACTCCTTGCCTATTTCAAGCAATGCGTTAAACAACTTGTCAAAGGTGTCAAAGTCGTTCTCATCGCACACAAAGCCTCTGCAAGCGTACATAAGCGAATATCCGATAACAGGTATGCTTCTGATGAGAACATCAGCCGTACCGATTATTTCTCCGTCGTCGCTCTTTAGCATAACTGCTTCCCATTTCCAAGCAGATTTCACCTTAGCCCATTTTGAACTGTGCTGGAAAAGTCCCTTTGGATGTCTTTTTATAAAAGCCTCGTATTCGGCTAAATTTTTTTCGTTAACTCTTTCAATCATTTTTTTCACCTGTATTATAATATCATCTAATTATAACATAATACATTATTTATGTAAACATAAAAATACCGCCTTACTTATCAAGCAAGACGGTATTTACCAAATATTTCTTTTAATGCCGCCATTATCGAGTGAGGCGGTACGCAGTAGGTGCAACGGTTGGGTTTACATTATTTATTAAGACAATGTAAAAGCGTTACACTAATCCGCCCACCAAATATACCGCTCCTGCCATAAGCCACGCAACTGTGCATTGAAGTGCGACAACACCTATTGCCCATTTTCTGCCGAGTTCACGCTTTACGGATGTGACAGCCGCAACACAAGGGGTGTAAAGCAGACAGAATGTAAGGAACGACGCAGCTGCTTTGGTTGACATTATGCTTGTCAGTTCGCCCGTGCCTGTAAACAGAACAGAAAGAGTTGAAATAACGCTTTCCTTTGCAATAAAGCCTGTAATGAGCGATGTTGACATTCTCCAATCGCCGAAGCCGAGAGGCGCAAATATCGGTGCGATAAAGCCTGCGATTGACGCAAGCATACTGTCCTTTGAGGAGTCAACAAGTTCAAGGTGGAAGTTAAAGGTTTTCAAGAACCAAATTACTATTGTTGCAATGAATATTACGGTAAATGCTCTTGTTAAAAAGTCCTTTGCCTTTTCCCACAGAAGTTGCAAAGTGGTTTTTGCACTCGGCAAACGGTAGTTTGGCAGTTCCATAACAAACGGTACAGCCTCTCCTCTGAATGCCGTCTTTTTTGCGACGGACGCCACGATTAAACCGGTAAAAATTCCGCCGAAGTATAAAAGCAGCATTACAAGAACCTTTTTGTCGGGGAAAAATACGCTCGTAAAATAACTGTAAATAGGCAGTTTTGCCGTACAACTCATAAACGGTATGAGCATTATTGTCATTTTCCTGTCTCGCTCCGACGGAAGTGTTCGGCTTGACATAACAGCAGGTACGCTGCATCCGAAACCGATAAGCATAGGCACGATACTTCTGCCCGATAAGCCTATTTTTCTGAGGAGTTTATCCATAACGAACGCAACTCTCGCCATATATCCCGTGTCCTCAAGCAGTGACAGGAATAAAAACAGTGTAACGATTATCGGCAAAAAACTCAATACGCTTCCCACGCCCTCAAAAACGCCGTCTATTATCAGCGAATGAAGTACCTCGTTTACATTAAGTTTTGTAAGTCCTGCGTCAACTCCGTTGGTCGCAAGAGTAATCAGGTATTCGAGTAATTGCTGAAGTTTTGCGCCGATTAAGCCGAATGTAAGCCAAAATATCAAAGCCATAATTGCCGCAAATGACGGTAAAGCGGTGTACTTACCGGTCAGAATTTTGTCGATTTTTTTGCTTCTTATGCTTTCCTTGCTCTCTTTTGGCTTAACTACGCATTGTCCGACAAGATTGTTTATGAACGAAAATCTCATATCCGCTATTGCGGCGGCTCTGTCAAGGCCCCGTTCTTCTTCCATTTGAACGATTATAGCCTCGACAAATTGCTTTTCGTTTTCGTCGAGTTTCAGGGCGTTCATAACCATTTCGTCGCCCTCAACGAGTTTTGTCGCCGCAAATCTTACAGGAATTTGTGCGGCTTTTGCGTGGTCCTCAATCAGGTGCATTATTGCGTGTATGCATCTGTGTACCGCTCCCGTGCTTTCGTTGTCCTCGCAAAAATCGCATCTGCTCGGTTTTTCTCTGTATTTTGCCACATGGACTGCGTGACGCACAAGTTCCTCAACGCCCTCGTTCTTTGATGCCGAAATGGGAACAACCGGTATTCCGAGCAGTTCTTCTGTTTCGTTGATGTGTATTGCTCCGCCGTTGCCCTTTACCTCGTCTATCATATTAAGTGCCAGCACCATCGGTATTTCCAGTTCCATCAACTGCATTGTCAGGTAAAGGTTTCGCTCAATGTTTGTAGCGTCAACTATATTTATTATACCCGTAGGCTTTTCGTCTAGTATGTACTGCCTTGATACAATTTCCTCGCTCGTGTAAGGAGATAGGGAATATATTCCCGGCAGGTCAACTACCTCTGTGTTCGGGTAGCCTTTTATTATACCGCTTTTTCTGTCAACCGTAACACCCGGGAAATTTCCCACGTGCTGGTTAGAGCCTGTAAGCTGATTAAACAATGTGGTCTTTCCGCAGTTTTGGTTTCCTGCAAGGGCAAAGGATAATACCGTGCCCTCGGGAAGCGGATTTTCGTGTTCCTTAGAGTGGTAGCGTCCGCCCTCGCCGAGTCCGGGATGCTCTATTACATTACATTTTTTCGGGTTCTGTGCTTTTTTTGTACCCGTTCGCTTTTCTACTTCTATTTTTTTTGCGTCGTCGAGTCTGAGCGTAAGTTCATAGTCGTGAATTCTAAATTCAACAGGGTCTCCCATCGGAGCGTATTTTACCAATGTTATCTCAACCGTCGGTATTACACCCATATCGAGAAAGTGCTGCCTTAATGCACCTTCGCCCGATACCGACTTTATAACGGCAGTCTCGTTAGGCTTAAGTTCATTCAGTTTCATAATAATTCCTTTTCCAAACAAATTCCAAACATAGTTATTATAACATTATAAATATACTTTGACAATTGCTATTATGACATTATTTTGTTAATATTCATAATTATTTAATTATATATGGCTATTTTTATTGACAAAATTTTGTTAATGTTCTATTATAACATTGACAAAATAGTTAATAAGTTTGTTATTAAATGTTTATAGGAGGATTTGTTGATGGGACTTACTTTAGCACAAAAACTCATTAAATCGCATCTGGTTGAGGGTGAGATGAAAGTAGGTACGGAAATAGGACTTCGTATCGACCAGACCCTTACTCAGGATGCAACGGGTACTATGGCTTATCTTGAATTTGAGGCTATGGGAGTTGACAGAGTTAAGACGGAACGCTCTGTTGCTTACATAGACCATAATACTCTGCAAACCGGATTTGAAAATGCCGACGACCACAGGTTTATCCAAACCGTAACAAAAAAGCACGGTATCTACTATTCCCGCCCTGGTAACGGTATCTGCCACCAGGTGCATCTTGAAAGATTCGGTATACCGGGTAAAACTCTTATCGGCTCGGACAGCCATACTCCTACCGGCGGCGGTATCGGTATGCTTGCCATGGGCGCAGGCGGAATGGATGTTGCCGTTGCCATGGGCGGCGGAACATACTATATCCCGATGCCTAAGATGACCAGAATTAATCTTACAGGCTACCTTAAACCGTGGGTTTCCGCAAAGGATGTAATCCTTGAGGTGCTTCGCATTATGAGCGTTAAGGGCGGCGTAGGTAAGATTATCGAATACGGCGGAGAGGGAGTTAAAACTCTTTCTGTTCCCGAACGTGCCACTATTACCAATATGGGTGCGGAACTCGGTGCAACAACTTCTATTTTCCCGTCCGATGAGATTACTCTTGCTTTTCTTAAAGCGCAGGGCAGAGAAAAGGATTGGACAGAGATTTTGCCCGATGACGATGCGGTTTATGACGAGGTTATAGATATTGACCTTTGCTCGCTTACACCTATGGCTGCTTGTCCTCATATGCCGGATAAAGTAAAAACAACCGAGGAAATCGGCAAAATTAAGGTTGACCAGGTTGCAATCGGCTCTTGCACAAACTCTTCTTTTGTTGATATGATGAAAGTCGCTTCTATACTTAAAGGCAAAACAGTTAATCCCAATGTTTCGCTTTGTATTGCTCCGGGCTCAAAGCAGGTGCTTAATATGCTTGCTCTCAACGGTGCGCTTTCCGATATGATTTCGGCAGGTGCAAGAATCCTTGAAAGTGCGTGCGGACCTTGTATCGGTATGGGTCAGAGTCCTAACAGCGGCGGCGTTTCGCTTCGCACCTTTAACCGTAATTTTGAGGGCAGAAGCGGCACAAAAGATGCAAAAATTTATCTTGTTTCTCCGGAGGTTGCGGCTGCCAGTGCTCTTACCGGTTATCTTACAGACCCGAGAGACTTGGGCGAGGCTCCCGATATTTCTATGCCTGAGCATTTCATCGTTGACGATAATATGATTATCCCTCCTGCTTCTGTTGAAGAGGCAGATTCGGTTGAGGTTCTCAGAGGACCTAACATTAAGCCTTTCCCAAAGACAGAGGCTTTGCCTGAAAGCATTGCGGCAAAGGCTGTGCTTAAAGTCGGCGATAATATCACCACAGACCATATTATGCCGGCAGGTGCAAAGATTTTGCCTTACCGTTCAAACATTCCGCATCTTTCTCAGTATTGCTTTGCGGTTTGCGATGAGACTTTCCCCGAAAGAATTAAGGCAGAGGGCAAGGGCTTTATCATCGGCGGTGCAAACTACGGTCAGGGCTCGTCTCGTGAGCACGCCGCTCTCGTTCCGCTTTACCTCGGCGTTAAGGCTGTTATATGCAAGAGTTTTGCCCGCATTCATATTGCAAACCTCGTAAACGCAGGCATTCTTCCGTTTACTTTTGCAAATGAGGACGATTACGATAAAATCGACCAAATGGACGAGCTTGAACTTTCAAACATTCGTGAGAGAATAGAAAATAAAAATGATGTTGTTCTTAAGAATATCACAAAGGGCGAGGAGTATGTTCTCGATTCTTCGCACCTTTCCGACAGACAGAGAGCCATGCTTCTTTGCGGCGGACTTCTTAATTACACCAGAGAAATTAACAAATAAGGAGACACTATGAATACAGAAGAAATAAAGGCACTTGATTCTGCTTGCGAACAGTTCCGTGCTTTGATGGAAAAGCAGCTGGAAAGAGCAAAGAAAATTAAAGAGGATAAGGATTTTACCGATTATCAGTCGCTTGATAAAATCGTTATCGGTATTTGCGGCGGAGACGGTATCGGACCTATCATTACTAAGGAATCACAGAGAGTTATCGAATTTCTCTTAAAGGATGAGGTAAAAAGCGGTAAGGTTGAGTTTAAGCAAATTGACGGACTTACCATCGAAAACCGTGCTGCACATAATAAAGCTATCCCCGATGATGTTCTTGAAGAATTAAAGGCTTGCCATGTTATTCTTAAAGGCCCGACAACCACACCCCGTCAGGGCGACCCGTGGCCGAATGTAGAGAGTGCAAATGTTGCCATGCGTAAGGAACTTGACCTTTTTGCAAATATGCGTCCCGTAAAGGTACCGGAGCAGGGAATAGACTGGACATTCTTCAGAGAGAATACCGAGGGCGGCTATGCAGTCGGCTCTTACGGAGTTAATATTACAGACGATTTGGCTGTTGACTTTACCGTTGCAACTCAGGAGGGTTGTGACAGAATTGCAAAACTTGCTTACGATTATGCCGAGCGTAACCATAAGGGAAAGGTTTCTATCATCACAAAGGCTAATATTATTAAGACAACCGACGGTAAGTTCCTTAATACCGCAAAGAAAATCGGCGAGCAGTATCCCGACATCGTGACAGATGACTGGTATATCGACATCACCACCGCTAAACTTATCGACCCTGCAAGAAGAAAAGACTTTAAGGTTTTCGTTCTTCCTAACCTTTACGGCGATATTATCACCGACGAGGCTGCCGAGTTCCAGGGCGGCGTAGGAACTGCGGGAAGTGCAAATATCGGTAAAAGATATGCTATGTTCGAGGCTATTCACGGTTCTGCTCCCCGTATGATTACAGAGGGCAGAGGCAAGTATGCAGATCCGTGCTCAATGCTCAGAGCTACCGTTATGCTTCTTTCTCATATCGGTTATCAAAAGCAAGCTGACGCATTGGAAAAGGCACTTGATAAGTGTATGTTTGAGGAAAAGAAACTTGTTATTACAGGCAGAGATACCGGCTGTACCTGTGATGAATTCGGCGATTACGTAATGCAGACCATTACAGAAATGACCGAGTGATTTTTGATTAAATTAAAAGAGAGGGTTATTTATGGCACAGGAAATATCAATTTCAGTTATAAAGAGACTGCCTCGTTATTACAGATTTTTAGAGACATTAAAGGATAACGGAATCGTTCGCATAAGTTCTAAGGAACTTGCGGAGAGAATGGGTCTTACGGCGTCCCAAATTCGCCACGATTTTAACTGCTTCGGAGGCTTCGGACAGCAAGGCTACGGATATAATGTACCCGAACTTTATGCAAAAATCGGCGAGATTCTTTGCGTTGATGCAGGCGTAAAAACTATTCTTATCGGCGCAGGTAACCTCGGTAAGGCTGTCGCTTCAAAGATTTTTACAAGACCGTCGGGATTTAATCTTGTCGGAATTTTCGATAAGAACGAGGCTATATCGGGTAAGATTATTCAAGGCATTCCCGTTCGGCATATTAATTATCTCGAAAATTTCTGTATCGATAATCAGCCTGTTTGTGCGGTTATTTGTATTCCGTCAAACGATATGAAAGAACTTACGGATATGCTTTGCCGTCTTGGGGTAAAAAGCTTTTGGAATTTCTCAAATTATGATATTGCTATGGCTCACCCTGAGGTACTCGTTGAGAATGTCCACCTGACAGACAGTCTTATGACCCTTAGTTTTCTTACCGGAAACGGCAGGGAAAAACTTGAAAAAATTGCCGAAGCAGATTGAAAATAAGGATTGGAATGAATTATTTTGATTAAAATTAGTAACAGACAAATTGTCGATGTCCTCAGATTTTCTGATGATAAGGCTGTGCTGGTCGAAAAAAAGCCAAATCCCGATTCGACATCCTACGGAGTGAATTATTTTATTTTGAATTTTTCCACCGGCGAAAAGGAAATAGTTACAAAGGACGCCTATCTGCTGAAAAAATATGGCACAAAACGTAAAGAAATCAGCGAAAAACTTGGCAATTTTGTTATGCCGGGAGCTATGATTTTGGAGGATAGGTCGGTGCTTGTAATCTATCCGAACGGCGAGACGGGACTGTTTAACGCAGAAGGTGAACTCGTTCGTGACGGACTTTTAAGTTATAATGATTCGCCTGTATGCTGTATTGCAGAGGACGGTAATTGCTTTTGGTCGGTGTGCGAAGGGGAAAATGCAGTAATCCGTTATTTCGCAGAGGGCGCAAAGATGGATATTCGTATCGGAGGAAAAAATCAGCTTACCTTTGACAGGCCGCATTTTGTGTCGGCGGACGATAAATATGTATATGTTTGCTGTAATCATAATTCCGTCAGAAAAATAGATAAGGCGACTTTTACGGTTACAGATGTAAACAGACGCTATAACGACATTACCGGATATTATAAGTTTGGCAAATTTGCGATTGTTACAACTTTTGACGGTGCATATTGCGACAAAGATTAAATATCGAATAATGAGTAAAACCTCGACGATTGATTTCGTCGAGGCTTTTTATGTATATAGGTTATTCGCTTTTGCTTTCTGTGAACTTGAAGTACGCATTGTCGCTGTATCACGTGCCGGGCGTAAACTTTCCGCCTATGCACCCTTGGTGCCGCTGTTGATTTTGAAATTGGTAAGTCTCTTGGAACAAAAGCGAAAAATTATAAAGTTATGGGCTTGCAAATAGGCAAAATGTATAGTAAAATTTAAGATAGTAAAGTTCAAGACACACAAGTCTTTGCAGGAAAAGGTAGTAAGGTTGAGTATAGAAAGGCTTACAAATATGCAGAAAAATACTGATACAAAGTCTGTACAAGACGATTTTGATGATGATTTGAATATCGAATTTGATGAACCGTTAAGTTGTGAGAGATTTCATCGATTATTAGAACATGCAAAGCAAATAAGCAATCAAGAAAATGATGATGAACAGTGAAGATAGATTCAGTTATACTTGGAATATTAAAGTATTTGTACGAAACAAGCGATGAGGCTATAGAACAAGCATATAGAATATGCGAGGAGGCATTTTATGAAGCAGAAAAATATGGATACAAAACATACGCAAGACGATTACTTTGATATTGGATTTGATGAGCCTTTAAGTTATGAAAGATTTCATCAACTAATAGAACACGCAAGGCAAAAAAGCAATCGAAAAAAGGATGATGAACAGTGAAGATAGATTCAGTTATACTTGGAATATTAAAGTATTTGTACGAAACAAGCGACGAGGCTATACCGTCAATGGAACCGATTAAGTCCGAGACTTCTTAGCAAAATTACATCGGAGTAATTTTGCTATAATAATACAGAATTAAAGCATACCATATTGTTGCACCAAAAAAGACCTACTCATTTGAGTAGGCCTTTTTTTGGTGCAGAAAAGGGACTTTCGTCGGAACATTCTCCGTGATTAAATACCATTGCAAGCAATGGCACAACAATCACTTTGTATGTTACTCCTCTCCCCAAAAAATCTCCGACTTTTCGGGGACCCCGATAAATTGAGGGCTCAAGTCCTATACATAAAAAGAGAGCAACAACCTAAAGGTTATTGCTCTCTTTTGGTGCAGAAGAAGGGACTTGAACCCTCATGAATTTGCATTCACTAGAACCTGAATCTAGCGCGTCTGCCGATTCCGCCACTTCTGCATATAGATTAATAGGCAAGCCTGCTTTTTGCTTGCCTGCCTATTGTACTCTATTTTTTATCATTCGTCAAGTAGATTATTTTTTCTTAGTTCGTCAATAAATTTAATCGTTGCCTCTCTTGCAAAATTTTCATCTACATCATAATGCTTTTTAATCTTCTCGACTATGGAATCAGTATCGGTTTCCTTTTCCAGGCATTTCCATATAAATTCTCCCGTCTCGTTAATCGTAATCATTCCGTTAAAACTTTTAATGCGTTCGCCGACTGCTACGGCAACTATTTTGTCGCCGATTTTTCTGGTTATAAATCCCGATTTGATTTTCATAATCCGCCCCTTACAGTTTTACATCCATAGGCATTCCGCCGTTTTCTCTGCTCTTGTCTGCTAAATATACGCTGAGATGACCCGCAACGCTGTCAAAAATAGAAGTGCAGGCAAGGCTCGGCTTTTCGCCTCTGATGAATTTTACGAAGTCTGCGGCGAGTCTTTCGTCTCCGCCGCCGTGTCCGCCGTAAGCGCCTACCATATCTCCCGTTACTCTGAGGTCAACCTCTTCGACATCGCATTCTTCATTATGTGCATCGGGTGACGGGTCGATTTTAAGTACAGTAAACTTGCTTTCTTCAAAGTTGCCGAAAATTTCACCCTTTGTTCCTATAATGTGAATTTCTCTCCTCGGTTCTGCGGAACCGCCCACCATGTTGTGCGTGCCTGTTGCGCCGCTTTCAAAGTTAATTAAAACCGACTGGTGGTCAACTACATTGTTGTCGCATTTATATATGCACCGTGCATATGGGCTGTCACTTTTCATAAGTGCGATTTTGTCCTCAATGGAAATATTCTTTTTGCCTTCCAGTGCGTCCCATACATAAAATGCCCATCTGTCCGGATGGTCTATGTAAAGTCTCTTTGTGCTGTAAACGCAGGTGTCAACCAAGGGACAGTCTTTCATACAAATTGTGCCTGCCTCTTTCGGTGCGTTTTCCGGCTTAAATTGGAATTTTCCGCCGAATGAACTTATCTGCTTTGGTTTTGTCTCGCTCATCATCCACATGATAATGTCCAGGTCGTGGCAGCATTTTGCAAGAAGCATTGATGTGTGGCACTTGTCGCTGTTTGCCCATTTTCCTCTTATGTATGATGTAGAAAGATGATGATATGATACGTGCTCGGTGGTCTGTATGTTGATTATATCACCGATTTCTCCGTTTACGATTCTTTCTTTAATGGCATAATAAAACGGGGTGTATCTGAGTACATGACAAATCATTACCTTTGAATTGTTCTTTTTTGCACAATTTACTATCTGGCGCATTTCCTCCTCATTCGGAGCAAAAGGCTTTTCCAGCAGCATATCATATCCTGCGTCCAGAAGCGGAACTGCGGTTTCAAGGTGTTGTTCGTCCATTGTTCCGTTGATTACGGTATCTGCAAGTTTTCCTTTTTTTGCAAGTTCCTCGGCATTTTCAAAGCACATATCCTCTTTGAATCCGAAGTAATCCATCGCCTTTTTTCTTCTTATCGGGTTAGGGTCTGCAACGCCTACTATCTTAAGCATTTCGGGGTTGGTCTTTGCAAGTTCGCTGTAAACGAATGAGCGGTGACCCGCACCTACTATTATCGCCGTAATCGGTCTGTTTTCCATCGTATTATACCGCCTTTTTTTAGTATGTATAAATTATAACACTTTGCTTGTTAATTTCAAGTTTTATTTGACATATTTTAACTAATTGTTATAATAAATATATATTTTGTCTACTATTTTTATATGTACTTATTTGCTTATTTGGAGAAAATATATAATGAAAAAATTATTGCCTTTTTTGAGCGAGTATAAACTTGAGTCGTTTCTCGCTCCGCTGTTTAAGATGCTTGAGGCTATGTTTGAGTTGATAGTACCGCTCGTTGTCGCATCTATTATCAATGACGGCATACGCCAAAATAATCTTAAATTCGTTTTGAGCAGAGCCGCAATCCTTGTGGTGCTTGCTGTTGTCGGTATGATTGCGTCAATTACCGCTCAGTATTTTGCCGCAAAGGCGGCAACGGGATTTGCTACCAATGTAAGACACGCTCTTTTTGATAAAATTCAGACCTTTTCGTTTAATGAATTTGACCGTCTCGGTACATCTACTCTCATCACCCGTATGACGAATGATGTAAACCAAGCACAAAGCACGGTTAATATGGTACTCAGACTCTTTTTGCGTTCTCCGTTTATAGTAGCCGGAGCGTTTGTTATGGCACTTTTTATTAACGCTAAAATCAGTCTTATCTTTCTTTTGGTAATTGTTCTTTTGAGCGTTGTGGTAACTGTTATAATGAAAGTTACCGTTCCTATGTACCGTAATGTGCAAAACACTCTTGATGATGTAACTCTTATGACGAGAGAAAGCCTTACGGGCGCCAGAGTTATCAGAGCCTTTACCGAAGAAGAGCAAAGTTATAACAGATTTAATGAGAAAAATTCTCTGCTCGCTCATTTTCAAAGGAGCGTTGGCAGAATTTCCGCATTGATGAATCCCATCACATATGTGATTATCAATTTGGGTATAGTGTTTCTTATTTATAACGGCGCCGTTAAGGTAAACGAGGGCGTTTTGAATCAGGGCGAGGTTGTTGCTCTTTATAATTATATGAGCCAAATTTTGGTGGAACTTGTCAAATTCGCATCGCTTATCGTAACAATTACAAAAGGCTTTGCCTCTTGCACAAGAATTTCGTCTGTACTTGATGTTGATAACACACTGCAATTTGTTGATGACGATACCTGTTATGATAATCACGCTGTTGCATTTGATAATGTTTCGCTTAAATATAATCAGAGCGACGAAGAAAGTCTTACGGATATTTCCTTTTATGCCGATAGGGGAGAGGTTATCGGAATTATCGGCTCAACGGGCAGCGGCAAATCAAGCCTTGTTGACTTAATTCCGCATTATTACGACTCCACAAAGGGTAGGGTAACAGTATTTGGTAAGAATGTAAAATCCTATGATAAAACTGAGCTCAGAAGCAAAATCGGCTTTGTTATGCAAAAGGCTGTGCTCTTCTCGGGTACTGTAAGGGATAATATTCGCTGGGGTAAGGCGGACGCCACAGATGATGAAATTAACGAGGCACTTAAAGTCGCCCAAATTTATGATAATATATATGAAAAAAACGGTCTTGATACAGTAATAGAGCAAAACGGTGCAAACCTTTCCGGAGGTCAAAAACAAAGGCTTTCCATTGCCAGAGCCATTGTCTCAAAGCCTGAAATCATTGTACTTGACGACAGTGCCTCGGCTCTTGATTTCGCTACCGAAAAAGCACTCAGAGAGGCTATACTTTCTCTTGATTACAAACCGACTCTTTTCATCGTATCAGAGCGTAGCTCCTCTATTCTCTCGGCAGACAGAATTGTTGTCCTCGACGACGGACACACTGTCGGAATCGGTACAAACAAGGAACTTTTGAAGTCTTGCGAGGTTTACAGAGAAATCTATCTCTCTCAGTTTAGCGATGAGGAGGTGGCTGTAAATGAATAATAAGCAGATATTAAACCGAGTTTTTTCCTATGTCGGAAGATATAAAATTCATCTTGCTTTTTCGCTGCTGCTTGCCGCTGTCAGTGTGGCGGGCACTCTTTATGTTCCCGTTCTTTTGGGTAATGTTATTGACTTTATTGCAGATAAGGGCAATGTTGATTTTGACGGTATGGTTCCGATACTTGTTGAGGTCTGCGTTATTGTCGGCGTTGTTGCACTCTCACAGTGGATAATGAATGTGCTTAATAATAAGATAACCTTCGGCGTTGTTAAGGATATGCGTGATAAAGCATTTTCAAAGATTGAAAAACTTCCCGTATCATATATAGATTCTCACCCGAGCGGAGAGGTCGTTTCACGAGTTATCGCCGATGTTGACCAGTTCGCCGACGGACTTTTGATGGGCTTTACTCAGTTTTTTACAGGCATTATCACAATTATCGGCACTCTTATCTTTATGCTTTCAATTAATTTTTGGATTACTGTTGTTGTGGTTATTGTCACTCCGCTTTCTTTTGTAATTGCTTCGTTCGTTGCAAAAAAAACACATAAGATGTTCACACTTCAGTCCGAAACAAGAGGCGAGCAGACGGCATTCATCGACGAGATGATAGGTAATGCAAAAACCGTTGATGCATATTCTCACTATGACGAAAATCTAAAGACCTTTGACGAAATTAACGCAAGGTTAAAGGAATATTCTCTTAAGGCTGTGTTTTTTTCTTCCATAACCAATCCGGCTACACGCTTTGTTAATTCGATAGTTTATGCGGCAGTTGCTCTGTTTGGTGCTTTTTTGGCTGTAAAAACACAACAGCAGGCTATTACTGTCGGTGTGCTTGCGGCATTTCTTTCTTACGCAAGTCAATATACAAAGCCGTTTAACGAAATCAGCGGAGTTGTAACCGAACTTCAAAATGCCTTTGCCTGTGCAGGCAGGTTGTTTGAACTTCTTGAGGAAAAAGAAGTTCCGCCGGATAAAGAAAACGCCGTTGAACTGAAAACGGTTGACGGAAAACTCGAACTGAAAAATGTATGCTTCTCTTATGTTGAAAATAAAAAACTTATTGATAACTTCAATTTAAGCGTTAAACCCGGACAAAGAGTTGCAATAGTAGGACCTACGGGTTGCGGAAAAACAACGCTGATTAATCTTTTGATGCGTTTTTATGATGTGAACAGCGGTAACATTATTATAGATGATAATGACTATGACAATGTTACACGAAAATCACTCAGACAAAATTTCGGTATGGTGCTTCAGGACACCTGGCTCAAATCGGGAACTATAAGAGATAATATCAAAATGGGCGCACCAGATGCCACCGATGACGAGGTTATCGAGGCGGCTAAAAAGGCACACTCCCACTCGTTCATTAAGAGATTGCCGGAGGGTTACGATACCTTAATCGGTGAGGACGGCGGTTCACTCTCTCAGGGACAAAAGCAACTTCTCTGTATTACAAGGCTTATGCTTTGTAAGCCGCCTATGCTCATTCTCGATGAGGCGACTTCCTCCATTGATACCAGAACGGAAATAAGAATCCAAAAAGCATTTGCCGCTCTTATGCAGGGCAGAACGACATTTATAGTTGCTCACCGTCTCGCTACCATTAAAGAAGCCGATGTTATCCTTGT
This sequence comes from uncultured Eubacterium sp., assembly GCA_900542875.1. Taxonomy (GTDB): domain Bacteria; phylum Bacillota; class Clostridia; order Oscillospirales; family Acutalibacteraceae; genus Eubacterium_R. Next base: position 27,443 of record UQPH01000009.1, on the reverse strand, counting down.
TATGAATAACGGAAGTATAGTAGAGCAGGGAACGCATAAGAAACTTTTGGCACTTAACGGATTTTATACAAATCTTTACAATTCTCAATTCCCGTCAATTAAATGACAGAAAGGCAGACTTATGAAAAAATTACAAAGATTTATAGCACTTGCATTAACCGTAGCCATACTCGGCGTAACCCTTTGTTCTTGCTCAAATGTGGGCAAGAGCATAATGGACGATACATATTCTCAGTATGAAAATGTGGCGTCATCCGCTTCCTTTATCACTCAGGAGGGAAAGACTAAGGGCAGTTTTTCTCTTAAAGGAAAAGAGGAAGAAGTTAAGTATGTTACAGTCGATATGGGCAAAGAGGTTGAATATAACACAGTTGTTCTCGGTGAAAGTACAAAAACCGTAACTCTTTATGAAATTTACGGTTCAAATGAGCAGGACGCAAATTATAAGTTTCTTTATCAAAGCGACTGTATAGAGGGCGGACATACTTGCTACCTAGGTGATGTTAATTACAGATATTTGAGAATATTCGTAAACTGCTCAAGCGGCAGATATAATGTTAATTCATTCGCTGCATATAACATCAAAAAGGATAACGCCAAATCGCTCAGAGTTAATTCCTATATTGTAATGGAAGGAGTGAGCGAGCAGACCGATTTCAGTATGCTTGAAGCTGTAACAGACCTTATCGCTTTCGGTACGGCTAAGTTTGATTCAAAGGGTAATATTATCTTTGTTGACGGTCAGGGCAATGAGGTTGACGAAAAATACTATTCCGACAAACTTGACATTTTGAAAAAGAATGTGGGCGACAAAAAAATAAATCTTATTTGTGATATTGCAATGCCTTACGGTGACGATAATCTTGATATTAAATCAATGATGAGCGATGAAAATGTCGATAACCTTGTTTCAAGCGTTGTGAATTTTGTTGATAAATACGGCTTTGACGGTTACGATATGGACTATGAATTTCCCAACAGCAATGCTGAGTGGAAAGCGTTTAATAATTTCCTGCGTAAGCTTGATAAAGCAATGCCCGATAAAATCATTTCTCTTGCAATAGCACCATGGGATTTGAGATTTGATGATGATGTAATCGAGATAATTGACAGAGTGGAGGTTATGCTTTACGATATGTTTACCACTCATAATTATCACGCTATATTCTCAACTACGGTAAATGGTGTCAGAAAGGCTATTAAGGGCGGATTTAAGCCTGAGCAGATAGATTTGGGACTTCCGTTTTATTCCCGTCCTACCGACAAAAAAGCATATTGGGGCAATTATAATCAGTACAATGTAAATGATAAGTACACAAATCTTTATTTATTTAACGATTTTGACCATGAGGGCAATCCTATGACTGCACCGCAGTATGTCAACTCGTATCAAATGGTAAGCGATAAAACCGCTTTTGCAATAGATGCAGGTCTGGGCGGACTTATGATTTGGCACTATTCCTGTGACTTGCCGTACGATAACCAATATTCGCTGTTCAGAGCAATCAGTGAAACAAAGGAGTTAAAGCAGTAATTAATGCTTTTTGTGTTGAGGGGTGACTCTTCGTCCCTTTTGAGAGGAGAAATAAATGGCTTTTGAAATTCTGTATTTGCCTGTCGGAAAGCAAATGTATAATCTTGAGCAGGCTCAAATGAAACTGGACGATTCTGTTCAGGTTATGAAAAAGATTGATAAAAATATTCTTATTCCCGACGGCATTTTACTCTCTAAGGAGGATATAGACGCATTTTTGCAGGGCAAAGCTCCGGATTTTGTCATAGTGCAGACCGTTACTTATGCAGATGCGTCTTATATTACCGAGATACTCAGGAAGATTAATTGCCCTGTTTTGCTGTGGTCCATTCCGGAGCCTGTTGTTGACGGACTCGGTATCAGACTGAATTCACTCTCCGGTGCTTATTCTCAAGCTAACGCAATGCTTAATCTCGGAAAGCCTTATAACTATGTTGTCGGCTCAACCTTTGCCGATGAAACCGTTGACGAAATTAAAGCCGTTGTCTTGGCGGCAAAACTTAAAAAATCTTTGTCACGGCTTAATCTTTTGCAGGTCGGAAGTGCGGCAGAGGGCATGGGATTTTGCAATGCGTATGAAAATGAAATGATGCGTACTTTCGGCGTAAAACTCTTTAACGTCGAAACTATGGAATTGATGGAAAAGGCTCGTACCTATGACGAGGACGCAATCAGGGATTTCATTTTTGATGCAAGAAATATGGTGCCGAATGTGTTTAATACAGAAAGAGAAAATCTCTTTGATGCAGGAAAACTGTTTAAGGCATATTTTGATTATTGTAACGAGCATGATATAGGAGCGGTTGCTTCGGGCTGTTGTCCCGATTTTGTAAAAAAATACGGAACACCCGTTTGCGCCGTGCTTTCTATTCTTAACGATTTGGGCATTCCTGCGGCGTGCGAGGCTGATACCTACGGAGCACTGTCTGTTTTCATTTGCTCTTATCTATCTAAAATTCCTGCTTTCTTCGGCGACCCCGTTACCATGGATGAAGAGTATAATTCCGTTACATATTGGCACTGCGGTATGGCTCCCACCTCTCTTGCAAGAGAGGATACAAAGGCACAGGCAGGTCTTCATTGCTTTTCGGGCGTAGGACCGGTTATGGACTTTGGTTGTCGTGCCGCACGTCATGCGACTGTTTTTAGAATCGGCAGAAAGCCTGACGGCAGTTTTAGATTTTTTATCGCCAAGGGCGAGTCTATGGACAGATTTAAGCAATTTACCGGAACTACTATTGTTATTCAGACTGAAAGCAATGTCAGAGAAGTTATAGAAAAATCCGTTGCCTCCGGTTGGGAGCAGCACTTTGTAATTGCCATGGCTGATATTTCAAAAGAACTTAAAGCACTTGCAAAAATGCTTAATATAGAGGTTGAGGAATTTTGATTTTTCGTTTATGAAAGGGGTATTTAATGAAAAATGCTTTGACTCACGGGATTAAGATAAAAGATAAGATAGGTTATGCCCTCGGTGATATGGGCGGACTGCTCACCTTTTCTCTTATCGGTGCTTTTCAAAATAAGTTTTATACCGACGTGCTCAATATAGACCCTGCAAAAATCGTTGTTCTTATCCTTATTGCGAGGATTTGGGATGCTGTTAACGACCCTCTTTGGGGCGCTTTTATAGATTCGAGAAAACCGACTAAACAAGGCAAATTCAGACCGTACATATTTTGGTTTTCAATCCCGCTTGCGATTTCGGCGGTGCTGATGTTTACGGTTATACCTAATCTCAGCGAAGCAAAATATCTGCTGTTTGCCTATATTACATACATTCTTTACGGAATGATGTATACTGCCGTTAATATTCCTTACGGCTCTCTTGCGAGCGTTATCACCGATGACGAAAAAGAACGCTCGTCGCTTTCTATGTGGCGTTCAATCGGTGCGGGTCTGGGCGGACTCCCGGGCACAATTCTTCTTCCGATGATAGTTTATACCACCACGGGTACAGATGCTTCCGGTGCGGTTATTAAAACTCTTGACGGAAATAAATTTACCGCTTGCGTGGCTGTGCTTGCAGTACTGTCGGTGCTCATTTTCTTCTGCCATTATAAGATGACTAAGGAGCGTGTTGCACCGCTTCAAAAGGAAAAAGGAGATTATTCCGTATTTAAGTCAATTAGGGATTTGGCACATAATCGTTCGTTCGTATTTCTCTGCCTTGTCTCAATGATGCTTATAGCGTTTCAGTTCTATTATCAGTCTACCTTTACCTATCTTTTTACCGACTATTTTCATAAACCCGGACTATATGCCATGGTAACCGTTTGCACATATTTGCCTATGGCCATATTCATTCCCGTTATGAATAAATTGATAGATAAGTTCGGCAAAAAGGAACTTTGCGGTTTTGGTATGGCTTTTGCCTCCTTGACGTCTCTCATTCTTTTTGTTATCAAAACCGATAATCCTTATGTTTTTCTCGTCTTTACATTTATGTCGGGACTCGGTCAAACATTTCTTGTACTTGAAGTTTGGGCTCTCGTTATGGATGTGATAGATATGCATGAGGTTCGCACTCACCGCCGAGAGGAGGGAACAGGGTATGCCGTTGTTTCTTTTGCAAGAAAACTGGGTCAAACTCTTGCAGGTGTCGGTCTTAACGCACTGCTTGCTCTCATTGATTATGACGCTTCCGCCTCAAAAGCGGGTCATGCTCTGTCCGAGCAGGTTATGAACAGGCTTTACGATATTTCCACTCTTGTACCTGCAATAGTCCTCGGCACCTGTGCTTTGCTTTTAATCTTCGGCTATGACCTCTCAAAGTCCAAGCTCAAGGTTATGCGTAAAGAACTCAGCGAAGTTCGTGCAAACGAAAAAACCGTAGAACAATAACTTTATATTATATATAATATAAAAACTACACCGTTGTGCTTTGATTAACGGTGTAGTTTTTTGTGTTATTTTATAAAATCCTCAAACGATGCGTCACTCGGCATTCTCCAGTCTCCTCTCGGCGAGAGTGAAACCGAGCCGACCTTAGGACCGTCGGGAATGCAACTTCTCTTAAACTGCGAAATGAAAAATCTCTTTATAAATACATTCAGCCATTTTTCGATTTCATCATTTGTATATGTTCCGTCAAAGGCTTTTTGTGCCAGCCTTTTGAGTTTTGCTTTGTCAAATCCGAATCGTACAAAATTGTATAAAAAGAAATCGTGCAGTTCGTAAGGACCTATGTTGTCCTCTGTTTTTTGTGCGATTTTTCCGTTTTCGTCGGGTGGCAGAAGTTCGGGAGAAACGGGTGTGTCGAGTATGTCGAGGAGTATTTCCCTCGTTTTTTCGTCACTCTCGTGCGCCACATATTCAACCAAATATCTGACCAGCGTTTTCGGTACGGAAACATTTACTCCGTACATACTCATATGGTCGCCGTTATATGTGCACCAGCCCATAGCAAGTTCGGATAAATCTCCCGTTCCGACTAACAGTTTGCCGTGCTTGTTGGCCATATCGAAGAGAATTTGCGTTCTCTCTCTTGCCTGCGTGTTTTCATATGTTATGTCTTTAACGCTCTCGTCGTGCTCAATGTCCTTCATATGTTGAATGCAGGCGTTTTTTATGCTGATTTCTTTTATGCCGACTCCGAGCGATTTCATTAATTCGATGGCATTTTTGTATGTTCTGTCCGTTGTGCCGAAGCCCGGCATTGTAATGCCGAGAATGTCGCTGCTTTTTTTGCCGAGCAGTTTCATTGCCTGAACGCTGACAAGAAGCGCTAAAGTGCTGTCAAGTCCGCCGCTTATGCCGATAATGCATCCGCCGGAGTTGACGTGCTCGATTCTCTTTGCAAGTCCGCTTGCCTGAATTGCAAATATTTCTTCGCATCTTTCCTTGACCTTTGCCTTGTCACTCGGAACGAACGGGTGCGGGTCAACGTATCTGTAACTTAAATCGTTGTCGCTGTTGTCAATGCAGTTAATCGGAATTGTCTCGCTTGCACCGCTAATGTTTTCAAAAGACATATTGCTCTGCCTTTGGGCGTTCAATTTTTCAATATCTATATCGGCGATTGTAAGCACATTTTCTCTTGAAAATCTTTTACCCTCGGCAAGAACGGCACCGTTTTCGCATATCAGAGTTGCACCGCTGAATACCAAATCGGTTGAACTTTCATATACTCCGCTGCTCGTATACGCATATGCGCATATACAGCGTGCCGATTGATTTGATATTAAATCTCTGCGGTACTGTGCCTTTGAAACATATTCGTCGCTTGCCGACAGGTTTATTATTATATTTGCACCTTGGCATGCCATTGTGCTGCTCGGTGGATTCGGCGTCCATAAATCCTCGCAGATTTCTGCTGCAAGTACCGCTCCGCCGCCGAGGTCAAATAATTGCGAGCCGATTTTTGTATCAAATCCGCAGAGTCTTATCGGCTGTAAGCTCTTAAAATCCCTGCCCGAAGCAAACCATCTTTTTTCGTAGAATTCGTTGTAGTTTGCTATGCACTGCTTTGGTACAACACCTTTTATTTCTCCGTCGGCAATAACAACGGCGCAGTTGTAAAGCGAGTTGAGAAAGGAAACGGGAGCGCCTACGATAACACAGATGTTTTTACCGTTTGTGTAGTCTGTTATTTCTTTTAATGCTGCCTCCGCTTTGTTTTGTAAAGCCTTTGAAAAGAATAAATCTGCGCAGGTGTAACCCGTAACGGACAACTCGGGAGTTACAAGAATTCTTACATTCTTTTCCAAAGCCTCGTCAATCAGTTTTATTATTTCGCCTTTGTTGTAACTTGGACTTGCGACTTTCAGTTTCGGTGAAGCGCAGGCAAGCCTAATCATACCGTAGTTCATATTTTCCTCTTATATTAAAGTGATTTTGTAGTTAAATACAGCGACGCTGTTCGGCTCTAAAACAGTAATGTCTCTTTTTTCCTCGAGAGCCGTGCTTTCGTTATCAAATGCCGCAGTTGCACTCCACGGCTCCAGAGCAATAAATTCAGCCTTGTTGCATGCCGACCATATCAGAAGATTTTTCATATCCTGATATTCGAGTCTTACGCCTTTTTTGCTTTTTCCTATCAGCGTTGCGCTTTTCGGCTTTATATCGTCAAATACCATAGCGTCCTTTTCTTCAAATAAATCGTGACGCATATCGATGCTGTTTTTGCCGCAGAATAAATCGTATCTCTGCTCGCCGTTTATAAGTCCGGTTTCGTGGTCGGGGCGTAAGAATCCTTTTTCAAGCGGATTATCGAATACTACCTTGTAATCTTCAAATTTTTCGTCTTTGGTAAGCGGACAGTTAAAAGCCGGGTGACCGCCTATTGAAAACGGCATTTTCTCATTTGATGTGTTTTTTACAGTGTAGGTCACCGTTACGCTTGAATTCAAAAGCGTGTATTTAACCTCCAATTCGTAATCAAATGGGTATTGCTCCCTTGTTTTGTCGCTCGATTTTTGAATGAAAGTTACCGAGTTTTCACATTTTTCCTTTAACTCAAACGGGCTTATTCTTGCAACTCCGTGCCTTTTCATACTGCATTTTTTGCCGTACGCCGTGCCCTCGTTGTTTTTTATGACGCCCACTATCGGAAAGCAAATCGGAGCCTGTCCCGACCAGTGTGCCTCATCACCCTGCCAAAGATATTCCGTGCCGTCCTTTATCATAGAGGTAAGCATAGCCCCCTCCTGCAAAACAAATATCTCGGCTTCGTTACTTTTAAGTCTGTACTTCATTTAATCACAACCCTTTGTGTAATCACTATATACATAATTCATTATATATTAAAAATATTAATAATGCAATATTGAAAATTACGGCGGTATGATATACAATATATCTGTTTTAGAAGACTACTTTTACGGAGGATATGAAAATGGATTTGTTTTCGTTTATTCACGAAGCGATTTTTGAAGAAAAGGATAAGTATACAAGACTTTATGAACTTTTTTGGGGCGAGTTTGAGCAGGACGGATTTGTTATAACCGACGAGCCGGGACACGATATTGACTGCGTGCTTAAAGCTGTTGCTGTTCAAAACCTTATCGGTGAGTTTGAATATCGACTTTATGATGAAACCAATGAGACCGGATATGAGGATGTTATCGACTACCTTGCAAGGCTCGGTATATCTCAAAACGAAGTTGTCGAGTTCTGCGAGAATGAGGAAAATATAGATACATTTGACGAAAATGACGAACTTAAACTCAAAAACGCCCTCGACTATTATACCGAAATTGTGGCAGATAAATTGCTTGAATGCTTTTCGAGCGACGACTTGTTTGATTACTTTTTTACGGCAACATATGATTTTATTCAGGACTTTACCTTTGATTTTGAGGATGTGGACGAGTTCACCGCATTTGTCGATTCAAACAGCGAAAAACTCGATGCTTATAAAGAAGAATACCCATCCGTTATGTCATGGATAGAGGGCGGTATGATAGTATAACAGACTGTCGATAAAGCCCCTAAACCACTCTGTAATATATATTCTTTTTAGACATAAATCGTATATCGCATTTTATTGCGCTGTATGGTTTATGTCTATTTTTATTTTTCGGCATATTATATTATAGTACTCTGCAAAAAAACGAGGTGATAATATGCAGCAGGAAATAAAGGTGGGCTCTGTCACCAATGCCCAAAGAGGAGTAAAAATACTCAGAAGCAACGGAATTTCAACCTCCGTTTCCCGTCTGGAACATCCGGGTGCGGCAGACGGCTGCGGTTTTGCATTGAGGGTGGACGCCTCGGACTGTGAACGCTCCGTTGAACTTTTGCGTCGATACAAAATCAGAATAATCGGCGATGAAGTGTTATGATATATTTAGATAATGCGGCAACATCTTATCCAAAACCAAAGAATGTACTTTTGTCTGTTATGCCGTCGGTTAATAATTATTCCTTTAACAGCGGCAGAGGAGGCTATACACAGAGTCTTGCATCGGCAGAAAAAATATATTCGGTCAGAGAAAGAGTGGGGAAGTTCTTCGGCTTTTCTCCTCAAAATGTTGTTTTTACAAAGAATTGTACCGAAGCACTTAATATGGCGATAAAGGGCAGCGTTAAAAAGGGAGAGCATATAATTATTTCCTCTCTTGAGCACAACAGCGTTGCCAGAGTGGTGAATAAACTTTATCTTGACGGTATTTGCACCTATGACATTGCACCGTTTTCTTTTGACGAAGACGAGACGGTCGCAGCCTTTTCATCTCTAATAAAAGAGAATACTTCTCTGATTGTCAGCACTCATTCGTCAAATGTTTTCGGCGTTTCGCTTCCTATAAGAAAGATAGGCGAACTCTGCAAAAATCACGGTATCCGTTTTATTGTTGACGGTGCACAGGGCGCAGGGGTAGCCGACATAAACGCAAAGAGAGATAATATAGATATTTTTTGTGCTCCGGGGCATAAGTGCCTTTACGGTTTAATGGGCACCGGATTTATGGCTGTCTGTGATGATGTTACTCTTGATACTCTTATGGAGGGCGGTACGGGCAGCAGTTCATCGCTTCTTACTCAGCCTGATTTTTTGCCCGACAGATTTGAGGCAGGCACTCTTAATAATACGGGTATTATTTCCGTGGGACGAGGCATAGACTTTATTAATTCCTTTGGCAGGGATAAAATATACAGCCACGAGATGTCGCTTGTTTTTGCTCTTTACGATATGCTTTCTTCTCTTAACAATGTTATTTTGTATACTCCCCGTCCTAATAAGAATAAGACAATGCCGATTCTTTCATTTAATGTTAAGAATGTGCCGTGTGAAAAAGTCGCCGCCGTTTTGGGCGATAACGGTATTTGCGTCAGAGCCGGACTTCATTGCTCACCGCTTGCACATAAGCATTTTAATACGGAAAAAATCGGTACCGTCAGAGTCAGTCCGGGTGCGTTTAATGTTAAAAAAGAATGTTTAACTTTTGTTGATGTTGTAAAAAAGTTATGAATATACTTTATTTATTGCTCGTTTTGTGTTATGATAAATACAGTTAAATTTGTAGTTTGGGAATGTATAATATGCCTTTGTATGATTTGGTTATCCAATTTAGATTCAGATATATAAAAAATTTGGGCAACTCCATCGTTGATTTCTTTTCGCAGGTAAAGGGTCTGTTCAGCACTTTTAGAGCGATTGATTTCATTGATATTCTTTTTGTTGCCGTAATACTCTTTCTTGTTATCAGAGTAATTCGTGAAACTCGGGCAATGCAACTTATTAAAGGATTGCTGTTTCTCGTTTTGGTTTACTTTCTTGTTACCTTTTTCGGTATGGTGGCGTCGAGTTATATTTTAAGAATGATATTTACCAATATTCTTCTTATCTTGGTAATTCTTTTCAGCCCCGAAATCCGTAATATTCTTGAGCAAATGGGTAAGGGCACCACCAGAAAAGCGTTTAAGAGTATATTTAATTCGGGCGTTGCCGTTGATATTGCGGAGATGAAAAAGACCGTTGACGCCGTATGTAAGGCGTGTGCCGATATGTCGGACGATAAAATCGGCGCTCTTATCGTCTTTGAAAACGAATCTCTTCTGGGTGATATTATTTCCACCGGTACGCTTATCGACGGTAAATGTTCGAGAGAACTTTTATGTAATATATTTTACCCCAAATCTCCGCTTCATGACGGAGCAATGGTTATCAGGGGCGACAGTGTTTATGCCGCAGGCTGTATACTGCCGCTGACAAAAAATAATAATTCCGTGTCTTCCGCTCTCGGTACCAGACACAGAGCCGCTATCGGCATTTCCGAGCAGAGCGACGCTGTTGCCTTTGTTGTCAGTGAGGAAACGGGTGCTATCAGCTATGCCGTAAACGGAACGCTCCACCACGATATATCAACGGGTGATATGCGTGATATTCTTACAAATTTATATATCCCCAGCGGAACCTCCGCAGATGATAAGATTATTTCAAAAATAACAAGGAGGTTTAAGGGTAATGAGTAAAAAAACTGAAAAATCTCCCAAGAAAAAGAATACCGCTGAAAATAAAAATAAAAAGCGTCATAGTTTTTCTTTTTCAAAACTTATTTATAACGACAAGTATTTGTTTGCTTTGTCTATTTTTCTCGCCGTTGTTGTTTGGATAACAAGTTCCATCAGCGTAGGCTCGGAGGAAACGAGAACGGTCAAGGTAGAAGTTCCGATTAAGCTTTCGGACCAAATCAGCGAGCAACTGGGTATGCAGTATTATACCCTTCAGGACACAGTTGAAGTCAGCATTACCGTATCGGGTGCAAAGTATATCGTCGGTCAGGTCACCGAAAATGACCTTGATATCGGTTTTGATACTTCGGCTGTCAGCAAAACGGGCGATCAAAAAGTTCCGATTACCGTTAAGAATAAATCAAATACGCTCGATTTCTCTGTTGATTCGGTGTATCCGTCAGCAGTTGATTGCTATTACGATGTTGACCAAACAAAGACATTTGATGTTAATTTGCAGTATGATGACAGCGTTGTTGCCGACGGCTATGTTTTCGGCACTCCCGTTTTGAGTGAGGATAAGATCACCGTGTCGGGTCCGAAAACCTATGTTGATAAGATTAATAAACTTTACTGTCAGGTTAATTTCGGTGACAAAACCGATTTGACCGAGCAGTTTACTCAGGACTGCGATGTTTATATCGACGGCGACGGAATTATAACGAATTATCTTACCTTATCCTCCAGAAACGATGCCTCTAAGCAAGTAAAAAATATCTCCGTTACGCTCCCTGTATTAAAGGTTGTGACTCTTCCGGTTTCGGCTGTCTTTGAGGATAAGCCGGAGGGAATAGATGATTCCGTATTCAGCGTTTCTTATTCGGTCAATAATCTTAAAGCGGGAGTTCTTGCAAGTGCCGATATTTCCACTGCTAATATAGGAACTATTGATTTTTCCGACCTTACGGTAGGAACGCAGAAATTTGATTTTGCAACCGATTCGATTAACGGCGTTGCAGTGCTTGATAATGTCCCCACCGTTACGGCAACCGTTACAATCAGCTCAAATTATGTTGAGCAGGTCGTAAGGGTAAGCAGAAGCGATATTACCGTTGAGGGTGCGAAGTCAGGCGAGAATCTCAGCGTTACTTATCTTGATGACGCTACGGTTACCGTTCTTGTGCCCAGAGGTACCAAAATTACCGCTTCCGATTTGTCGATGAAGTGCGATGTCAGCACCAGAACAAAGGATAATAAATATCCTGTTAAAATCGTTGTTTCAAACAGCAGTTGTTGGGTATACGGCAAGTATGTTGCCGAGATAAAATAATAATTTTTTAAGCACCACGAATTGTTTTGAAAATTCGTGGTGCTTTTTCTTGCTTTGTGCGATTATATTTGATAAAATGAAAAAAATAAAACTTTTGGAGTATATATGAAATTTGCCGAACCTGCCGCCTCGAAAAACGGCGCATATCTTTTTTGCTATTTTTTAGGCAACCGACCGAATGAAGAGAGAATATGTTTTGCCGTTTCAAAGGACGGATATAATTTTACGTCGCTTAATGATAACCGACCCGTTATAGAGCAAAAGCTCGGCACACGCTGCTGCCGTGACCCGTTTATTTTACGGGGCAATGACTGCTTTTATATAGTTGCAACGGATATGAAAAGTGATGACGGTTGGGAGTCAAATCACGGAATTGTTACTTTTAAGAGCGATGATTTGATTCACTGGTATGATGAATGCGCTGTTGATTTTCATTCGTTTGACAGCACTGCCGATGCCGATAAAATATGGGCACCACAGGCTATGTATGATGAAAAAGCAAAAAAATATATGGTCTATTTTTCGTGCCATAATAAAAACAGCGAAAAGCCGCTTGCCATATGGTATACATACACCGCCGATTTTAAAACTTTTTCTAAACCGTCGGAGTTGTTTTCATCAAGGAGCGGACTTGATGTTATAGATGCAGATATAGTCAAAAAAGACGGTAAATATCATATGTACTATAAGGACGAATGTGTTAAGACCGTAGCACACAGCATTTCAGACAGCCTTTGCGGCGAGTATAGGGAATATGAAAATAATGTTGTTTCCTGCACCGAACGCCATGTCGAGGGAAACTGTATGTATAATATCACGGGTACCGATACTTATGTTATGATTATGGATTTGTATGTGGACGGCGGCTATTATATGCAACAAACCGATGATATGATGTACTTTTTGCCTGTTGATAAAAAGGACTTTTCCCTTGATTTTCACCCACGCCACGGCTCAATGCTGCATATCACCGATGACGAATATTATATATTAATTAAAAATTTTTCAAAATAAATTAAGGCTGTCTTACCTTGTGCAAGACAGCCTTTTAATGTACTTCCTTTGTTTTTTACAATCCCATAGATATTGAAATCGCATTATTAATTTTGTTCATATCACTGCTTTGCAGTGCACCCATTTTTTCTTTCAGTCTGCGCTTATCTATCGTACGCACCTGCTCGAGCAAAACAACGCTGTCCTTAGCCAAACCGCAGTCGTTTGCGTTAACCTCAATGTGGGTGGGCAAATCGGTTTTGCTCTGCCTGCTTGTGATTGCCGCCGCAATAACGGTAGGGGAATACTTGTTTCCTATATCGTTTTGAACAATGAGAACGGGTCTTACTCCGCCTTGTTCACTGCCTATTACGGGACTTAAATCTGCGTAGTAGATATCGCCTCGTTTAATTGTCATTTTTGACTCACCCTTTTAGAATTATTTGTTCACTAATATATTTACCTCATTTCTTTTGTTTTAATCATCTATTTTATAATATTCATATTTTTTTGTTTTGCTTTTTTGTATAACTTTTTTGTGTTTAGGGCATAGTTTTAATATGAATATTTTTACATCTGAAAACAGAACGGTAAACGCTCTGAGCGTGCCGATATGTTTTATGTCTTTTTATTTTATAATTGTCGGAATACTTTTGTTTTTTCCGTTCTTTGACGAATTTGATTTTACAAAAGTTGAGCCGTTTCTTTGGTGTGTCGTAGTTTGTGCCTTCATTGCATCGTTTTCCACTCGGGATTCTAAAACGAGCGCTGTTATTGTCTCTGCCGTTTTGTGTTCAGATTTATTGTGTTTTTCTATTTGCAAAGAAACATTCGGTTTTGGCTTCTCGGTTTTGCTGTCCTTTGCCTTTTCAAAATATCTCGGCGAACTTAAAATGAAATATCTTTTGCCGCTTTCTGTGGTAATCGGAATTTTGTCGGGCATTGTTTTCGGCTTTGCTTTTCCTCTGTGGGAAAAGGGAATAAGAACTCTCGCTTCGGTTATCTCCGGTAATTCTTTTGTTTTCGGCGGACTCTGTGATGCGTATAATTTTATGTTCGGCAGCCTTTTTTCGGATTTGTTTTATTTTAAGGATTACGGCGGCTCGACTGTAATTAATAACAGCCTTGTCGCAGGAGCGCTCAATATTTTCAAAGCGAGCATTTCTCAACCTCTGTCGGCAGTTTCAACTTATTTGACCGGCAGATATTTTGCAAATGTTTTCTTGCCGATTGGAATATATCTTTCTCTTTTCAAAAAAATAAAAAGCAGATTTTCGATTCCGCTTTTTCTTTCATTGATTGTATCCGTTCTTTTTGGGAATAATACAATGTTTCTGATTTTTATATTCTTTTATAATCCTTTTTTGTTTATTGCTTTTGCAGTGGGAAATGCTCTTGCCTCTCTCGGCTCGTCGCTTGTTGATATAAGAGTCGGATTTATTGATAACGCTTCTGTTATCGAAATGATAAAATATATGAGTGATGCAGGCTATTTCCTTGCGGTCGGTCTCGTATGCGGTGCTCTTGTTTATTTTATATCTAAGTATGCTGTCGAAAAATATGATTTTGACACTTACAGATTTATTCCGCCGTCCGTTAAAAAACTGCTTGACGCACTCGGCGGTGCAGAAAATATAGAAAAGGCGGAAAACGATTGCGTGACAGTTTATAATCCCAATCTCGTTAATATTTTGAAAATTGACTGTGAGGTCTGCGAAAATAAAATCACGCTCAGCGATGACGATTTGAACACAATAAAAGAATATATAAATTAAAAAAATAAGCCGTAGGATTATCCTATGGCTTATTGCTTTGAATTATGTTATATTTTTTTCTTCATTGCGATGTGCGGTATATTTTCCTCCGGGTATACATTTCCGTATGCCTTGTAGCCGAGTGATTCATAAAAGCCCCGTGCCTGAGTCTGTGCGGAAATGAATATCTCTTTTGCACCCAACTTTTTCATTTCTTCTTCCGCTTTTTCGAGTACCTTTCTGCCGCAACCGGTTCCACGCATTTCCTTTAGCACGGCAATTCTGCCTGCATGCCAAGTGTCACCGCTTTCTTTGTAAAATCTGGATGTTGCAACAGGCTTTGAATTCTCGTACATAACTATGTGCTTTGCTTTTTTCGGCATATCTAAATCGTCTATTTCGTGACTTTTCTCAACGCCTTGCTCATCGCAAAATACAATAAATCTTATGTTTTTTGAATCAACGGTAGCCTCGTCAAATATCTTGAATTCAGTCATTCTTGCTTGCCTTTTCTCTCTCTTGCATTTTTTTGCACATCATTCTTGCGACTTTGTATACATCACCGCAACCGAGAGTTATTACTAAATCGCCGCTCTCTGCATGGTCGCATACATAATCGCATATTTCTTCAAAGGTGTCGAGCTGAACGGCACCGGGGATTTTTTTCGACAGGTCGGTAGCCTTGATTCCGATTGTGTTCACCTCACGGCTTCCCATAATTTCGCTGATAACGCATTTGTCCGCTATCTGTAAAACCTTTGCAAAATCATCAAGGAGAAGACTGGTTCTCGAGTAGGTAAACGGCTGATGAACAGCCCATACATGCTTAAATCCCATCTTCTTTGCCGCTTCCAGCGTTACCTTGATTTCTGCCGGATGGTGTGCATAATCGTCCGCAAAGGTTACTCCGCAGTATGTTCCGAGCCTCTCAAATCTTCTTGCCGCACCGCCGAATGCCTTTAAGCCCTCAAGTATTTTATCTACCTTTGCACCGCTCTCGTAAGCCGCAACAAATGCCATAAGTGAGTTTAGTATATTGTGTTCTCCCGGTACCGAGATTTGAACTCTTGCCACTTTTTCTCCGTTGTGGTAAGCATCGTATTCGCTGTGAAATCCGCCGGGTACATCAATGTTTTCAGCCACCCATTCGTTGCCTGCGTTTCTGCCGACGGAAATCAGACGTTTGCCCTCAATGCCCTTCAGGGTATCTGCCGTGTTTTTATCGTCACCGTTGTAGATTATGGTCTTTGTTGTTTTTTCTGCGAATGTTCTAAATGATTTTTTTATGTTGTCAAGGTTCTTGAAAAAGTCCAGATGATCCTCGTCAATGTTGAGTATTACAGCCATATCGGGATTCATGTGCAAGAATGTGTTGTTAAATTCGCAACTCTCGCAAACGAAGTTTTGGCTGTGTCCGTAGCGACCGTATGCGTCGATAAGAGGCAACTTTCCGCCGATTACGGCAGACGGGTCAAGTCCTGCCTGCATAAGAATTTGGGTAATCATAGACGAGGTTGTGGTTTTTCCGTGCGTGCCGCAAACGCCTATGCAGTTAGAAAAAACTCTGCTCAGCGCACCGAGAGCCTCCGCACGTTCAAAACACGGAAAGTTTTTCTTTGCGTATTCGAGTTCTTCGTTGCCTTTGAGTATAGCGTTTGTGTAAATTACAAGTTCGGTATCATCGCTTATGTTAGAGGGCTTTTGACCCAAAAATACTTTTGCGCCCTCTCTTTCGATTCTTCTGAATGTCTCCGTGTCGTTGTTGTCAGAGCCTGTCAGTTTGTAGCCGAGCGATAAAAGAATTTCAGCTATCGGGCACATTCCTGCGCCGCCGATTCCTATAAAATGTATTTTTTTGCTTTGCTTAAGCAGTGTATCTATATCCTTCAAAGTAAATCCCCCTGAATATGCTTTAATGTTTCTTTTTATTATACTACTTTTTCGCCTAAAAATAAACACCCTTTTTGCTTTATTTCATAAAATATAAAAGGTGATGCTTTATGATAAAATTTTATCAGTCCACGAGCGAAGATAAGCGAATGTACTATGCCTCGAAATACCTTGAAAAATACGGTCTTGAAAGAGTAAAGTCTCCGATAAGAGCAGACTTTGTTTTTTGCCCTATAAACGCTAAGGACATATCTGACTATTATCCCTTGCCGGTTCTGGCAGGAAATATTGATGAAGAGGAAAATGTTTTTGATTATGTAAAGGATGAATGTTTTGCACTCGAAAATGCCTTTTTTACCGCTCAGGGAGCAATAGCCGAAGCGACTGCCGCAAGTGAAAAATCGCTCGTTTCCTCAGCGGTTTTACTCCTCGGATTTGGCAGAATTTCAAAGGCTTTGCTCTCGTTTCTTCTGCCTGTGACAAGAGATATTACCGTTTGTGCAAGAAATGATTTGCAGCGAAAAAATGCTTCGCTTCTCGGTGCAAAAACGCTTGATTTTTCAAAGCTTGATGACCTTAAGCATTATGATTTTATATTTAATACCGTGCCGCATCCGATACTTTGCCGAAACGAACTTAAAAGCCTGAAAGATGACTGCACCGTTATTGACCTTGCGTCATTTCCGGGTGGCGTTGATAATCATTTTGCGTCCCTTCTCGGGGTAAATTTGGTCATTGCAAGAGGACTTCCCGGGAAATATTTTCCAAAATCTTCAGGTGAACTTACCGCAAAGACCGTGATAAAAATATTAAAAAGAGAGGAGATAATATAATGAATATTGCTTATTGCTTTACAGGCTCGTTTTGCACATTCGCTAAGAGTATCGAGTCACTGAAAAACCTTAAAAAAGCAGGGCATAATATTATTCCCGTTATGTCCTTTAATGCCTATAATACCGATACACGTTTCGGCACGGCGGAAGAATTCAGAAATATAATAAAGACCGTATGTTCTAATGATATAATCCATACCATAGAGGACGCAGAACCTATCGGTCCCAAAAATTTGGTTGATATTGTTGCGGTTGCTCCCTGTACTTCAAACACTCTTGCAAAACTTGCATTCGGTATAAACGACACTCCCGTCACCATGGCTGTTAAATCTCATTTGAGAAACAATAAGCCGGTGGTTATCGGTGTTTCTACAAATGATGCACTCGGTGCAGGCGCAAAAAGCATAGGACTTCTTATGAATATGCGAAATATCTATTTTGTACCTATGGCAATGGATGACCCGATTAAAAAGCCAAGGTCTATGGTTTGCGACTTTACGAGGATAGGCGAGACGCTCGAGAGTGCATATAAAAACGAGCAGATACAAATATTATAATAAAAGCAGGCTTGTCGCTTTTACCGCAAATTTAACGCAACATTTTGCTGTCTGTTTGGTTTTAAGCATTTATTTCTTATGCAGTGTGTCGCAATTTGCAATTTTTTGTTGACATTTATATATAAAAAATATATATTTATCTTAATGCAGTTTTTTGTGACTGTAAATCGTGAGGGGGTTGGTTTTGGCTCTTTGGGCTCTTCTTTCCAACGCCTGCAATAAAGAGGAAGTGCATAATTGAAGAAGATTATTGACTTAAAAAATATTGCCGTGAGTTACGGCGATAACACAGTGCTTGAAAATTTGAATTTGTATATAAACGAAAAAGAGTTTATAACGCTGCTTGGACCGTCCGGATGCGGTAAGACTACCACTCTGCGTGCTATCGCAGGCTTTGTTAAACCGGACAGCGGTGACATTATTTTTGAGGGTGAGCGAATTAATGACTTGCCGCCGCATAAAAGAAGGGTCAATACCATCTTTCAGCGTTATGCTCTTTTTTCGCATCTTAATGTATATGAGAACATAGCGTTTGGCCCTATGCTGCAAAAGAAGTCTAAGCAGGAAATCAGAAAAACCGTTGCCGAAATGCTTACTCTTGTTAATCTTAAAGGTTTTGAAAAACGCTCTATTGATTCGCTTTCGGGCGGACAGCAACAGAGAGTTGCCATTGCCCGTGCGCTTGCAAACAGACCGCATGTTCTTTTGTTGGACGAGCCGCTCGGTGCACTCGACTTAAAACTCAGAAAGGATATGCAAAGAGAACTGAAAAATATTCAGCAGGAACTGGGCATTACCTTTATTTATGTTACCCACGATCAGGAGGAGGCTCTGTCCATGAGCGACACCGTTGTCGTTATGGATAAGGGCAAGATTCAGCAGATAGGAACTCCCGAGGATATTTATAACGAACCCGTAAATGCCTTTGTTGCGGACTTTATAGGCGAGTCAAATATAGTTGACGCCATTATGCTCGACGATTATCTCGTTACTTTCGGCGGCGTTAAATTCAAATGTCTTGATAAAGGATTTGATAAAAACGAATTTGTTGAGGCTGTTGTTCGACCCGAGGATATTATTATTAAAGAGCCGGGTGCAAACGCATCTCTTACCGGTAAGGTTACAAGCGTAACTTTTAAGGGCGTGCATTTTGAAATTCTCGTTGATGTCGGCGGCTTTATTTGGATGATACAAACCATTCGTGATGATATAAAGGTCGGCGATGTTATAGGTATGCATATAGAACCCGACGCTATCCATATTATGAAACGCAGCGAGTATTCGGGCGAGTTCGGTGACTACTCCTCATTCTCGGATGAAATGGACCATATTTCCGACGCCTCTTATAATTGGGAGGAAGAAAATGAAGAAGAATAGCCTTACCTCAAAATTGCTTGATAAGCCATATGCCGTCTGGTCTGCACTGTTTATTATAGTGCCGCTTATTATGGTGGTGTACTATGCACTGACCGATAAAACAGGTGCGTTTACCGTTTCCAATTTGGCAGAGATAAAAACTTATTTTTCAACTGTTTTGCTTTCTGTTCTTTACGGAGTTGCGGCAACTGTTATATGCCTTTTAATAGGTTATCCTTTTGCTTATATTTTGAGCCGCCATACAGTTCGTACTCAGCGTACAATGGTGCTCCTAGTAATGTTGCCTATGTGGATGAATTTTCTTATCCGCACTTACAGTCTTATGACCATTTTGGGCGACAGCGGCGTGATTAATAATTTTCTGTCGCTTGTCGGCTTAAAGCCGTTGCATCTTATCAATACTCCCGGTGCCGTCATTCTCGGTATGGTTTATAACTTTTTGCCGTATATGATTTTGCCGATTTATTCAGTGCTGTCGAAACTTGACAATTCTTTTATCGAGGCGGCGCACGACCTCGGTTCAAGCGGATTACACACCTTCAGAAGGGTAGTGCTTCCGCTCTCTTTGCCCGGACTTCTGTCGGGAATTACAATGGTCTTTGTGCCGTGCGTTTCAACTTTCTATATTACCCAAAAACTCGGCGGAGGACAGATTGTGCTTATCGGTGACGTTATTGAAAGCCAGTTCCAATCCGCAAACAACTATAATCTCGGTGCCGCACTCAGCCTTGTTTTGATGATTCTGATTTTTGTGTGCCTCGGAGTAATGAACTGCTTTGATGACGCAACAGAGGACGGGGGTGTTGTAATATGAAAAAAAAGATTTCTCCCATATCAAGAATTTATATGGCACTTATTTTCTTATTTTTGTATGCGCCCATTGCTGTTATGATGGTGTTTAGTTTTAACAGCGGCTCATCCACATATATTATGGAGGGCTTTTCGACTCATTGGTGGAGTGAGATGTTTCATAACTCCGCCGCAATGAAAGCACTTGAAAATACAGTTGTGCTCGCTCTTGCGACTGCGGCTGTCTCCGTAGTTCTCGGTCTTTCTGCCGCAGTCGGACTGTTTCTCTCAAAGAATAAACTCTATAAGCGCACCGTGATGAATGTTACAAATATACCTATGATGAATCCCGAAATCGTAACGGGTATCTCCATGATGCTCCTTTTCGTTTTTGCGGGTGCTCTTGTGCATAAGAGTCAGGTGCTCGGATTTGTAACGCTTCTCATCGCTCATGTTACTTTCTGTCTGCCGTATGTTATTCTCAATGTTATGCCGAAACTCAGACAGTTCGATATGAATATTTACGAAGCCGCCGTTGACCTCGGCTGTAAACCGTTTAAGGCTTTTTGCAAGGTTGTTCTTCCCGATATTATGAGCGGTATAATTACAGGGTGCGTTATGTCCTTTACGCTGTCTCTTGATGACTTCATCATATCATATTTTACAAACGGACCGTCGTTCCAGACGCTGCCGATTTATATTTTCTCTCTCACAAAAAAGAGAGTAAAGCCCGATATGTTTGCGCTTTCCACGCTTATGTTCGTAGTAATTCTTGCACTGCTTGTTCTTATGAATGTTGCGCAGTCAAGAAGCGAAAAAAGGGAGGCGAAAAAATGAAAAATATAAAACGCATTATTGCTTTTTTGCTTTGCTTTTCCGTTGCAGTTTCTTTTACCTCTGTGATTGCTCTTGCAGATGACGAAGACGATTACTTTACCGACGAACAAAAGCAGTACTACGCATCTCTCGGTTTGCAGGGAACTACGGTAAATGTCTATAACTGGGGCGAATATATTTCGGATGGCGCAGAGGGTTCGATGGATGTTGTATCCGAATTTGAGAAACTAACAGGAGCCAAGGTTAATTATACAAATTTTGAGTCTAATGAGAATATGTACTCAAAGTTATCCGGCGGCGGTGTCTCATATGATGTTATAGTACCGTCGGATTATATGGTAGAACGGCTCATTGATGAGGATATGCTCGAGGAGATAGATTACAGCAATGTTCCGAATATGAAATATATCCGCAAGGATTGCCTTAATCTGCCGTTTGATCCCGAGCAAAAATATACCGTCTGCTTTAATACGGGCTATACCGTCTTGATTTATAATAAGAATTTGGTAGACGAAGTTCCCGATTCGTGGTCAGTCTTGTGGGACGAAAAATACAGAGATAAGATTTTGATGTTTAATAACAGTCGTGATGCATTTGCCATTGCTCAGGCGATGTTAGGTCAAAGCCTTAATACAACCGACGAGGAGGATTGGTACGCAGCGGCAGAACTTCTTGCCGAGCAAAAGGATAGGGTAAATCCCGTCTATGTTATGGACGAGGTGTTTAATCTTATGGAGTCGGGCGAATATGCCTTTGCTACCTATTACGCAGGCGACTATGTTCTTATGAATGAAAATAATGAGGACTTAGGCTTTGTTTATCCAAAAGAGGGCGTGAATTCTTTTTATGATGCCTTTTGTATTCCAAAGTGTACTCAAAATAAAAAAGGTGCTGAGGCATTCATAAACTATATGCAGGAACCTCAGGTTGCTTTTCAAAATGAAGAGTATATTTATTACGCATCCGCAAATGCGAGCGTTATGGAAAATGAGGATTCGTCCTTGTTTGAAAACGAGGCGGTCTATCCCGAGGAAGAGCCTAAAAGTGAAGTTTTCCTAAACTTGCCTCAAAATATTTTAGAACTTCAAAATGACCTTTGGTCTAAGGTTAAAAGCGGAAGTTTGAGCATAAACAGTAAGACTCAGGACAGAAAGGTGTATATCTGTTCCGCTGTACTCGGTGTAGTTGTTGTATTTCTTGTTTGCACTTCTTTTATAAGAAAAAAGCGTAAGGATAAAGAGGAAGATTTGGGTGATTTGTATGAGTAAAACAAAATGTGCCTTGTTTGATTTGGACGGTACCTTGGTTAATACTATCGACGATTTGGGAGGCGCTTGCGAAATTCTTATTAAAAAATATAATTTTGACGCTCATTGGACAAAAGAGGATTATCTTAATTTTGTCGGAAACGGAGCGAAAAAACTGGTTGAAAGAGCCTTTAACGAAACTCTCGATGAGAAAACTCTTAACGAGCGGTATGAGGAATTTAAGCCGCTGTACGATAAGATTAAATTAGACCATGCCCACGCTTATGACGGCATTAAGGAACAACTTGATATTCTTAAAGGTATGGGCATTAAACTCTGCGTGGTTACTAATAAACCGAATGTTGCCGCCGTGGGAATGGTGGAGCATATTTTCGGAAAGAATTATTTTGACTGTATTATTGGTTGTATTGACGGTATTCCTACAAAACCCGACCCGACGAGCACATTCAATGCTCTTAAAAAGGTCGGCTGTAAGCCGAGCGAAGCTATCTTTTTCGGCGACAGCGAGGTTGATATGCGTACTGCAAAAAATGCTGGTATTGAGGCTGTGGGCTGTTCGTGGGGCTTTAGGAGTTTTGAAATTCTTTTTGCCGAGCATCCGTCTGTCATAATAGATGAACCTAAATACATATCAAAGTTATTTTAATCTGAATTTAAGATATTTGTAAATGAAAAAACTGCTTGAAATCAATCAAGCAGTTTATTTTTTATTGTTCTTTTTTTCGAGTTTGTTTATTCTTTCAATTACCATTTTTGCACAAAACCCCATCAGCAGTCCCGTTACCATACCCGAAACAAGAAGTACGGGCAGATAGTACGCAATCCGTGAGGTGTGCGTTAAAATAACCGCCATAATAAGCTGTCCTATGTTGTGAAATATGCCGCCGAGCATACTGACGCCGATTATTGAAAGTTTTGTTTTCTTCGTCAGGTACATTACCGTAAGGCTGAGCGCACAGCCGCATAGGCTGTATGCTATCGTCATCGGATTGCCGAACAGCAGCCCTGAGAGAAATACTCTTATTATCGCAATTATAACTGCGTCTTTTAACTTCAAAGTATATAACGCAAAGAGAACTACTATGTTTGCAAATCCAAGCTTTACGCCCGGTATCGGTATTATTGCATTTATCGGAATAAAACTTTCAAGATAACTGAGTATGAACGCCAGCGCTATCATTATTCCGTAAAATGCAACGTTTTTTGCTTTACTGTTTTTCATAAGAATTTAAGCAACGGCGTCAATTTCGTTGTCACTCGATTTGTCGTTTGTCACGGTGATAACCAGCTTGTGCGGCAGACAGATTATTGATTCGCCTGATCTGTTTATCGGCTTGTGATTTGCACAGATTCCGTCCGGGCAGTTAGCCTCGGTTACCGTTGCTTTGCCGTCCTTTATAACTAAGGTGTTTGTTTCTCCGTCAAAATCATACTTTTTTTCGCAGTCCTCATCGAGGCTCAGGGTTTCTATGACTTTGCCGTCTTTTTCTACCGTCACCGTGTTTCCGCTGTTTGAGTTTACAAAATACAGAAAGAATGACAGCACTCCAACTATCGCAACAACAGATACAATGATGATTAAATCGGCTTTTTTCATATTACTTTTTCACCAAATATGTTTTTGCATATTCTCCTGCGTCGTTTACGGCATTAATTACAGCATCGGAAGAAAGTGTGCTCTTTGCGATTACATCAACTTTAGAGCCTTTCTCGATTGTGCTCGAGCTTGCAACGGGGAGTTTCCTGCTCTTAAACTGGTTTTTGAAATCGTCTGTTTGAATTCTGACTCCGAGGTACTCGGTCTCCTCCTGCTTTAGAATGTCTATGCCCACAACATATTTGCCGTCCTTTGTAACGGTGGTTGCCGTTTCAATAGGTACTTCTGCATTGTAGCCTGTTGTTTTTGTTTTAATGACATAGCCTACAAGATTGCCTTTCTCGTCGAAGGCATTCTCAACTCCGGTAACATTAAAATCGTTGTCCTTTACGGCTATCGGAGTAGTAATGTTAACATTGAAACTGTCAAGATTTGCAGTTTGCTTTTCCTTTTCTGTGATTGTCTTTGATAGAAAAGCCGATGCAACCACAATAATAATTGACACTATAAGCATAATTATAAAAGTAATTATCTGCTTTTTTGATTTTGGGTTAAAGTGTGCTTTGCTGTTCATTTCAGTCACTCCTGATTCTCATTAATATATTTTTCAAAACCGTTTGAGTAGGTTTTGTTGTAATTGTTGTCAACCCATACCGCCTCAACGCCGTCCATTGAGTCAACAAGGTTTTTTCCGTCCTCTATACTCATATTAAACAGACCGGTCGAAAGAGCGTCACCTAGAGCCGAATCCTCGCATATTACCGAAACACTCGTCATAAACTCTGCCGGCATAAGTGTATCCGGATTTATTATGTGGCAGTATTGCTTATTGTCAACCGTGTAGTATCTCTGGTAATTACCGCTTGTAACCACCGAAAGCCCTGTAATGTTTACTGTCATCAAATAATCTTCAGCCGTTTTGTCCGGGTTCTCGATTCCGATTTTCCACAGAGTCGAGCCGTCATTGTTTTTGTAGCCGAAAGTGGCGACATTTCCTCCTATGCTTATAGCCGCAGATGACCATAGGTTTTCCTGCGCCCATCCTGCGACTTTGCTTACCGCATATCCCTTTGCGATTGCACCGACATCAAGTTGTAAATCCTTATCCTTAAAATAAACGGTGGAGTTTTCCTCGTCTATTATCAAATCATCTATGTTTGTGTGTTTCGATGCTTCTTTTAGTGCGCCGGCGTCGGGAAGTTTTGCGTCGTCGGGATTTTCCTTTGCCCACTCTCGCTCATCATGCCATAATTTCAGCACCGAGCCAAAGCAGATATTTGTTTTTCCGTCGGTGAGTTCGTATGCTTTCTTTCCGAATTTCAGCAACTCTGTAATCTCGCTGTCAACCTTAACAGGGGAGACAGAGGCGGATTTGTTTACATCGTATAGATTTGTAATTCCGTCATAGTGCTTGTAAATATCGAACAGATTGTCATACCTTTTGAGTTCGTTATAAAATTGTTCGTAGTGCTCGTTGTATTTTTCCTGACTGTCATCATATGCCACTATCGTGGACGCCGTGTCGAATAAATCCACAAATGAGGAGGTGAATTTTTCCTGTTTTGAATTTTCGTCGGCCGCTGTCCTTGAGCAGGACACAAAAGAAAAAGCCAGTACGACGGCGGTTAATGCCGATAAGATTTTTTTCATACCTAAATTATAGCAGATTTCTGTTATTTTATCAATATATAAATAATACCTATTATATATAAAAACAGAGCATCGATTTCTCAATGCTCTGTTTAATTTTGTTTTACACTCTTTGACTTACTTTGTAGCAGCCTTTGCAGTGTTCTCAGCGATAGAGCTGATAGTGATTGTGCATCCTGCCTTGAGGTCTGCGTCAGAAGCACTCATATCGTTGCCGTAGCAAGCCTTGATTTCATCGGCAGTCTTGCCTTTGCACCAATTTTCAAATGCAGCAGCCTGCTCGTACCATTCTTTGCCGATCGGAGAAGTACCCTTCATACCGTACTCTTCCTTGAGTTCCTTCTTTGACTTGTACTCGCCCTTTTCAACAGTGAATTCACCGTTAGCGATTGTGCACTTAGCCTGAGAAGCATCAATGATGCAAGATGTTACTTTACCGTCAGCGTCTGTTGTAACAGCAGCATAGTCGGTATCGTACTGAAGATTCGTCTCGTTGCTCTCATAATACTTTTGAGTAGTAAGAGAAAGCTTAAGAGTATCAGTAGTGGATGCGCCGCACTCTGTTGCGTTTGCGATTGCCTTTGCAACTACTGAGGTGAAACCGCCTGCATAAATTGTGCAGCCTGCTTTGAGGTCTGCATCGCTTGCGTAGCCTGTATCGTCAACGCCTGCTTTAACCTCGTCAGCGGTCTTGCCTTTAGCCCAAGCCTCAAATGCTGCAACCTGCTCATACCATTCTTTGCCGATAGGAGAAGTCGACTTCATTCCGTAGTCTTCTTTCTTATCGAGCTTTGTTCTGAGGTCTGATACATTGCCGTTGTCCTTTGTAAGGTCAGGCTTTGTCTGAGCCTCGTCGATTTTTACATCAATGATTTTTCCGTCTGCATCAACTAATACGGCAGCTGCAACTGAGTCAATCTCAAGAGCGGTAGCTGACTTGTTGTATTCGTCATCTTTAATCTGTGAGATGATTGCCATGCCTGTTTTAGCAGTAGCAGTCTGTGTGTCTGTGTTCTTATCGTCGGATGCGCTGTTTGAGCAAGCGGCAAAGCCTACTGCCAAAACACCTGCAAGACCGAGAGCAAGAACCTTTTTCATTTTAGTCATAAAAGTTCCTCTCCTTTACATTATTATAAATGTTTATGACCTTTAAGTTCATATTAAGATAATTTTATGTGTTTGTCAATATATTATCAATGATTTTTTAGTATTTTTTAATAATCTTTCTAGGACACTTGCTAAAACAAATTCCGCACTTTGTGCATTTGTCATAGTCGATTTTTGCAATGTTGTCAACTACGTGAATAGCGTCGGAAGGACAGTTCTTTTCACAGATTTTGCAGGAGATACAACCTGCCGTACAGGCGTCTCTTACATCCTTGCCCATAACGTGCGACGAACACTGTACTCTGTATGTTGCACTTGCGGGAACGAGTTCGATTAAATTGTGCGGACATACCTTAATGCACTTGCCGCAGGCGATACAAAGTTCTTCGTCAACAACAGCCTTTTTGTCAATAATTCTGATTGCATTTTGAGGACAAACCTTAGCACAGGAACCGAATCCGAGACAGCCGTATTTGCATGAGTAGGGACCCGAGCCCGGCATAAGTGATGCAGCCTCACAACTTTGAATACCTATGTAATTGTAAGCAACCGTCTTGGTTTTGCCACTGCCGTCGCATTTTACATATGCAATCTTTTTCTCGACATCTCCGACTTCAGCGCCCATAATTGCCGCAATTTTTTCAGCAACGGGCTTGCCGCCTACGGGACAGCCGGATACAGGAGCCTCTCCCTTGGCAATAGCCGCCGCCATTGCGTCACAGCCTGCGTAGCCGCAGCCGCCGCAGTTGCTTCCGGGAAGTGCTTCTCTTACCGCAACTTCCTTTTCGTCAACTTCAACCTTAAATATCTTTTCGGCAATGCCGAGTACTAAACCGATTATTACTGCGATTACTGCGATTACCAAAACCGCAATCAATACTGCTTTAATATCCATTTTCAGCCCTCCTTACGCAAATGCGTTGAAACCATAGAAGGCTATGGACATCAAGCAGGCTGTCATAAGCACAGCCGGTGTGCCCTTAAAGCATCCGAGGTAATCGTTGTTTTCTGTCTTTTCTCTTACGCCTGCCA
>UQPH01000008.1 GCA_900542875.1 uncultured Eubacterium sp. | reverse complement strand
AGGTACAGTGTTTATGACCTCGTCAAAACTTGTTGAGATAAATGAAAACGGTATTGTTACCGAAAATACAAAAACTGCTGAAAAAACTGCCGTTAAGGCAGATTATGTTGTGCTTTCTCTCGGCTCAAGAAGTGATAATCGACTTTATGAGCAGATTAAGGACAGTGCAAAATATAAGGTAATTAATGTCGGTGACAGCCAAAGGGTCGGCAGAATTGCAAACGCTACCGAGGCTGCTTACCGTGCAGTAATATCTATTGATTAAAAAGGGGTAAATTATGGCAGAAAAGTACATTTGGGAGGACCCTAAAAAGGTTCATATCAATAAAGAAAAAGGGCATACAATTATGATGCCCTTTGACAGTGTTGAGGATGCTCTTTCGGGGGATGAATCTAAGTATAAGCAAAGTCTTAACGGAAAGTGGCAATTCTACTGGCAGAGAGGTCTCGCACCTTTGCCCGAGGGCTATGAAAAAGCTGATTTTGATGATTCGTCATGGGGCGATATAACCGTTCCGGGCGTATGGCAAACTCAGGGATACAGCGTTCCTTATTACTATGCAAGTACGTTCCCGAGGGCATTCAGCCGTTCAAGAATGAAAATTCCTTGCATCGACCATACAATGCAGGAAATCGGTGTTTACCGTCGTAAGTTTACAGTTGATAAGGATTGGGACGGCAGAGATATTTTTCTTCATTTCGGTGCTTGTAAGGCTGCTCTTGAGGTATGGATAAACGGTGAATATGTAGGATATTCTACCTGTTCCATGACTCCTCATGAATTTAATGTTACAAAGTATCTTAATGACGGAGAAAATACTGTTTGCGCAAAGGTATACCGTTATGCCGCTTCTACATATATCGAGGATCAGGATATGTGGTGGCTTTGCGGTATTTATCGTGAGGTTTATCTCTTTGCGGAGCCTAAGCAGAGACTCTTTGACTTTTATGCAAAAACCGATTTGGACAGTGAATATAAAAACGCTGTCCTTGATATTGATTTTCATATCAATAACACCTCAAACGAGGATAAAATCATTAAGGTAAATTCTTATCTCATCAGCGATACCGATAAGGAAATTCCGCTCGATGATGCAGAAATTTCTCTTCCTGCAAATTGCAACGGTGAGGTGAGCATTTCTAACGATATTAAAAATCCTAAAAAGTGGTCGGCAGAACAACCTAATCTTTATAAACTTGTTATGATTCTAAAGGACAAAGACGATGATATTATCTGCGTTAAGACATTCGACATCGGATTTAAGAAGGTGGAAATCGTCGGCGAAAAAATTCTCTTTAACGGAGTTCCCATGCTTGTTCGCGGTGTAAACCGTCATGATTTCGATATGGATGACGGCTGGGCTGTACCAAAAGAGATGTATACTAAGGATTTAGACCTTATGAAGATGGGTAATGTAAACGCTATTCGTACTTCTCATTATCCCGACGACCCTTATTTTTATGACCTTTGTAATCAGTACGGCTTCTATGTAATGGACGAGTGCGATCTCGAATCACACGGCGTTCGCCGTAAGGGCGTTCCCGGCTCAAATCCGCTTTGGACAGACCTTGCTGTTGATAAGATGGAAAGAATGGTTCTTCGTGACAGAAACTATCCTTGTATCTTTATGTGGTCTCTCGGTAACGAGGCAGGCGACGGCGATAACTTTATGAAGATGAAGCAGGCGGCTCTGGCTCTTGACGATACCCGTCAGTTCCATTATGAAGGTGACTTTGATTTAACTAAGAGTGATGTTATTTCCCGTATGTATCCTACCGAGGATGTTATGAAAAAGCTCGGAAATAAAGAGCCTATTACGATTTCACTCTATGATAATATCGCTAATCAGCTTGCCGCAGACTCTAAACCTATCAAAGCAGAAATGTATAATAAGCCTGTACTTCTTTGCGAATATGCTCACAGTATGGAAAATTCCCTGGGAAATTTCCAAGAGTATATGGACGATTTTGAAAAGTATGACAATATGGCAGGCGGTTTCATTTGGGACTGGGTTGACCAAACGCTCCATGTAAAGGACGAAAACGGTAAGGATAATTATCTTTACGGAACAGACTTTGAAAAGGATGAGCCAAGACATTGGTACAGCGGAATTAACACTACCGCTATGACAGGTTCTAATACATATTTCTGTGCTAACGGTGTTATCTCCGCCCTTCGTGAGCCGCATCCTCAGTATACAGAAATGCGCTATGTTTACAGACCTATTGTGACCACCGCCTTTGATTTGTCTAAGGGCAGATTTAATGTTCGTTCTCGTTTTGCGTTTACCGATGTTGCCTCGTTTAAGTGCAAGTGGGTAATTAAAGCAGAGGGTGAGGAAATTCAAAGCGGCGAAATGGAAAAATTTGCCGTTGCACCTCTTCAGGAACAGTTTATTGATATTCCTTATGATTATTCTAAACTTCCTCAGGATAAGGAATGCGTATTGACTATATCATTCCATTCTAAGAAAAAGAGTCTCGGTATTAAGAATAATGCCGAAATCGCATATGACCAGTTTATTCTCAACCCGATGCAAAAGCCTGCTATGGTTAAGCAAACGGTTAAAACCGATGTTGACCAAAAGAATAATACTGTCCAAATTACAGGTGAGACTTACAGCGTAAGAATTGTTGACGGAGCAGTAGTATCATATGTTGTTGACGGCAAAGAACTTTTGACAGCACCTATGGCACCAAACTACTTCAGAGCACTTACAGATAACGATATTGACTTTCTTAACTTCACCGCACCGTTTATTTTCGCTCACCCTTACTATAAGTGGAAGCGTGCAACTAAGGCTGTTAAGGCTGTTAAAACATCTGTTGAAAATAATGACGGTACCGTTAAGGTAAGGATTGCGCTTAGCGTGCCTCATATGAAGGATGCGTTCGTTTCTTATACCGTTTATTCCGACGGCAGACTTGCCGTGTTCCACAGTGCTGTACCAAAGGCTGCATTGCTTCGCTTTGGCTATGAGTGGAATGTTGACAGAAGCCTTACACAGATTTCTTGGTACGGCAGAGGTGAGGCTCCGTCATATCCTGACCGTAAGTCGGGTTATAAGATTGATAACTATTCTCTTCCTATTGATAAATTCGAGTACACATATATGCGTCCTCAGGAATCGTCAACCAGAGCGGACGTAAGATATTTTACTCTTACCGACAAAAAGGGCAAGGGCATTAAGGTTACTGCATACTATGAGCAACCGCTTATGTTCTCTGCACTTCCGTACACTCCGCTTATGCTCGATAAATTCCAACATGTAAATGAAATTAATCGTGATAATGATATAACCGTTACAGTTGATTCTTCTCAGTACGGTGTTGGCGGTGACCTTCCGGGTCAGGCTTTCGTAAGAGATAAGTATCAGGTTAAGGCAGGACAAAAGCAGATGCTTTCGTTCCTTGTTGAACCTTATGAAAATAAATAAATTAACAGTTAAATTAACCAAAAGCAGATGAAAAGAGTGTTTGCGTATATCGGCTTTTCGGCGGCATTGACCCAGATTGTTCTTTGTCTCGTGCCGATAACATACGGAGAATATATTAAAATAGCGGCAATTTGGCTTGCAGTGATTTTCGTTGCAAGCCTATTGCTCCCTGCTTTAAGACGGGCTGAGGTTGTACCGCTTTGCGCCGGTACGTCACTTCTAGCCTGTCTTTTGTTTTTGTTTAACTTTAACGCCGCAGTTTTGCCCGAAAGAGCTCTTGACTCTAAAACGGCTGAATGTACCTTTTATGTTACCGATGATGCAAAGGACGAATATTCGTATGATGCAAAGATAACATCGGTCGATTTGCCGAATGCGGTTCAAAATTTCGCCGTTGTTGTTAAAACCGACGGACTGACCGACCTTGAGCCGTACAGGGAATATACGGCGTTACTGAATTTTTATGTAAAATATGACGATGCCTTTAAGTCCTACGGTTCATTTTCCGATAGAGTTTATGTAAATGCCGGCCTTAATTATCTTAAAGGTGCAGGTGACACCGTTCGTTCGCCGATGAAATATGTTGTTTATTTGAAAAAACATATTTCAAACACCATGGTTTCCTACCTCGGCAATTATCTCGGCGGTCTCTCTGTCGCTCTTACAACCGGCAGTAAGAAACTGCTCAATGATAGCATAAAGTCTGCGTTTACAACTCTCGGCATTTCGCATTTAACTGCCGTTTCGGGTCTGCATCTGTCGGTTATAACGGGAGTCTTGCTTTTCATTTTGAAAAAGTTCAGAGTGAATAAACGTATTTGCTCCGTTATTTGTATCTTGATAACTCTTTTTTATATGATGCTTGCCGATTTCTCTGGCTCGATTGTGCGTGCGGGAACTATGCTTATTGTCATACTTTGCGCCGAATTTTTCGGTATGAGAGGAGACAGCTTAAATTCACTCGGCATTGCCGTTACAGTTTTGTGCCTTAATCCGTATGCCGTTTGCGATATCAGCGCTGTGTTGAGCGTTACCTGCATTCTTGCGATGGTTGTCGTGTTTCCTCTGTTTAACGAAAAACTCAGAGCTAAATATATTGACCCGCTCAATAAAACAAAGGGCGAGATTTTGCGTGACGGACTTTTTAATGTACTGTCGGGATTTTACACTTCCGTTATTGTCGGGGCGGTAACGATGCCCGTTTGCTATGTCTTTTTCGGCAGTGTGTCCGTAATTTCTGCCGTGGCTAATATTGTTGCAATTCCTCTCGGCAGTGCGTGCGTTGTTTCGTCGATTGTGTTTTATCTGCTGTCACTTCTTAATATTCCGTTCGTCAGCATCGTTGCGGCTTCGGTTACATATTTGCTTGATAACGCTTTAGTCAGATGCGTTTCGTTTTTTAATTCTCTCGGAAATCCCACATTCACTTTTGATTATCGTTATTCTTATGTATTTGCGGCGATTTTCATTCTGATTGCCGTGTGCGTTTTGCTCGATAATAAGAAACTTTATAAACTTTGTGCCGCCCTTTGTGTTCTCATCTTTTCAGTGTCGTCATCTGCTTTTGCAATTGTTGACAAAAATACCGCTTATGTATATGTCATAAATGAGGACGCCGGAGTGGTCAGGTGTAATAATAAAACCGTGGTTTTCGGCGTCAGCAATGCAGGCGAATATTTTGCTGTTGTTAATTATCTTAATGAGAATGCACTTTCTGTGGATGTTCTCGTTTCCGATAATGATTACTATTCTTCACTTATTTGCAAGAGCGTTCATGTCTCGTCCTTGATTTGTAATGAGTTTAATGATACAATACTTAATGATTCGAGCAAGGACTGTTTGATTGTAAATAACGCCGTCGCCGTTAATCTCGGCGAAAACAGCCGCCTTTATTACAGAAACGGCAGAGTTGTTTTCGACTTAAACGGCTTTACGCTCGGTAACGATTCGTCTGCCGATGTCTTTTTGTACAGCTCAAAGGCAGTCGATTCGCACGGAACGGTACTGCTTGACAGAGCGGACGCACTTTATTCGATAAAAAATAAAAACACATACAGTATCAGGAGAATTGATAATGGCTAAAATAGGAGAAACCGAACTTAAAAACAGAATAAAAAGCGGCGATTTTTCTCCGATATATATGCTTTACGGTGAGGAAAGTTATCTCAAAGAACATTATGTTTCAAAACTCAAGAGCAAAATTCTTGACCCTGCCTTTGCCGATTTTAATTTTCATCAGTACGATTCAAACAAAGTTCCTTTTTCGGATATACTCAATGATGCCGATATGATGCCTGTTATGAGCAGTCATTCCTTTTTGCTTGTTCACGATTATCCCTTGAATAAATCAAAGGATGATATAGAACTTCTTAAGAAGTATTGCGCCGACCCTAACGAAAGTGCAATCATCGTGCTTTGGTTTGACAATATCGAGGTCGATACAAAAAAAGACTCAAAGTGGAAGAATATAGAATCCGCCGTAGATAAAGTAGGCGTATGTGTTGATTTTGAAAAACGCAGTGAGCGTGACCTTGCCCGCCTTGCCGTTGCAAAGGCAAAAAAAGCATCTTGCGTTCTTTCGTCGAATGACGCCATGTATCTCGTCTCCGTAGTCGGAAATGATATTAAAACCGTTTTTAACGAACTCGATAAGATGTGCTGCTATGTAAACGGCGGCGAAATAAATCGAGAGGTTATTGATTTGCTTGCCGTAAAATGCCTTCAGGCGAGAGTTTTCGATTTGTCAAAGTTTATTCTTGCCGGAAATTCAGACGGCGCATATGAGGTTCTCAGGGCAATGTTCGCCCAAAAGGAAAATCCTATTTCCGTTTTGTCCGTCATTTCCTCGTGCTATATTGATATGTATAGGGCTAAGTGCGCTCTCGCTTCGGGTGAGGGTGAGGCTTCGCTTGCAAAATATTTTAACTACGGTAACCGTAAATGGCTTATCACAAATGCCGTTCGTGACAGCAAAAAACTGTCTCTTGCAAATTTAAGAGATGCCATAGATGTTCTCAGCAAAACGGACGAAATGCTTAAATCTACCTCGCTTAATCCTAATCTTCTGCTTGAGGAAGCTGTTACAAAATTACTTATGTTGAGGAACGGATGATGAGAGAAAAGATTAAAATTCACGAGGCGGTCATTGTTGAGGGCAGATATGATAAGATTAAACTGTCAAATATCATTGACGCTTTTATTTTGGAGACGGACGGTTTCTCGATTTTTAAGGATAAGAAAAAACTTACCTTTATAAAAAAACTTGCTCTTGAGAGAGGAATAGTTGTTCTGACCGATTCCGACCACGCAGGTTTTATGATTCGCAGTCATATCGCATCGGCTGTACCTAAATCACGGATTAAAAATGTGTATATACCCGATGTTTACGGTAAGGAAAAAAGAAAAGCCGCTCCGTCCAAAGAGGGCAAAATCGGCGTAGAGGGAATGAGCACCGAGGTTATTTTGAACGCATTTGAAAAAGCGGGCGTAACCGCTTCTAAAGTCACTTGCGATAATCCTGTTACCACAGCGGATTTTTTTGAACTCGGTCTCACGGGCGGTGCCGATTCAAAGAAAAAAAGAAAAGAACTTTGTGCCGAACTTGATTTGCCCGAGTTTCTCTCCGTTTCGTCTCTTATCTCTTGTATAAATAATATGATGAGCAAAGAAGAATTTGCAGAAAAAGTAAAAGCTATGAGGATTTGAAATTGATTTTCGCCTCATAGCTTTTTGTTTTATTTGCTTATTATTTCTACTTTTGCTCTTTGCTCTTCGCCGCATATGCGTGGGGTTTTGAATCCCAGCGAATATATGTCGGTAAAACGTGCCTCCGTTTCAAATGCCGCTTTTGCTTTTTCGTCCTTAATGCCCGAATATGTCGTTATAATCGGCAATTCGGCTTTTTCTTTCATTTCGGCGAGCATTTTTCTGCCTGTTTCGTTAAAGGCTAAAATGTGTAGGTATGCGACCTCTTTTCCCATATCCTTTGTTATTGCGAGATATGCCCTCATTATTATCCTGCGTATTCTCGAGTGCGTGTAGCGTTTTGTTTTTATCATGTCATAAAGCTCGTTTATACTTTTTGCGTCTCTCACGCAGGAGACAATTCTGTTTTCAAGTCCCTCGGACACATCCTCGATTTTTGCAAAATCTTCGGCATTCATTGTCCTGAGTTTGTAGAGCATAGCCTTTTCACAGTTCTCAAGACAGCATATTTCGTTCTTGTTTAAGTGCCGTCTTATCTCACTTGCCGAGTAATCTGCGTCATCCGTGTCGTGACCCTTGCCGATTCTCTTTATTGCAACAGCATTCAGTTTTGTGTAGGTTAAATATTCTATTGCGAGTATGTTGTTCGGCGTTGCGAGCAGGGGAGAGGCGATAACCTTTTGCCTTGCCGCAGGGTAGGACAGTCCGCTTTTCAGTGCCTCGGTAATTTCGCCGTCTCTGTCGGTTATTTCCTTTGCGACTCTTTTCAGTTCGCCGATGTCGGCATTCTCCGCACCGAATGCAAGCGTGTCACAAATCCCGGTCGCCTCCAGAATTTTTACTCCCGCTTTCGCATATCCCTGTGCCGATTGAAGCGCACAGACCGTTGGTATTTCTATTACTAAATCCGCTCCGTTTTCCACTGCCGTTTTTGCTCTTTCATATTTGTCGTAAACGGCAAAATCGCCCCTTTGCGTAAAGTTGCCGCTCATAGCCAAAATGAGTCCGTCACCGTTTTTCTTGCAGTAATCGAAAAGATGTTTGTGCCCTTTGTGCAGGGGATTTAATTCACAGATGATTCCGAAATTCATATATTTTTCCTTATTTACTATTGACATTTTATAATATAAAATATATTATTATTATGTACTGTATTATATAGGTATTTTACAGCAAATTCAAGTCTTGGAGAGAAATTATGAAAATTCTTGTAATTAATTGCGGTAGTTCTTCTCTTAAATATCAGCTTATTGATATGGCTAACGAGAAGGTTATGGCAAAGGGCGCGATAGAGCGTATCGGCTTAAAAATCAACGGCGGCGAAGAAAATGTCATAGTTAAAACCGATGACGGTAAGTTCACATTCGATAAGGAACTTATGACTCATACCGACGCATTTAACGAGGTTAAGTTTATCCTTACCGAGAGCGAACATAAAGTTTTGAACAGCTTTGACGAAATTGACGCTATCGGTCACAGAATCGTACAAGGCGGCGATATTTACACAAAGTCCGTTCTTGTTACTCCGGAGGTTGTTGATAATGTTAATTATCTTGCACCTCTTGCACCGCTTCATAATTCGGCGGAACTTAAGGGATATGAGGCTTGCCTTGAAGTTGTGGGACCCGATGTTCCTCAGGTGTTCGTATTTGATACCGCCTTTCATTCCACTATGCCGCCAAAGGCATATATGTATGCTCTTCCTTATGAGTATTACGAAAAGTACAGCGTTCGTCGTTACGGCTTCCACGGTACTTCGCATAAGTTTGTATCGCATAGAGTTGCCGATAAGATGGGTAAGGATATTAAGGACCTTAAAATTATCACCTGCCACCTCGGCAACGGTTCGTCTATCGCAGCCGTTGAGCACGGCAAGGTAGTTGATACCTCAATGGGCTTTACTCCTCTTGACGGCTTTATGATGGGTACACGCTCGGGCGGAGTTGACCCGTCGGCAGTGACATACATCATGAAAAAAGAGGGTCTCACTCCCGAAGAAATGGATACTATCCTTAATAAGAAATCGGGTGTTGAGGCGATTTCGGGCATATCGTCCGATGACCGTGATATTTGTGCCGCACAAAACGACGGTAACGAGCGTGCTATTCTCGCTCACGAAATGCAGGCTTACGAGATTGCTAAGTTTATCGGTTCTTATGTGGCTGCTATGAACGGCGTTGATGCTATCGTGTTTACCGGCGGTATCGGCGAAAACGGCGTATGGCTTCGCTCAAAGATTTGCTCATATCTCGGTTATCTCGGTGTTTATATCAATGAGGCTCTTAACCAAAAGACCCAAAAAGGCGCCGAGGCAGAACTTACAGAAGAAACCGATAAGGTCAGAGTATTTATCCTTGCAACGGATGAGGAATTGATGATTGCAAAGGATACGCAGAATATTGTACTAGACCTTAATAAATAATTTGCTTATGATTAAGAGATATACAGTTTCATGAAAGGAGGAAAATACAGTGCCGGAAATTAAGTACGAAATTACTGAGCATCTCGGTGTTATTTCCGAGACATCCCGTGGATGGACAAGAGAGGTAAATATGATCTCTTGGAACGGCAGAGAGCCGAAGGTTGATGTCAGAGATTGGTCACCCGATCATACAAAGATGAGCAAGGGACTTACCTTTACAAAGGAAGAACTTGTTGAATTGACTAATATCGCATCAAAGTTATGATGTATGCACAGGCGGGAGACCTCTCCCGCCTTGATGTTGTTTTTAGAATAAATTTAGAAGATAATAATTCGACGGTTTTTCGTCGGATTCGGAGATAAAATTATGGAATGGACTTCATTAAACGACCTCAGAGAAAAGTATCTTTCTTTCTTTGAAAGCAAGGGACATCTCAGACTCCCCAGCTTTTCTCTCGTGCCTAACGGAGATAAGAGTCTTCTTCTTATCAATTCCGGTATGGCACCTATGAAAAAGTATTTTACCGGCGAGGTGACTCCGCCGAGAAGCAGAGTTACAACCTGCCAAAAATGTATCAGAACTCCCGATATAGAGCAGGTCGGTAAAACAGCACGTCACGGTACATTTTTTGAAATGCTCGGTAACTTCTCGTTCGGCGATTATTTCAAAAAAGAGGCTACCGCTTGGGCATGGGAATTTTGCACCAAGGTTCTTGAAATGCCTGTCGATAAACTTTATGTTACTATTTACGAAAACGATGATGAGGCTTACGAAATCTGGACTAAGCAAAACGGAGTTGATCCGTCTCATATAGTTCGCCTCGGTAAGGAGGATAATTTCTGGGAGCACGGCTCGGGACCATGCGGACCTTGCTCGGAGATTTACTTCGACCGTGGAGAAAAGTACGGTTGCGGCTCTCCTGATTGCGGACCGGGCTGCGAGTGCGACAGATATACGGAGTTCTGGAATAATGTATTCAGTCAGTTTAATAATGACGGCAACGGAAATTATACCGAACTTAAACATAAAAATATAGATACCGGTATGGGTCTTGAAAGACTTGCTTGCATTATGCAGGGCGTTGATAATATTTTCGAGGTTGATACCGTACAGAACACTATGAAGAAAATCAGCGAAATCGCAGGCGTTCATTATCACGATGACGCTAAAAACGATGTTTCGCTTCGTGTTATCACCGACCATGTTCGTTCGTCAACATTTATGATAGGCGACGGCGTTATTCCGTCAAATAACGGCAGAGGCTATGTCCTTCGTCGTCTTATCAGAAGAGCGTGCCGCCACGGCAGATTGCTCGGAGTTAACGAGCCGTTTATCTATAAGGTGTGCGATACCGTTATTAAAGATAACGAAGTAGCATATCCCGAACTAAAGGATAAGGCAGAACTTATTAAGCGTGTAATTCTTTCTGAGGAGGAGTCTTTCGGTAAGACTATTGACGCAGGTCTTGCATTGCTTGACGAATATATCGCAAATACAAAAGGCACTGTATTCTCAGGTGACGACGCATTCAAACTTAATGATACTTTCGGTTTTCCGCTTGACCTTACTAAGGATGTCTTAGAGGAAAAAGGAATGACCGTTGACGAGGATAGATTTAACGAACTTCTTGCAAACCAAAAGGCAACTGCCCGTGCCGCTCGTAAGGACGCAGGTGCAGACGCTTGGAAAGGCGAGAGCGTAAAGATTAAGGCTGAGAAAACAGAGTTCGTCGGTTATACTGATTTTGAGTGCGAGGCAGAAATTCTTGCTCTTATCAACTCCGACGGTGAGCAGGTTGAAATGCTCGGAATAGGTGAAAAGGGCTCTGTAATTCTTGATAAAACTCCGTTTTATGCAACCTCGGGCGGTCAGGTTGCCGACACAGGCGTGATTAAACTTGACGGCGCAGAATTTATCGTAGAGGATACCGCAAAGAATGCAGACGGCGTTTATATCCACAGCGGCGTTGTCGCTTCGGGCGTTCTTTCCCCGGGAAATAAAGTGACTGCCGAGATTGATAAAAACAGACGACTTGCAATTATGCGTAACCATACTGCCGCTCATCTTCTTCAGGCAGCTTTAAGAGAAACTCTCGGTACTCATGTAGAGCAGGCAGGACAGCTTGTTAACGAAAATGAGGTTCGTTTTGACTTTACTCACTTTAATGCGATGACTGATGAAGAAATCGCAACCGTTGAGAACAGAGTAAATGAATTTATCCTCTCGGCGCAAAAAGTTGAGATGATGGAAATGCCTATCGAAGAGGCTAAGAAAATGGGCGCTATGATGCTCTTCGGCGAAAAGTACGGAGATGTTGTACGAGTAGTTAAAGCGGGAGATTTTTCAACCGAGTTCTGCGGCGGTACTCATGTTTCAAACAGCGGTCAACTCGGACTGTTTAAGATTGTTTCAGAGGCTTCCGTTGCTTCCGGCGTTCGCCGTATTACCGCTCTTACCGGCACTAATGTAATCGCTTATCTCAATAAACAGGAAAATACGGTTAAGGCTGTCGCTTCCTCTCTTAAAACAAGCGAGAACGATGTTACCTGCCGTGTCGAGGCTCTTTTGGGCGAGAGTAAGGAAAAGGATAAAGAAATTCAAAACCTTAATGCCGAACTGACTAAACTTAAGAGTGCAGATATGTTTTCAAAGCCGCTTGAAATTGACGGCCTTGAGGTTTATACAGCCAAACTTGACAGTGCTTCTCCCGACGCACTTCGCACCATGGGCGACGATATTAAGGCAAAGTCCGATAACGCAGTTGCCGTTATTGCAGGAGTTAATTCCGATAAGGCGAGCATTGTTGCCGTTTGCGGCAAGAATGCAATTGCTAAGGGCGTTAAGGCAGGAGATCTTGTTCGTCAGGTTGCCGCACTCGCAGGAGGCGGCGGCGGCGGTCGTCCCGATTCCGCTATGGCAGGAGCAAAGGATTTGTCAAAACTTGACGGTGCGCTCTCTGCCGTAGAAGAAATTGTGAAATCTCTGATTAAGTAATACGGAGGAATGACTATGTGCGTTTTTTGTGAGATTATAAACGGCAATATCCCCTCAACCAAGGTTTACGAGGACGATATGATGCTTGCATTTAAGGACCTTAATCCCGTTGCACCGGTTCATTTTCTCTGTGTGCCTAAAAAGCATATTGAGTCCGCCAATGATGTTGACGAACTCAATAGCGTTTATGTAAAGCATATATTTGAAAAGATACCGGAAATTGCCAAATCACAGGGGATTTCGTCTTATCGTATAATTAATAACTGCGGCTCCGATGCCGGACAGACTGTTATGCATTTGCATTTTCATGTTATCGGCGGAGTCGAGTTGGGAGAAAAGCTGATATGAGTAAAGAATACTATACACTGAAAATCGGCGGAATTGAGCGTAAACTCCAGAAGTTTCCCGTTTCCGACAAAATGGACATTGCCGCATTTATTCTTTTCGGCGATGTAGAACTTACCGAGGTTTGTGCAAGGGAACTCTTAAAGAAGGTTCCCGAGTTCGACTACATAGTAACCCCCGAGGCTAAGTCCATTCCCCTCGCTTACGAGATGAGCAAAATGTCGGGCAAGAAATATATTGTTGTTCGTAAGGGCGTTAAGGTATATATGGATCACCCTGAAAAGGTAGTTGATATTTCACTCACCACCCAAAAAGAGCAGGCTCTTTATCTCGGCCACGAGGACGGGGATTTGCTCGACGGAAAGAGAGTTCTCATAGTGGACGATGTTGTTTCAACAGGCGGTTCGCTTAAAGCCGTAAAGGAACTCCTCTCAAAGTTTAATGCCAATGTTGTTGCTTCTGCGTTTCCGCTTGCAGAGGGCGATGCGGCAGACAGAGACGATATTATTTATCTCGAAAAGCTCCCGCTTTTCTTTAAGTAAGAATACGGCTCGGTAACTTTTTAACAGGCCGAGTAAGAAACATATGCGAAAAATAAATTCGCATTTTTCTTGCTCGGCTAAATGAAAATTTAATAAATCTGTATTCGGTGTTGCGTCAGTCGCATTTAAGGGGAAGTTCGGTGAAAATCCGTCGCAACCGTCATTACCGTAATTTGAAGGCTCTGCCGTTCATTAAGTCGGGATACCTGCCGAATACTGTGGTTTATGTATCGCTTTTGGACAGTGAAGAGTGCAACCGTTTGTCAGACAACCGAAGAAGGTT
This sequence comes from uncultured Eubacterium sp., assembly GCA_900542875.1. Taxonomy (GTDB): domain Bacteria; phylum Bacillota; class Clostridia; order Oscillospirales; family Acutalibacteraceae; genus Eubacterium_R. The sequence continues at coordinate 29,582 of UQPH01000008.1, read as the reverse complement.
TGTATTCTTTGGCTTGTTCGTTTTGCAAATATCGTTGCACATTTTTACAATTATTTGTAGGAATGTGCATTTTTTATTCAGGAGGTTGAAATGAGCGTTAAATTGACAAAAGAAGACTGTGTTTTCCTACTTTTGAAAAAATATGAAACACTCAAAAAACTTCCTAAAAAATCCGATTTTTCAGATGATGAGGTCGCTTACATTAAGTCATATTTCGGCCCCTGGCCGAGAGCACTCGAGGCTGTCGGCATAAAAGAGCCGAACCCTCTCAGAGAACAGAAAAAACTGGACAGACGAGAAAGGCAAAAAGCCAACCGAATCCGATACAAAAAAGAACATCCAAAGGAGAATAAAAATGAAAAAGAGAATTGTGTCATTAATATTGACGGCGATATTATTGATTAGCACCCTTTCTGCCGTGCCCGCTTTCGCCTCAACGGCGTGGAACGGTACGGATAAGCAGGAACCAAACTGCGTGGACGGAGTGTATCAAATAGGAAACGGTGCAGAACTTGCATGGTTTTCCGACTATACAAAAACCAACGGTAATGTAAATGCAGTCCTTACCGATGATATTGACCTTAATTCTAAGGAATGGTATCCTATCGGAAAGCCCGAGAGCGGTTATGTTACAGAGGCTTACAGCGGCATCTTTGACGGAAAAAATCATACCGTATCGGGACTGAGCATTAATACCACTGCCGCTTTTTACGGCTTGTTTTGGTGCGTTTACGGCGGTAGCGTAAAGAATCTTAAAGTTGAGGGTAATGTCAGCACCACAGGCTCAAGTGCAGGCGGTATCGTCGGTAAACTTCAGGGCGGTACGATAGAAAACTGCTCGTTTGCAGGCTCTGTCAGCGCAAAGAGAAATTACGTCGGCGGTATCGTAGGTAATGTCTTGACTAATAAAAAGGTTGCGTCTTCCGTTATTTCGTGCAGTAACAGCGCTACGGTAACCGGTGTAACCGCAGGCGGTATCATCGGCGACACAACGGCAAAGGTAAATGTTAAGTACTGTTATAATACCGGTACAATAAGCGGTACAAGCAGAAGCGGCGGCATCACAGGCAGACAGACTGCGGGTACTCTCGCTTACTGTTATAATATCGGCGAGAGCAAATGCGGCGTCAGCGGTTTTACAAATGCTGCCGTAACAAATTGTTATTACCTTACTCAAACTGCAACACCCGGCGGTACTTCTGCCGATAAATTTGTGCAGATTACGGATAAAGATACTTTGCTTTCAAATCTTAACGCAGGCGAGACTCATGCTTTCGTTGCTGATACTAAGAATAAAAACAACGGCTACCCGATTTTAACCTGGCAGAATACAAAGACTCCCGAAGAGGAAGCAGCCGAGGCAAAGAAAAAAGAGGATGCAAAAAAGGTTAAGACCGCAGTTGACGAACTCACCCTTGATTACTCAACCGTTAAGGAAGAGTGCACCCTTGGTTTGCCTAAAGAATATAATGAATGCAATCTCGTTTGGAAAAGCAGTAACGCTGAAATTATCTCCGATAAGGGTAAGGTAACTCTCCCCGACAAGAATATAGTAACCGTTACTCTCACAGCCACAATTACCAGAGGCGAGGCTGTCGGAACAAAGGAATTTAATATCAATGTTTGGTCAAAAAATATTGACCCCGATGTATATTTGCGTGCCGTTCTTGATTCTATGGAGTGGAGTTTTTCATCGCTTCAGCCAAAGTACGGCGTTGACAGCAATGTTATTACAAAACTTAATACCGTACTTAAAAATAAAGGCTTTGACGGTATTACCGTAACTGTTAAATCAACAGACGATGAAAGCCTTGTGTCCTCAAACGGTAAAATTTTCTTTCCCCAAATCGACGAAAACAGTTTTGCTCAGGGCAAGCAGGTTAAAGTATTTTTCAACCTTACTTTTGAGGGCAAAACCGTAACTTATCCCGAAACGGATAATTACGCTCTGCTTATTCCGTGGAATACCGACAGCGTAAAGACTGCGCTTGAGACTTCTGCAAAAGAGCAACTCGACGCAAATGTAATTAAGGACGGTAACGAGTCCCTTGATAATGTAACATCGAACCTCACTCTTCCGTCTAATCTTAACAGATACGGCGGAAAGTATAATTATGCCACCGTTACTTGGCAGAGCAGTGATCCGTCTCACCTTGAAATTTCAGATGACTTAAGAAAGGGCGGGGCTGACGCTTTTTATAATCCTTATCTCGGAAAGGTTTACCGTGATAAGCAGGAGCATACCGTTATTCTTACTGCACTTATAACGAATCCGTCAACTGAAGTTTCGGTTACTCGAACTTATACAGTTATAATTGCGCCTCTTTCCGACTCCGAACTCAATCAGTCTCTTGATAAGATGAACGCTGTTCTCTCTTGCTATACTGCCGATAAACTTACCGATATGGCAAGCAAGAAAAAACTTGATACTTCCGCCGTTGATAACGATATTCAACTCGTTATCCCTAAAAATGTCGTTACAAAGAGCGAACTCTCCGCTATCAATTACGGCGAATATTGGGACTATTGGAATTATAAATTCTCTGTTACAAGTTCGGATACCGATGTCATCGAAATAAACTCATTCAGGGGCTTTGTTTACAGACCGCTCGGCGAATCGTCTTCCGCCGATAAAAAGGTTACTCTTACCGTAAGAATGACAAGTAAGGAAAATCCGAACCTTTATGTCACAAAGAATATCGATGTAACCGTTAAGCACCTTACACGTGAAGAAATCAACGCACAGCTTGCGCTTATGGATAAGGCAAAGGAAAATTACGCAAGCGGACTTCTCGGCGATAATTCCGATATTTACAGTGTCATTGACAGTCTTTCACCGTACAGTGAAATCGTTTGGAACAGCGATAAATCAAGCGTTGATTTCGTACGCAATCATTCCGAAATTCAGGGTACGGGCATTAAGGTTGACGAACTTCCGGGCTGGGAGAGCCAGGAAGACTGGAGACTTTTCCATACAAGCAATAAGGACTTACTTTCAAATGAAACTCTTATTCTTAATGAAACGCCGAATGATGATACTTTCGTTAAGATAAACAGCGTTTTGAGCGATGAATCACTCGGAAAGTATTATAATAAATTCAAGGATGCAAAGAATTTCGACAAAGAGGCACTCGCTAAGTTTAAGCAACTTTATAAGCAACCGGTAAGTGCATATTTGCTTGTGCTCGGCAAAAACAATTATACCGATGATTATGCCGAGATGAGCGTTGAAACAAAGGCTCAGTTGTTCTCATCAAAACTTGCCTCCTTTAAGCTGGAAAACGATAAGCCCATTTCCGTAACATTCTCGCTCCTGGGTCTCGACGGAAAAACTCTCATTTCAAAAGTGAATGTTGATTCGTTCACCAAGGGTGCTACCGTCTTCGATGTGTTTAAGAAAATGATTGCCGATAATAATATGTACTTCAGCGCAGTCGGCAGTTATGTTTCGTCAATTAATAACCTGTCCGAAAAACAGTATGGACCAAATTCGGGCTGGATGTATTCTGTTGACGGAGTATTTGTTAATTCGTATATGAACGCTCAGGAACTGAACGGTAATGAAAACATTGTCGTTATGTATGTAAGGGATTATACAAAGGCAAATACATCTATGCTTGACGACTCAAAGAATAACGGCTCCGGCACTTCAAATTCGGGCTCGTCAAATTCCGGCGGCAATTCTTCTGCAAGTAATTCAAAGGGCAATTCTTCGTCATCGTCAAAATCTTCGTCTAAAAAAGCATCTGAGCAGAATAAAGCTAAGATAGCCGATTCTAAGGATAAGAGCGAAAATACAGACAATAAATCCGATTCCTCAAATGATTCAAAAGATGCCGAGGATTCAAATGACGCTTCACCTAAGAGTGCGTCAGCCGACGGCTCGGTTATGAGTGCTCAAGAGGAAAATGCACAGACGCAGAGCAAGAATAATACAAAAAATGTTATTATCATTGCTGTTTGTGCCGTGATTGTTTTGCTTCTCGTTTTGGCTTTGATTTTGTATGCAAGAAAAAAGCGTAAGCAGGACTGATGTAAAATAATCTTCAAATTTAAGCAAGGACTTAATTCTTTTTAAGTCCTTGCTTTTATTTATAATATATAATATTAAATATAGTATTGAAAAAATCATCATAAAATGTTAAAATAAAATGTATTATTTTGGGCATAACAGTGATGAGGTGTCGTTATGCCTGACGAAAATGAAAATGTTAAAGCCGCAGAGGAAGAATCTTCCTTTGAAAACGGCTCCATTACCGTAAAAAAGGACGGGCATTATATTCATTGCCTGACCGTTATCGGACAGATTGAGGGGCATTATATTCTCCCCAGTCAAAATAAAACAACTAAATATGAGCATGTCATTCCGCAACTTGTCGCAATAGAGGAGAGCAGGGAGATAGAGGGTCTTTTGATTATCCTTAATACAGTCGGCGGAGATGTTGAGGCGGGACTGGCTATTGCGGAACTTATTGCCACTATGAAAACGCCTACCGCTTCCTTGGTTCTCGGCGGCGGACACAGTATCGGCGTTCCGCTTGCCGTGAGTTGTGACAGAAGTTTTATCGTTCCCACCGCAACTATGACCGTTCACCCCGTCAGAATGAACGGTACTGTTCTCGGCGTACCGCAAACGCTTTCTTATTTTGAAAAAATGCAGGACAGAATTGCAGGTTTCGTTGAGGCTAACTCAAAAATCACGGCAGAGGACTTTCGCTCGCTTATGATGAAAACGGGCGAATTGGTTATGGATGTCGGCACGGTGCTTGACGGTGAGGCGGCGGTCGAATGTAATTTGATTGACGAACTCGGCGGCTTGAGCGATGCGCTGGATTATCTTAACCGAGTTATATCAAAAGAGGAATGATTTATGCTTTATACCATAATCGCTGTCGACGATGTTTTGGCAGATAGTAATTCTTATAATAATTTTGCTGTCGCACCACGGTCAACCAATCCTTACGATTACATTCGTACGGGTTATTTCCTTGATGTGCCGGATATTCACGGAGGACATAACTGTGTCAATTGTAACTGCAATTTTTCAGGCGCTGTTTCAGGCGCTGTGCATAATACTTCCGATAAGTGAAAATGCTCACTCTTCTGTATTTCATGATTTTTCGTCCCGTTTCGGCGGCGGTTCTTCCGCCCTTACGGGAATTATACATATTGCCGTAGCCGTAGGAATTACGGTTGCAATGTATAAACTTTTTCTCAGAATGTTTAATGAGTTTTTCTTTACGGTTAAGGACGTTATTCATAAAGAGGCTAAGGCCAATTCTCAAAAACCTGCAAGGCAGTTTATGTATAACTCGCTCATTTCGCTTGTGCCGCTGCTTTTGTGGCTGATACCATGCGGCTCAAAAGGTTTTCTTTTCGATGTGCTTCGCTCGACTCAGTATAATAAGACTTTGCTCGATGAAGGTATATTTATGGCAATCACCGGCGGACTTCTATTTGCCGCAGTTAAGGTGCTTACGATAAAAACAAATAATAAAGAACTGACTCAACTTCCTGCTGTTGTTGTCGGAATTGCGGCGTTTTTGTGTGCCCCGCTTTCCGGTTTATCCTTTGTCGGTGTTGCGTTTTCGATTCTTTTAATTTTCGGAGTAAAGACTAAGCAGGCTCTTAATTATACGCTTTATCTCAGCGTACCTTTGCTCCTCGTTCGTGGAATAATCGAACTTTGTACGGCGGTAAGCGTTATGACTGTCGTTCAAGCGATTATTGGCGTTGTTATTGCGATTGTCGCTTCGTTTGTGCTTGTCAGAGTGTTTAAGTATTTGGTAAAAAATAATTTACTTAAATTCTTTGCGTGGTACGATGTTTCGTTTGGCGCAGTTGTTTTAGTTGTAGGAATTTTTGAATTGATTTTCAGATAAAGTAGGTTAATTATGGCTGATACAAAAAAATCAAAATCAAATAAAAATAAAAAGCATACCTCTCAAAAGCCTGCTCCCCAAAAACCGGTTCGCTATACTAAGGCTCAACTCGAAAAACTTGAGGAGGAGCAAAGGGAGATAGACGCCGCTGTTAAGGAAAATAAAACAAGGGTGTTCAGCGTTATTATTTTCACCGTTTCGGTTTTGTTTTTCTTTATTGCAGTGCTTACGGGTGACGGCGTGTGGAATACGGTACATAATGCTTATATCGGTCTGTTCGGCTGGATTGCCGCTATTCTTTTGCCGATACTCAGCTTGATTTATTCCGCTCTCGTTACCGTAAAAAATACCGAGAAGAAAATGTTTGCCGAATCGATTTGCATTCTTGTTTTGGTGCTCGTGGTGTCTACATTCGTTTTCGTTGTAAAAAATTCGGGCGGCGGTGATTTTATCGAGACCGTTAAAACCGAATTCAAAGAGGCTCCTTTTGTTTTCAACGGCGGACTCTTCGGCGGCGCACTCGGATGGCTTCTTCTCACTATGGGCAAAGCACCTGCGATTATAGTCGATTTGCTTATTGCGGTAGTTGATATAATGCTTCTGTCAAGAGTTACGGTAAATCAGTTCTTTAAGAATACGGCAAAACCTGTTAAAATGGCAGTCGAAAAGGCGGCACCTTATATTGAGGAACGCCGTGAGAGAAGAAAGGCAAATATCGACATTTACCTTGATGATGAGGCTCCGAAAACTGACGGTGATAAGCCTGAAAACGAAAAGCAGACTAAATCGAAAAAGTCAAAAAAAGAACAGCCCGCTCAGGAAAAGAATGACGATTACAGCGAACTGATTGACGAAATAAATGCTTCCGCAAACAGAAATAAAAAACGCAGGGAAGAAATCAAATCACTTGACGAAATAGTAAAGGACGCAAGTGAAGGCGAAAAGGCTCCTGAACCTAAAACGGAAAAGCAGCATGAGCCTGTCGGGAAATTTGTCGTTACCGATGAGGATATGAAATCGGCCGTTAAGGAATATAAACTTCCCGATGTTAATATTCTTAAAGCTGTTAAGCATAAATCCGCAAAGGATATTTCAGGCGAACTGAAAACGAATGCGGAACTTTTGGTTGATACTCTTGCATCATTCGGCGTACAGGCTGAAATAACCGATATTTCAAGAGGACCTACCGTTACACGGTACGAACTTAAACCCGCTTCGGGCGTTCGTATTAATAAAATTACAAATCTTGCCGACGATATTGCACTTAACCTTGCGGCTGTAAATGTCCGTATAGAAGCGCCTATCCCCGGCAAAGCGGCTGTCGGAATCGAAATTCCCAATACCGTTAAGAACAGCGTTTCCATGCGTGAGGTTATCGATTCTGTGGACTTTTCTTCTCAAAAGTCGCTCCTTTCTGCCGGTCTCGGTAAAGACATCGCAGGTAAGACGGTGTTCTGCGATATAGCAAAAATGCCGCATTTACTCATAGCAGGTACCACCGGTTCGGGTAAATCGGTTTGCATGAACTCTATCATCGTGTCAATCCTTTATCGAGCAACCCCCGATCAGGTTAAGTTTTTGATGATTGACCCCAAAAAGGTAGAATTTTCAAAATACGAAAATATACCGCATCTTCTTGTTCCTGTCGTAACCGACCCACGCAAGGCTTCGGGTGCACTTGGTTGGGCGGTGTCTGAAATGCTCTCCCGTTATCAAAAATTCAGCGATACAGGCGTTAGAGATATTGAGGGCTATAACCGTTATGTCGCAAAGCATGAGGATATGACCCCGATGCCTAAGATTGTTATTTGCATAGATGAGCTTGCCGATTTGATGATGGCTGCTCCCAAAGAGGTTGAGGACAGTATTTGTCGTCTTGCACAGATGGCTCGTGCGGCAGGTATGCACCTCGTTATCGCAACTCAAAGACCTTCGGTAGATGTAATCACGGGTCTTATTAAGGCTAATATCTCCTCACGTATTGCTCTTACGGTTTCATCGGCTATCGACTCCCGTACTATTCTTGATACAGGCGGAGCAGAAAAATTGCTCGGTCAGGGCGATATGCTCTATTCTCCCATCGGAGCAAATAAACCGCTTCGTGTTCAGGGTTGTTACATCAGCGACGAAGAGGTAGAGGAACTTTGCGACTTTATTAAAAATCAGGGCGAGAGCGAGTATAGCGAGGAAATCCAAAAGGAAATCGAAAATAAAGCAGTTCAGGAAAAAGGCTCAAGTAAATTTACCGACAACGGAGAATCGGGCGAAAATCTTGACCCGCTGTTTAACGATGCTGTTGATGTCGTTATCGAAACAGGCAAGGCTTCAACTTCATTCCTCCAAAGAAAACTCGGCGTAGGCTATTCCAGAGGCTCTAAGATTATGGACCAGATGGAGGAAAAGCATATCATTTCTCCGCAGGACGGCTCAAAACCGAGAAAAATTCTTATCACAAAGCAGCAGTGGATTCAGCTTCAGGCTCAGGGTCCTGCCGAGGAATTTACATCGGAGAATACGGAGCAAATGACCTTTGCCTCAGACGCCGATGTGATAGATAATCAGGATAATTCAGAGGAATATTATGAATAATTTTCTCCCTGTAACAAAAAAAGAAATGCTTGACCTTGGCTGGGAACAGCCGGATATAGTATATATTTCCGGCGATGCATATGTTGATCATCCTTCGTTTGGTGCTTCCATTATCACCCGTGTCTTACAGGCAAGGGGATATAAGGTTGCCGTTATCAGTCAGCCGGACTGGCATAAGAAAGATGATTTTATGCGCTTCGGAAAGCCGAGACTTGCTTTCTTTATTTCAAGCGGCAATATAGATTCTATGGTCGCTCATTATACCGTGGCAAAAAAGCCACGCAGAACCGATGCATATACCGCAGGCGGCGTAATCGGAAAAAGACCCGACAGAGCGGTGATAGTTTACTCGAATGCTGTTAAGGACATTTATCCCGATACGCCTGTTGTTATCGGCGGACTCGAGGCGTCTCTTCGCCGCTTTGCCCACTATGATTATTGGGACGATAAGGTCAGACCTTCAATTCTGCTCGACAGTAGGGCAGACCTCTTGATATTCGGTATGGGTGAAAATCAGTCGATTGAGATTGCCGACAGATTGAACGCAGGCGAGGATATAACTTCAATTCACGATGTTAAGGGTACGGTTTACGCTGTTGATACAAAGGATACCCCATATGTCGGCGTCGAGTGCCCCTCGTATGAAAATGTTTGCTCCTCAAAAAAGGAGTACGCCAAGGCTTCCCGTATTCAGCAGGACGAGCAAGACCATATCAGAGGCAAGGTTATTAAGCAAAAGCACGGCAAAAAGATGATTGTGCAAAATCAGCCTATGCCGCCTCTTACCACCGATGAACTTGATTGGGTTTATTCGCTCCCATATATGAGAACGTACCACCCTATGTATGAAAAGTTTGGCGGTGTTCCCGGTATTCAGGAGGTTGAGTTTTCCATTACTCATAACCGTGGATGCTTCGGTGCGTGCAATTTTTGCTCAATCGCTTTTCATCAGGGCAGATACATAACTACAAGAAGTAAAAAATCAATTATCGCAGAGGCAAAGAAACTTACAGCCATGCCCGACTTTAAGGGTTATATTCACGATATAGGCGGCCCTACCGCAAATTTCCGTCAGCCCTCGTGCGAGTTTCAAAAGAAGCACGGACTCTGTAAGGGTAAGAAATGTCTTGCGCCTAAACCGTGCGCAAATTTATATTCAAACCATGAGGAATATCTCGATATTCTCAGAGAGGTCAGAGCTCTTCCGGGTGTAAAAAAGGTATTTATCCGCTCGGGTATAAGATATGATTATCTCTTGCAGGATAAAGACGATACATTTTTTAGGGAACTTGTAAAGTACCATGTGTCGGGTCAACTTAAGGTTGCACCCGAGCATTGCTCTGCGGCTGTTCTTGATAAGATGGGAAAGCCGCATATAGAGGCATATATAGAATTTTCAAAGCGGTATTTTCAGTATACCGACGAGGTGAATAAGGAGCAGTATTTGGTTCCTTATCTTATGTCGAGCCACCCCGGCTCAACTCTTAATGACGCTGTCGATTTGGCACTGTTTTTGAAGAAAAATCATATTCGCCCCGAGCAGGTGCAGGATTTTTATCCCACTCCCGGTACGATTTCCACCACTATGTTTTATACCGGTCTCGACCCATATACTATGGAGGAGGTTTACTCGGCAAAGTCGCCGCACGATAAGGCACTTCAAAGAGCACTTCTTCAGTATTATAATCCTAAAAATTTTGCACTCGTTGAAGAGGCACTCAGAAAAATTCATCGCTTTGACCTTATCGGAAACGGCGATAACTGCCTTGTAAGAGAGCAAAACCCGAAACCTAAAAGCAATAAATATAATTCAAACCAAAATTACGGTAAGAATAATAACCGACGCCGCAGCGGCAGCGGTTACCAAAAGAGCAAGAAGAAGCGTTGATTATGTCAGCAAGAAAGCAAACATTAATTTTAATCAGTGTTGCACTTATTTTGATAGGCGCAATACTGGTTTTCGTTGCCGTAAAATCTCCCAGAGTTTATGACGAACCTAATCCGACCGATGCAACGCAGTCGGTGAATGCAGAAACACTCGATATAACACAGGAACATATTTTTCCGATTAATATCAATACCGCCACTGCCGATGAACTTACTATGGTTAAGGGCATAGGAGATACTAGGGCGAAGAATATTGTTGCCTACCGAGAGGAGCACGGTCCGTTTAACAGTGTTGAGGAATTAAAAGAGGTTGACGGAATCGGCGACACTCTTTATGAACAGATTGCAGGGAGTCTTACGGTTTGAATAAGATAGTTCAAAGAGTGCTTTATTGGTTCTTTCCCAGACGCTGTGTTTTATGCGGAGATGTCGTTGCAATCGATGATGATTTATGCGATTTGTGCCGTGTCAATCCTCGTATCGGCTCTTCTCCGTGTGATAAATGCGGTAAGGATAAGAGCCGCTGTGAATGTAAAAATGCACATAATACACCCGATTATGAGAGAATTGTCGCTCCGTTTTATTATGAAGGAAATGTCATAAAGGCTGTTCATAGGTTTAAGTTTTCGTCCAGACCCGAACTTGCAGAGGGTATGGGAGACGAGATGGCAAAAACCGTTATTAGGGAATACGGCGGAATTAAATTTGATTATATCACTTATGTTCCTATGAGCGAAAAACGGCAAAAGCGCAGGGGCTATAATCAGTCGCTTGAACTTGCACGGCGTATATCGGATAAAATCGGTGTGCCGCTTCTCGATGTGTTTTATAAGGCATACGAAAATCCTCCGCAGAGAAATCAGAGTGCCCGTATGCGAAGAGCCAATATATTCGGCGCCTTTGATGTATATGACGGTTTGAACATTGAGGGCAAGACTTTTCTTATCGTTGACGATGTTAAAACAACGGGCTCAACTCTAAGCGAATGTGCCGCAGTGCTTGACTCTTACGGCGCAAAGAAATGCTTTTGCGTAAGTTTTGCAATCAGATAGCCGTAAAATTGTTTTATCGGGCGAGAATGATTGAACACTTTATCATTTAATGCTATTCTAGCTTTAATATACCTGTCCGTAGCACAATAGGATAATGCACCCGACTCCGACTCGGGAGACTGCGAGTTCGATTCTCGCCGGGCAGGCCATTTGTTTTTTAACAAAAACTTGTATGAAAAAAGGAGTACCTTATGAGTTTTGTAAATATTATTAACCTTCTCGGCGGCTTGGGATTGTTCCTTTTCGGAATGAAATATATGTCCGAGGGACTTAACCGTGTAGCCGGAAATAAGATGAAGGACTTGCTCGAAAAACTCACAAGAAACCGATTTAAGGGCTTTTTGCTCGGTGTTCTCGTAACGGCGATTATTCAGTCCTCATCTGCCACAACCGTTATGATTATGGGATTTCTCAATGCCGGAATTATGGATTTGTTTCAGGCAACAGGAGTAATCATAGGTGCAAATATCGGTACAACAATCACCGCCGTGCTTATCGCCATAGATGTTTCGGCAATTGCACCTATTTGTATCTTTGTCGGCACGGTTATGATGATGTTTTGTAAAAAACAGAGCCAAAAATATATCGGTCAGATTATTCTCGGATTCGGTGTTCTTTTCTTCGGTCTGAAGTATATGAGCGGCTCCGAGGCTATGGGTGTGCTTAAAACCAGCGCATCGTTCCAAAGCTTTATAACAAAGGCGGATAATCCGCTGCTCGGTCTTTTAATCGGCTTCGCTATGTGCTCCGTGCTTCAAAGTTCGAGTGCATCTATCGGCGTTTTGCAGGCTCTTGCAATGACAGGTGCCGAACTTATGCCGATGAAGTTTGCCATTTATCTCATTATCGGTATTAATGTCGGCTCGGCTATGCCGCTTTTCCTTTCTGCTATCGGAGCTAAAACAAACGCTAAACGTGCCGCCGTCATTTACTTTATGTTTGATTTTGTGGGTATGCTTATATTTACTCCGCTTGCGATATTCGTTCCGCAGTATGTGCAGTGGATTACAACTCTGTCCGATAACGGCTCGGTGCAGGTTGCAATAGCACATATCATCTTTAAGGTGGTAACTGCTGTGTTCCTGCTTCCGTTCGTTCCGCTTCTTGTTAAATTCAGCGAGATTATAATTAAACCCAAGGAGCACGATACAAGGCTCAGATTTGAATTTATCGACACTAAGGTTGACGATAACCCCATTACCATATCACTTCAAATAGGCAGTGAGGTTGAGCGTATGGCTCGAATCGTGCGTATGAATTTTTGCGTTGCGTGCGAAAGTTTCCTTAAAATGGACGACAGCCAAAAGCATACCATATCAGAAAACGAGGAACTTATTAATTGGCTTAATCATCATATTTCGGACTATATGATTACCGTTACCTCACGCCAGCTTACGCCTGAGGTCAGCGAATATATAGGTAAACTTTTCCATGTAATTACCGACCTTGAGAGAATCGGCGATCACGCACTTAATCTCATGGAACGTATCGAAACCGCAAAGAGCAACGATCTCGGTTTTACAAAACAAGGTCTTGATGAATTTAAGCAGATTTACGAACTTGATTTGGAACTTCTTGACAGGTCAATCGGTGCGTTCCTCAATAAACAACTTACCGATGACGAGGAACACCAACTTCATTATATAGAGGATACAATAGATTATTTGACGTTACAAGCTCAGGATAATCATGTAAAACGATTGCGTGAAAAGAAATGTCATACAGCCTCCGGCGTTATATTTACTAAGGCTCTGCAAGACTTGGAAAGGGTGGGCGACCATTCATATAATATTGCATGGGCTGCAAGAATAGATAAAAAATTAATCAGGCAGATTTAGTATGAGGGACAGAATAAATAATCTCGCAAAACTGAATACTCTTGTGTGCGGCGTGCCACGCTCAACATGGAAAGAAGAAATTATAACGGAGGATGTTATATGAATAAAAATGAATTGATTGAAATTATCGGCAATTTCGATTTTGACGGAGATTTTGTTGATGTAAAGGAATTCGGCTCGGGTCATATCAATAAGACCTATATCGTTAAGTATAATACCCCAAACGGAGAGCAGAATTATGTTCTTCAAAGAGTTAACGATAATGTATTTAAGAATATAGACGAACTTATGCGTAATGTCTTTTCCGTAACCTCATATCTCAGAGGAATTATCAGAGGCTACGGCGGCGATCCCGACAGAGAAACTCTCCATTATATCAAAACAAAAGACGGTCACCGATATTATACTCACAGCGATAATTCATATTATCGTGCATATGTCTTTGTTCGTGATTCGATAAGTTATGATACGGCGGACACTCCCGAGGTGTTTAAGTCAAGCGGTCAGGCTTTCGGTCGCTTCCAGAGGCTTCTTGCCGATTTTGATGTTGACAGCATTACCGAGACAATCCCTCATTTTCACGATACTCTCTGGAGATACGAAAATGAATTTTTACCCGCTGTAGAGCAGAATTTGAGCGGCAGACTCGACACCTGTAATGACGAGATTGAGTTCGTTAAATCCTACGCCGATGTTATGGGCAGACTTACCTCTATGATTAAAACCGGCGAACTTCCCATCAGGGTTACTCATAATGATACAAAACTTAATAATGTTATGTTCGATAAGGATACAAAGCAGTGCATCTGCGTTATTGACCTTGATACCGTTATGCCGGGACTTGCACTTTATGACTTCGGCGATTCCATTCGTTTCGGTGCATCTTCGGCTGCGGAAGATGAAAAAGACCTTGATAAGGTTTATTGCAGACTTGATTACTTTAAGGCTTATGCAGAGGGCTTTTTGTCAGAGGCGGGCGAAGCGTTTAATCAGGCGGAAAAGGATAACCTTGCATTCGCTTCTCTGCTTATGACTCTTGAGTGCGGTATGAGATTTTTAACCGATTATATTAACGGCGATACATATTTCAGAACCGAATATCCCGAGCATAACCTCGTTCGTGCAAGAAATCAGTTTAAGCTCGTTTCCGATATGGATAATAAAATGGACGAGATGGAAGAAATCATCAGGAATGTATAACTATGTCGCTAAAGAAAAATGACGATGTAAGGCTTGTTATAGAGGATATGACAAGCGAAGGCTCTTCGGTCGGTCATTACGATTCTCAGGCTGTTTTTGTCAGGGGTGCAGTGACCGGCGATGAGGTGCTTGCTCATATTATTAAGGCAAAGAAAAATTATGCCGTCGGCGTAGTAAAGGATATTATCACTACGTCACCCGATAGGATAAAAAGCGATTGCCCCGTCAGCGATAAATGCGGCGGCTGCTCCTTCAGAAATATGACTTACGATGCAGAAATACGCTATAAGTATAGCCGTGTCTCCGATGCAGTTGCCAGGATAGGACATATCGATGCACCGGTCAGAGATGTGATTCGTGCCGATAAAGTTGACTTCTACCGTAATAAGGCGCAGTACCCCGTAAGTATAGAAAACGGAGAATTGGCATATGGCTTTTATGCCTATAAGAGCCATAGGATAGTCCCTTGCACCGATTGCAGGCTTCAAAGTCCGGATTTTCAGCCATGCCTTGATGCCTTCAAAAAATGGGTTAAGAAAAATAATATCTTCTCCTACGATGAAAAAAGCGGCAGGGGGCTTCTTCGTCATATCTACCTCAGACAGGCTTTTGCCACCGGAGAGATTATGGCTTGCGCTGTCATTAACGGCGAAAGACTTCCCGACAGCGATTACCTCGTGTACCTTCTTTCAAAAAATGATAAGGTTAAATCCGTCTGTTTTAATGTAAATAAGCAGCCTACCAATGTGATTTTGGGCGATAAAACAGTGACCCTTTACGGCAGTGAAACGATTTGCGATGTTCTCCTCGGTAAGAAGTTTTTAATTTCTCCCGAGTCTTTTTATCAGATTAATCACGCTCAGTGCGAAAAACTGTATAAAAAAGCCGCCGAGTACGCAAACCTCAGCGGTAACGAAACCGTCATAGACCTCTATTGCGGAGCAGGTACAATCGGTCTTTCCATGGCTGATAAGGCTAAGAAAATTTACGGCGTCGAGATAGTGCTGCAGGCTGTGGAAAATGCGAAGAAAAACGCCGAAATTAACGGAATTACAAATGCCGAATTTTTCTGCGGCGATGCTTTTGATGCTGCAAAAATGCTCGAAAATAAAGGTATTATCCCCGATGTCCTCATTCTTGACCCACCTCGTAAAGGCTGCCAAAAGGAACTTTTCGATGTCGCAAAAAAGATGTCGCCCAATCGAATAGTCTATGTCTCCTGCGACCCCGCAACCCTCGCCCGAGACCTCGCACTTCTCGCCTTAAAAGGATATAAGACACTCGAACTCACCCCCGTCGATATGTTCCCCCGCACCCCTCATGTAGAAACCGTCGCATTGATTGAAAAAATATAATTTATAGGAGCAATTTTATGGCACTTTTTAGCAGAAATAAGAAAGAAAAGAATACTCCTGATTGGTCTGATGCATACATTGCATCACCAAAATTTTATTCAAAACCTGACGGTACTCCGTTCGGTGCGATAGCGCTCAGCGAAAATGCAAAGACAGTTTTGCCTAAGACACCGCAGAGCAGTTATGCGATAGATTCAAAGCCGGTCATGGATTGGAGACTTGTCTTCGTTGGTGCTTCGCAGGGTGGAATTATCGGCGATACGGATTATTTTACTGCTTTGAATAAACTTGAAAAATATATTCTTGATTCTAACGATACCGCTTTACTTGTTAAAGCACTTTCGTCTGATGAAATTAAATCCTTATGTGATTAAAAAATTTACGGTGATATTATGTCTAAGTCTAAAAAAGATAAAATAAGTGATTACAAAACAAATGTTATGCGTCTGCTTGATGCGGCAGGGGTAGGCTATAACCATTATTCCTACGCCGATACCGATGCCGTATCGGGTATGGATGCCGCAAAAGCTATGGGGCAAAATCCCGAGCAGGTGTTCAAAACTCTTGTCACAGTCGGAAAATCCGGCGAGCATTATGTATTTGTTATTCCCGTAAACGCCGAACTTGACCTTAAAAAGGCGGCAAACGCTGTCGGCGATAAGGCTGTGTCTATGATTAAGTCTAAGGAACTTTTGCCTCTTACGGGATATATTCACGGCGGTTGTTCTCCCATCGGTATGAAAAAGCCGTTTCAAACCGTCATTGACGAAAGTTGTATGCTCTTTGATACAATCATTTTTTCTGCCGGAAAGATAGGCTATCAGGTCGAGGTTGCACCGGATGATTTGAAAAGGCTTGTTAATTATTCAACAGCCGATTTAACAGAATATTTATGACTTATTAAAATCAATGTCTTATAATATATAAATTATATCTAAGATATTGATTTTTATTTTTTTTATGGTATTATATAAAAGGTAATTTGGGATTTTATGCTTATGTGCATTTGTATTGCCTAAGCATTGTCCGCTTTCCCATAAAATGTCTGGCAGGCGAGTGCTGTTCGCTTGCAAATGAGAGGTATAATATGTCTGGTACAAATTATGATGTAATTATTATCGGAGCAGGGCCGGGCGGCATTTTTTCCGCATATGAACTTGTTCAGCAGAATAAGAATTTGAAAATTGCCGTGTTTGAAGCAGGTAATCCGCTTTCAAAAAGAAAGTGTCCCATAGACGGAGAAAAGATTAAATCCTGTATTCAGTGCAAGACTTGCGCCATTATGAGCGGCTTCGGCGGAGCAGGTGCATTTTCCGACGGTAAGTATAATATTACTAACGATTTTGGCGGTACTCTTTATAAATATATCGGCAAAAAAAAGGCTATCGACCTTATGAAATATGTCGATAGAATTAATGTAGAGCATGGCGGTCAGGAGTGTAAACTATATTCCACTGCCGGCAGCGAGTTTAAGAAAATCTGTATGCAAAATCAGCTTAATCTTCTCGATGCATCGGTTCGCCATCTCGGTACAGATATAAATTATATCGTGCTTGAAAATATTTTTAACGAACTTAAGGATAAACTTGATTGGTTTTTTAATACTCATATTGATTCCGTTGAAAAACTTGATGACGGCACATATGAGGTTCACTCAAAGAAAGGTGACTTTACCTGCAAAAACTGCATTATTTCCGTAGGCAGAAGCGGCAGTAAATGGATGGAGGGTGTTTGCGACAGCCTTAATATTAAGACTAATTCCAACAGAGTTGACATCGGCGTTCGTGTAGAACTTCCGGCTGTTATATTTTCTCACCTTACCGATGAACTTTATGAGAGTAAGATTGTTTATAGGACTAAAAATTATGAGGATCAGGTTCGTACTTTCTGTATGAATCCTAAGGGAAGCGTGGTTAACGAGAATACTAACGGTATTGTTACCGTAAACGGACACAGTTATGAAGATCCCGAAAAGCAGACTGAAAATACAAACTTTGCACTCTTGGTTTCAAAGCATTTTTCTGAGCCGTTTAAGGATAGTAACGGCTACGGCGAGAGTATTGCCCGACTTTCAAATATGCTCGGCGGCGGTGTAATCGTACAGCGTTTCGGAGATTTGGTAAGCGGCAGAAGAAGTAATCCCAAGAGAATAGAGGAGGGACTCGTAGAGCCTACTCTGGCGGCTACACCCGGTGACCTTTCGCTTGTTTTGCCAAAGAGAATTTTGGACGGAATTATCGAGATGATTTACGCTCTTGATAAAATTGCACCCGGTACCGCAAATCCTGACACACTTCTCTACGGCGTTGAGGTAAAATTTTATAATATGGAGGTTGAGCTTGACGAGAATCTCGAAACCGTGCATAAGGGTCTTTATGTTATCGGTGACGGCTCGGGCGTAACTCACTCTCTTTCACACGCATCTGCAAGCGGCGTATATGTTGCTCATAAGATTGCGGAAAAATATTAATTTTTAAGGAGTAATTTTTATGAAATTAAAGGACGGAATTGTACTCGGAAATATCGACGGACAGAATTTTGCAATCGCTACCGGCAAACTGTCATCAACTCTTTCCGGAATTATAAATAATAACGAAAGTGCGAACTACATTTTTAAACTTCTCCAAAAGGAACAGACCGAGGAGAGCATTATTTCCGCTATGCAGGAGAGATATGACGCACCCGAGGACGAAATTGCCGCAGATGTAAGAGAGTTTATTTCAACACTCGATTCCTACGGCGTTTTGGAGAAATAATAATGAAATATGAAAAAGAAGATGTATTTGATTTAGCATATCTTCTCTCCTGCGCAATTAAAGAGGTTGACCCTGATTATTCTAAGGAGTTTAATTATCAAAATATTCTTGAGCTTGCAACAAAGCATCAGGTTTATAATATAATTATTTCGCTTATCAAAAACGCTCCCGATATTTCGTCCGAATATAAGAAACAATTCAGAGATTATAATTTAACCGAAATATCAAAAATGCTTGTTGTTAATAACGAACGCGAAAAGATTTATTCTTTTCTTGACGAACATTCGATTAAGCATATGCCGCTTAAAGGCCTTGTGATTCGTGACTATTATCCTACTCAGTCAATGCGACAAATGAGCGATAATGACATTCTCTTTGATGTTGCCTATCGTGATGAAATAGGGACTTTTATGAAAGATAATGGGTATAAGTGCGTCGCAACAGGCGAAAATTCCGACGACTATAAAAAACCACCTTTCTCTATGTTTGAATTTCATAAGGACTTGTTTTTTGAGGGAAATGATTTTTGCCCTAAATTCGATAATTTATGGGCTAATGCAACCCGGGACGCCGATAATCCTTATCTTTATCATATGGGTATAAATGATATATATATTTATTCGGTTTGCCATATGTATAAGCATTTTTCGACAGCAGGATGCGGAATCAGATTTTTGGCTGATAATTATCTTATCTTAAAAAAAGAATGCGAAAATCTTGATTGGAATTATATCAATGACTTTATGGGTCGATATGGAATTTCGGATTTTGAACAAAAGACCAGAAGCATTGCATATAAAATTTTCGACGCAGTAGAGCTTGACGAGGATGAACTTGAGATGTTTGAGGTCATAATGAATTCGGGAATTTTCGGCTCGGAAACTGTAAGGCTTGTTAATAAAATAAATAATATTGAGGCTGATTCGCTTAATCAGGCTAAGCGTATTTTTATTACAAAACGCTTGTTTCCGCCAAAGAAAAAAATGATTGCCGATTACAGAATTCTTGAAAAAAGGCCTTACTTATTGCCGGGAGTTTATGTTTATAGATTTTTCAAGGTATTATTTAACAGTAAAAGAATACTAAACGAAGTTAAAACAATTAATAAAATAGACACTGATAAAGAACACTGACGGAGGACAAATTTTTGTCAATAAATAAAGACCATATTCGCAATTTTTCCATCATCGCTCATATTGACCACGGAAAGTCTACTCTTGCCGACCGCTTGCTCGAACTTACCAGTTCCGTGCAAAAGCGTGATATGCAGGAGCAGATTTTGGACGATATGGATTTGGAACGTGAGCGTGGTATAACCATTAAGGCTCACGCCGTAAAACTTAATTATAAAGCCAAAGATGGACAGGAATATGTCTTTAATCTGATTGACACTCCGGGTCATGTTGACTTCAATTATGAGGTTTCACGTTCGCTTGCGGCGTGCGAGGGTGCTATTCTTATCGTTGACGCATCTCAGGGCGTTGAGGCGCAGACCCTTGCAAATACATATCTTGCACTTGACCATGACCTCGATATTCTTCCTGTAATAAATAAAATCGACCTTCCTGCCGCAGAACCCGAAAGAGTTGCTGAAGAAGTAGAAGATGTTATCGGTATACCGTGTATGGACGCACCTCGAATCAGCGCAAAAACAGGCGAGAATGTAGAAGAAGTGCTCGAGTATATAGTAAAGGGAATTAAGCCTCCCGTAGGTAACGATAATAAGCCGCTCAAGGCGCTTATATTTGATTCGGTTTATGACAGTTATCGTGGCGTTATAGTTTATGTCAGAATAAAAGAGGGCAAAATCAAAGCAGGGGACACTATGAAAATTATGTCCACCGGTGCCGAGTTTACTGTTGTAGAGGTCGGCTATATGAGAGCCACCTATATGGAAAAAACAGATGAACTTTCTGCCGGTGAGGTAGGCTATATCACCGCTTCCATTAAGACCGTAGGCGATGCTCATGTCGGCGATACGGTTACCACTGCCGATAATCCTGCCGCTGAGGCTCTGCCCGGCTACCGTAAGGTAAATCCAATGGTTTACTGCGGACTTTATCCTGCCGACGGCTCCGATTATGAGGTTCTTCGTGACGCTCTTGAAAAGTTGCAACTTAATGACGCATCTCTTTCTTATGAGCCTGAAACCTCGGGTGCTCTCGGATTTGGATTCAGATGCGGATTTCTCGGTCTGCTCCACCTTGAGATTATTCAGGAGCGACTCGACAGGGAATATAATCTTGACCTTATCGCAACCGTTCCGTCTGTTGTTTATAAGATTTATCTTACAGACGGCACTATGGTCGAGATTGATAACCCAACTAATTATCCCGACCCCGCATATATAGATTATTGCGAAGAACCCTTTGCTGACGCTCATATCTATGTTCCGAGTGAATTTGTCGGAACGGTTATGGATATGTGTCAGGACAAAAGAGGCATATTTAAGAATATGAATTATATCACTCCCGACAGAGTGGATATTCATTACGAACTTCCGCTTAACGAGATTATTTATGATTTCTTTGACGCTCTTAAATCTCGCACAAGAGGCTATGCTTCTTTCGATTATGAGATGAAAGATTACAGAAAGAGCGACCTCGTTAAGGTTGATGTTGTTCTCAACGGCGATGTTATCGATGCTCTTTCGTTTATTATCCATAAGGATAAGGCGTATCAAAGAGCAAGAAAAATCGCCGAGCAACTTAAAAAATATATACCTCGCCACTTATTTGAAATTCCTATTCAAATCGCTATCGGCGGTAAGGTAATCGCCCGTGAAACCGTTAAGGCACTCCGCAAGGACGTTCTTGCGAAATGTTACGGCGGTGATGTAACCCGTAAGAAAAAACTGCTTGAAAAGCAAAAAGAGGGTAAAAAGCGTATGCGCCAGTTCGGTTCCGTTGAAGTTCCGCAGGAGGCGTTTATGGCTGTACTTCGTCTGTCCTCCGATGACGATGATTAATGAATTTGTATTGTGTCATTTTTTACTGATGTCTTTATAGAACCAAGGTAATATATAAAAAGCACGCTAATGAATTGTTTGCTCAAATGAGTCTGACTTCATTAGCGTGCTTTTTGCATTTAGAGTTGTTATATATTGATTTGTATAGTTTAATTATGTGCTATGATCAGTATTCAACCTTTAGGTTTTCTTCTGCTTCCGCAACCTTTAGCATTATTGCACATTCAATTCTTTTTCTGTGAAGTTCACAGCCAAATTCGTAAACTCCGTTTACACTGCCTGTTGTGTGATATGCGTTTGCCGCACATCCGCCCGAGCAGTACAATTTTGCAAAGCAGTCTCTGCATTCCTTGTGCGAATATACATTGCAGCTTTGAAATTGCTCCAAAATTTCGGGGTTCGTAACTCCGTCATATATGTTGCCGAGTTTGAATTTCTCGTCGCTTACGAATTGGTGGCAGGGGTAGAGGTCACCGCTCGGTGTAACAGCCATATATTCCGTTCCGACTCCGCAGCCGCTGACCCTCTTTACTATGCACGGTCCGTGGTCAAGGTCAATCATATAGTGATAGAAAGTAAAGCCGTCACCCTTGCGGTATCTTTTGAGCATTTCGTTTGCGAGGATTTGGTATTGCTCCTTTAGAATAGGTAAATCGCTGTTCTTTAATGCCCAAGGCTCACTTGGGTCGCAAACAACCGGCTCGACAGATAATTCCTTAAATCCGAGGTCTGCCATATGCAAAAGGTCTTTTGAAAAATCTGTGTTGAAATGTGTATAGGTACCCCTCATATAGTAGTCCTTTTGACCTCTGCTGTCGGCAAATTTCTTGAACTTGTCGATGATTAAATCATAACTGCCTTTGCCGTTCGGCGTTTTGCGAAGATTGTCGTGAACATTCTTTCTGCCGTCAAGTGAAAGAACTACATTGCTCATCTCCTTGTTGCAAAATTCTATCACTTCATCGTCAACAAGCACTCCGTTTGTTGTAAGGGTAAAGCGAAAGTTTTTGTTGTATTTCTTTTCCTGTTCTCTGCCGTATTTAACAAGTTCTTTGCACACATTCCAGTTGAGAAGCGGCTCGCCGCCGAAGAAATCAACTTCCAGATTTTTTCTCGTACCGCTTTGCTCAATCAAAAAATCAAGTGCTCTTTTTCCGACCTCAAGACTCATCAGTCCTTTGTCCGCTCCGCCGTATTCGCCTTTGCCTGCAAAACAGTACTCACAGCTTAAGTTGCATCCGTGAGCGACATGCAGGCATATCGCCTTTATAACCCCTTGACGCTTCTTAAACTCTTTTGCCGTAGCCTCAAAGGTGTCCTCGCTGAACAGTCTGCCGTCAGCCTTCAACGCCTCAATATCCTCAAAGCAAAGATCTATATCTTCACTCGTTACATCGTCTCTGTCGCTGTATTTGTCGAGTATATAAGCCTTTATTTCTTCTTTTGATTTGCTTTCGTATAGTGTGATAATATCATAAGCAACCTCGTCAACAGAATGTACGCATCCGCTGTTTTGGTCGAGTATGATGTTATAACCGTTCATTTTATATGCGTGTATCATATTATCTCCCGACATAGAAAAACGGCAGCCTAATTGCTGCCGCAAGTCTATCAATAAATTACTTTTTGAGTTGCTCGCATTTCTGATTTGCTACCGAGCAAGAGGTCTTTGATGCTGACTGGCATGATGTCTGACATTCGCCGCAGCCGCCCTTCTTAGCCGACTCGCAAAGATTTCTTGAGCTTAAAGTATTGATTCTTTTCATTAAGAAACACCTCGCTTAAATTTATTACTTGATTATTATAATTTAATTTGCCTTTTTTGTCAATATTTTATTGGGAATAAGACTGCTGTCGCTTATTATGTTTACTCCGTTTTTTACGCTTTCCTTTATGTATTCTATCGCTTCTCTGCTTATTATTTCGTTCGGTACGATTATCGGAATGTCGGGCGGATAGGCATAAACAAATTCGTTTGATACCTTGCCTACGCTCTCTTCAATTTCCGTCTCGTCGCCCTCATCGTCGATTTTTATTTGCATTGCTTTGTCGGGGCAGGGAGGTTTTTTTATTAATTTTTCATATTTGCATATTAAACCCTCGTCAATTTCCTCCAGTGCTTTTTTTAGATATTCGAGTTTTTCTTTTTCGTCTGCAACACTCGTCATAAGAAGCACATAGGTCTTGTAGTAAGCCTCAACTTCGATTTTATATTTATCCCTTAAAATACCAGCCAAATCGTTTCCGCTTATGTCCGTTCCTGCCGTCGATACGATTATTTTTGAAATATCGTCCGTATACATTATTCTCAGATTGTTGGTGTCTGCCAGCCTTAAATCGCATAAATTTTCGTAAAACGCACAAAAATCACGTCGGTTTTTCAGCACATAGTCTGCACAGATTGAAATACTGTTCATAAGAACATAACTCGGAGATGTCGTCTGGAAAATATCGTTAAAGCGTTTTACTCTTTCGATTAATCTTTCGCTGTATATATTTATAACGGCGGTTTGAGTGAGTGACAAAAGCGTTTTGTGAAGCGATGAAATGACTATGTCGCCCTTTGGATATTTTGGAAAATACCCCTGTCCCAAGTGTGCTCCGTGTGCCGCATCAATAATCAAAGGAATGTCACATTCAATTTCGCTTATAAATCCCTCGTAAGTGGGAGAAGTGATAATCATTGCCTTTGCGTCGGGATTTTCTCTTACTGTCCTGTCTGCCGCCTCCTGCGACAGCCTCAAATAATATCCGTTTGTGCTGTCGTAATCCGGCTCAATGTATATGATTTTAAGTTCAAGCAGCATACACGCATTGAATACGCTTTTGTGGCAGTTGCGTGCAACGATAATTTTGTCTTTCCTGTTACAAACGGCAAAAATCGCACTCATTATTCCCATTGACGAGCCGTTGACGCTTATCAGTGATTTTTTTGATTTGTAGATTTTCTTCAAATCATTTTCGATGTCGGCGATAACTCCTTTCGGACAGTGCAGATTGTCAAAGCCGTCAATTTCCGTAATGTCAATTTCACTGCCCGTTATGCCGAATCTTTTGTTTCTTTTGTGCCCCGGCATATGAAACGGATAGGTGTC
This sequence comes from uncultured Eubacterium sp., assembly GCA_900542875.1. Classification (GTDB taxonomy): domain Bacteria; phylum Bacillota; class Clostridia; order Oscillospirales; family Acutalibacteraceae; genus Eubacterium_R. The sequence continues at coordinate 4,960 of UQPH01000008.1, read as the reverse complement.
AAGTCCTTTTAACTTATCTTCTAATCTCAACTCTGTCCCTCCTTAAATTCGTTACCGTCAGCAGTATATACCCTGCAAATATCGGCAGTGCTTCAATCAGTCCCGTCTCTTTGAAAATCAAAAGACAGATTAAATCAACGATTAAAATAATCCCTGCCGTAACGCAAAATATAAGATAAACTTTGTCCTTTTTTCTCAGCAGAAAAAACAATAAAAATATACATATCCCCGTTACTGCCGAAAATAAAAGCGAGCCGGTGCAGTGAAGATAATATTGCAGTTTTTTGTCGTAGTCAAATTCGTTGGCGAGAGTCAGTAGCATACCGGTTCCCGATATAACCGAAAAGGGGATATAAAGTCTCTTGTGCTCTGTTTTTTCAAAGGCAAGTTTAATTCCCATTGTCAGTGCAGCGTATGTAAGCACTCCCCAAATCGTAAATAATATTCTGTGCTCAAGTCCTATTTTTGACAGCGCTCCGCTGTTTTTGTACGGTACTCCGAAATGCATATACCATAGCGTGTAAACCGTCGCCGCAGTGCACAGCAGGACTGATAACACCTTTCTCGTTTTTATCATTTTGATCCCCTAAAAATTTTTCTCATATTATTATAACATTTTAATATATTCATTGCAATAAATTCGCTTATAGAGTATAATGTACTTATAATATCAGTACAGTAAACGGACGGTGTAAATATGAAATTTATTTCTTGGAATGTTAACGGTTTGCGTGCCTGTGTAAATAAAGGCTTTAAGGACTTTTTTAATGATATAGATGCGGATTTTTTCTGCCTTCAGGAAACTAAACTTCAGCAGGGACAGATTGATTTTGCACCCGAGGGATATTATTCCTATTGGAACTATGCCGAAAAGAAGGGATATAGCGGCACTGCGATTTTTACAAAGCATAAGCCGCTTAATGTTACCTACGGTATGGGTATTCCCGAACACGATAAAGAGGGCAGACTTATAACTCTCGAATATGAAGACTTTTATTTTATTACGGTTTATGTTCCGAACTCAAAGCAGGAACTTCTCCGCCTCGATTATCGTATGGAGTGGGAAGACGATTTCAGACGCTATGTCTGCGAACTTGATAAGAAAAAACCCGTCATTTTCTGCGGCGACCTCAATGTCGCTCATAAGGAAATCGACCTAAAAAATCCAAAGACAAATCATCATAATGCAGGCTTTACCGACGAGGAAAGAGAAAAACTCAGTTTGATGCTTGACGCAGGCTTTACCGATACTTTCAGGTTTTTCTATCCGGAGCAGGAAAGTATTTATTCTTGGTGGTCTTATCGCTTTAAGGCGAGAGAAAAGAACGCAGGATGGAGAATTGACTACTTTATCGCATCAAAAAGACTTGATGATAAACTTACAGATGCAAAAATTCATACGGAAATTTTGGGCAGCGACCATTGTCCGATTGAACTTGATATTGATTTATGATTAAGGTAATTCTTTGGGATGTAGATGGCACTCTGCTTGATTTTAAGAAGAGTGAAAGTTGTTCGATAAAAAATGCTTTTCGTGTATTTTCTCTGGGTGAATGCAGTGATGATACGGTTAAGGTTTATTCCGATATTAACCAAAGCTGCTGGGAAATGCTTGAGCGTGGTGAATTTACTAAAGAACAGACTTTGATTGTCCGCTTTGAAAAATTCTTTGACAAACTAGGAATAAAGAATGTTTCGCCACGGGAGTTTTGTTCCGTTTACGAAAACGGTATTGCCGACACTACCGCCTTTATTGACGGTGCGTATGATACCGTGTCCTCGCTCAAAGGTAAGTATAAACAGTATATCGTTACAAACGGTGCATATTCCGTGCAAACCGAAAGGCTTAAAAGGTCGGGTCTTGATAAGATTTTCGACGGCGTGTTTATTTCCGACGAGGTCGGATACGAAAAGCCGTCGCCGTTTTTCTTTGATTATGTAAGAAAGCATATAGATAACGTGTCGCTTGATGAAATACTTATAGTCGGCGACTCTCTGACCTCGGATATTAAGGGCGGAAATAATATGGGCATCAAAACCTGCCTGTTTTCTCCTAAACCCTTGGTGTATGATAAAAATGAATATAAAATCAATTATGTAATTTCGTCTCTTGATGAGATTGATTCTGTTTTGGAAAAAGGGTGATTTTATGACAGCTGATGTAAAAAAAGCAGGTGCCTTGTCGTTTCGAACTTGGCTTAGTATTGTGCTTTTCGGACTTGTCGGTCAGATTGCATGGGTCGTTGAAAATATGTATTTTTCACGCTTTATGCAAAATGAGATTACAAAAGCACCGTATGCCACAACGCTTCTCGTTGCTTTCTCAGCCTTGTTTGCGACTCTTGCGACATTAATCGGCGGCGCATTGTCCGATAGGGCAGGCAAACGTAAGGCGTTCATATGTTGGGGTTATGTTGTTTGGGGCTTTACCATTGCGGCTTTTTCGCTCGTTCCTATGCAACCCTCGGCAGACAAGGTTTTGCCTATGGTTATACTTGTCGTGGCCATGGACTGTATTATGTCCGTAATAGGCTCTGTCAGTAATGATGCGTCATTTAACACATGGATTACCGATGTTACAAATACCGCAAACAGAGCAAAGGTGGATACCGTTCTCGCCATTATGCCGCTGTTTGCCATGGCTGTCGTTTTCGGCGGTTTCGACTCTTTGACCAATGCCGACGCAACCGTTGACGATTGGAAAAAGTTTTTCATCATTATGGGCATTATGCCAACTGTCGGCGGCTTAATCGGTCTAGCCGTTATGAGGGATAAGAAGGGCATTAAACCTAATAGAAATAACAGTTTTTGGAATGATTTTACATACTCGTTAAAACCGTCCACAATTAAAGAAAATAAAATGCTCTATGTCTGCCTCTCTGGCTTTACCGTAGCGTCAATCAGTTATCAGGTTTATATTAACTATCTCTTTAATATCGTAGAGCAGACCATGAAGATAAAGAACTATATTATTCCTATCGGAATTATTATGGTTGTTGCCGCAGTCGGCTCGGTTATCGTTTCTTCCGCTATGGATAAATACGGCAAAAAAAGATTTTATTATCCTACAATTATAGCAGGCTCTGTCGGTTGTGTAATTATTTGGCTCAGTAAGTTCTTTATTGATAAAAATTATACTGCCGAACTTGTCCTTTTGATAATCGGCGGCGTGCTCGCCATGGGCGTTAATCTCGATATGGCGGGACTTTTTACCGCCTCTTACCGTGATTATATCCCAAAGGGTAAGGAGGGACTCTTTCAGGGTTGCCGCATAGTTATGTATGTGCTTATCCCTATGATTATAGGTCCTCTCGTTGCTCAGATTATAATTAATATTCATAACGCAGGCGTAGCGGATGAAAATATAGTTTATCCTATGGAACTTTTCCTCGGCGCCGCAGCAGTGTTGCTGTTCTGTCTTGTTCCGTCTAAGGTTGTACGTGATGAGCAGGCAAAACGCCACGATGAACTGATGAAAGAATTACAGGAAGAAAATAAATAATATGCTTAATCAATTTTCCCGTACCGAGCTTTTACTCGGTGATGCGGCAATGAAAAAATTAAAAAATTCGAGAGTTGCCGTTTTCGGCGTCGGCGGTGTCGGCGGCTATACTGTCGAGGCTCTTGTGCGCTCGGGCGTAGGAGCTCTGGATTTGATAGATAACGATACCGTTTCTCTTACAAATATTAATCGTCAGATTATCGCCACGCTTGATACCGTCGGCAGAGATAAGGTTGATGTGGCGCAGGAGAGAATAAAGAGCATTAATCCCGACTGCGTTGTTACTACGCATAAATGCTTTTATCTCCCTGAGACCGCAGAGCAATTTGATTTTACCGATTACGATTATGTTGTTGACGCCATAGATACCGTTAAGGGCAAGATAGAAATTGTAATGAGGGCAAAGGAATGTTCCACGCCGGTTATATCCTCCATGGGTGCCGGAAATAAACTTGACCCCACCGCTTTTGAGGTCGCCGATATATCAAAAACTTCTGTTTGTCCGCTTGCAAAAGTTATGAGGGTGCAACTTAGAAAAAGAGGCGTTAATCATCTTAAAGTTGTTTATTCAAAAGAACCGCCGCTTACTCCCATCATAACCGATGACGCAAAAGAGGAATTTTCTTCAAGTGTTCGCAGAACGCTTCCCGGTTCAACTGCTTTCGTTCCGTCCGTTGTCGGTCTTATAATAGCTTCTGAGGTCGTAAAAGATTTAATTAAATAATATATAGATATTGATTTATTTTTATTTTGTGATAAAATTACGTAAAGAGCATAGAATATGATTTTTCTGTGCCTAATTGCGGTATTATACAGAGGTAAGTTATGAGAAAAACGAAAATTATTTGTACTGTCGGACCTGCGACCGATGATGAGAACGTTCTTCGCAGTATGATTGAAAAGGGTATGAATGTCGCTCGCCTTAATTTCAGCCACGGCGAATACGATACTCACGAAGCCAGATTTAACGAAGTTGTTAAAATTCGCAACGAACTGCAAATGCCCGTTGCAACTCTTCTTGATACAAAAGGCCCCGAGATAAGACTCGGCGATTTTGAGAATAAAAACGGAGTTGAGATTAAAGACGGAGAAGATTTTATTCTCACCACAAAAAAGTGCAAGGGTACTGCAAAAAAGTCCTATGTAAATTATGACGGACTTCCAAAAGATGTGCACCCCGGCACCACAATTCTTATTAATGACGGCATTATTTCTCTTAAAGTTAATAAGGTAATTGATAAAGATATTTACTGCACAGTTGTAGACGGCGGACTTTTGACTGACCGTAAAGGCGTTAATGTTCCCGATGTTAATTTGAATATGCCGTATCTGTCAAAAAAAGATATGGACGATTTGTCTTTCGGCAAGAAGATGGACTTCGATTTTATCGCCGCTTCTTTTTGTCGCAGTGCAACCGATATTACCATTATGCGTAACTATTTGGAGGCTATCGGCTGG
>UQPH01000007.1 GCA_900542875.1 uncultured Eubacterium sp. | reverse complement strand
CCGCCGAACGGCTCGATTTCCGTCGGGTGGTTGTGGGTTTCGTTCTTAAACTGGACGAGCCACGGCTCCTTTTTGCCGTCGATTTCAACTTCTACATTTATTGAGCAGGCGTTGATTTCCTCGCTCTCGTCAAGGTCGTTTACATAGCCTCTCTTTTTGAGAAGTTTTGTGCCGATGCAAGCCATATCCATAAGACAAACAATTTTGTCCTTACGCTCGCCGTAAACTTCTTTTCTGATTTCAAAGTATTCCTCAAGTGCTTTTTCGATAGCCTTTGAGTACTTGCCCTCGTCAATTTTTATATCATCAAGCTGTGTGGCAAAGGTTGTGTGACGGCAGTGGTCAGACCAATATGTATCAATAACTTTTAACTCTGTAAGCGACGGGTCACGGTGCTCGTCATTCTTAAAGTAATCTCTTACCCAGCATAAATCCGCAACGCTCATTGCAAAGCCCATTTTTTCGTGGTAAGCCTGAATTGCGTCGTCGCTCATTTCGATGAAGCCGTTGATTCTTACTATATCTGCGGGAATGTCGCTCTTTATGTCGAGAGATTCCGGCTTGTCCATAGATGCGAGTCTTGACTCAACCGGGTTGATTACATAGGCTTTAATCTTGTCGAGTTCTGCGTCGGTGATGTCGCCCTTTACTGCGATTACTTTAGCCGAAGCAACCTCGGGACGCTCACCTGCCGTAAGAAGCTGAATGCACTGTGCCGCCGAATCCGCTCTCTGGTCATATTGACCCGGAAGAAACTCGGTTGCAAAATACTTCCACTCATCGTCAAGTTTGAGTTCAAAGTATACATTGTCAAGGTTCGGCTCGGAGAACACTCCGTTTACCGCCGCCTTAAACTCGTCCTCGCTGAGTCCCTGTGCGTCATATCGGTTGATGATTCTGAGTTCCTCAATGCCTTTTATTCCGACATTTTCTTTAAGGTCGTTCAGCATATTGGACGCCTCAATGTCATTGCCTTTCTTTTTTTCTGCGAATACTCGATAAACCTTTGCCATAGATTTTTCTCCTATATATTAATCTAATGTTTTCATATGATAACATATTTTATGACCGATTACAACGCAAAGGGGAGAATAAATTTTCTTTTTTGAAATAAATTTTTAATCAAAATTGAATTTATCATTAAATATTTCATCAGATTGTTTATTTTTTGTCACTCTTGTGATATAATTACAAAGGAGTGTAAAATAAATTACCTTTACGGAGATTAATTGATTATGTTAGATAATACCGATGAGCTGGCATTCGAGGTTGAATTTTTAAGCTGCGTCGTTGATAAGAAAAAGGATTTTACCGTGGTGGACGCCGACAGTCATTTTTGTGATTTCGTCGGAGTGCATTACTCAAAAATCTGTCAAGGCAAATTGTCGCTGCTTGATTTGCTTATCCCCCAGAGCCGCCAGGAAATCGTAAAGAAATTATGCAAGAAAAACAGTCCTTATGTTTACCTTGATTTATACATAATGGATAATTCCTCTAAGTATAATTATGTTCACTGCACCGCACGCAATAACAGCGAAAATTCTCTTTGCGAGATTACCTTTGCTGATGTGGGAAAGAGTGAGGCTAAGAGTAAAAAAATCCGAGATAAGGCGAGGACGATGAATCACCTTATCGATATGGTAACGGGCGGAGTATGCCTGTTTAAGGTTAATCGGGATATGCACTTTGAGGCACTTTACGCAAACGAGGCGTGCTGCAAATATTTCGGCACCACCAAAGAAAGTTTTAACGAGCGACCTTATCGCATAGACGACCTTATCTATCCCGATGACCGCAGTGCCGCATTTCAGGCTATCGGAGTGGCTATGGCAACGAAAAAGCCGATAGATATGGAACTTAGAATTATCACCCATAAGGACTCGTATATTTGGTGTAAATTCAATGCCGGAATTCAGCGTTATGATAAGGATAACTGCCCTGTTTTTCACGCTATGTTTACCGATGTTTCGGCTATAAAAAGAGCACAAAACGAGGCTGACCTCCAAAGAGAGTTCCTACTTAAAACGCTTAAAAATGTTCCGGGTCCCGTGTTCTGCACCTCTTTTGACGATCCGTTTACGCTTACTGTTGTGAGCGAGGATTTTACTAAGATAACGGGATATTCACGCAGTGAAATTTTTGATAAATACGACGGAAATATTATGAATTTTGTGTGTGACGATTCGGTAAAAACAGTAAGGGCGGCTTTTGAAAATGTGCCCGACAGCGATACCGATATAAGCACAAGTTACTATGTTAATACAAAGAACGGAAAAAGGATTTTGGTCTACGACAGACGAAAGATTATAGAGATGGATGACGGCACAAAATCGTACATAGGAATGCTTACCGACAGAAATTCAGACGAGTATTTCAGTTGATTTAACATAGAAAAGATTTACTTAAACGCTTCTTTTTAAGGAGCGTTTTTGTTTTGCGTATTAATGCCTCCACTTGAAAAAGGGGAGCGATGAGAGTTTGAAAAGCAGACACAAATTATACAAATTGTAATATCGCCCTTGTTTATTTTATCTAAAGGACGAAAGAAAATTTTGGTATATTTGCCTCCTCTTTTTCGGTTGACGGAAAAATAGTATAGGTTTATAATTAACATAATAGTAATTTTATATATTAAATTTATTAATATATAGAGCAAGCATTGACTATTATCACAAAAGTTCGAGGAGGAATTTTTATGAAAAAAGCAATCACCTCAAAGGCGATAAGTATTTTTCTCGCTGTTTTGATGGCAGTAACGGGTATCCTGCCTGCAACAGCGGCTTTCGCCGGAGACGGAGTAGACGGCAAGTATGATTTACAGTTGTTCTACGACAGCACGAACACGGCAGTCCCCAAGACAGACGAGGACGGCAGTGAACATAAGGAGTATATGTTCGAGGGCGATGAACTTCAGCTCAAATACAAAATTATGAACGGAACATTTCCGAATAACGGCTATGTAAAATGGTATTCGGATGCGCCTGCTCTGGCGGATGTTGACCAGACGGGTAAGATTAAAGCGTTCGACTCGTCAAAGGGTGCTGTAATTCACCTTTGGATTGATAACGAGGTAAAGACCATACCGATTATCGGTAAGCCGCTCGGTCAGATTATCGAAAAGGCGTTCTTTAACGAATATGTAGACCTTGACTCCATGGACACGGATGAAATCGTTGCCCTGCTCGAAAAGACATTGGGCTCTAATTCGTGGATTGCGGAACATATCGAGAGCTATAAGGGTCAGCTTATCGACTCGCTCAGAACTTATCTCGATAAGGTAAACAGCGATATTCACTGCGAACTCTATGACGGAAACGGTGAAAAGGTCGGAGAAGCGGTTATCCATATCGTTGTTAAAAAGTGCGAGGAATGGTATGCTGCCTTTCTCCCCAACGGAACGCACATTACGAATAAGTCACAGATTCCCACCACAGTAGCTACCGGCTCAAAGGTGCAACTCTATGCGATTACCACACCGCAGAGACTGAATTTCGGTACGGTTTATTCGGTTAAATCCTCTTCTATCTTCGACCAGGGAAAGGTTGTTGCAACCGTAGATGACAGCGGACTCGTTAAGTTTAAGAATGTCGGAACGGTTACAATTATGGTTTCTCCCGATTCCGAGGATGTTATTGAGGGCTTGCTCAAATTTATAAATTATTTTTATAAACTCCAACATACCGGCACGCTCGATACCCAAAAGGTTGCCGATATTCTCATAAAATATATAGGCATTGATATTAACAGAAACGTCCTCGCGGCAATTCTTGATGTTTGCTTTGCGATTAAGGATATTGTGGGCGATGCCGCAGACCCGGTACAGCTTACGGCAACGGCAGTAAAGATGATTGCAAATTTGTGCTTGCAGTTTGCGTACAATGATACGATAGATTTTACCGTTGTTAAATCTCAGCCGCTCGAGGCTTTTGATATAAGCGGACTCACATCTGTTAAAGAGGGTCAGCAGATTCAGCTTGAGCCTACAAACATTTCTCCCACAACCGGTGATATTTCCGATATAGTATGGACGTCATCCGACCCGAATATTGCGTGTGTTGATCCGGAGACGGGTGTTGTAACCGGTCTTGACGCAGGCGGTTCTCTCGGCTCTCTTTCGTCACAGACCTGCACCATCACCGCTCTTTCGACAACGAATAATGTTGAGCGACAGGTTACCATGACCGTAACCGGCAAAACCGGTAAGTATATTTCAAAGGCGGACATTAACGGAAGATCCACCGTCGGAATTTCCGAAACAGAGGACTTCACCTATTCGATATATCCTAAAAGAGTGGCAGAGAGCGAAAATCTGTATATCTCCTGGGGTATGGTAACCGGCGAGGACGAGAATGGAAATCCGACCTATGAATGGGCGGACTCCGACAAAGAGGCTGTTGACCCGAACAATGTCGCAAAGATAGATTCAAGCGGTCATTTCACACCGCTCACCGGCGGTAAGTCTACTATTGCACTGAGGACAAGGACCGGCTACCAACTCTCGGACGGCTCGTTCTTTGAGATTAGTTCTTATACCGCAACAAAAACGGTTGAAACCGGTATTCCTGTTGAGAAAATTCAAATCGGCGTTAATAATCCGCTTTCGCTCGATAAAAGCGCATCGTTAGGAAAGAACGAAACGGTTACGATTAACGGCGAGGATTATAACTACGTTACGGTTAAGACCGGCGTAGGCAATATGTATTACGGCGCAGGCGCAACTGTTAAGGCTGATGTTTATCCGTCCGACGCCACCGACCAAAAACTCGAGTGGGTTGTAGACAATACGAACATTTATGATAAATCCGTTTCGTCAGATACCCACAGCGTTGATGTAACGCAAAAGAGCGGTCACGAGCAAACGCACACCTTTAATATCTATGCGGTTTCTGCCGACGGCTCGGTTAAATCAAATGTGATCACCGTTTGCGTAACCCGAAATTATGCCAGCGGAAATAAGATTGACCAAGATAAAATAGATATGATTAACGGCTCAACTGCCGAGGCTACTCACACCATGACTTTTGAGGGCACTTGGGAGAGCTCGGCATATGCCTGCTATGACGCTAACTGGTATTCCTCGGACGAAGAGGTATTCACTGTTGAAAATAAGGGCAACAGTAATTCCGATGCTGTTCTCACCGCACACGATGTCGGTACAGCAACCCTTTACTGCGTATCTGCCGACGGTTCATTCCTTGACAGCGTTGAGGTTACCGTTCGACCTAATAAGCAGAACCTTGAGGAACTTATAGATATTTGTGATAATACCGTTGTTCTCAAGACGGACTTTAACAGCAATTACTATAATACATTTATTAAAAAACTCGACTTTGCGTATATCGTAAATTACGAGGAGGATATGGCTTCTCAGAGCACGGTTGACACAACAGCCGCAGAACTCCTTGCCGCATTCATCAAAGTGGGCGGCTTCGTAGGCATTACTTCTCTTGATATGAAAGGCACGAATAAAACCGACCTTTCGAGCAGATATATAACCGTTAAAGTCGGTATGGCAAAGAATTATAAAAAGTACAGTTACGATTTTGACTTTAAGGTTAATCCGTCAAACGCAATGTACTCAAGGGCTGTTTGGGAATCGTCAAATAATTCAATCAGCGTAGACGAAAACGGCGTTTGTACTCCTACCGAAAATAAGGCGTGCAGTGCCGACATTACCTGCACCGTTACGGATTATAACGGAACTAAGGTTAGCGACACCCGCCATATCGCATTCGTTAAGACTGCGGCAGAGGGCGTTGAACTTAAAGAGACGAAAATTGAAGATGCAAAAATAGGCGAAACTCACCAACTTGAGGCTGTCGTTCTTCCTAAGGATGTGCTCGGCAAATCCACCGCTTCCGTGGGCAAGGTAACATGGTTCTCGTCAAACAGCAATGTGGTTTCCGTAGATGAAAACGGACTTCTTACATATAATTACGGCGGCACGGCTGTTATTACCTGTACTTCCGCAGACGGCGGATTTACGGCACAGTGCGTTGTAACCGTTTCAACAAACTATGATAAACTTCAACTTCTTGTTGACCAGTATAAGGGCTTTGAGTCCGACGGACAACTTAACGAAATCAGTTATTATCCCGATACCTGGAAAGTGTATAAGGACGCACTCAATGAGGCGGACACAATGCTCAGCGAAAAGAATTCGACTCAGGAGCAGGTAGACGCACAGTGCAAGAAACTTGAGAACGCATATAACGGACTGAAGCAGTTTGTTGATATTCAAAAGGTTGAACTTTACCTTGACGGTGAGCCCACCTCGGAATTTTATCAGTATGACCTTAGACTTCTTAAAGAGGGTTTGAGTTACACTAACGCAAAACTTAATCTTAAGGTCAGACTTTATCCCAATAATGCAACTTACGAGTCGGTTAAATGGGAGTCGTCAACGACCGATATTTCCGTATCGTCCGACGGCGTATGTTCACCGACCCAAAAGAGAAAGCCGTGTTACGGCAGAATTACCTGTACCGTAACCGATTCGTTCGGTAAGGAATTCAGCGATGACGTTTATGTTTCGTTCTCGTATAACCCTGTAACGGATGTTAAACTTTCCAAGGACAGCATTTCGGGTGCAATCGGTACAACCGAGCAACTTTCGGCAACAATTTATCCTGTGGGTTCGGACGCACTTCATATTAATGCTGCGGACATTAAGGATTACTATTGGGAGTCCGACGACGAAGATGTTGCGACAGTCAGCCAGACCGGCCTTGTTACCTTTGTCGGAGCAGGTTCGACTATCGTTCGTTGCGTATCTTATGACGGCGGCGTAAGCGGCGAGTGTAAGGTTAGCGCAGAGGGCGACAGAACAGCACTTAAAGCTGCTATCGAAAAATATAAAGACACCGATTATACGAAGTATGAGTATAATTGCGGCACTGCATTTAAGCAGGCTTATGATGAGGCACTCGACGTTCTCGGCGACAAGTCAAAGACTCAGGAGGAAATTGACGCCGCAACAAAGAAACTTGAAGAAACGGGAGCACTTCTCGAATCTAATCCGTACATTCCGATTACAGATATTAATATCGGATATAATACGGTTATGCGTGGACTCGGCACAAGTCTGGGCGACAAAGGCACAACCGTTATTTCGAACGGTACGGTCGGAGAAAACAACGCCGTATCGGTTAACCTTTCGTCCAATTACTCGAAATGGAATGATTATAATGATTTGACTCTCACCGCTTCGTTTGCTCCGTCAAACGCTATGTACAGTTCGGTTGCTTGGCAGGTTGTTGAAAACAACAATATGCAGTATAAAACCGAGGGTAATTATATTACAATCGCTCCTAATAAGACTGCAAGAGATTCGACTGCTTATGCAAAAATTAAAGTTGTTTATACCGACCATTACGGCAAGACAACAGAAAGAGCCGTTTGGGTTGTAATGTCAGACAATACCTGTACGGGTCTTACCGTTGATGAGAGCGAACTTAACATTCTCGGCTCGTCCGACCCTGTTCAGCTTCATTGGAGCACAACCGGACAGAGCGGATATCTTGATAAGGTTGAGTTCTCGTCAAGCGACGAGTCTGTTGCAACCGTTGACGAAAAAGGTTTCGTTTCCGTAGTAAACGCAGGCACCTGCGATATTTATGTAAAGACTGTTGACGGCGGATTTACAAAGACGGTTAAGGTTACAGTTACAACCGATTACAGCAAACTCACGGAAAAAACGAAAGAGTACGAAAAACTCATTAACGATGTTAAGGATACAAATCAGTACACCGAGGAATCTCTTAATGCTTTGAGTGAACAGGTGGAAAAGTGTAAGACCATTATAAGCGAAAACAAGGCATCTCAGGCAGAGGTTAACGCCGCACTTAAGGACCTTAACGCAGCATATAATAACCTTAAGGGTTATATTGCCGCAAACGGAATTTCGCTTAAACTCAATGACGGACAGTCCACCGTAAGTATGGTAAATCCGGGCTTCGTTCGTTTTCAGAGTACCGCTCTTAACGGAGCATATGTTCAACTTGCATATGACATTGCACCTGCCGGCGGTATGTTTGACACTATCGAGTGGACTTCATCGACCGAAAACATTACCGTTGATTCAAACGGCAAGGTTACGAATAAGGGCATGTTACCGGGCGCAGCAATTATTACCGCAACTATAACAACGGCTTACGGCGATAAGTACAGCGACAGCGTTTATGTATCGTTTGTAAGATACGGCGTAAGCGAGGTAGGATTTACTTCCGATTTGCTCTACGGTGCACCAAATGAAACAAAACAGATTCCGCTTGATATTAAGGCAACGAATAAGCTCGACGCCGCAAGCGGTGCCATTACCGCAAAGCCTTCTGTTGAAAATTGCCTTTACGAATCGCTTGACGAAACCGTGGCAACGGTAGATGGCGACGGCAATGTTACATTCCGTACGCAGGGCAAGACGAAAATCAGAGTTACCTCTATCGACGGCGGTATCACGGCAGAACTTGATGTTCAGACCACTTGGGACACAGGTGCTTTGCAGGAGGCAATCACCAGAGCCAAGGCTCTCGATTATATGAATTATGAGTACGAGTACGGTATGCAGCTTAAAGCAGACCTTGAGGCTGCCGAAAAGGTTTATGCAAATCCCGATGCCTCTCAGGCAGAGATTGACGAGGCTTGTACCAAACTTACCGAAACCCTTACGGTTATCGACGAGCATAAGTTCGTTACCCCGACTCTTAAGATGACTTCGGGCGATAAGGAATTGGCTGACGGCATGACCTTCGCTGCGGCAAACGGCGGACTTGCGGTTGATGTAAGCGTACAGGGCGATATGTATAAGTCATGCGTTCTTTCATTCGAAAACGCACAGGGCGCAACAGTCGAAATCGGCGATAAATCCTTTAAGATTACAAAGACTGCCGATACCGCAACCGTTACTCTTAAGGCTGTTGTTACCGACGATTACGACCGTGTAACCGAGTACAGTTACACCGTTAATATAGTTGATGAGATTATTAACGCCACGGGTGTAAATATCCTTCTTGACGGCGAGATTGTAACTTCTGTTACAAAGTCGGGCTATGAGTTGGGTTACAGGGATTTTGAACCGTTCAAGCTTTCTTATCAACTCGTTCCGGGTGCTGCGGCTGAGCCTACTTCGGTAGTATGGTCGTCTACGGCCGGCGACCTCATCACCGTTGATAATGACGGTAATGTAAATCTTACAATACCAGGCAAGCTTAAGCCCATTAACACAACCAACATTTCCTGCGTTGTAACAAATCCGGACGGAAGTAAGGTCAGCGCAAAGATTCCTGTAACCATTAGAAGAAACTGATAACTGCGGAGCATATATAATATGTATAAATTAAAGATAAAAAAATATATCGCTTCGATTTTGGCACTTGTTACCGTTGTCGCCTGCCTCTCTGTGGGTGTGGCGGCATTCGGTGACGATACCGTAGCAATAAACGAAGCAAATTTTCCCGACCCTGTATTCAGGGCAATAGTGAGCGAAAAGTACGATAAGAATTCCGACGGCGTTCTTCAGCTGTCCGAAAGAGAGGTAAGCAGTCTCACCGTATCTGCTTTTCATGACTCACTTTATCCAAACACCACTATCGAGAGCATAAAAGGTATTGAATATTTTACCTCGGCGACCTCTCTTTATGCGGCAGACATCGGACTTAAAGAACTTGATCTCAGCAAGAACACAAAACTTGTTCTCGTAAGATGCGGAGGTAATCCCATCGAGACTCTTACCATCGGCTCATTGCCGTCACTCGTTGACCTCAACTGCCGTGGCGGATTGCTTGCGACGATAAATCTTTCAGGCTGTCCGAAACTGAAAAAGCTGAATCTCGATACAAATAAACTGACGAGCATTAACCTCTCGTCAAATACTGCACTTACCGCTCTTTCGCTTTATCAAAACGAACTTACTTCGCTTGATTTGAGTGCAAACACTTCGCTCAGAAGTCTTTCGTGCAGTAATAACCATATTCCCGAACTTGACCTCAGCGCAAACACTTCTCTTAGTGGGGTTACCGAGCAGGATATCGGCAATCAGTGGATAAACGCTTCCGCATATCTAAGCGGCAATTTAGTATATATCGGAAAAGCATTTAAGAATGTTTCTAATCTTGTTTCCTCTACTCTTGATACCGTTTATCAGACCGATGAGGGCGAGAGCAGACAGCTTGCGTATAAGAATAATGTTTTTTATACCGATGAACTTGATAATCTTTCGGGCAAGTTGACGGATATTAATCAAAAGAAGCGTGACGGCTTTACATATCGCTATAATGTGAATAATGCCGAGTGCGAAAATATGAGTGTTAATGTTGCGGTCAGCCGTGATGTATATCAGGTTAATTTCTATACCGATGAGACTAAGACCGAGAGGATTTCCTATGCGTTCATAAGGCGTGGTGCGGCGGCTGTTGCTCCCGCAACTCCCGAAGCGCCGACTTGTAAAAAGTTTGTTTCCTGGTCGGAAGATTACTCGAATGTTCTCTGCGACCTTGATGTTTATGCGGTATGGGAGGATGATCATAATATTGTAAAAAGTTTTGACAGTGAGAGCGGAGATATTGACATTCACTGCACAAAATGCGATACTGTAAATTATAAATTCAACTTCCTTGAAACCTGTAATAAACGCAAGGGCGAGGCTGGATTTAACGAACTTGCGGATATAAATAATGACGGCGTTGTAAACGCAAAGGATTATGCTATATTCACTATGATGTAAAATGAAGTAAAGAGGTGAACCGATTGACAAAAAAGAAATTTGTTGCACTTGTTGTGACGGCGATTTTTGCAGTCGGTTCGCTTTTTGCGTTTTATGCTTATGCCGCCGATTCCGTCAGATATTCCTATAATCCCTCAAATTTCACGCTCACCGTTTCGGGAAGCGGAAAAATGACTGATTTTACGGAGAGTAACTATTCTTCTTTCCGTGCGTGGTTTGAATATGCCGACGCTACTAAGAACGTGGTTATAAATAAGGGAATAGAACATATCGGCTCGTATTCTTTTGCCGGCTTTAGCGAACTCGAAAGCGTTTCGCTGCCGGACAGCGTTACTTCGCTGGGCGATATGGCATTCGGTGCAAACGATAAACTTAAAGAGATTACTCTGGGCAGTAATGTTACCGAAATCGGCAGTTATGCGTTCGGCTTTAATTCAAATATGGACAACACTTCGGGCTTTGTCGCTCATTGCCCTCAAAAGAGTGCGGCACAGCAGTTCTGTCTCGAAAATCATATTTATTTTGATTCACCGCTCTCAGCCGATAACACAGCCGTGGCTCATATTACCGAGAGTCACGAGCAGGCGCTTTGGTCGTTCGTTGCTCCTGCTGACGGAATTATTACTTTTTCCTCAAGCGGCAGCCGTGACACCTACGGCCTTATTTATGATGCCGATAATTATGTTTACAGTACAAGTTACAGCGAGATGAAAAAATCCGCCTTGGCTTTTAACGATGATATCGGTAAAGATGTTAATTTTAAGGTTTCGTATCATCTTTCTTCGGGAAAAAGATATTACCTCTCGGCTAAGATGCGCTCGGGTGCCGAAACTTCGGGAGATATAGCCGTAAAAGCCGTGTTTTCCTGTGACAGCCATACACTTCGCCCGACAGCCTTTGACGGTAAAACGGCAGAACTTTCGTGCCGTCATTGCGAGTATACAAAACAGGCGGAATTTATGGATTATTGCAATAAGAGTTTTGCTCCGCTTGATGTGAATAATGACGGAATAGTAAATGCAAAGGATTATGCTCGACTTGTTCACGGTAAATATTAATATGTATTAATTAAATATAGTTACTAAAACAAAAAAGCCGTTGACTTTAATTAATAAGTCAATGGCTTTTATCTGTCTTGTGATATTTGAATTTATGCTCCCTGAGCCGCTGCGGCTGCCTTTTCGGCTTTTCTTGCCGCTCTCTTTTTGCGTGCTTTGTAGCTCATAAGTTTGTCCAGGTTTTCCTGCGGAGTGGAATATGAGCCGACAGTTACGGTGTGTCTGCCGTAAATGCCGTGGAAGTCTGAGCCGCCGGTTAAGAGAATTTTGTGTTTCTTGCAGTAATCGGCAAGCTCCTGAGTGAGCTCGGGAGAATTATACGGACTCCATACCTCAACTCCGTCGAGTCCGAGTTCGAGATATTCGTCCAATTCCTCATCGTTTTTATACTTGCCCGGGTGGGAAAGCACTGCTATGCCGCCTGCCGAATGAATTTCGTCGATTACTTCTTTGACACTCGGATACTTTGTGGGGGCGAGAACATTGCTTTCGCTGCCTGTGTCGAATAATGTATAGAACAGGTCGCCGAAGATTTTATCGGTGTAGCCTGCATCCATTAATGCGTGCATTATATGCTGCTTGAACAGATTTGTTGAGCCGCTTGCGTGATTGATGATGAAATCGCTTGCAACAGGAAATCTTGCCGCAACTTTAAGCATCATTATCTGTCCTGCTCTCTTTCGTGCAACCGATGTCTTTTTGCAGATTCTTTCAAGTCTGTCGGGTGCGTCTGCAAGGTAGGAAATGATGTGTACTTTTTTTCCTGCGATTTCGTCAAATGCCGAAAGTTCA
Organism: uncultured Eubacterium sp.; assembly: GCA_900542875.1. Taxonomy (GTDB): domain Bacteria; phylum Bacillota; class Clostridia; order Oscillospirales; family Acutalibacteraceae; genus Eubacterium_R. The sequence continues at coordinate 35,971 of UQPH01000007.1, read as the reverse complement.
ACTCCCGGAATTACCGTAACACCGTATCTTTTTCCGATGACCTGACCTCTGACAGTGCCTGCCAAACAATCATGATCGGTAATTGCTATGGTATCAATTCCGCTTTTTTGTGCTATTACTATTAAATCCTCTATACCGACCGAGCCGTCACTCAGCTTTGTATGACAATGTAAGTCTGCTGCCATAAATCAAGTCTCCTTTCGATTAAATTTTTTACAGACAAATAGGCACAATACCTGTAAATATTATAACATACAATAAATTTTTTGCAATAATTTTTACCCTAAATCACAAAATTTTATTTAATTCTTTGTTTAATCTGCCGATAGGAAGTCCCACTACATTAAAGTAGTCGCCTTTTATCTCTTTTACAAACAGCGAACCGTATCCCTGAATGCCGTAACTGCCCGCTTTGTCACGGTGTTCGCCTGTTTTTATATAGGTGTCAATGTCTTTGTCGGTTAATTCGTAAAAGGTCACCTTCGTCTGAACCGCAAAGGATACCGAATTCTGTGAACGGATTATTGTAACCCCCGTGTAAACCGAGTGCGTTTTGCCTGAAAGCGAGCGAAGCATTCTTCTTGCGTCCTCGTCGTTTTTCGGCTTGCCCAGAATTTTTTTGCCGAGCGCAACCACCGTGTCTGCACCGATTACAATATCGTTTTCGCTCCTGAAAGGTTCTGCCTTAATCGCCGACAGCCTTAAAACCGCCTCCTCGGGGGAAATCCCTTTTGGCAGTGTTTCGTCGGTGTCTGCGCTTTTTACGATGAAATCCTCTGTTATGTATTTCATCAACTCGTGTCGCCTCGGACTTTTAGATGCTAAAATTATCATTATTCCACTCCTCGGTAGTACAGCCCTCTGGTGTATTTTTTGTCGAGTTTTGTACCGTTTTCAAAATTGCTTATAATTTCTTCAACCTGCTTTTTGCTCTCATCGGTAAAATAAAAATGCAGAAAGTCGCAGTTAATCTCCCTCTGTCTGTCTGCCATATAAAGCGGCAGAGGATTAAATATCTCAACGCACGGATACGGCGAACATTTTACCTTGAACTCAAAATCCTTCCTGTCCGTCAGTCTGCCTGTGCAGTTTTGACAGCCGATATGATTTTTAATCGGGCAGTTTCTCGTCAGCATTAGCGGAAGTGTTCCGTAGGCGATTATGCCTTTGTCCTTTGCGTCGATGGAATTTATTTGTTCAAGCGTTGCCTCAAAGGAAATAATGGGCGAGTTGAACAGCCTTGCCGTCTCGCTGTTAAATATATTCAGCCCGAAATCTCCATACGCTTCAAAGCCGTATTTTTCAGCCAGTCTGTACGCTCCGAGGTTTGAGCAAAGTGCCTTTTTTACACCGATTTTTTTCAGGTGTTCCAGCCTTTTTGTCAGCTTGTCCTCGCAGGAAAAGAGTGCTCTGGGCAGTTCGACTCCCGCTCTGTTGTCTACGAAATCTTCGTCCTTGCACCATACGGGAATAAAAATTCGCTTAAACGGATGCCTGTCGGGAATTGCCTCGGGGTCTGCAAATCTTGCCGTGTAATACGGTGCGTCTGCTTTTCGCTCGTCTTTTTTTAGGTGATAGGTTGAGTGAACTTTTTCCCTGTTCGACTGCTCGTTTAGGCGTTCGGTTACCTCTCTGCGAAGTCCGTTAATCTCGCTCGCTTTTACGATTAATCCGTCATCAAGCGTGATGTTTACTTCAGTCGGATAATATTGAGTATTGCCGAATTTTTTCAATCTTATGCCGAGGCTTTCCTCGGTCATCGGTTTGTTTATGGCTTTTTCGGGAACGGAGCCTGTTACAGTTACCGTTTTGCCGAGTGCGGTTGCACTCAATTTAATCGGCTCGTTTTCCCTGCATATGAAATCAAGTTTTATCGGCACAAGCGGCGTTTCGTTGTCGTAGAGGTGGGACAACTCTTTGAGCACGTCCTTTGCCGCAATGACATCTTCCTTTTGTCTGTAACCGAACATATCCTGCCTTTTGCCGGTAAAATATCCGTCGGTAAATCCCGAGCGGCTGAATACGCTTTTGAGCACCGTTTCGTCATTCGGTAAATATTCGCCGAGGAGTGCTTTTTTGCAGCTTGTTACTGCCGAGGCAACATATTCTGGTCGCTTCATTCTGCCCTCTATCTTCAGCGAACAAACGCCTGCTTCTTCTATTTCTTTAAGGTGTGACAAAAGGCTCAAATCTTTCAGCGATAAATCACAACTTTTGCTCTCGTCTGCACTGAACGGAAGACGGCACGGTTGGGCGCAAAGCCCTCTGTTTCCGCTTCTGCCGCCGAGCATTGCGGACATATAGCACTGACCGCTGACGCTCATACACAGCGCACCGTGTACGAAAAGTTCGAGTTCCATATCGGTCGCTTTTCGTATTTCTTTTATTTCCTCAAGACTCATCTCCCGTGGTATTACCGCCCTGACAAAGCCTGCCTTCTCCAAAGCCTTAAAACCCTCGGGAGAGTTTACACTGCACTGTGTGGAGGCGTGGAGCCTTACTTTGGGGAATTGCTCGTGCAGTATTTTTGCAAGTCCCAAATCCTGTACGATAAAACCGTCTGCTCCTGCGTTTATCGCTTCTTCTGCGGTGTGCACCGCCGTTTCGAGTTCCTCGTCGCTTACTAATATATTCAGCGTAACATATACCTTTACATCACGCTCGTGGCAGTATTTTACAGCCGATGCCAATTCCTCTGTGCCGAAATTTGCGGCATTGCGTCTTGCGTTGATATTTTTCATTCCGAGGTAGACTGCGTTTGCACCGCATCTCACTCCTGCGATAAGTGCGTCCGTACTGCCTGCCGGAGCTAAAATTTCCATGCTCATATAAATTTCCTTTGTAACGGTTTTGATTGTCTAAATAATTAATGCCTCCCGAAACAAGGGAGGCACAAAAATTTCGTTTATTCGCTTATTCAGCCATTTTGTTACGCAGCGACGAAAGTTCTCTGTTAAGTCTTTCGATTTCTCTCCTCGCCACATCAACTTCCAATTTTGCTCTTGCCGCATCCTCAATGTAATCCTTGATTTGGGCTCTGAGATTAACCGCCTCGCTGTTTGCTTTTTTGCAGGCATCTGCCTGATCGAGCGCTACGAGTACCGCACATTGAGTTTGTGACAGGGTCGGTGATTCATTTGATACGGCGTGCATTTCTTTGTTGATGAGTTCGCCGAGTTCCTCAACATATTCCGCATCGTCTTCTGTAAGAATTGTATATGTGTTTCCGTAGATTTTTAATTCTACTCTGTTCTTTTCCATTTTTTCACCTTTTTTCGTGCTGAAATCGTCTCTGTTTATGTATTATAACAATTTATTCTGATATTGTCAATTAAGTATTGTATTAAAGGCGGCTTTTGTCTATAATTAAATCGGTGATGTGAATGGATAACATTTTTTACTTGCAAACAAAAAATACTACCTATGTTTTGGGTGTGGATAAATTCGGTCTTTTGCGCCATATATATTGGGGAAAAAGAATAAATCGCAGGGAGTTCTCTATTGATGAAATGACGGAGACGAACTCGAATCACAGCGAACTCGACAACGCCTTGTGCGAGTATACGGTTTTCGGCGGAAAAATGTACCGCAACTGTGCCTTTAAGTGCACCTATTCCGATAAATGCCGTGATTCTGTTTTTCTTTTTAGGCACGCAAAGCAGGAGGAAAATGAACTTGTAATCACCCTTACCGATAAGGTGTATAAGGCGGATTTGATATTGCATTATATAACATACACCGACAGCGATATTATTACTCGTTATGCCGAGATAGAAAATCATTCCTCGGGCGATATTTTGATAGAAAAACTTTCGTCTTGTGAGGTGAACCTGCCGGGTGAATTGTCCTATAATATAGTTAATACCCAAGGTGGCTGGGGTGCAGAATTTCAGCAACAGAGTACTGAACTTAAGGCGGGCTATCTTGTTTTCGACAGCCGTAAGGGAACTACGGGACACACAAATCAGCCGATTTTCATTGCTCACAGAAATGCCGATGAGGTGTCGGGAGATGTCTATTTCGGCGCACTCGGCTATTCGGGCAATTTTAAGGTTGAGTGTCAGCGTGATTATGTCGGGATTACCCGAATTGTGCTCGGTATGAGTGACTTTGATTTTTCCTATACATTAAAATCGGGAGAGGTTCTTGCTTCGCCAAAGGCTTATATAGGTTATGCCGACGGCTTTGCCGATATGAGCAACGAGATGCACCGCTTTTCCGTAAATCACATTTTGCCCCGCAGTTTTGCAAATAAGCCGCTGCCTGTTCTCTATAATTCGTGGGAGGCTGTCGGCTTTGATGTCAGCTGTGAAAATCAGCTTCGCCTTGCAAAAAAAGCGGCAGACCTTGGGTGTGAACTTTTTGTTATGGATGACGGCTGGTTCGGTGAAAGAAACAGCGACAGAGCAGGGCTGGGCGATTGGTTCGTCAACAGAGAAAAATTCCCCGACGGTATAGATTCACTCATTAAAGGGGTGAACGACCTCGGTATGGACTTCGGCTTGTGGTTTGAACCCGAGATGGTACAGCGTGACAGCGACCTTTTCCGTGCTCATCCCGATTGGATTTATCATTATAAAACCCGTGTAAACGGCGAACTTCGCCACCAACTCGTACTCAATCTTACAAAGCCCGAAGTTGAAAATTTCGTTTTTGATTCAATGGATAAAATGCTCTCAATGCATAATATTCGCTTTATCAAATGGGATATGAACCGACCGTTTTCCGAAATCGGTGCAGATAATTTGGAAAATGAGCAGGAAATTTGGCTTAAACATACTGCGGCTGTGTACCGTGTTGCCGACCGACTTAAAGAGAAGTATCCGTATTTGCAGCTTGAGGCGTGCGCTTCGGGCGGCGGCAGAGCGGATCTCGGAGCAATGGAACATTTTGATTCCGTTTGGACTTCCGACAATACCGACCCGCTTGACCGTCTTACTATTCAAAACGGTTTTTCTCTGCTCTATCCGATTAAATGTATGCGTGCGTGGGTTACAGACTGGAACAGCGATAAACGCCCCGTAAGCATTGATTATCGCTTTGCATCGTCTATGCAGGGCAGTCTTTCTCTCGGTGCAAATCTTGATAATTATACTTCCGACGATATGAAAAAGGCGGCTGAATATGTCGCTCTCTATAAAGAAATCAGAAACACCGTTCAGTTCGGCGATATGTATAGGCTTTCCGTAGGTGACTGCGGCGACTATTGGGCCACCCAGTACGCCGACGAAAACCAAAGCGTTTTGTTCGCTATGTCCAACGCAGGCTCGCTCGACAATAAACGCTATAAAAGGCTTAAACTAAAGGGACTCCAACCTGATAAAATGTATACCTATACCGTTGATTCAAAGCGATGCGAGAACTCCGGCGAGTATCTTATGAATGCTGGAATCACGATTGAATTTTGCGGACCTCTGCAATCTAAGATTATAGTTTTTAAGTGAACGGCAGACAAGACACAAGTATAAGTAAAATTTATGATTATATAAAAATTAATTTATACTTTTGATTAAAACCGCATAATTAGTGGTTCTAAACGCATTGACTAAGTCCTTTTTTAGTGGTAAACTAGTCCCATTAGCAAACATAGAGAGGTAAAACTATGGACAATATGATTAATACAAACTTCAACAGAAAACTTCCTGTTCCAAAGGAGATTAAGGAACAGTATCCTCTTTCTGCCGAAGCTACCGCAAAAAAAGAAATCAGAGATAAAGAAATAAAAGAAGTATTCACCGGTGAAAGCGATAAGCTTGCGCTTGTTATCGGACCGTGTTCGGCAGACCGTCCGGATTCGGTTCTTGATTATATTCACCGCCTTGCCGAGGTTCAAAAGCAGGTGGAGGATAAAATTCTTATTATTCCCAGAATTTATACCGGAAAGCCGAGAACCACGGGAGCAGGCTATAAAGGAATGCTTCATCAGCCTAATCCCGAGGAAAAGCCCGATATGCTTGAGGGCATTATCGAGGTGCGTAATCTACATAAAGATGCTATCGAGCAGACAGGTCTTACCTGTGCCGATGAAATGCTTTATCCCGAGAACCACAGATATTTGTCCGATTTGCTCTCTTATGTAGCGGTCGGCGCAAGAAGCGTCGAAAATCAGGAGCACAGACTTGTTTCCTCTGCTCTCAATATTCCCGTCGGAATGAAGAACCCCACCTCGGGCGACCTTTCGGTTATGCTTAACGCAATTAAGGCGGCGCAAAGCGGCCACACCTTCCTTTACAGAGGCTGGGAGGTTGAGTCTAAGGGCAACGACCTTGCTCATGTTATTCTCAGGGGAAGCGAGGATAAGCACGGCATTAATCATGTAAATTATCACTACGAGGATTTGATGCTCCTTGCAGGAATGTATCTTGATAACGGCTTTGAAAATCCTGCCGTTATTATCGACACAAATCATTCCAATTCGGGCAAAAAGTATCTTGAGCAGGTTCGTATCGCAAACGAGGTGCTCCATTCCATGCGCCACAGCAACGATATTAAGAAGATGGTTAAGGGATTTATGATTGAGTCCTATATCGAGGACGGCTGCCAAAAGGTAGAGGACGGCGTTTACGGTAAATCCATTACCGACCCTTGCCTCGGTTGGGATAAGACTAAGGACTTGATTTTCAGTATTGCGGAGCAACTGTAATATGAATTTTGACAGATTAAAGAAAAATTTAATCGCCGTAATTAAGGAATCGCAAATAAAACTGGGTTACGAAAGTATGAGTTTCGGGGTGAATTATGTCACCCCGTCTCTTTTGCATATGCTTGACGGTGCAACCGCCGAGGAACTGCCTGAACTTCTCGACGAATTTTGCGAGCAAAATAAGGACGAATTCGGCGACATAACCGTTATGAAAACCGAGAACGGCTTTCGCCTTGATGTGCCTGCGAAGGGCGTTGATTATGTTAATTCTACCTTTGACGATAACGATTTTTTGGTGCGTTTCATTAACGAGGTGCGTAACCCGAAAGCGACTGTTGACAGTATTGTCGCTGTGTTCAAGTCGTTTTCCGATAATGTTGTCGTTAAAAAAATCAATACCGATGAATTTGATTACCTCATTTATTTTGCCGACGGTAAACCCGATGAATTTTGGTACTGTATAGATACCGATGATTTGGGTATGACCTATCACAGATTTATGAAGGATGACTATTTGGATTTTAACTTTTGAATAAAATTTGTTATAAAAGTCGAAATTATTGTTAAATTGTTGACAAAAGGATGCTTCGGTTATATTATATATCATAAAGTTATTGTTAATAATTCAACGAACTTTATGGAAAGGCGGATGCTAAAATGGCAAACAGAAGAGTTGCACTTGTAGGTTGCGGTATGGTAGGTATGAGTTATGCTTATGCACTGCTTAACAGCGACCTTTGTAATGAACTTATTTTAATAGATGTTAACGAGGATAAGGCAAAGGGTGAGGCTATGGACCTTAACCACGGACTTTGCTTCAGTTCCTCTCATATGAAAATCAGAGCAGGCTCCTACGAGGATTGTGCGTATGCAGACCTCGTTGTAATCACGGCTTCGGCAGGTTCGAGAAAGCCGGGTGAAACCCGATTTGACCAACTTAACAAGAATGTGGCTATATTTAAGTCGTTTGTCTCAAAGATTGTCGCATCGGGCTTTAACGGCATATTCCTTGTTGCTTCCAATCCCGTTGATGTTATGACGAGAGTAACTTACGAACTTTCCGGATTTCCGGCTAATCGTGTAATCGGTTCGGGCACAACCCTTGATACCGCCCGTCTGCGTTATCTCATCGGTGATTATTTTCACTGTGACCCTCACTCGGTTCACGGCTATGTTATCGGCGAACACGGCGACAGCGAGTTCGTACCGTTCAGCCAACTTAATCTCTCCACAATGAATATCGAGGAGCTTATCGAAACCGATAAGTTTTCCACCGAACTTAAGAGAGAGGACATTGACGATATTATCGAGAAAGTTAAAAATTCGGGCGCAGAGGTTATCAAACTTAAAGGCGCTACCTATTACGGTATCGGTATGAGTCTTGTTCGTATAACAAAGGCTATCTTCGGTGACGAAAACAGCGTTATCACCGTATCCTCACGCCTTAACGGTGAGTATGGAATGAGAGATGTTTATCTCGGACTTCCCGCTTATGTAAATCGTAACGGCGTTCGTAAGATTCTTCCTCTTAATCTTACCGACGAGGAAATTGAGAAACTAAATAACAGTTACCAAATTCTTAAGGATTCATTTGATTCGCTTGACTTAAATTGATTTGTTATCCCCGACTCTTGCGTCGGGGATTTTTTGCGCCTTTTTTTCGGATTTGTTTTTTGATATTGTGCAACTTATAAGCAAAGTTGTGCATTTTTTTATCAGAGAGTAAATCAGATTTACTAAATTTGGACTGTGAATTTTGCAAAATTGGTTAAAATAACGAATTTGTTATTTTTTTAACAATATTTCTTGAATTAAGTCGCATAAGATAATATAATATGATAGTGAATTATTAAATTAATATAATAAAATACGGAGGTCAAATTATGGAATATCGTATCGAACACGATTCAATGGGAGAGGTTAAGGTTCCTGCCGATAAATATTGGGCGGCGCAAACCGAAAGAAGCCACGAAAACTTTTTAATCGGTGTAGGCATCGAAACTATGCCCCGAGAAATTACACACGCTTTCGGTGTGCTTAAAAAGGCTGCCGCTATTGCAAATAATCAGCTTAAGCCCGAAAAGATGACTGATGAAAAACTCGCCGCTGTTTCACAGGCTTGTGACGAGGTTATGAGCGGTGCGCTTAACGAGCATTTTCCGCTTGTTGTATGGCAGACAGGTTCGGGCACCCAGTCAAATATGAACGCAAACGAGGTTATCGCAAACAGAGGTAACGAAATTGCAGGTAAGAAAATTCTTCACCCAAATGATGATATTAATATGTCGCAGTCCTCTAACGATACATTCCCGACGGCCATGAGCATTGCCGCTGTTTTGGGAATTGAGGATAAGGTTATTCCTGCCGTTGATGCTCTTATTTCCACATTTAAGAAACTCGAAAAGGATAACGAAGGTATCGTTAAATCGGGCAGAACTCATCTTCAGGACGCTACTCCCATCACATTTTCACAGGAAATCAGCGGTTGGAGAGCAAGTCTTGAAAAGGATAAGAAATTGCTCGAAATCGCACTCCCCGAATTAAAGGAACTTGCACTCGGCGGCACCGCAGTAGGTACAGGTCTTAATGCTCCTAAAGGCTTTGACGTTAAGGTTGCCGAGGCTGTAAGTGAAATTACAGGAAAGCAGTTCATCACCGCACCTAATAAGTTTCACGCACTTACGTCAAAGGACGAGATTGTTTTTGCACACGGTGCACTCAAGGCTCTTGCGGCTGACCTTATGAAAATAGCAAATGACGTTCGTTGGCTTGCTTCGGGTCCGCGTCTCGGTCTCGGCGAGATTAAAATTCCGGAGAACGAGCCGGGCTCGTCCATTATGCCGGGCAAGGTAAATCCTACTCAGTGCGAGGCTGTTACCATGGTTGCCGTTCAGGTTATCGGTAATGATACCGCAATCGGTATGGCTGCCTCTCAGGGCAATTTTGAACTCAATGTATTTATGCCCGTTATCATCTATAATTTCACTCAGTCGGTTCGACTTCTCAGCGAAGCTATGATTTCGTTCAACAAGAATTGCGCTGTCGGCATTACGGCAAATAAGGAGAAGATGTCTCATAATCTTCATAACTCCCTTATGCTCGTTACCGCTCTTAATCCGTATATAGGATATGAGAATGCCGCAAAGACCGCAAAGAATGCATATAAAAAGAATATTTCCCTCAAGGAGTCATGTGTTGAACTCGGCTTCCTTACAGCGGAAAAATTCGACGAGGTGTTCCACCCCGAGCAGATGGTGTAATTAAGCCACCCTTATTAAGGGGGGGCACACCGTCAGGTGTGACGGAGGGATTTGTACTATGCATTTCCCAAATGTCCCACCCTCGAAACGGCGACACACGGCATTAAGCACCAAACATTTTTGAGTAAGGAGTAAGAATATGGTATTCAGCTATTATCCGGGCTGTACTTTGAAAAACAAGGCTAAGGATTTGGATAACTACGCCAGAATGAGTGCTAAGGCGCTCGGCGTTACTCTCGAGGAAATTCCCGAGTGGCAGTGTTGCGGCGGAGTTTATCCTATGGCTAAGGACGAAATCGCAACAAAACTTTCATCTGTTCGCACACTTATGAAAGCAAAGGATGCGGGGCAAGACCTTGTTACAATGTGCAGTGCCTGCCACAATGTTGTAAAGCAGGTTAATAACGATATGAAAGACGATGAGTTTTCGTCTAAAGTCGCAAGATATATGAAAATAGGCGAGGATGAGGCTTATCACGGCGAAACCGAGGTGCTTCATTATCTTGAGGTTTTGCGTGATAAAATCGGCTTTGACGAGATTAAGAAAAAAGTAACTAATCCGCTTAAAGGCAAAAAAATTGCCGCATACTACGGCTGTCTTTTGCTCAGACCGAGTAAGGTTATGCAAATGGACGACCCCGAAAATCCTACAATTATGGAAGATTTTATTAAGGCTCTCGGCGCAACACCGGTAAAGTATTCTATGAGAAATGAGTGTTGCGGCGGATATACAACCCTTGAAAATAAAGATATAGCAAGGACTAAGGCTCAGGCTGTTATCTCAAACGCCGTTGATAACGGTGCAGAGGAAATTATCACAGCCTGCCCTCTTTGTATGTATAACTTAAAGAAGAATTCAGACGGCGGAGTTAAGATTACATATTTTACCGAGCTTTTGGCTCAGGCTCTCGGTTTGATTGAGGAGGCGGAGTAATTTATGGAAAATAAAAATGTTCGTGAGCAGATACTTCGCTCCTACGGAAAAAATCCACGCAAGTGTATGTCCTGCGGTAAATGCACCGCAACATGTCCGTCGTATGACAATATGGAATATCATCCGCACCAGTTTGTTTCTATGGTGATTAACGGAAAGATTGATGCCCTTTTGGAGAGCGAGTCGCTTTATACCTGCCTCTCCTGTATGGCTTGTCTCGAGCGTTGCCCGAGAGGCGTTGAACCTGCAAGGCTTATCGAGGCTGTCAGAGTCGCACAGATTCGTCAGCAGGGCAAGAGCCATCTTACATCGCAGGATATTCCTGATAAGTGGGACGAGGATTTGCCTCAGCAGGCTATCGTTTCCGCTATGAGAAAATATTGGAAGTAATCGGGGGAGTTATTATTTATGCAAAGAATTGGCGTATTCGTATGTTGGTGCGGCAGTAATATCGCAGGAACGGTTGATGTTCATAAGGTTGCCGAAACCTTAAAGCAGGAACCGGGCGTTGTATATGCTGTTGATTACCAATATATGTGCTCCGAGGCAGGACAAAATCTTGTTAAGGACGCAATAAAAAACTATAATCTTACGGGCGTGGTAGTATGCTCCTGCTCACCCCGTATGCACGAAAATACATTTCGCAAGGCGGCGGCATCGGTCGGACTTAATCCGTATATGGTCGAGATTGCAAATATTCGTGAGCAGTGCTCTTGGATTCATAAGGATATGCAGACAGCAACCGAAAAGGCTGTTGTTCTCGGCAGAGCCGCTATTGCAAAGGTTCAGCTCAACGCACCTCTTACCGCAGGCGAAAGTCCGGTAACAAAGCGTGCGCTCGTTATCGGCGGCGGTATTGCAGGCATTCAGACTGCGCTTGATATTGCCGAGGCGGGCTTTGAGGTCGATATAGTAGAAAAATCTGCAACCATCGGCGGAAAGATGGCGCAGATTGATAAGACTTTCCCGACCCTTGACTGTGCCGCTTGTATCCTCACACCTAAAATGGTAGAAGCCGCACAGAACGAAAAAATTAAGATTTATTCATACAGCGAAGTTGAGGCTGTTAAGGGCTTTGTAGGCAACTTTAATGTTAAGATTAAGCGTAAGGCAAGATATGTAAACGAGGATATTTGCACAGGCTGCGGACTTTGTACCGAAAAATGTCCTATGAAAAGAGTGCCTAACGAGTTTAATCTCGGTATGGATAACAGGAGTGCGGTATATATTCCGTTTGCACAAGCTGTACCTAAGGTTGCAACCATTGACCCGAATTATTGTATTAAACTTCGTACAGGTAAGTGCGGACTTTGCTCCACCGTGTGCGAGGCGCACGCTATTAATTATGATGCAAAGGATGAGTTCGTGGATGCACAGTACGGCGCAATCGTTGTTGCAACAGGCTTTGAGCCGATTAAGGTTGATAAGTTTGACGAGTTCGCTTACAGTCAGTCACCCGATGTTGTGACCTCTCTTGAATACGAAAGACTTATGAATGCCGCAGGGCCGACTAACGGTACGCTTCTCAGACCGTCCGACCACGAGCATCCTCATACCATTGTTTTCGTTCAGTGTGTCGGTTCTCGTTGCGATGCCGAAAACGAAAAGGGTAAGCCGTACTGCTCAAAGGTTTGCTGTATGTATACCGCAAAGCATGCAATGCTTACCAGAGAAAAATATCCCGACACCGATGTCTATGTTTTCTATATAGATGTTCGTACACCGGGTAAGAATTTCGATGAGTTCTATCGCAGAGCGGTAGAGGAGTACGGAGTGCATTATATTAAAGGTATGGTAGGCAAGGTTGTGCCCGAGGGCAAAAAACTCAAGGTTCAGGCAAGCGATTTGCTGAATAACGAGCAACTTCATATTGATGCAGATATGGTTGTTCTTGCCGCCGCCATAGAACCGGATAAGAGCGCAAGACCTCTTGCAACCATGCTCACCGCCTCTATGGACACAAACGATTTCTTCACCGAGGCTCACCCGAAACTTCGTCCTGTTGAGTCACCTACCGCAGGTGTGTTCCTCTCGGGAATGTGCCAGGGTCCTAAGGATATTCCCGAAACCGTATCTCAGGCAAGTGCCTGTGCCGCAAAGGTTATCGGACTTCTCGTTAAGGATAAACTTACTTGTAATCCTTGCGTTGCTCACAGTGACGAGATGATGTGTAACGGTTGCTCATCGTGCGAAAAGGTTTGTCCTTACGGTGCTATTACATACCTTGAAAAGGAATTCAGAATGCCTGACCGTACAACTCAAATCAGACGTGTTGCTAGCGTAAATCCTGCCGTTTGTCAGGGTTGCGGTGCTTGCACAGTTGCGTGTCCGTCGGGTGCTATGGACCTTAACGGATTTTCAAATAAACAGATTATGGCGGAGGTAGATGCAATATGCAAATAGAGAATAATGAATTTAAGCCTAAAATCGTTGCATTCTGCTGTAATTGGTGTTCTTACGCAGGTGCTGATTTGGCAGGAACTAACCGTCTTAATTATCCTGCCGATGTAAAAATCATTCGTGTTCCCTGCTCGTGCAGAGTAAATCCGATGTTTATATTAAGAGCGTTTCAAAGGGGCGCAGACGGCGTTATTATGTGCGGCTGTCACCCCGGTGATTGTCACTACACAACAGGTAACTACTACGCACGCCGCAGAATGACTCTCCTCTTTTCCATGCTCGATTATCTCGGAATAGAAAAGGGCAGAACAAGAGTTGAGTGGGTCTCCGCCGCAGAGGGACAGAAGTTCGCAGAAACTATGAACAGTTTTGTGGAAACCATATATAACCTCGGCGAGAATAAGAGATTGGAGGATTTGAGATGCAAGAACAAATGATTGCCAGAGCGAAAGCCCTCCTGAGCGATAGTACCGTTGACAGAGTCCTCGGCTGGAAAGTCGGCGAATTTTCCTATGATTTGACCCCTGCCGTTTTTGAGAGCGCAGAGGAACTTGATAACGAATTCGTTTATAATACATTTTCTGCCGCAAACCTCTCAAAGTATCTTGTAAAGCAGACAAGAAAGGGCAACGGAAAAGTCCTTGTTTTCGTAAAACCCTGCGACTCTTACAGCCTTCAGCAGCTTATTAAAGAGCACAGAGTAGACAGAGAAAAGGTATACATTATCGGTATTCAGTGCTTCGGCAAAACCGATGTAAATAAAATAAAGGCTGACGGCATTTCCGGAATTTCATCAATCACCGAGACTGACGACAGCATTATCGCCGAAACAATTTACGGCGACAAAAAGGAATATAAAAAATATGAGGTTATGGCGGAAAGATGCCTCTCCTGTAAGAGTAAGAAAGTCGTAATTTATGACGAACTTATCGGAGAAAACGGCGAGGTGCTTGATTCAAACCGTTTTGACGAGGTAGAAAAACTTGAGGCAATGACTCCCGACGAGAGATTTGCTTTTTGGCAGAACGAACTTTCAAAGTGCATTCGTTGCAATGCCTGCCGTAATGTTTGTCCGGCGTGCACATGTGAAAAGTGCGTGTTTGACAACGATAACTCGGGCGTTGCGCAAAAAGCGGCTCAAACTTCTTTTGAAGAGGCAAACTTCCACATTATCCGTGCCTTTCATGTAGCAGGCAGATGTACCGACTGCGGCGAATGCTCCAGAGTGTGTCCGCAGAACATTCCGCTTCATTTGCTCAACCGTAAGTTCATTAAGGACGCAAACGAACTTTACGGCGAGTATCAGGCAGGCGAGGACGCAGACAGCCGTTTTCCGCTTGTTGACTTTACCTTTGACGATTGCGAACCGTCTGTGGTTTATGAGAGAGGGGGCAATAAATAATGAAAAAACTGAAAGTAAGCATTTATAATCTTTTTGATAAAATTGCCGCCGATAAAAAACTCTATATTCCCACCGATAACGGAGATATTGCTCAGTTTGCGGAATATAAGAGCGGTATGACTCTCACCGAAAAATATAACACAAACCGTTCGGCAAAGGATTTCTTCTTTCCCCAAACCGAGAACCTTTATGACATTCGCAAAAACGGTTTGAAACTTGAAATTAAGGATACAAGAAGTGAACTTGAGGATTTCGTTGTTTTCGGCGTAAGAGGCTGTGACGTTCGTGCGTTTGATATTCTTGACAGAGTTTTTCTTGTTGACCCGATTGATACATATTATAAAAACAGAAGAGAGCACGGAATTATCATATCTCTTGCCTGCAACAGACCGGAGGAAACCTGCTTTTGTTCTGCGTTCGGCATAGATGCGTCAAATCCGAGCGGCGATGTTACCGCTTGGAGAATGGGCGAGGATTATTACTTTAGTGCAAATACAAAAAAAGGCGAGGCTCTGCTTGCGTCACTCGGCGATGTCCTTGAGGATTGTACCGACGATGCCGTCGAGCAGATTAAATCTGCCGTTAAAGCCGTTATGGCAAAACTCCCTCTTGCAAATACTTCGTTTGAGGGAATGAAAAAAGACGATTTGCTCACTCACTTTAAGAGCGAAAAATGGTCGTCACTAAGTGAGGCTTGCATCGGTTGCGGTACTTGCACCTTTGTATGCCCAACCTGTCAGTGCTATGATATTCGTGAGTTCGACACGGGTCACGGCGTTAAAAAATTCAGATGCTGGGACAGCTGTATGTATAGCGATTTTACCCAAATGGCTCACGGCAATCCCCGTACATCTCAGCTTGAACGCTTCCGCCAGAGATTTATGCACAAACTTGTTTATTATCCCGATAATAACGAGGGCATTTTCGGTTGCGTAGGCTGTGGCAGATGTATTTCAAAATGTCCAATATCAATGAATATAGTTAAGGTAGAAAAAGCATTGGAGGTGCAGTCATAATGGAAAAGGAAACATTGATACCCCATATCGGCGTTGTTACCGACATTAGGCAGGATACCCCCGATGTAAAAACTTTCAGAGTAAACGCTCTTGAGGGCGGCAAGGTCTTTGAGCATATTCCCGGACAGTGCGCCATGCTTTCTATCCCGGGAGCAGGCGAAGGTATGTTCTCTATTACCTCATCTCCCACTAACGAGGAGTATATGGAGTTCAGTATTAAAAAGTGCGGTTGCCTTACCACTTGGCTTCATCAAATGGATGTCGGTCAAGAAATAGCAATTCGTGGCCCGTACGGCAACGGCTTCCCTGTTGATACGGATTTTGCCGGCAAGGATTTGCTCTTTATCGCAGGCGGTATCGGACTTGCACCGCTTAGAAGCGTAATTAATTATTGTCGTGATAACCGTGATAAATACGGCTCTATTGATATTGTTTACGGTTCAAGAAGTATGGACGACCTTGTGGATTATAAGGAAATAATCGACGAGTGGTGCAAAGAGGAGGGCATTAATGTCTACCTCACCATCGACCGTGAGCAGGAGGGCTGGGACGGTCATGTCGGCTTCGTTCCCAATTATGTTAAGGAACTCGGCTTTGATACAAATAAGACCTGCGTTATCTGCGGACCTCCGATTATGATTAAGTTTACGCTTCAGGGTCTTATAGAACTCGGCTTTGAAAAGACCCAGGTTTATACCACTATGGAACTTCGTATGAAGTGCGGCGTGGGTAAGTGCGGCAGATGTAATATCGGCGATAAGTATGTCTGCAAGGACGGACCGGTGTTCCGCTGTGACGAACTCGGCGAACTGCCTGATGAATATTGATATGGAGGACTGAATATGGAAAGTATGGTAAATATATATCTTTACGGCAAAAAATATGCCGTACCGTCAAATTTAACTATAATGAGAGCCATGGAGTACGCAGGCTATCAGCTTAAAAGAGGTTGCGGCTGCCGTAACGGCTTCTGCGGTGCGTGCGCTACCATTTACAGAATAGCAGGCGGCGAACTTAAGGCTTGCCTTGCGTGCCAGACAAAGGTTGAGGAGGGAATGTTCATTGCGACTCTTCCGTTCTTCCCGCTTGTAAAACAGCCTTATGATATTGAAAAGGTTAGCGTAAACGAGTCAATTATGATGCAGCTTTATCCCGAGATTTATTCTTGCATAGGCTGTAATGCTTGTACCAACGCTTGCACTCAGGAACTCAATGTTATGCAGTATATCGCATATGCTCAAAGGGGCGAATTTGAAAAATGCGCCGAGGAAAGTTTTGACTGTGTAATGTGCGGCGTTTGCTCTTCTCGTTGTCCTGCCGGTATTTCTCATCCGCAGGTTGCACTTCTTGCACGCCGTATTAACGGTAAATATCTTGCTCCAGAAAGTAAGCATTTGACACAGAGAGTTCAGGAAATCAAAGACGGCACATTCGAGGAACTTCTCGAAAAACTTATGAATAAGCCGATTGATGAAATGAAAGAACTATATAATAACAGAGAGATTGAAAAGTAAGGAGGTGCCGATATGTATAACGAAGAAATGAAAGAATCGATGAAAAAGGTTGCCGCTCACAGAGAGGCTAACGCTGTTCTTGAGCCACGCAGAATGACTGCCGACGAAAAGGACAAACTTCTTGCGACCTATCACCCGGACTATAAGCAGAGCGAATTTACCACTCTTTCAATAGGACCGAATAAGGGCGAAAAGGTGCCTCTCGAACTTGCCGCTCTTCTTCAGGCACACAGCAGAATAAAAAATAAAAAAATCAACCTCGACAAGGTTGACTATGATGTTGATGTTCTTATTATCGGCGGCGGCGGAGCAGGTGCATCCGCAGCTATTGAGGCTGACAATAACGGCGCAAGCACTATGATTGTCACAAAACTCAGAATCGGTGACGCAAACACAATGATGGCAGAGGGCGGTATTCAGGCTGCGGATAAGCCTAACGATTCCCCTGCACAGCACTATATCGACGCATTCGGCGGCGGTCACTTTGCCGCAAAACCCGAATTGCTTTATAAACTTGTAAATGACGCTCCCGAGGCTATTCAGTGGCTTAATAATCTCGGCGTGGAGTTCGATAAGGAACCGGACGGCACAATGATTACCACCCACGGCGGCGGTACGTCAAGAAAGAGAATGCACGCCGCTAAGGACTATTCGGGTGCGGAGATTATGCGTACTCTTCGTGATGAGGTGCAGAACAGACAAATTCCTATCGTTGATTTTACTTCGGCTATTGAACTTATCAAGGACGAGGACGGCAAGATTGCCGGTGCCGTTCTTATGAATATGGAAACCGAGGAAATTCTCATCGCAAAGGCAAAGACCGTTATCATCGCAACAGGCGGTGCAGGTCGTTTGCATTATCAGGGATTCCCGACTTCAAACCATTACGGCGCAACTGCCGACGGACTTGTTCTCGGCTATCGTGCAGGTGCAAAACTTCTCTATGCCGACACTCTCCAGTACCACCCGACAGGTGCGGCATATCCCGAGCAGATTTTCGGTGCGCTTGTTACCGAGAAGGTTCGTTCTCTGGGCGCAAAACTTATCAATGTTGACGGCGAGGCATTTATGCATCCGCTCGAAACCCGTGATGTGTCTGCCGCTTCTATTATTCGTGAATGTTCAACAAACGGTAAGGGTGTTCATACCGATGACGGTGTCGGTGTTTGGCTCGATACTCCTATGATTGAACTCAAAAACGGTGAGGGCACTATCGAAAAGAGAATCCCGGCTATGATGAGAATGTTTGCAAAGTACGGAATTGATATTCGTAAAGAGCCTATTCTCGTTTATCCTACCCTTCATTACCAAAACGGCGGTCTTGATATTTCCGCAAACGGTATGACGGGTGTTGAAAACCTTTACGTTGCAGGCGAGGCTGTCGGCGGAATTCACGGCAGAAACAGACTTATGGGTAACTCGCTTCTTGATATTATCGTTTTCGGCAGAAACGCAGGTAAGAATGCATCCGAAAAGGCAAAAGATGTTGAACTTAAAAATCTCACTCTCTCCCACGTTGAGTCGTTCGAGCAAGAGATTGAAAATGCAGGCATAAAGACCGACAAGGTGTCGCCTCAACTTCTTCCGGATTACGTCCGTAAAGTAAACGAGTAAATTTTGTTACGCAAATCCCTCTGTCACCTGTGCTGACATCTCCCCTTGCTAAGGGGAGCGTTGAGAGTCCTCTCATTGAAAAGGAAACCAAAGGAGTGTCAAAAATACTTTTTCGGCACTTAGAACCCTCGAGCCACGCTCGGGGGTTTAACATTTTTTCGCAGTTGTTCATATTATAAAACGGTGAGAAATATGACAATTTTCGGAATTTTAATTCCTTTTTTGGGCACATGTCTCGGCGGTGCGTGCGTCCTGATGATAAAGCGAAAGATTAAACCGTCGGCAGAAAAAGCACTTCTCGGCTTTTCCGCAGGAGTTATGACAGCCGCTTCCGTTTGGTCTTTGCTGATTCCTGCCGTGGAGCAGAGCGCACGCCTCGGCAAACTTGTGTTTTTGCCTGCGCTCATCGGCTTCTTTTTGGGAATAGGACTTTTGCCTGTCGTGGACAAATTGCTTCCAAGGGTTAAAATGGATAAAACCCAAATGCTTGTTTTTGCCGTAACGGTGCATAATATCCCCGAGGGTATGGCGGTCGGAGCGGTTTTCGCAGGTTATCTCAGTCCGAACGGCGGAGTTACTCTTGCGGATGCGCTTGCGCTGAGCATAGGCATTGCCATACAGAATTTTCCCGAGGGAGCGGTCATTTCCGTTCCCGTATATGCCGAGAGTAAGAAAAAGGGCAAATCGTTTTTTGCTTCTGTTTTGAGCGGCGTTGTCGAGCCGATTGCGGCGGTGATTACTATTGCTCTTTTCGGCATTCTGTCGCCTGCGTTGCCGTATCTTTTGGCGTTCGCCGCAGGTGCTATGATATATGTTGTGGTTGAGGAACTCGTTCCCGAGGCAAGTCTTGGCACGCATAATAATTATTCAACCTTTGCATTCGCCTTTGGTTTTGCCGTTATGATGGTGCTCGATATAGTTTTTTGACAATAAATAAACGGATTGCATAATTACCTGCAATCCGTTTATTTATGTTTTGAGCAATCAGTCTTCTTCGTACTCGTCTTCGTTTTCCCAGTTGTGATAGATGTTTTGAACATCGTCGTTTTCCTCAAACATCTCTATCATCTTTGCCATTTTTTTCATATCGTCCTGCGACTCAAGACGGGTGTAGGTGGATGGAATGTAAGCCGCCTCGCTTGAAATAATGTTGTAGCCTTTTTCGCCGAGTTCGTCACGAATTACGCCTACATCGTTAGGCTCTGTGCGAATTTCAAATATATCTTCCTCGTCGGTTAAAAAGTCGGTTGCGCC
The DNA here is from genome assembly GCA_900542875.1 of uncultured Eubacterium sp. Lineage (GTDB taxonomy): Bacteria > Bacillota > Clostridia > Oscillospirales > Acutalibacteraceae > Eubacterium_R. Next base: position 15,934 of record UQPH01000007.1, on the reverse strand, counting down.
TGCTTCGAGAGCGTCCTCCATAAGCTGATCTTCGTCGGTGTCCTCTTTCTCTATAATGATAACACCCTGCTTTTCAAACATAAAGGTAACCGAACCCGGGTTGCCCATATTTCCGCCTGCCTTGTCGAAGTAGTGTCTTACTTCGCCTGCGGTACGGTTTCTGTTATCTGTCAAAGTCTCAACAACTACCGCAACGCCCGACGGACCGTATCCCTCGTAAATGATTTCCTCATAGTTTGTGGTGTCTGCGTCACCTGCGGCTTTTTTGAGCATTCTGTCAATGTTGTCGTTAGGTACATTGTTCTGCTTAGCCTTTGCGATTACATCACGAAGTTTTGCGTTGTTGTTCGGGTCTGCACCGCCGTTTTTGACCGCTACGGCGAGTTCTCTTCCGATTTTTGTAAATACTTTTGCTCTTGCTGCGTCGTTTGCGCCTTTCTTTCTCTTAATAGTGCTCCATTTATTATGTCCGCTCATTTTTATCCTCCCGATGCCGATACGGCAAATCTGTTTTGCCGCCTGCATTTATTTTAACAAATCGAATTTTAATACAAAATATTTTATCACATATAGCACTGTCTTTCAAGTATGAATTTGCCATAAGACGGTAAAACTATTCTTGGTGATATGATGAAAAAAGCAATAAGAATTTTTGATGCGGTGCTTCTTGCTCTTTGCACCGTGCTGTTTGGCATAATTATTTGGGGCACCGTGGTTTTGCCCGACAGCGTTGTCAGTTATAACGGCGATTACAGTCCGTTCTCTCGGGTGATAACTTATGCAGTTTCCGATAAAGGCAACGCCGCCTTTGTCGATTCCCAAAATTCGCCCAATCGCCGTGAAAGTCTTAAACTTTTCGGAGTTGTTCCGATTAAAGAGGTAACGCTTATTGAAAAGGACGAAAAAACCGTTTTCGTCAGCGGCGAAGTTTTCGGCATTAAACTTTATACCGACGGGGTTATTATAGTCGGTACGCAGTCCGTGGAAACTGATTCGGGGAGAGTAAATCCTGCCGAATCGTGCGGCTTGCAGGTGGGCGATGTGATTATTTCGATAGACGGTGAAAAAGTCTATACTTCCGATTCCGTCCAAAATATTCTGAATAATAATAACGGTTCGTCGTTTGATATTAAGGTAAAGCGTGGCGAACGCTACCGTGAATTTACTCTCAGCCCCGTTTACTGCGAGCGTGAGGGTTGCTATAAGGCGGGTATGTGGGTCAGAGACTCGACGGCAGGAATAGGAACTCTTACCTATTATGATAAGGACAGCGGTATGTTCGGCGCTCTCGGTCATCAGGTCAATGATGTCGATACTAACGAGATTATGCCGCTTCTCGAGGGCGAGGCCGTCAGTGCAAGAGTTACCGATATTAAAAAGGCGTCTAAGGGCACAACAGGCTCTCTCGAATGTGACTTCGGTGATTATACCGTGGGCAGGCTGACCGCAAATACCGATTGCGGAATTTTCGGGGCATACAGTGCTGTTCCCTCTTTTGCAAAGGCGTACCCCGTAGCCTCCGCCCAGCAGGTAAAAAAGGGCAAGGCTTCGCTTGTTTCCGCCGTGCAAAACGGTGAACCTAAAGAATATGAAATTGAGATTACTCATATTTCGTATAACGAAAATAATTCCCAAAAAAATATGGTGATTAAAATTACCGACCCCGAACTTAAAGAATTAACAGGCGGAATAGTTCAGGGTATGAGCGGCTCTCCTATCGTTCAGGACGGCAGACTTGTCGGAGCACTCACCCATGTTATAGTTAATAATCCCGAAAAGGGATATGCCGTTTTCGCTCAAACAATGCTCGAAAAACAAGAAGAAAATTAAAAATAAAATAATTTAATCTCCCTATATATAGTGTTGCTGTTGATTTTTCCGGCAATTAGTGGTATAGTTATTCTATAATGTCACCGTTAGGAGAGAAATAATGAAAAAGAGATTTAAGGCAATTATTGCAATTATGATGGTTTTGGTAATGAGCGTTGCGTTCTTTGCATGCTCAAAAAAAGAGGAGGAGCCTACCGAAACCGCAACCGAGTCTACCACTGCTTACATCCCTCCGACCAACCCGTTTACGGGCAATGAAATTTCGGAGTCCGCAGACGGTAAGAGACCTGTTGCGATAGTTGTTGAAAATCACAGTGACGCCCGTCCGCAGTTCGGCATCGGTTCTGCCGATATTACCTGCGAGGGAGAAGTTGAGGGCGGTATCAGCCGTATGCTTTGGGTATATGCGGATTCCTCGGCAATTCCCGATGAGGTGGGTCCGCTTCGCAGTGCAAGACCAAGTTTTGTTGAATTCAGTCAGTTCTTTGATGCAGTGTTCGTTCATTGGGGCGGCTCTCACAGTAAGGGCGATTATGTCGGAGGCTACGAAACCATTAGCGCAAACGGCGTTGATGATATTGACGGAATGAACGGCGGTGCACTTTTCGGCAGAAATAAAACCCGTCGTGTTTCCTCCGAGCATACCGGCGTGATGTACGCTAAGGAACTTGACGGAGTTATGGACAGCAAAGGCTACCGTAAGGAGATTAATAAGGATAATATTGTGGCTCTTGATTTTAACGAGAACGCAACACCTGCCGGCGAAACACCCGCAAGCGGCGTTAATGTTAAGTTTTCATCACGCACCGACACCAGAAAATTCACATTCTCCTCGGAGGACTCAAAGTATCATACCAATGATTGGGATACCGATGTTTCGTTTGAAAATCTCATTCTCCTCAAGGCAGATTCGACCTATATTACCGCTCCGTATAAGAATTCCAGTACTACATACTTGAATTACAGCTGGACTTCCGGCAGCGGCACATATGTCTCCGACGGCAAGGCTTGCGACATTACATGGTCAGTAACCGACGGTAAACTCTCGATTAAGGATTCTATGGGCTCTCCCATTTCGCTCAATAAGGGACAGTCCTATATCGGATTTGTTTCTGCAAACCACGAGGGAAGCGTTGATTGCATTAGCGAATAACTAAAATAAAATATCAAACGCAACGGATTTGTGTGAGTCCGTTGCGTTTTTTGTTGTTAAACTTTATATTATATTACAAATATGTAAGATGACATTAATTTTATTGTAACAATATAGATGTATAATCACTTCGTAAAAGATGATGAGGGGTGATTATATGAATCCTAAATATAAAAATGCAGTAAATGACTGCGTAAAAATTATTGCGTTTGTGCTTGCTTTTTTTCTTGTTCTTGAGGGCTTGTCGCTTTCTGTCTTTTCGGGCAGAAGTGCCGCTAAGTTCAGTGCAAGACTAAGGGACGCTTATTCCTTTGTTGACGAGCCGGATAATACTATTCAAATTGCCTGTATCGGAAACAGTAATATGTACTCGGGCTTTGTTCCGTTTCAGCTTTGGAATGATTACGGCTATACCAGTACGGTCTGCGCCTCACCGTTTCAGTCTGTTGAGGAGTCGCTCGGTCTTATGGAAAAAATGTATAAAACTCAAAGTCCTAAGCTTGTCCTTGTCGAAACTGATATGTTTTACGGCTCTTATCCTAAAAAGAATTCCTCATCAAAGCGTACACTCTCGGATTACTTTGGATTTGTAAAGCCCGATTATTTCGAGGACGGCGTTCGTAATGTTTTTTCGACCTTTGTGTTCCATAATCGTTGGAAATTGGCTCATTCGTATAAAAATTCCTCATTTGTAAAAACTCACGGCTATCGCTTTTCTAATAAGAAAACCAATATACCAAAAAAGATTATATGGCACCCGATAATGATATTGAGAAAATAAAACCAAAGGATATTGAGTGTATAAACCGACTTGTTAATTATTGCCAAAGTAAAGGCTCAAAGGTCGTTTTTGTTACAATGCCGTGTGCAAACGGCTGGAGCAGCGGCCGCCATACTGCCGTCGAAAATTATTGCAAAGAGAATAATATCGAATACATAGACCTCAATAATGCCTATGACAGTATCGGGATTGATATGCAAACCTGCTATCGTGATGAGGGTACTCACCTTAATTTTGAGGGCGCAAAAAAGACTACCGATTATCTCGGTACAATAATTAAGAATTACGGTACTCTTGAGAGTAAGAGCAATGACGCAAAGTATTCGTATTGGACAGAAGCGTCGGAAAAATTTTATGCCTATACAAAGAAATAACCCGATAGCCTTTTCATATATGATTTATAAGTTGTCTGTTCAAATCGGTAAATATTAGGTAAAATAAAAAAGCACTTCGTTTGAAGTGCTTTTTTATGGTGACCCGGACGGGAATTGAACCCGTGTTACCGCCGTGAAAGGGCGGTGTCTTAACCTCTTGACCACCGGGCCTAAGGTGGTGGCTTTAACTGGATTCGAACCAGTGACACTGCGGGTATGAACCGCATGCTCTAGCCAACTGAGCTATAAAGCCATTTTGACTTGCAAGCAAGATTATATATTATTATCAATTAAATGTCAACACTTTTTTTAAATTTATCTTTTATTGTAAAAAAATTATGAAATGATATACATTTGTTTGACATAAATTACTCTTAGTGTTAGTATATACTTGTTATATATTATTATTTAGTATATTATGTATTTAATATAAATAATAATACAAAATATTTTTTTAGGTGAGAAAATGAAGCAACTTAGTGCAAGACAAAAGCAGTGCCTTGAATATATCAAGGAGTATGTTGAAGAACGAGGCGTAGCCCCGACCGTCAGGGAAATAGAAAAAGAAATGGGCTATATGTCTCCGTCGTCCGCTCAGTATGTACTCAATAAACTTGAGGAGTACGGGTATATCGAGCGTGATTCCATGATGAAAAGAACTATCAGGCTAAAGCATTATGACACAAAGGCTTATCAAATTCCACTTGTAGGAACGGTTACCGCAGGTAAACCGATTTTGGCTGTTGAGAGCATAGAGGAGTATATCCCTGTTCCCGTAAAGAATAAGGGAAAGAATATGTTTGCCCTTAAAGTAAAGGGTGATTCTATGATAAACGCTGCTATTCTCGACGGCGATATTGTTGTTGTAGAGCAGACTCCCGTTGCAGAAAACGGCGAGATTGTCGTTGCGCTTATTGAGGACGAGGCTACCGTTAAAAGATTTTATAAGGAAAACGGTCATTTCAGGCTTCAGCCGGAGAACGACGCATACGAGCCGATTATTGTCGATGAGGTTTCAATTCTCGGTAAGGTAAATATGGTAATTCGTACCTATTAAAAGCCTTGATTATATTGTTTTTACAGTTGTTTGGAGGAATTTTGTAATGAGTGAATGCAGTCACGATTGCTCAAGTTGTTCAAGTAATTGCAGTGAAAGAGAAAAGTCGCAGAGTTTTCTTCAGCCGATGAACGAACACTCAAATATAAAAAAAGTTATTGGTGTTGTTTCCGGTAAAGGCGGAGTGGGCAAAAGCCTTGTCAGTTGTCTGCTCGCTTCAAAATGCCGCAAGGCGGGACTTAAAGCCGGAATTCTCGACGCCGATATTACAGGTCCTTCGGTGCCTAAAAGTTTCGGTATAACCGAAAGGGCTATGCAGGACGAAACGGGTCTGCTCCCCACCGTAACAAAAAGCGGAATTAAACTTATGAGTATTAATCTTCTGCTTGAGGATGTAAATTCTCCCGTTGTGTGGAGAGGTCCTGTTATCAGCGGAGTTATTCAGCAGTTTTGGACGGACGTTAATTGGGGCGAACTTGATTATCTCTTTGTAGATATGCCGCCCGGAACGGGTGATGTTGCGCTTACCGTTTTTCAGTCGCTTCCCGTTGACGGTATCGTTATCGTTTCCACTCCGCAGGATTTAGTTAAAATGATAGTCAATAAAGCGTATAATATGGCTAAGATGATGAATGTGCCCGTGCTTGGTCTTGTTGAAAATATGAGTTATTACGAATGCCCCGATTGCGGTAAAAGAGTCAGCATTTTCGGCGAGAGCAAAATTGACGAAACCGCAAAAGAACTCGGCGTTCCCGTGCTTGCGAAGTTGCCGATTAATCCCGATGTCGCAAAACTTGTTGACGAGGGCAGGGCAGATGAGATAGAGGCGAGCGAGCTTGACGATTTTGTTAAGGCTCTGCTGTAAAGGAGAATAAGATGCCAAAGAGAGAGAATTATATTTCATGGGATGAATATTTTATGGGCGTTTCTCTGCTCTCGTCTATGAGGAGCAAGGACCCCAGCACTCAGGTCGGCGCTTGTATAGTAAGCGATGATAATAAAATTATGTCGGTCGGCTATAACGGTTTCCCGAGAGGTTGCAGTGATGATGAGTTTCCGTGGGAGAGAAGCGGCGAGCATCCTAACGATACAAAGTATCCGTTTGTCTGCCACGCAGAACTTAATGCCATTCTTAACGCAGGCGGCCAAAATCTTTCGGGCTCCAGAATTTTCGTTGCGCTTTTTCCGTGTAACGAATGTGCAAAGTCAATTATTCAAAGCGGTATAAAAGAGGTTGTGTATATTTCGGATAAGTACGCAGACAGCGAGGGTACTCGTGCAAGTAAGCGTATGCTCAATGCCGCAGGTGTAAAACTTACAAAGTTTAAGTCCGATAATAAGGAGATAAAAATATCATTCAACGAGGAAGACATTTAATGAAGGCAGATATTTATGATTTCGACAAAACGATAGTGCCCTTTGACAGCGGTTCGCTTTTCGTATTCTACTGTATGATTCATTATCCGTGGTGCATTTTGCTCGAGGTGCCTATTCTTTTGGTTACCGGGCCGCTTATGCTCACCGGCATAATTTCTTTCACTCGGTTTAAGAAAAGCTGCTATCTCTTTATCCCTCTTATTCCGCTTGAAAAAGCGGTTAATAAATTTTGGGACAGATATATATCAAAGGTGAATCCTTGGTTTTACGAGAGAAAAAGGTACAGTATTGTCATAAGTGCAAGCCCCGATTTTCTTTTGAACGAGGTTGCAAAAAGGCTTAATTTTGACGAAATTATATCTACCCGCCATAATCCTAAAACGGGAGTAATTATCGGCGAAAATTGTCGTGGTGAGGAAAAAATAAAGAGGCTTTACGCCGTGCACAAGCCTGAGGAACTGGAAGTTGTTGATGTTTACTCGGACTCCTATAAGCACGATAAGTATATTTTTTCTCTTGCTCACGGCAAATGTTATCATATCGAAAAAGGCAAAAAGGTGCCGTTTGATTTTGATGATGTATATAATAAAGGAAAGAATAGTTAATGAAAAGAAATTTAGTATATGTTCTTTTGGTGCTGGCTTTGACCGCCGGTTCTGTGTTCGGCGCTTATCTCATTGCGGATAAAGCGTCACGAACCGACTTGTCTCTTAAAACTACCGCTTCTCAGGCAGCCGAAACCGAAAAGCCGGGCGAGCGTGTTTTGATTGCGGAGGATAACGATAAGGATTATCATTTCTATAAGCAGGACGATAAGGTCATTATGACTCATTCCGATAGGGAATATACCTTTGATAATTGGGGCGACGGACTTATGCTCGAGCCTGCAAAACTTATCGTTAAGGATGTTGACGGCGATGACGAGGACGAGCCTGTTATTCAGGTTGCCGCCTATGAATACGAAAACGAAATATATCACAGCGTTTATGTTCTTAATCATTATGTGAACGCAATCGGCGAGAGCGCATATAAGGTGAACGCCATCACTCCGACCAGTGCGGTCAATCTTTTTGATTCAAAGGTTAAGATGGAACTTACTCAGGATAAATCCTGCCTCAAAAACGGAATTTTTGCAGCCTGTCATATAAACGATACGGTCGAATATGACAGAGACACCGGAATTCCGAAAAAATATTATTATATGTTCAAAACGTTGTCGGACGGAAACGGCGGATATAAAAAAACGAGCGGCTGGACTAAGGGCAGAGCGGATTGTACTCTTAACGATGAAAATGAAAATAATATTTTTGCCATTGCCACTTTTCCGGTTATAGTTTTATACGGCGACTCCGACAGCCAAAACGCCGGATATTTCAAACTCGGTATTTATGTAAATGACGGCGGTCAAACCGATATACTCAACGGTTCCGCTTCTTTCAGAGCATATAAGGAGTACGGACTTTATAAGTACAATTTTGACGGCAAAAAATGGAGCACCGTTATCAATAACAGCAATAAGTCGGTACCTAGTGATAAGACCATTGATTATATCGAATTTACTGCGGCATATAACACAGACAGCGTAAGCACTCAAAATTTCGGCAACGGTAATAACAGCGACTTTAATTCGCTCTCGAGCGTTACCGCTACCGAAAGTTATATTGAACTTACGGCAAAAAGCGGTTGCTCGTTTGATAAATCGCTTGTTGATTCTCAGCAATATTCTCTTCCGCTGAGTATTGATACGAATAATGAAAATAATAATTACGACATCTCTTACACCGCTTCCGTTTCCAAAAACGAGCAGGGCAATGAGGTTCTTCGTATTAATTATGATAAGCAGTACAGTCGTGACAATATGAGTAAATTTACCGTTAATTTTGGAGTGAAATAATTTGGAAGATAAAAAGAATATAGCAATTACGGCGGACTCAACCTGTGATTTGCCGGATTCTTATGTAAAGGAAAATGAAATAACAGTAATTCCTCTTTCGATTTTGCTTGGCGATAAGGTGTATCACGACGGAGTTGACATTAAGCCTGCGGACATTTATAGATATGTTGATGAGCACGGCACCCTTCCGAAAACTTCGGCTGTCACTCCTGCCGAATATCACGAGGTTTTTAAGCGCCTTACCGACGAAGGCAAAAAGGTGGTTCATATCGGCTTTTCTTCCGGTCTTTCTTCTTCGTTCCAAAATGCCTGTGTGGCGGCTGAGGAATTTGATGATGTGTATTGCGTCGATTCAAAGAGTCTTTGTACTGCTATGGGGCTTCTTGTGCTTAAGGCTTGCGATTATCGTGATAAAGGAATGGAGGCAAGACGTATCGCCGATAAGGTGAATAAACTTGTGCCAAAGGTAAGCGCCACCTTCGTGCTCGAAAATCTCGAGTATCTTCATAAGGGCGGCAGATGTTCCGGTATTGCAAAGTTCGGTGCAAATGTGCTTGGCATTAAACCGTCAATCGCAGTCGAAACCCAAAACGGCAGACTTGAAATAGCAAAAAAGTACAGAGGCAGAATGGACGTCGTTTATAAGCAGTACGCCGCCGATAGGCTCAGCGAAATAAAAAAGGTTCAGCCCGACCGTGTGGTAATTGCCGACAGCGGCGGAATTTCGCCCGACACCATTGCGTTTGTTAAGGGTATGATTGAGGGCAAAGATAAGTTTGAAAATGTGATTCTTGCCGATGCGGGATGTACCATTTCTTCTCACTGCGGACCTAAAACACTCGCTGTTTTTTATATTAAGAGATAGATTATGTCACTGAAAACAGAAGTATTGAATTATTTGTGTGCCCATGATGACGAGTATGTCAGCGGCGAGGCACTCGCTCAAAAATTTGATAAAAGCCGTGCGGCTGTGTGGAAAGCCATTAAGTCTCTTCAAAGCGACGGCGTGCATATCGAGGCTGTAACAAATCGAGGATACAGACTTCTCCCCGATAATGATATTTTTGACGGCGAAACGATTAAAAAGGATATTGATTTTGATTGTCGTGTCGTTTTTTATGATTCCATCGACAGCACAAACACTCAGGCTAAGCGTATGATTTCAGACGGCGCAGACGATGTTTTTCTTGTCGTTGCCGCAGAGCAGACCGCAGGCAGAGGCAGACAGGGAAAAAGTTTTTATTCTCCTGCCGATACCGGAGTTTATATGACTTTTGTCGTGCACCCCAATACAGCCTTACAAAATGCGGTCGGTATTACAACAGCCGCCTGCGTTGCCGTGTGCAGAGCGATAGAAAAAATCACCGATATTACTCCGCAGATTAAATGGGTGAATGATGTCTATGTAAACGGTAAAAAGATTTGCGGAATTTTGACGGAGGCGGTAACGGATTTTGAAACGCAAACCGTCAGCAGCGTTGTGATAGGTATAGGTATCAATATTTCTACTGAGCATTTTCCCGATGGAATCGAGAACGCTTCTTCGCTTAATGTAAATGTAAAAAGAGCACAACTCGTATCCGCTGTGGCGAATGAACTTAATCGACTCGTTTGCTCACCGTTTTCGGATTATATCGACTATTACCGAGAGCACAGTATGCTTATCGGAGAGGATATTTATTTTATCAAAAACGGCGAAAAAACTTACGCCAAGGCACTTGCAATAGATTCCGACGGAGCGCTTGAGGTTGAACTTGAAAACGGAGAAACAGAGACTCTCCGCTCGGGCGAAATCACCGTCAGAAAAAAGTAACAAAAAATAATATGTAATAAAATCAGAAAGCACCTGACTTCGTATAACCGAAACCAAGTGCTTGTGGGGCACACTTCATAAAGAAGTAATTGGTTTAAGCTTTCTGAGTTTTGCCCGGTGCACTATTAAAAAATCCCGCTAATACGCAAGTATTAACGGGATTTTGTTAATGCACACTGAACAAAATCAGTTTGCTTAAACTGCTTAGCACTTAAAAGCCAAAGAAACAGATGAAAGACAAGGCATAATTTGCAGGGCAGGCTTGTCGCCTTCACTGCAAATTTAACGCAGTATTTCGCTGTCTATTTGGCTTTTAAGCATTTATTCCTTATGAAGTGTGCCCCTTTGTTATTATTTTTTCGCTTCTCTGTATTTGCTGACTGTTTTGTAGTTTTGCTTTCCGTTTACATATCTGGTGAGCGTGTATTTGTCGCCGCTCTTTTTTATGTCTACCGATACATTTCCTACATTTATGTTGTCCTTTGCATAAACACAGCATACCAAATTTCCGCCGTTGCACTCCATAGTCAGCAGAATATCACTGCCTACGGTGTTCTTGAATTTGAAATCAAGAGTGTTCCATTGCACCGTTGCGTCGCCGCCCATCGGCACATAGGATATTGCAAGCGAATGGTTTGTTCTTTCGACAATTTCTGTATTTGCTCTCAAAACGCATTCAAACACTGTTGAACTTACCTGGCATACGCCGCCGCCCAAACCGTCTACAAATTCGTCGTCAACAATAACTTTTGCTGAACTGTATCCGCCCGTTACCGTTCGTTTTCCGACGGTTTGGTTAAAAGAGAAAATTCCGTCTTGCGGTACTACTATGTTGTTTATTGCCGATGCCGCAGTGGTAAGATTGTTTGTTCTCGTCTGGTCGGATTTTTTGTAGTAGGTTGTGTATGTTGCAATTTTATAAGGATATTCGTTCGGGTCTCCCTTATTCAACCCCGGATAAACTTTTCTTGTTTCTTCCTCGTAAAAGGTTGCGTCTGTGTCCTCTGCCGTGGTGCTTTCTTTTGTTGTGGTTTCACTTGTTTCCTCGACAGGCGTTGCCTCATTGCTCTGTGTGTGATTGCCGCACGCACAAAGGCATAGCATAATTGCACAAAAGACGCAGAAAATCGCTGCTCTTTTCTTCATTTATAATTCCTGTTTGACTGATTTACTTTTGATTTTTGTAGGGCTTTTTTCTTGCAACCCAGCCTTCTTTGTTTACTTGCTTTGCTCTTGCAATCGAAAGTGCCTCGCTCGGTATGTCGTCCGTAATGGTTGAACCTGCGGCAATGTATGCCATATCCCCTACCTCAACCGGTGCGATAAGATTTGTGTTGCATCCGATAAATGCACCGTCACCGATTTTACATCTCGTCTTGTTTTTGCCGTCATAGTTGCAGGTGACCGTGCCGCAGCCGAAGTTTACATTGCTTCCCACATCGCTGTCGCCTATGTAGGTCAGGTGTGCGGATTTTGTGCCCTCGCCTACGATGCTGTTTTTAACCTCGACAAAGTTGCCGATATGAACGCCCTTTTTCAGTACACTGTTTGCTCTTACCTTAACGAACGGACCGCAGTCAACTCCGCTTTCCACGGTGCTGTCTGTGATTTTGCAGTTGTCAAGTATAACATCGTCGCCGATGCTAGAATTGTCGATATAAGTGTTCGGACCTATCGTGCATCCGCTGCCTATGGTTGTCTTTCCGATTATGATTGTGTTCGGCAAAATTCTTGTCGAATTTCCGATGGTTACGTCCTTGCCTATCATAACGCCGTCAGTGCACGGAATGTCCACCCCGTTAATCATATGCTCGGTGTTTATTCTCTCACGCATAAGGGTGTTGAGAATATTCAGCTGACGCCTGTCGTTTGCACCGAGAGTAACATCGGCATTTTCAACCACATATGCTCCCGCATTCTTGCCTGCGGATATGAGTATTTCAAGGCTGTCGGTAATGTAATACTCGTTTTGTGCGTTGTTGTTTGTTATGCGGTCGAGAGCATACAGCAAATCGTTTCCGTTAAACCAGTAAAAACCTGCGTTCGATTCGTTTATTTTTTTCTCCTCTTCGGTTGCGTCCTTGTGCTCAATGATTCGCTCAAGTTTGCCGTTTTCGTCACGCTTTATGTGTCCTATGCCGTTTGTGTCCTCAACGATTGCCGAAATAAGAGTGATGGAATTGTCGTTCTCTTTGTGGTAGTTGTACGCCTTTGTCAGCGTCTCGGCATCAATCATAGGACCGTCGCCGTTTAGTACAACTATATCGTCACCCTTGTGCTTTTTTATAAAATCACGAGCCTGCATTACTGCGTGACCTGTACCGAGTTGAGGCTCCTGAAGAGCCGTCTTTATGTTCTCGTCGAGTGATTTTACATAGTTTTCCACAATCTCGTGCTTGTAGCCTGTGATTACGCAAATATCTTCTGCGCCCATTTTCTTTACGGTTGATATTACATGATTAATCATCGGCTCAAAAAGAACCTCGCACATAACCTTAGGCTGCTCGGATTTCATTCTCGTTCCCTTGCCGCCTGCCATAATTATTGCACATTTCATAGTTTTTACCTCTTCTTGTAACAATGATTTAGTATCTGCTTTGTTAGAAATTAGTTACATTATGCACCAAAATAACAAAAATTTCAACACATTTCAAAAATATTTGCCCATTGTAAAAAAATGTTTGTAATTTGATATATATTATGTTATAATCAGTACGGATTATTCTGTGCTTTCGACATTCGCAGGGTAAAACATAAAATTATGTATATTATTTTAGGAGGTAACTCAAATGTCAAACAAATGGGTTTACATGTTTGAAGAAGGCGACATGACCATGCGTAACTTGCTTGGCGGTAAGGGTGCAAACCTTGCAGAGATGACCAAAATCGGTCTTCCCGTTCCACAGGGTTTTACTGTAACCACCGAGGCTTGTACTCAGTACTATGAGGACGGTCGTAAGATTAACGACGAAATCATGGAACAGGTTATGCAGGGCGTTGCAAAAATGGAGGAAATTAACGGTAAAAAATTCGGTGATAAGGAAAATCCTCTCCTTGTATCTGTTCGTTCGGGTGCCAGAGCATCTATGCCGGGTATGATGGATACTATCCTCAACCTCGGTCTTAATGACGAAGTTGTTGCTACTATGATCGCAGGTAACGATGATCCTGCTTTCGAGCGTTTCGTATATGACTCATACAGAAGATTCATCCAGATGTTCTCTGATGTAGTTATGGAAGTTGGTAAGAAGTATTTTGAGCAACTTATCGACAAGATGAAAGAAGAAAAGGGCGTTCAGTTTGATATCGAATTGACTGCCGCAGATCTTAAAGAACTTGCTGCTCAGTTTAAGGCAGAGTATAAGAAGCAGCTCGGCGAAGACTTCCCGTCCGACCCCGTAGAGCAGCTTAAGCTTGCTATCGAGGCTGTATTCCGTTCATGGGACAACCCTCGTGCAAATGTATACCGTCGTGATAACGATATTCCTTATTCATGGGGTACCGCAGTAAACGTAATGCCTATGGTATTCGGTAACCTTAATAATCAGTCCGGTACAGGCGTTGCCTTCACCCGTGACCCTGCAACAGGTGAGAATAAACTCATGGGTGAGTTCCTCATTAACGCACAGGGCGAGGACGTAGTAGCAGGTGTTCGTACTCCTATGCCTATCGCACAGATGGAGCAGGAATTCCCTGAGGCATATGCACAGTTCCTTGAGGTTTGCGAAACTCTTGAGAACCACTATCACGATATGCAGGATATGGAATTCACAGTAGAAAATAAGAAGCTCTATATGCTTCAGTGCCGTAACGGTAAGAGAACAGCTCAGGCTGCTCTTAAGATTGCTTGCGACCTCGTAGACGAAGGCCACAAGACTCCTGCCGAGGCAGTTGCTATGATTGATCCTCGTAACCTTGACACTCTTCTTCACCCGCAGTTTGACGTAAAAGCACTTAAGGCTGCTACTCCTATGGGTAAGGGTCTCGGCGCTTCTCCTGGTGCTGCTTGCGGTAAGGTTGTATTTACTGCTGAAGATGCAGAGAAGTGGAACGAGATGGGCGAAAAGGTTATCCTTGTTCGTCTTGAGACCTCTCCTGAGGACATCACCGGTATGAAGGCTGCACAGGGTATCCTTACAGTTCGTGGCGGTATGACCTCTCACGCTGCCGTTGTTGCCCGTGGTATGGGTACTTGCTGTGTATCCGGTTGCGGTGACATCGTTATGGACGAAGAAAATAAGAAGTTCACACTCGCAGGTAAGGAATTCCACGAGGGTGATTATATTTCAATCGATGGTTCAACAGGTAATATCTATGACGGTATCATTGAGACTGTTGACGCTCAGATCGCAGGCGAATTCGGCAGAATTATGGCTTGGGCTGACGAGTTCAGAAAGCTTAAAGTTCGTACAAATGCAGATACTCCTGTCGACGCTAAGAAGGCAAGAGAACTCGGCGCCGAGGGTATCGGTCTTTGCCGTACAGAGCATATGTTCTTTGAAGAGGACAGAATCGCAGCATTCAGAGAGATGATTTGCTCCGATACAGTTGAGGAGAGAGAAGCAGCTCTCGAGAAGATTCTTCCTTATCAGCAGGGTGACTTTGAGGCTCTTTATGAGGCTCTTGAGGGCTGTCCTGTAACTATCAGATTCCTTGACCCGCCGCTTCACGAGTTTGTTCCTACCGAGGAAGCAGACATCGAGAAGCTCGCTAAGGCTCAGAATAAGAGCGTAGAGGAAATCAAGGCTATCATTTCTTCTCTTCACGAGTTCAACCCGATGATGGGTCACCGTGGTCTTCGTCTTGCTGTTACATATCCTGAAATCGCTAAGATGCAGACTAAGGCTGTTATTCGTGCAGCTATCAATGTTTCTAAGGCTCACCCTGATTGGAATGTAGCTCCTGAGATTATGATTCCTCTCGCTTGTGACGCTAAGGAACTCAAGTATGTTAAGGATATCGTTGTTGCTACTGCCGATGCAGAAATCGCTGCAGCAGGTGTAGATATGAAGTACGAAGTTGGTACTATGATTGAGATTCCTCGTGCTGCTCTTACAGCAGGCGATATTGCTAAGGAGGCAGAGTTCTTCTGCTTCGGTACTAACGACCTTACTCAGATGACATTCGGCTTCAGCCGTGATGACGCAGGTAAGTTCCTTAATGCTTACTATGACAAGAAGATATTTGAGAGCGATCCGTTTGCTCGTCTTGACACAACAGGTGTAGGCCAGCTTATGGAAATGGCTGTTAAGAACGGTAAGGCTACCCGTCCTTCACTTCACTGCGGTATCTGCGGTGAGCACGGCGGCGATCCTACTTCCGTTGAGTTCTGCCACAAGATTGGTCTTGACTATGTATCTTGCTCACCGTTCCGTGTTCCGATTGCTCGTCTCGCTGCTGCTCAGGCTGCTATTGCAAATAGGTAGGAGTTCTCTTTCCTTTGAATTGCCGCTTAGTTTCGAGCAGGCAGCAGCCTATCGAAAGGCTAACGGACAGTATGTAAGGAAAAATCAGTGGAGAGATACCACTGTAAGGGTATTCATAGACCTTGATTAACAGTTAAATACGATAAGCGTATCATTAGAAATAGTGGTACGCTTATTTTTTGTCCCTTTTTGCAGATTTGTCCTTTCCCCTACTTTCCAATATAATGAA
>UQPH01000006.1 GCA_900542875.1 uncultured Eubacterium sp. | reverse complement strand
GTTGTAGCTTGTTCATGTGTTTCACCTTCTTTCTTTCGCTGGTAATTGTGTTTTTGGTTTGGCGCCGTACTTCCGATATCGTTTTTATATGCCTGCCCCTCGTCGTCGCAAACTCCATATCGCTCGCTTTCCGTGCAAGCACGAAAAGTCCGCTCATTTCGTTACTCCTCCTCTCCCCAAAAAGTTTACGCTTTTAGGGAACCCCGAAGAAAGCATATAACTTTTGGCAAATTTTTTATAACTTTTTCAAATTTACTTGCGGAACTCCGTTAGCAAGAAGAATGCTCTTAATAATTCAAAAAAGCTGTCTCGTTTCTACTGTGAGACAGCTTTTACTATTCATCTAAATAATAACAGATTTACTCTATTCGATTATATATTTTCCGATAAAATTTTCAACTGTGTTCCAATAAAGTTCCGGTGCAACAGAAGAAGAAAGTGCATGCCCTGCACCTTTAACTGTTAAACGCTCTTTTTCGCAATTTGCTGCCGTATAAAGTTCATCAAGCATACAATACGGCACAAGTTCATCTTCTGTTCCGTGAATAAACAGCGTTGGGATACGGCTTTTTCTAATTTGTTCGAGTGCGCTCGCCTGCTTAAAATCATAACCGTCACGAAATTTTGAAATAACAGAAGCGACATTAAGCACAGGAAACCACGGGATATGCAGATTTTTTGCTTCAAGTCTAAATTCATCCCATTCCGACGTGTAGCCACAGTCGGCAATAACAGCCTTCACATTTTTAGGTAAAGATTCACCCGATGCCATAAGCACCGTTGCGGCACCCATAGATACCCCGTGAAGAATTATTTGTGCGTTTTCGTCCCAAGTGAGAATAAGTTTTATCCATTCAACAACATCCAAACGATCCGGCCAACCCATTCCGATTTTTGTTCCTTCGCTGTTGCCGTGTGCACGTGCATCAACTGCCAAAACATTATATCCGAGTGAATAGAATTTATTTACAAATCCTGCCATATGCTTTGCCTTACTAGTATACCCATGACAGACAATGACATATTTTGAGCCGTCGTTTTCAAATTTCTTTCCGTGCAAACGAAGCGAATCGGAGGTTATATAAACATCCTCGCCGTGTTCGGCATACCATTTTTTCATTTCGGGTGTACCCGTCAGTCCGCTGTATTTTGCACTGGCTTCTTCCTCATTGCCTGAAGTATTTGTTGCTTTTTGAACAAGATTATTAAGTTTACTCATATGTATCGGCGATTTTGTATTTATTGAAAAATCATAGAATATCTCTGCCGACAATGCCGTTATTCCGCCGAGAACGGCAAAAAACTTGACTGTATTTTTTGCACTCATATAATCACTCCTTTTATTTATTATAACATAAATGCAAATGAAATTTCAATGTTCTAAATATCATATATACAAATATGTTTTTAACCGTTTTATAAGAGTTACTTAAACGGTTTCAGCTCTTCGCCCCAAACAGAATTTGAGTAAACACAACAAGTGTTATCTTGTATGGCGATAAAAAATGTGATAAGATAAATAAAAGGCAGGTGAAAATTATGTCAGTCGCAACTGTGACGCCGAACACAAAAAATCTTAATGGCAAAAACGGTAAAGAATATATATCGGCAATAATGCTTATGGGTATTTTCACCTTTGTGTTTTTAGACTGCGAATACTTATTTGTAAATATGATATCGCTTTCAACTGTCGAAAGCAAAACTGTTGCGGCACAAAATTACTCTTTAGGTTTAAGTGCCCTCGGCTTTGTACTGTGTCCGATTTTATTAAATCATCTCGGCAAAATTGCAAAAGCGGCAACAACGGCAGCGACTGCCGTATTATCAATCGGACTGATAATTATGATTTGCAATCACATATCATATACCGCTACGCTCATATCGGGTATGCTGCTGTTTACGCTTCTCGGAGGAATAGGCAGCACGGCAATATACAAAGCATTATTGCTGATAAAAAACAAAAAGCACCTTGCAAAGACCGTCGGTGTTTCCTATATGACAGGTACACTGCTCCAGTTTATTAATAACAACGTAATCTTATCCGATTGGACACAGGCTGCGATACTGTCGATATTTTTATGCGTGCTTGCAATAATGCTCATAAAAATAAAAAGCGATGTTAAACTGTCCGACAAGCGATTGAATAACAACGAAGCAAAATGCAAGGGTGCAAGTGCGATAATGATTTGCCTGATAATTTTAGTTGCACTGATTACATTTATTTTTTCAACGCTCGACAATGCGGTGACTTTGTATCATGCCAGCGGAGCAACAGACATAGGGCAATCTCCGAGAATACTGCTTGCACTGAGCGGGCTCGTTGCCGGTTTTTTATTTGATATAAAAGAAAGAAAATATATGAGTATTATTATGTACTGCGTAATGATTCTTTCTACCATATGCCTTGTTATAATACAGTTTTCCGCTCCGTTTTTAATCGGGTTGACGGTATTCTATCTGTCGGCAGGATTCTTTGCGGTATTTTTCACCGCATCGTTTATGGAAATTGCCGAATATACAAAAACGCCGTCACTCTTTGCCGGACTCGGCAGAGCGGTAAACAATATTACCGCTGCCGCAATTACCGGAGGTTCTTTATCACTTTTAAGTTCAAATAACAACATTTTAATTATTATAGTTGAGCTGATTTTATTTACCGCTATCAGTATAGTAATGCTGATTTATACAGTAAAGCGAAATGAAATTACAGCCGAACCGAAACAGACAGAAACGCAAGAAGAGACAAAACCGAATGACGAGGAAAGGTTAAGTATCATAACCGACAGTTACACGCTGACTCAGAGAGAGGCGGAGGTATTCAAACTTTTAGTGACTACGGATAACGACTTACAGACAATCGCCGATGAAATGTATATCTCAAAGCGAACGCTTGAAAGGCACATTACTTCTATATACAAAAAAACGCAAACCAAGTCACGAATAGGATTACTTGCAATTTTCAATAACAAATAACAACAAAAAGAAAATATCAAAGAAGCTCTGTATAGCATTTATACAGGGCTTTTTTAATATTGGCGGACATCCCTTATATACTTTTTAATGCGGTTTTCATATAATTAAAATGAAAAAGCCGCAAGGCAAAATAAAAAGGAGATGTTTTTATGAAAGGCAAAAATCAAAAAGTAAAAAGAAAAACCGGAGCTAAACTGAAAGGTGCACTTATAATGCTGCTTGTGGCAGTATTCAGCATTTCGGGTATCATTTGCGTTAATGCCGCTACAATCAAAGATGACGGAAAATATTCATTAGTTTTGGAATGCAACGCTATGTCCGAAGGAACCATTGACGGCGAGACATCAAAAATCATCAAATTCGATGTGGCTGACGGAGAGGACTCGGTAAGCATTGCAGAACTCACAAAGGGTATCGTTCCGTTTGACGGCGAGCACGAGTTCTCACATTGGAGCACCGATTTTTCGGATACTTCAAAGGCAGATGATGAAATCCCTATTTCAAAATTCAGCCGGTCTGGAAATGTATATCTAAATAACGGCACCGAGGTTGAATTCAAAAACGGTTTTTTCCTTTACGGCGTATTTTCAGATAAGCCGCTCAAAGGCACGGGAACATATTATCTTAACCTTGACGCATTCGGCGGTACAGTTAAAGATAAATCAGTCTATCAAATCACAAGCAAGAGTAATGAATTCAAAACAGTTGATTTAACAAAATATGAACCGGAAAGGAAAGGCTGCACATTCAAGGGTTGGGACTTAAACGGTAAATATGTAAACAAAATAACCGCTGCGGATTTTGCAGACAGGGATTCGGTAACGGTTATCGCAACATATACAGCAAACGAAGGCTTTGATGACAGTAAAATCCACGTTACTTTGGATGCCAACGGAGGAACAATCGACGGCAAGAAAAGTGCAAAATACAATTACTTGGGCGGAGGAAATTCCGGAACTTCAATGTCGCTTTTACCGTATGTACCGACAAGAAGCGGCTATACCTTTAACGGCTGGAACAGTAAAAAGGACTCAAGCGGCAAAAACTATAAATATCTCTATTGGAGAGAATGGGACAAGGAAAATTGGGACAATGACAGAGAATCCGAATTTGAAAGAGACGGCTTAATAAAAGAAGACAGCGGCTATGAGAGATACCTTAATCTTACTCTCTATGCTACTTGGACAAAAGACGCCTCAACTCCCGACGACACCGTAAAAGTAATCGAGAGCAATGACGGAATTAAGGGAAGCATTGAATTTGCCGACGGCATTGACAGTAATTACAAACTCGTAATTAACAATGTTGATGTCAATAAAGACCTTGCCGACAAAAATGTAAAATTCATTGCAGACATCAAAGTACTCAAAGATAATGAGATTGTTGAAATAAGCGGTACAAAGATGAAAATCAGAATTGCTCTTCCTGAGGAATTAAAGGGTTACAACACTTACAGCGTTGTTTACATTCTTAACGATGAAATAAAGGAAACAATCCCCGCAACATTGCAGGACGGATATATTGTATTTGAGACAACTCATCTGAGTGAGTACGGAATTATTGCAACAAATACAAATTCAACTCCCGGCAATTCAGAAGACAATTCAAATAAAAACGGCGATAAAAAGACAAAAGCCGACAACGACAAATCGACCTCAAACGCAACCGAAACAAAATCAACAAGCCCTAAAACAGGCAGCGAGAGTATGTTCATTCTTCTGCTTGCAATACTTCTTATTTCAGGCGGAACGGTAACGGAACTTTTGATTTTGAGCGGTAAAAAAAGAGAAAAGAACCGCAAGTAATAATATAAACCGACAAACAAATATTAAGGGAACAGTTCGCACGAGCTGTTCCCTTTTAATATGCTGTTTAGTTTTATATTTTATTTATGTGAATCCTCGAGTGCCTGTTGTTCAAGTTTCTTACTAAAGCGGCGATAGAAGTAGGAAATCACAATAAGAAGTGCACCGAATGCAAAGTAAGACGCTATCTTCCATGCGGAATCGAGGGCGGCGGTATCGACAAAGCAAAGTTTTGCAATTGCAACGAGTATTATCACGAGACCGCCCGAACGAACAACGGTATATCTTTTCTTAAAGCCGACAAACAGGATAATGCAGGCGGCGAAAATATACACGGCGCTGATGATAACCGACGAGAATTTTACGCCGAACGGCGACATCAAAACCGCCGTAATAAGCGCAAGCGACGATGCAGAAAGCGAGGCGGTGTAAATCCACATTGCGCCGGAGTACCTGTTTAACAAACTTCCGACAGAGGACGCAAAATTAAGATTTACTATAATATTTATTACAACCAACAGTCCCACTAAAAACGGATTCATTTCCTTTTCCTCAATCACGCTTGAGAACATATTATGAAATGCCAAATCGGTGCAGTTTATGTCGAGCGAAATAAGGGTATAAAGCACGAGCACGATACCCGACACATCGGACAGAAATGCGCTGTATTCGTTTTTGAGCACGCCGAGTTTAAGCACAAATGCAATGACAAGAACAAATACAATATAAACGCATATATCAGCCTCCCGACTGTAAGAATTGACGAACGGACCGAAGAGAATGCATTTATACATAAATCTAAGATAGAAGAAGGTGCAAAAAGCCGTTATACATTCAACAACAACATAAAAGAAATCCTTTTTTTCATTTGAAAGACCGAGTACGGTTATGAGCCAAAGGGATATAATCAATATAGAAAATGTGATTATTGAGTTATTCATTTCCACCTTATCAAGGTTATACTGAATCAAAGCACCAAGACCCGAAACGCCGAGTGCAAAGGTACCCGTATACACGCCGAGCGATATTCCCTTTACTGTTGACAAAACGCAAATTACTGCGGCTTCCACAGCCCAAGCCATAGGACCGTAAGCAACACCGAACACATAAGGCACTATCAAAACCGAAAACGCAAATGCGCTGAAAAGCGTTACGGCAAAAAGCGAATTGCGAAGTTCAGACGAAGAATCCTTATAAGTATTAAGCCTATGTGATTTAACGGCAAGGACTGCATAGATGACGGTGAATATCAAGAACACGAAGCCGTCCGCCCTGTTCGCAACAGAACGTTCAAAGCAGTTATGTATGGTTATTGCAACGGAAATTGCGCCGCTTAAAGTATCAAGCGTAAGAAGCAAAACATCGTAAAACGTAATCTCTTTTGCACGCAGAATTTTAAGAGCCGGCATCATAAGATAGATTAAAAACGAGACAGCAGCGTAACCTGCCGCAAGAGGCAGAGCGAACTCGTAGCCTCCGACGCCTTTAAGTGCCCAAGCCGCCGAACCGATTGACGCTACGGACAATATGTGAAGTGCGTAGCCGACATACTGAGATACATACCATTTTTTATTATATGTCATAACGAGTATGACAGAAGCAAGCAGACAGAAATAAACTGCCGAAACGGGCAAAAACGATGTATCAACCGCCGCCTTTGCATTGCCCATTTGGAATATTGCGATGACGGGCAAATATCCGCCGACAGCGGCAAAGGTGCATACGGTTTGGCTCTTTGTTTGATGAGACAAAGCAATCGCAAACGCCGTTACCAAAATGCAAATAATAAAGGTTACCTTTTGGCTGTAGAGCGAAAATGCAAAATATCCGGTAGCCGTTGCGGCATAGAGCACGCTCACGCCGCCGCTGATAAGAACGGTTGAGAAAATGTCCTTTTCCTTTTTATAAAACATCTCGCCTGCTCCGACCAAAATGAAGCCGAGCAAATATATAAGTCCTGCCTTAAAGGCGTCGGACATATGAACATAAGCGTATCTTCCCAGCATTATAATGCCGACAAGGAAAAGAAGAATTCCTGCTTTACTGAGAATATTAAGTCCGATAAAGGATTCAAGGCTTTTCTGCTTTGAGGCGGTGCGATATTCGTTTTCCGTAATCGGTTCCTCTTTAAGTTTACGCCCGATATTATCATTATGTACCCTAAGGTTTTTCAGTTCTCTTTGCTCTAATTCGTAAACGGCGGCATTCTTTTTATCAAGTTCGATTTTAAGTTCATTCAGCCGTGCCTTTATTTCGTCATATTCCTTTGAGGAAAGAGAATTTATATATCCAAGTGTTTCGTTTATGCTTTTTTCGCATCCACGGCGATATGAATCCAGCCTGCTGTCAAGATTATTCGCCTCTCTGTAATAGATACCGTCTATGCTTTTTTGAACCGATGAAAAAGCAGAAAGTTTTTCGTTTGCCATTTTGACAAAGAGTGCATTTTTTGTATCGGCAAGTTGTGATTTCAGCGCACTGTTTTCATTTTCAAGGCGGTTGTTTTTTTCGTCGGCGACTTGAAGTTTAGCAGTCAAAACTTTATTTTCCTCAAGCAATCTATTGCCGTCAAGTTGCTTTGCCTCATTTTTAAGCGATGAAAGCAATGCCTCTTGCTGTTCTATTATTTTGTCTAAATCAGTGGTATAATTCTTTGACATTATCGCTCACCTCCCCATTTACCTCATATGCTGCGGCATATCTGTAATCGTAAAAGAAAATATTTCCCTCCCTGTCGGTAAAGAACTCTCCGAGTTCGGCGGAATGCAAATCATATTCCGCCGATATATCAAAAGAAAATTCCGCCGAGATTATATACGAATTATTTTCTAAATACTGCTCTGTTTTTTTGCTGTCCAGTTCTTTTTTCGGCGAATTATAATAATTCAAAAACGCCACGGCCTCTTCGTTATCATATAAACCGCCATGCCAATATTCGTCCGCATTTTTTGAAAATTCATATTTTGGGGTATTATTTACAACACTGCCGCTGTATAACCGAAAAGAGTCAAAATCCTCAACGGTAAAATCAAGAACCGCTTCTTTTAGATAATAATAGGTATTACCGCCCTGTTTTGAGCAAATAATACTATCGTTAAATTCATCGCACATTACGGTGACTTTCGATTTTTCGCCGTTTAAGGAAAGTTCTGCATATTTCGCATTCTGCGGATTAAAGTCAGACGATTTCATATAATACGAAAAAGTTTCATCAGCCGGATAATACTTTGTATCGGCAAAGGTTATAACGCTGTATTTATTTCCTATGCCGCTAACCTTATTATTCCTATTATCGGGACTTATCATAAAAGCTATAACTGCCGCTACGGCAAGGCACAAAACAGAGACAACGACGGTAACGGTAACTGCTCTGCGCCTTTTCGTTTTAAGGTACAACAACTCGCTTTTGAGTCCGTCATTTTCTCTTTTAAGTTCTCCGAGTTGTCTTTCGTGTTCCACATTAACATCGGAGTCGGAATCTAAATTTATATCAAGAACACTGCACAGTTTATCAAGCGTATCGTCTCTCGGAAAAGCCTCGGCATTCTCCCACTTAGAAACAGACTTATTAGACACGCCTAGCATATCTGCAAGTTCTTTTTGTGAAAGTTTCTTAGCTTTTCTCGCTTCAAATACGATTTTTGAAAATTCGATTTTATTCATTAGGATTACCTCCTCTACTAAATAATCGCATAAAACAGTTCTAATTTCAATAGGAATTTTCATCTATTAACAAAATATAAATTCTAATTACGGTTCAATTTGTTGAAATCGACGAAAAAATATGGTATACTACATAAAAAAAGGAGTTGATATTATGTGTACTGCGGCAACATACAAAGCAGACGATGCATACTTTGGCAGAACGCTTGATTACGAATTTTCATACGGAGACGAGATAACGATTACGCCGAGAAATTATAAATTTCATTTCAGACATACAGAAGATATTGAAAGTCATTATGCTATAATAGGCATGGCGCACATAGCGGAAAATTATCCGCTTTACTATGATGCAATCAATGAAATGGGTGTCGGTATGGCGGGGCTTAACTTTGTCGGAAACGCATTCTATCCCGAACCGAATGAGGATAAAATCTCTGTTGCACAATTTGAGTTTATACCTTGGGTTCTCTCACTTTGTAAAAATATTGAGGAAGTAAAAGAACTGCTGAAAAATGCAGAGATAGTCTGCACGCCTTTCAGCGAAAAACTGCCGGGTGCTCAACTTCACTGGATAATTGCAGATAAAAACAGTTCGATTGTTGTTGAATCGACAGCAGACGGAATGCACATATATGACAATCCTGTCGGTGTTCTGACTAACAATCCGCCGTTTCCGATTCAAATGTTTAACCTTAACAACTATATGAATCTTTCGCCGAAACAGCCTGAAATCAAGTTTTCCGAAAACATTGACCTTAACGCATACAGCAGAGGAATGGGAGCAATGGGTCTGCCGGGTGACTTATCCTCGGCATCACGTTTTGTAAGGGTTGCTTTTGTAAAACTCAACTCAAAATCAGGCAAGGACGAAAACGAAGCAGTAAGCCAATTTTTTCACATTCTCGGCAGCGTAGACCAACAAAGAGGCTGTTGTGAGGTGGCTGACGGCAAGTATGAAATAACAATTTATACCTCATGTTGCAATCTCAACAAGGGCATTTACTACTACACAACCTATTCAAACCACCAAATCACCGCAGTTGATATGCACAAAGAAAACTTAGAGTCAAATGAGCTGATAAGCTATAAACCGATAGCTACGCAACAAATAATGCGACAAAACTAAGCTATGAAATATTGCACGATTTGTAAACCACACTATATGTTATCGCTTTGCGTTTCGTATGTTGCTGTGCTATAATCAAAATAAACAACTCATTGTATCGAAAAATATTATTACTCTGTTGAAATAAGCATAAACATAAGGTAGGCTGTTAAGAAAGGTCATGAAATTTGGCATATTTCAGAGTTTTATCGATAATATAAGCACCGCAAACTCAACGTCTGCGGTGCTTTAACAATTCCTAAAAAGCAACAAATCGTTCTCTTAAATACACAAAAACATCATTGCGGCAATTCCGATTACAAAAGCTATTGCCCATATAATCATAAATATTTTACTCATTTGCTTTATTTTGCAAGACAGGTTTGAAGCCTTACCGTCGGCAGAAAAATCACTTCTGAATTTTTTGTCAACAAACAAAGTTATGGCTTGCGGAATTAAATACAGCAAGTTAACGGCAAACAGTAAAAGTATGAATTCAAGCATTTCGTTTAAATACATTCCGCCGTCCATGGAAAAAACAGCAACCAAAACAAATACCGAATATGACGGAACAAACGAGCCAAAAAAGCATATGATTGTGATTACAAATAAAATTTTTTGCAAAATCATACGCTTTTTAGTTTTGCTTTCGTTACCTTTAGCCACAATATCATCTCGCTCTCTGCATTTTTATTATACCATTATATTACAAGATTGCAAACAAAACAGATTATAAGTATCGGTCTTTTATTCGTTACTGAATTCAAAGATATGGAAAATATCTGTCTTTTCGATTTTTACAGTTGTTTTTCCGTCTTTTATCTCTGTGTCAAAATGATACGAATAGATGGTCTTTGGCTGAAAATCGAATAAGCGAGCAAAATCTCACTCCGTAAAAAAGAGTGAGATTTTTTGTTGCATATTGAGTTTTGAAATGCATTTCAGAAAAAGAAAAAACCTGCGAAAACGCCGTGTTTACGCAGGTTTTGGAGCTGATAGTCGGACTCGAACCGACGGCCTGCTCATTACGAATGAGCTGCTCTACCAACTGAGCCATATCAGCATTTATTCAATTTTTTACTTGCTTTGAGCCTAAATCGGCGAACAGCCTTCCGTTTACGAATGCGCTGCTCTTCCCTCAGAAACATAGTCGCACTACTCGCTTGGGGCGCTTCGCATTGCTCCTTGTTTCTTCACCTCATTTTGCTCGCTTCATCGTCCACCGGACGCACTCGCAACTTCGCCCAACTGAGCCATATCAGCATATACAGGACGAAAAACCGTCCTTTATTTTTACTTATTATATACAAATTTGCTCTTAATCAAGTAATTTGAGAAGTTGTGTCATAACAAAGTCTACCGAACTTTTTCTGACAATATTTCTGCCGATATTGCCGAAATACTTTGTTACAGTCGTTACCTTGCCGTTAATGCAAAAGCCAAAGCATACCATACCGACAGGTTTAGTTTCTGTTGCACCGGTAGGTCCTGCGATGCCGGTAACACCTACGCCGACCTCGCTGTTTGCCGTCTTTGCAACGCCCTGTGCCATCTCGTATGCCACCTGCTCGCTGACCACTCCGAAATCGGCAACAGTCTTTTCGTTTACGCCGATGAGTTTAAACTTTGCGTAATCGGCATAAGTAACAAATGACATATCAAGCACACGTGATGCGTTCGGAACATTGACTATTGTACCACAACACATACCCCCAGTGCAAGACTCTGCGAAAGAAATATGAAAATTTTTTTCGATTAATTTATTTACTACCTGTTCTTCAAGCGTCATAGCGTTCTCCAAAAATCAAATCAAGCCGTTTTGCAACTTAGCGGCAGTGAGTGTATTACGCATAAGCATAGAGATTGTCATAGGTCCGACGCCGCCGGGAACAGGAGTGATGAACGAGCACTTATCCTTTACATTTTCAAAATCAACATCACCGCAAAGTTTACCGTTTTCATCTCTGTTCATACCGACATCAATTACTATTGCACCGTTTTTAACCATATCGGCTGTAACAAATTTAGCCCTGCCGATAGCGGCAACGAGAATATCCGCCTCTTTTGTAATGCTTTTAAGGTCAAGCGTTTTTGAGTGAGTAATCTCAACGGTTGCGTTTTCGTGAAGAAGAAGCATAGCCATAGGCTTACCGACAATATTGCTCCTGCCGATTACAACAGCTTTTTTACCGGTTACATCAACACCCGTGGAATGGATAAGTTCCATAACACCTGCCGGCGTACAAGGGAGAAAATTATAATCACCAATCATAATTGCGCCGACATTAACCGGATGAAACGCATCTACATCCTTAATCGGGTCAATACGATTAATAACCTCTTTATCATCAAGGTGCTTAGGGAGCGGAAGTTGGCACAAAATACCGTTTATCTTTTCGTCCTTATTAAGTTTATCTATAAGAGCATTAAGTTCGCTTTGAGTTGTGTCTGCGTCAAGGGCATACTTAACGCTGTAAAAGCCGCACTCCTCGCAGGCTTTCTCCTTATTCCTTACGTATACCTGAGAAGCCGGATCGTCACCTACTATAATAACCGCAAGACCGGGAGTAACACCCTTTGTTTTAAGTTTGTCGCATTCCTGCTTTACCTGCTGTTTTACCTGAAGCGATACTGCTTTTCCGTCAATTAAAGCCATTACTTATCTCCTTTTTTTCTTGCTTTTCTTTTTTCTGCTCGTTGTGCTTTTTCTTGCTTAGTTTTTTCTCTCTCGACTTTATTAATATCCTCTAACTCATCAAGATTGTCCAAAACGAGAGCCTTTGGAAGTTTATTCTGCTTGAGTCTTATAAAGAAATACACGAGCACAACCAAAGCGACTGCCGCAATAACGGCTGAAAGCACCTGAGAAACACGAATGCTCGTTGAGCCGATATAAAGCGAATCGGTACGCATACCCTCAACAATCATTCTTTCAAGGCCATAAAGAACGCCGTACATCATAAATACTTCGCCTTTGAATTTTCTGAAATAGGTAACCACAATATGCAGTACCAAAAATGACAGCAAACACCATACGCTCTCATATAAAAATGTTGGGTGCACCGGGGTATTGGGATCAACGGTTACTCCCTTTTGTGCAAGGGTTGCCGCCGACATTTCCAAAGTATCGTGAATCTTGGGCGACCACATACGAAACAGAGCGGTATCGGTATTTGTTCCGAACGCCTCCTGATTAAAGAAGTTGCCCCATCTGCCTATGCCCTGACCGATAAGAAGTCCGAGGGCACCCAAGTCGAGGAGATTAAGAAAATTAATCTTACCTGTTTTACATCCGATTGCAGCACCGATAAGAGCGCCGATAATTCCGCCGTAAATAGCCAAGCCGCCGTTCCATATGGCAGGAATTTCACTAAGGTGAACGCTGTAATAATCCCATTCAAAAGCGACATAGTAAAGTCTTGCGCAAATAATACCAAACAGAGTTCCCCAAAGCAGGACATCCGTCATTCCGTCAAGGCTCATCTTCCACTTGTATGCCTTTCGTCCGCCATACAAAACCGCAAGGGCAAAGCCGAAAGCAATGATCATACCGTACCAATGAATCTGATATCCGAACACGGTGAACGCAACAGACGGCAATTCAAAATCTATGCCGAGTCCGTCAAAATATACGTGAGTGAAATTTGACATCTGTATTCCCCCAAATAAACTAATGTATATAATATAGCACAATCAAGGAGGAATTTCCATAAAATTATAATAAAATATACAGAAGTGCCAAAATTAATTTATTATCTGCGCCCTCTTTTGACAATATAAGAATGAGCGCAAGAATAAGAGTCGAAGAGGAATCGTCGCTTTTTGAAAGACCGAGAGAGGAAAAAAGAGAGCCGAGAATACCGACACTGTCGGAATTTTCGGATTTTTGACAGTTTTCCTTTTTATGATTAATTTCATCAGCATTTTTTTCTTTACCGTTATTCTCATTTTCAACAAAACTTTGAGAACGGAGACGCATTTCCTCTACCCTTTTCTTTGCGTCATTTATATCATTACCCGTAAAATCAGCCATTAAAACAAATCCTTTAGATACGGCAAAATATCAAACAGTCTGAGTATTCTTATTGCCTTATCCGCCTTATCTCTGGACTCCGGACTCAGGTGCGGCTTCAAAGCCAAAATAAGGTCTGTATCTTTTGATGAGGAATTATTCATCTTTTCGATTATAGACTTTGCCTTGAGCATAAAATTCAAATCGTTTTGGGACAGATTAAGCCCTGAGAGAGCGGCGGCTTTAGGTTTAGACGATGGAGCGGAATCCGGCTTCTCGCCGAGAATTGACGAAGCTACGCCTTTTAACATCTCAATATCATTATCGCTGAGAGATGAAATAATTTCATTAATATCGTCCATTTTTACCTCTTTTTATCGCTCAGTTTTTTCATAAGTTCTCTCGCCTGCGGAGACTGCAAAAGTTTTTCGGCAGCGTTTTTATCGGAAAGAACTCGTTTTATTTTTGCACTTTGTTCGGGGGTGAGACGTTTATCGATAAAATCGTTTACATTTCCGCTATTTACCGCTTTTTGCAATTCGTTTATATCCTTATCGCTGATATTTTTCATTGAAAAGCACAACCCTTCATAGTATAATCTAGTTAAATATATGCGATAATAAAAGGTGATATACTATGAGAATTGTTGTATTTTCGGACAGCCACAGGAGAGCATCAAATGTGCTTAAAATTATTGAAAGGCACAAAAATAATGCTGATTTGTTTTTCTTTCTCGGAGACGGCAACGATGATGTTGACGAAGCTTTGACAATGTACCCCGATATAAAAATCGAAAGAGTGAGCGGAAACTGTGACTTTTCGTCTGTCTATCCTGCAAGCAAAATAATTGAGTTCGGCGGCAAAAGGTTTCTTATAACTCACGGACACCCATACTATGTAAAGCACAATCTTTACAATCTCGAAAGAGAAGCAAAAAGCGTAAAGGCGGACATTTGCCTATTTGGGCACACTCATATTCCGTATATTGAGAACATTGACGGCATTAGATATATGAATCCGGGAAGTGCCGCTGAGGGAAGATACGGAATAATAGACGCAGAGGATTCGGGAATAATGATGTATCACTCCGAAGTATAAGTATAAAAAAATACATACACATTTAAGTACTTGTATAATTTTTTTAAAGTGTTATAATGATGTTATAAACAAAGTAAGGACACGAACAAAATGAAAGAAAAACTATCCTGCAGTGAAATTAGAAAAAGAAAGATTGCATACGCACTTAAAGATCTTATGCAAACCATACCGTTTGAAAAAATAACGATTTCCGACATTTCAAAAAAGAGCAATATTCACAGACAAACCTTTTACTACCATTTTCAGGACAGATACGAATTACTTGACTATCTGCTTAATATGGAACTTGTATCAAACTTTGTGGAAGATTTTTCTTATTCAAATATGGAAGATAAATTTTACGAAGTGTTCAACACGATATATAATGACAGAAAATTTTATCAAAATGCGGTAAACATAAATATGTCCGATGTATACAAATACTTTGCAAAACTATCAACAAAGGAATTGCTCGCCTTAATAAATACAACGCTTCAAAAAAATCAAATTAATGATAACGACTGCGACGCAATATCGATTGCGGAATTCTTTGGCTTTGGACTCGGCGGAATGATAATAAGTTGGATAGAACGAGGAATGAAAGAAACGCCAAAGGATATGGCAAAGAACGTAACGGGCTTTGTAAACAAATTTTCCAAACTAATTACAAATAAATAACAAAAATTGCAATCGGTGACAAAATCGATTGCAATTTTTTTATTGTTTTATTTACGTAAGAGGCTGCTTATTTGTAAAGAATATTGCTTTACATTATGAAAAAATGTTGAAAACCATGTGGAATAAATGTGGAAAGTCAGTATATATCGCTGTTATAAATGTGGAAAAGCAGGTGGAAAGTGGGGAAAATGTAAAGTAATTCTCTTTCCTCGCAAAAAACGATAAAATACAAACAGTAATTTTAACTTTATACAAAAATCAATATGTCAAGTATAGTAACTTTACAAACTAAAAAGCGGCTGTTCACACCGAACAGTCGCTTTTAATATTAGATATTCAATTATTTCTTAAAGAAAGATACGATGTCATTAAACGAATCATCATCGTTTGATGTAAAGCCTGTTGCGGGAGCAACCGGAGCTGCTTCAACAGGAGGCTCAACCGGCTTATTGGCTGTGGTTGACTTAATCGGAGCACCCGGACCTTCTTCACCGAAGCGAGTAGCAATAACAGTAATAATCATCTCGTCCTCAAGCTGCTCGTCAAAATTAGCACCCCAAATGATTTCACAATCAGGATGTACTGCTTCCATAACAACTGAAGATGCAGCATCAATTTCTTCAAGTCCGATGTCTGTTGATGCAGTAATATTAAGCAATACGCCTCTTGCACCGTCGATAGAAGTCTGAAGAAGCGGAGAAGAGATAGCCTGCTGAGCAGCAACCTCTGCCTTATCCTTACCCTTACCGTGGCCGACACCCATATGAGCATAGCCTGCATCCTTCATTATTTCGGTAACATCGGCAAAGTCGCAGTTTACAAGACCTGTTGCATTAACAAGGTCGGAGATAGACTGAACGCCCTGACGAAGTACATCGTTAGCAATTTCAAATGCGTTAAGAAGAGTAATCTTCTCCTTTGATACGAGTTTAAGGTTTTCGTTAGGAATAACCATAATTGAGTCTACATTTTCTGCGAGTTCCTTAATACCCTCTTGAGCCTGAGCCATACGGCGCTTACCCTCAAAGGCAAACGGAGTTGTAACAACGCCGACAGTAAGAATACCCATTTCCTTTGCTATCTTTGCAACAACAGGAGCGGCACCTGTACCTGTTCCGCCGCCCATACCTGCGGTAACGAATACCATTTCACAGCCCTGAAGTACATCTGTGATGGCTTCCTTTGATTCCTCGGCAGCCTTGAGACCAACCTCAGGTCTTGCGCCTGCGCCACGACCCTTTGTTGCCTTTTCGCCGATAAGAATCTTATGTGTTGCGGTTGATTTATTAAGAGCCGGCTTATCTGAGTTTACTGCTACGAACTCAACATCCTTAACGTTACACTTTACCATACGGTTTACGGCATTTCCGCCGCCGCCGCCGACACCGATTACTTTAATAGATACTACCTTGTTATCATCTACATCAATTTCATATCTTCCCATTTTGAATTCTCCTTATCATTTATTGTCCGCACGAATTATACCTTTCGTGCTCTTGCATTTGATATTGTAACAGTTTTGTAACCAATTTGCAATACCTTTTAGAAAATAATCTAATTATTTTTTCCAAATCTTTTTTGAATATTCAAAAATTGATTGTGCAGTGTGCATAACATATACAATTTGTATATAACATTTTAAGTGATATACTTTACATAATATATTACAAAATTTAACTATTTTTGTTCTGTAAAGTAAATCTGCTTTCCGCCTGTTGATGTAAGTAAGCCGTTAGCTTCCGGGTTGGAAGTATTTAACTTTTCAACAGACGCTAAAGCGGCATACAGCTTATCCTCAAGATTCTTTGTATCACCGAGTTTTATGGTAATTCTGTTTTCATATACAATATAATTTTCGTTATCGCCGTCTGAATAAAGAGCCGTGGCTTCAGTCATATAGGTGCTGTCTATAACAGCCATAAGTGCGCTCAAATCATTCTTTGTACTATCATCTGTAAGTGCGGCCTTTTCGCCCTCAACAGGATTGGAAAGAGCAATTTTTTGCACCTCTATTCCGTTTTTATCGGGCGGCGATTCGGCATTAATCTTAACCACCTTAAATGTATCGTCAAAATATGTATATGTATTATCATTATTTTTTACATAATACAAAAACGACGGTTCATTAACGGTAACAATTACGGTTGATGGGAGTTTTTGCTTTATATCGACGCTGTAAATATACGGCAAATCGCTAATCAATTTATCGCTGACTGAAGATTTATTGATAAGAAGCAGACTCTTATTTTTTTCTATCGGCAAAACTGATGATATTTGCTCGTTAGTATATGTTGTACTGCCCGAAATTTCTATATTTTCCGTCTTAAACAAAACGGTGAAACTGAGCACAGTCATAATGACTATAAGTGCAAGCACGAGAGCAAGAACAGAAAAAATTATTCGAAACTTCTTTTTAAGTTTGCGCTTTTTCTTGTGGCGTTTCATTTTCTGCTCTTTTGTAAGCTGAGTTTCAGGCTTTGATGTACTGCGTTTTTTTGGCGTTTTATGTGCACCGGGATTATCATATTCCCTTTGCTTATACGCCTGATTCGAGGCACGCTCCTGCCTGTAATGCTTTGGAGGTTCCAAGCCGAATGAGCCGAGTTCGCTGTTAAGTACATCGAGTTCGCTGTCATTCTTATTCAGTTTTGTCTGTTTATTCTTTTTCATCTTTTATTCTCATTACATTTGCACCGAGCGATGCAAGTTGATTTTCAATTCTTTCGTATCCACGGTCGATATGCTTTATATCCGAAATGTATGACACTCCGTCGGCAGTCAGAGCGGCAATCACAACAGCCGCACCGCCTCTGAGGTCGGTACATTTAACACAGGCGGGATATAATTTTTCTACACCGTTTATCATAGCGATTCTGTCCTTAACGGTAATATCCGCACCGAAGAGATTAAGCTGTTCTGTATGCTTAAAGCGATTTTCAAACACAGTTTCTTTAATAGCCGACATACCGTCTGCAACGCACAGAGAAGCCATAACGGGAGCTTGGCAATCGGTCGGAAAGCCGGGAAAAGCCATAGTTTCAATAAATCGTACGCAGTGCGGTCGCTTATCGGCTTTAATCCTGATACTTGATTTGGTGCAGGTAATTTCGCATCCCATCTCCTCAAACACCGGGAGAGTAGGCATAATATCGTTAATTACAGCGTTATCTATTAACACGTCGCCACGGCATGATGCTGTGGCAGACATCAAAGTAGTTGCCAAAATCCTGTCGGATATAACCGTATGTTCTGCGGAATGAAGCGATTTAACGCCTTTAACCGTTATTACGGAAGTGGAATCAACTCTGATTTTTGCGCCTGCTTTATTAAGAAAATTAATTAAATCTGTAATTTCCGGCTCCTTAGCCGCATTTATTACAGTAGTAGTTCCCTTTGCGAAAACGGAGGCTAAAATAATATTTTCCGTTGCTCCGACACTCGGAAACGGCAACACAATCTTTGTGCCCTTAATATCTTCGCCCGATGCACAAACATTACTGCCCTGAGTGTAAACGAAATAGCCGAGGGACTTTAGACCTTTAAGATGCAAATCTATGGGTCGCAGTCCTATATCGCAGCCGCCGGGAAGATAAAGGCAGGCGTTGCCTGTTCTTGCGGCGAGTGCGCCCAAAAATATAATCGACGAACGAAGTTCACTCATATATTCCTCTAAAATATTTGAGCGACATATACCTGTTGTATCGACTGTGAGGGTGCTCCCGTCTCTTTTTACTCTTGCGCCGAGGTAGCGAAGAATATTAACCGTAACTCTGACATCGGACAAATCGGGGCAATTATGTATAACCGACACGCCGTTTACCAAAACCGAAGCCGAAAGAATGGGCAAAACGCTGTTTTTCGCACCGTGTAGGGTAATCTCTCCGCTTAATCTTTTACCGCCGTCTATCATTAATTTTTCCATATAACCACCTAAGGCAGTCTATGAAAAAGAAAGAATTATGTTAATTTTTCTTTGCAAGGTAAACAATGATATCGGCGATTCTCTCTCGTGAATCAAGAACAGCCATATTGCGTGCATTATTTTCTATTTTATGAAGTTCGTCCTTATCGGAAAGAAGGGACTTAATAAGTGCTTTAAGCGACTGTGACGTCAAGTCCTTTTCCTCCAAAATGCGAGCGGCATTTCGATTAACCAAAGCCATTGCGTTATGAAACTGATGATTTTCGGCAACATAGGGAGACGGAATAAGAACGGACGCCTTACCCATCGCCTCTATCTCGCTGAGAGAAGAAGCACCTGCCCTGCCGACAACCAAATCAGCAGCCGCCATACAGGTATCCATATTATCTATATAAAGTCTGACTTCGCTCTTACCCTTAACGAGTACTGTATCGCTCTTTTTCTTAAAGCCCTCCGCCTCAAACTTTTCGAGGTAATCCTTACCGTTTGTTCCTACGGAATGGATATGATAAGCCTCTGCACTTTCGGCATTTTCTTTAAGAATATCAAACATTGCGTCATTTAACGGTGCGGCGCCTAGTGAGCCGCCGAACGAAAGGACAAGCGGTGTATCATCGGCAATGCCGAGTTCTATTCTTGCCTCAATCTTAGACTTATTGAGAAGTTCTCCACGCACGGGAAGACCGGTAATCTCTACCCCGTTTTTAGGCTGAAGATGTTTTGCGGCATCCTCAACGGTGAGCATAACCTTATCCACTTTTTTTGCGAGTTGCTTATTTGTAATTCCGGGGAATGCATTTTGCTCGTGAATACAGCAAGGGATATGCATCTTTGCGGCTTCTTCGAGCACAGGACCCGAAACATAGCCGCCGAATCCGATAACGACATCGGGATTAAATTCCTTAATAATATTCTTTGAAGCCTGTTCGGATTTAAGAAGTTTGAATACTGTCTTAACATTTGCCGCAACAGCCTTGGGCGAAAAAGAACGCTTAAAACCGTTTATCTCTATTGTCTTAAAATCAAAGCCTGCATTAGGTACAAGTCGGGATTCCATATGGTCGGCAGTTCCGACAAACAAAATTTTTGAATCGGGATAAGTGTCCCTGATATACGAAGCGACTGCAAGAGCGGGATTAATATGTCCGGCAGTGCCCCCTGTTGCAAATAAATATCTCATATTTTCACCTACAATTTCTTTGTATTAACCTTTCGTGACACGGAAAGCACAACGCCCATTTCAAAGCACAGCATCAAAAGTGCCGTACCGCCGTAGGAAAAGAACGGAAGTGCAATACCTGTATTCGGAAATGTGTCCGTTACTACCAAAACATTAAACAGCGTTTGGATAGCGACCTGGGACACGATACCAATTACAACAAGTGCCGCATATTTATCATCACATCTCTGTGCAATTTTAATTCCTCGCCAAAAGAGAAGTGCAAAAAGTGCAAGTATAACCATTGCGCCAAGGAAACCCAGTTCTTCGCACACGATAGAAAATATAAAGTCGTTTTGCGGCTCGGAAACATAAAGATATTTTTGCTTTGAATTACCGAGACCGACTCCGAAAAATCCGC
This sequence comes from uncultured Eubacterium sp., assembly GCA_900542875.1. Taxonomy (GTDB): domain Bacteria; phylum Bacillota; class Clostridia; order Oscillospirales; family Acutalibacteraceae; genus Eubacterium_R. Next base: position 30,128 of record UQPH01000006.1, on the reverse strand, counting down.
CCGAGCCTATGGCATAAAGTGAATTATTGGTCTGCCATCTTAAGCCGAGAGGCTGGAAAGTCTTATCCGTCCACGCTCTGATACGGTCAGCCTGATAGGACGGGAGAACATCGGGATTTTTAATAATCACAAATGCAACCGCTCCGACAACACACAAGCCTCCGACAAACCACTGCCAACGGGTTCCGCCGCAGAACATAAGGGTAATGCCTATCATAAACATCAAAACCGTACAGGACAAGTGATTTTCTAAATAAATCAAAACGCAAAACAGTCCGATGATAAGACCCGGGAAAAGTACGCCGTAGGTCAGACGCTGCATATATTTACGGTACTTACCGATATAAGCTGAAAGAGTCAAAACAAGGCTGAACTTTGCTATATCCGAAGGCTGAAGTGTAATCGGTCCGAGAGGAATCCAACGCTTAAAGTCCTCGCTTCTGTCATCGAGATTTACATGGTAAAACAAAACGAGAACAAGCAAGAATATCGTCACGACGAAAAGCGGTTTTTCTATAATTTTAACCCATTTATAATTTATCTTTGAGACGACAATCATAACTATTACGCCGAGCACGGCAAAGATAAGCTGTCGCTTAAAAAAGTAATAGGAGTCGCCGTTATATTTTTGGTAAGCATAGGGATAAGAGGCGGAAAAAAGCATCACGAGTCCTATGGTCATAAGAGCCAGGACTGCGGCAAAGAATGTAACATCAAAGCCGCCCTTTGCATAGAGAAACGAATTTCTTACCCCTGTTTTAAGTTTTGAGGTGGTTGAGAGGTGCTGAGAGCGAGCCTGCTTTTTTGAATGCTTTTTTACTTTTTTATTATCATATGGAGCCTGCTTGTCACGAAGTGACGGCTTAGGCTTAGGTAAATTATCAGGCATCAAAGGCTCTCCTTTCGATTATTATTTTCTTCCAAAATAAAGAAGTATAAGTCCGACTGCACAGCCGAGAACATTTACAGCGGAAAAGACGATGCAAATTTTTTTCTCATTCCAGCCGCACATTTCAAAATGATGGTGAATGGGTGCCATCTTAAACACACGCTTTCCGTGAGTCAACTTAAAATATCCGATTTGAATAATATCGCTCATTGTTTCAGTGACATAAATAATTCCGATAGGAAGAAGTAAAAGCGGGCATTTAAGCGCATAACCCATAGCGGCAACCAAACCGCCGAGAAACAGTGAGCCTGTATCTCCCATAAATACCTTTGCGGGATTACGATTCCAGCAAAGAAAGCCGAGAACGCCGCCGAGCAGTGCCCCCGACAAAATTCCAAGCCCTGCAAAACGAAGAATAAAAGAAGCTACAATGAACGATACGGCAACAGTGGCGGTTACGCTCGAGCACAAGCCGTCTATGCCGTCCGTAAGATTAACGGAATTTACGCAGCCATAAATTATGAATATTGACAGTATCCAAAAAATTACGCCTGTTATAAAGTTCTTTTCAAAATTAACATTTCCCAAAAACGGAATGAACCAAACCGTATTATGAGAAGCCCAAAGGGTCATTGTGTAACCGACCGTTACGATAAGTTGACCGAGGGTCTTTTGTTTTGCCGTGAGTCCCTCGTTTCGCTTTAATTTAATCTTAATATAATCATCGGCAAAGCCGACAACTCCGCAACCGAAAGCAAGAAACAATCCGGAGAGAATAAGCACATTATCCCGACCGACTAGTACTTTTGCGTAATCGCTTTCAAAACTTCCGCCGCTTAGAGTAAATGTAAGAGCACCGACTGCAAAGGCGGAAACGATACCTATAATAAACATCAATCCTCCCATGTTGGGAGTACCCTGCTTTGACTTATGCCATGAGGGGCCTATATCCAAAATAGTCTGACCGAACTTTAGTCTTTTAAGCCACGGAATAATGACAAAGCCCAGTCCTGCCGTTACGCCGAATGAAATTACTGCTGTAATAATTATTGCAACAGTCATGCTCATTAGTTTTCCCACCTTTTATATACAGTGTTCATTACATCCTCAAGTTTCATACCTCTTGAACCCTTAAACAAAACGGCGTCGCCGTCCTGTGCAAGAGAGGCGAGGTAATCGGATAGTTTAGTCTTATCGTCAAATAGGACAGCATCTTTTACACCGTTTTCCTTTGCGGCTGAAACATAGTATTTTGCGTCGTTGCCGAAAGCGAGAACGCAGTCGATGTTATTCTCTCCTGCCATTTTTCCGACGGAGAGATGCGCCTCTTTTGAGTAATCGCCGAGTTCGAGCATATCGCCGAGGACAGCGATTTTTTTATTGGCATTCATATTACCGAGAGTGCCGAGCGACGCTCTCATGGAATCGGGAGAAGCGTTATAGCAATCCTCTATGCAAATCCTGCCGCCGACTGTATTGAGTCTTTGTCTCATTCCTGTCGGAACATAGGAGGAAAGCGCAGTCGCAATTTTCTCGGGTTCGATGTTCAAAGTAATGCCGACAGCAAAAGCGGCAAGTGCATTATACACATTATGAATACCGACGGTAGGAATAGTGATTTTCTGCCTACAAAGAGAAAACTCCGCCTTAACTCCGTCAGTTTCGTCAATCTGCTTTGATACCGTATAAACAACATCAAAAGAGGTTGAGCCGTTTTCTTCCTTAATATTCTCTGCGTTATAGTTGAATTTATTTTTTATACCGAATGATATTACATTATATTTTGAGCAAATATCATCGTTTTCTAAAACGGTGGCAAGCATATCGTTATCGCCGTTAATAATGAGCGGTGCACCCTCACTCAGTCCGTCGAGAATTTCGAGTTTAGCTTTAAGTATGCCCTCTCGTGAGCCGAGATTTTCTATATGAGAAACACCGATATTGGTAATCAGTGCAAGAGTCGGGCGGGTTGCATTTACAAGACGATGAATTTCGCCAAAATGATTCATTCCCATTTCAACCACAGCCGCCTCGGTATCATCGTCAATTTGAAAGAGAGTCTGCGGAAGTCCGATTTCGTTATTGAGATTGCCTTGAGTTTTAACAGTTTTATACTTTGACGAAACAACAAGGTTTGTAAATTCCTTGGTAGTTGTTTTACCTACGGAACCGGTAAGAGCAACAACAGGAATATTAAACAGACTTCTGTAATATCCGCCGAGCGCAAGAAGTGCCTTTGAGGTATCGTCAACCTTAATATAAGCACCGCTCAAATCTACATTTTCATGTACCATTACTGCGGCGGCACCTTTTTTGAGAGCTTCCTCTGCGAATTGATGTGCGTCAAAGCGTTCGCCCTTAATGCAAACAAAAAGACAATTCTTTGTGATTTTTCTCGTATCTATACAAACGCCGCAAAACTTGGCGTCTTTATTATATGTGCCGTTCAGCGGTGCGGCTATCTCTGATAATTTTAATGCTCTCATTTATTATTTATTTCCTCTAAAACCTGATTTACAACTTCACGCTCATCAAAGTGAATAGTGCCTGTGGGAAGAATCTGATATGTTTCGTGTCCCTTACCCGCAAGAAGAATAATATCGTCTTTTTGAGCATGCTTCATAGCCCATTCTATGGCTTCGTGACGGTTTTCAACAACCTGATACGGAGTCTTGCTGTCTTTCATACCGACTAAAATATCCTTAATGATTTCGCCCGGAACTTCACTTCTGGGATTATCCGAGGTAACAACGCAGAAGTCGGAAAGGTCTGCGGCAATTTTACCCATCTTAGGTCTCTTTGTTTTATCTCTGTCGCCGCCGCAACCGAACACCGTTACAACCCTGCCTTTTGCGATTTCTTTTAGAGAAGTGATAATATTTTCGAGTCCGTCGGGAGAATGAGCATAGTCGATAATAACCGTATAATCCGTACCCGGAGTCGGCACAACCTCTACTCTGCCCTTAACGCCCTTCGACTTTTCGATAGCGGTGAGAATATCGTCAAAATCTATACCCAAAACGCTAGCAACGCTTGCGGCACAGAGCGAATTATAAACGCTGAATCTGCCGGGAATCGGACAATTTACTCTGCCTATTCTCTCTCCGATTAATTCGTATCTTACACCGTTTGATGCAAAGTGAACATTTCTTGCGGCAAAGTCTGCGTGCATATTATCAACGGCATAGGTGAAAACCTTACAGCCGCAGTCCTCTACTATTTTAAGGCCGTATTTATCGTCGATATTTGTAACGGCGGTATCGCACGCATAAAACAATTTTTTCTTTGCCTGAAAATAATTTTCCCAAGTCTTATGATAATCAAGGTGATCCTGTGTAAGATTGGTAAATGCTCCGACGGAAAAATGAATACCCTCTACTCTGCCCTGTGCAAGTGCCTGAGAAGAAACCTCCATTACGCAATACTCGCATCCTGCGTCCACCATTTTTCTAAAGAGTGACTGAAGTTCTTTCGGGTCGGGTGTTGTATAGTGAGCAGGATAAACCTCATTGCCGACCATATTTTGAACCGTACCGATAAGGCCTACCTTTTTGCCTGTATTTTCCAATATCTGCTTAATGAGAAATGTGGTGGTAGTTTTTCCGTTAGTTCCGGTAAGTCCTATAAGTTTAAGCTGTTTTGTCGGATTGGCATAAAATGAAGCGCAGATGGGCGAAAATGCCTTTCTTGTATCATCGACAATTACCTGTCTGTCGAGTCCGAGGTCACGCTCACATACAACGCAAACTGCGCCCTTTTCAAGCATTTTTTCAGCGACGGAATGACCGTCAAAGGAAGCGCCCTTAATACAAACAAAAAGTGAGCCCTTTTCTACCTTTCTTGAATCGGCTGTTACATCGGTGATTTCTACATCGATATATTCATTTTTTACTTTTACATTTTCCAAAATCTGTGAAAGTTTCATATTAGTCATTGCCTTTCCTTGCAAATTTAATTTATCTTTTAGTCAAGCACCGAATTAATGCTCTTAAATGTTACCGTAATAACCGTTCCGCACTCGCATTCGGTGTTTGCCTCAATACTCTGCTGATATGCGACTACCTGCGACTGACGCAGATTATTACCGCTGATTTCTATATTAAGATTATTTTCCGCCGCAAAGGAATTAACCTCGCTTATGGACATACCCGAGAAGTCCGGCACGGTAACGGTATTCTTTTCGCCCTTTTCGGTATAGAGCACAACCGTACCGCCTACGGGAATCTTTGATGTATTTGACGGAGACTGACGCACAACACTGTCGCCGTTTCCGACAACCTTATATTTAAGTCCGCTGTTTTCAAGGCTAGACTTAGCGTTTCCTAGGCTTGAACCGATTAAATTCGGAGTATCTATAGGAAGTGTGCTCGCCTCATCGTCATCATATACCGGTTCGATATTAAATTCCTGCATAGCCGTCTGTATAACCTGTGCGGCAATCGGAGCACAAAGAGCACCGCCGCCCAAATCCTCATTAGGCTCGTCAACGATGATGAGCATTGCAACCTCGGGGTCATCGCTCGGAGCGATTGCGGCAAACGATACGATATATTTATTCTTTCCGTCGGTGGATTCGGCAAGTTTTGTTGAAGTACCTGTCTTACCGCCGACACGATAACCTGCTACGTAGCCGTTTTTACCTGTACCGTTATCGACTACACCCTTCATCATGGAGCGAACCTTTTGGGAGGTATCTTCGCTGATTACCCGTCTTACAGCGGTGGGTGCGGTCTTTTTAACAGTGTTGCCCTTTGCGTCTACTATATGGTCTACGACATAGGGTTTAACGAGAGTACCGCCGTTTGCTATAGCAGAAATACCGGTACAAATTTGAATCGGAGTAAGGTTATTCGACTGACCGAATGCAGCAGACGAAAGTTCTACTATGCCGTACTGATTTTCTTTATAATACTGTGACGATGCTTCACCGGGGAGATCAATGCCTGTTTTCTCGGTAAAGCCAAATGCCTCAAAATACTTAAAATAATTATGCACGCCGAGTTTTTGTCCGACTGTGATAAAAAACGGATTACACGAATTTGCAAGACCCTGCGCAAAGGTTTGGGTACCGTGACCGGGGTGATAGTGGCAATTCATTTTATAATCTTCTACCTGAATAGAACCTGTGCAGGTATAAGTAGTATCGAGAGTTACTATATTTTCTTCCAGAGCGGCACTTGCCGTAAAGGTCTTAAATACGGAGCCCGGTTCATATGTACCGGATATTGCAAAATTATTCCACTGATTTTGAACTGCCTGACTCTCTGCCTGCTTTTTTTCGTCCTCGTCGGTAATCTTTGATATTTGCTCCTTGACGGTATCATAAGTGAGTTTATACGGCTCGTTACAGTCAAAGTCGGGCATTGACGACATAGCCAAAACTGCGCCTGTTTTACAATTCATTACGACACCGTAAGCACCTTTGCACTTATATTCGTTAAGGGTTGCTCTCAAATTCTTTTCGAGGGTATACTGAATATTTTGATTGATTGTAAGAACAAGCGAGTTACCGTCAACTGCGTCAATCGAGGTTTCGTAATCGGTGGGAAGATTATTCTTCTGAGCGTCCTTTACGGTTACGATTCTGCCGTTTGTGCCTTTAAGTTCGTCCTCATAGTAATATTCAAGACCGTAAAGTCCCTGATTATCGTTGCCCGTAAAGCCGAGAACAGATGAAGCGAACTGACCGTAGGGGTAATATCTCTTTGTATTTTGCTCTGCACCGATACAGTTTGCCACCTTATTTTCAACCTTAAAGGTCGAGATTGCTTCCTTTATATCGTTTTCAACCTGCTCTGCGACAACAACATACATTGTATCCTTTTTGCTCTTTTCGAGAAGTTCCGACTTGCCCTCATCATCAAGCTTAAGAATATCAGCCAAACCGTCCACTATGAGAGTTCTTTTTTCCTCACTTTTAATATTTGACGGGTCGAGAAAAATATCCCAGGTGGTAGCGGACTGTGCGAGAACATTTCCGTTACAATCAAGAATCGAGCCTCTTTTTGCCGGAATTTCGGTATCTGAAATCTGCTGGCTTTCCGCCTTAGCCGAATATTCCGAGCCTTTAATCACGGAGATATAAAACACCCTGAGTGCGTCAAAGGAGAACAAAAACAGAATTACAAATGCTATTATCGTTACTCTTTTGAGCAAATTTTTACTGAAATTTTCCGACATTTCCGCCACCTCTTTTCTCTAATATAATATAAATTAAGTCAAATTATTATAATCCTTAAAAAGTACATTAGAGAGTAGGAAAAATCCGACTCTCATAATATAGTACGCTTATAAAATTCAATTATTACCGCTATCGCTCTGTGTTTGGTTGAGCCGCTCGTTTTTTATTTTTTCCATACGCTCCGCCTTATATTTTTGAACATCTATATATTGAATCTGACTTGGTTTTAGTTTCGTCATATGAAGTTCGTTTACGGCATATTCGTCTATCGTGCCGATGGAGACCATAGTATCAAGCCTGCTGTTAAGGCTGATATTTTCGCTTTGGGCATATGAAATCTTTGTTTCAATCGAGGAGACCTCACGGGTCAACTCGTTTTTGAGAGCGAACGAATGAATGGTGAAACCGACAAATGCAATAATGACAGCGGCAACGGTGAGCAAAACAACGGCATTCTTAAAGCCGAGCCTCTCGTCTTTCAAAATCTGCTCGGAGCTTTTAACCGTTTTATTTTCACGAAGTTTTAACTTTTTTCCGTCTGACGGAGTTTCGGTATGCTTTGGAGCCGCAGAAGAACGACTGAGGTTAAAATCCTTAATCATATATGATGTATCGTACTGATAAGAATATCTGCGAAAATCATTTGAATTTGTCACTGTGTTCACCTCTTTACTCAGTTAATAATCAAAAGTTCTAAAACTTTTCAAAGCAGCGGAGTTTTGACGACCTTGCTCTTGGGTTTTTCTCGAGTTCCGCCTCACTCGGTGCCTTAAACTTAAACGGCATTTTACCCAGCGGCTTTTTACCGCAGACGCAAACCGGAAATTCCTTTGGACAAGTGCAGGGATTAACCCACGAATTAAACTTTTCTTTAACCATTCTGTCTTCCAGAGAATGGAATGTTATTATTGAAAGTCTGCCGCCGCTTGAAAGGCAATCGAGAGCACTGTCAAGCGTTTTTTCGAGAGCATCGAGTTCTGCGTTGACTTCTATTCTGATAGCCTGAAAAGTTTTTCTTGCAGGGTGTGAGTCCCTCATTTTAGCCTTTGGGTAAGATTCTTTAATAATATCAACGAGTTTCCCCGTTGTTTCGATTTCTTTATTCTGTCTGTGAAGAACGATATTTTTAGCTATTCTGCGAGCGAATTTTTCCTCGCCGTATCTAAACAAAATATCCGCAAGTTCAGTCTCGCTGTATGTATTTACGACATCCTTTGCGCTGAGTCCGCTTTTACTCATTCGCATATCGAGCGGTGCATCGGCGTGGTAGGAAAATCCTCTTTGTGCAGTATCGAGTTGAAACGAACTGACGCCCAAATCAAGGAGCATACCGTCTATTTTTTCTATTCCCTGCTCTTTAAGGATATCTTTAACATTTGAAAAATTATTTTGCACTATCGTTACATTATCGAACGAATCGAGTCGTTCGTGCAAAACCTTAATTGCGTCAGGATCCTGATCAACGGCTATGAGTCTGCCTGCTCTTTTTGCTATTTCTCTCGAGTGGCCTCCGCCGCCCGCCGTACCGTCAAGAATGATTTTACTTTTATCTATATTTAATGATTCTATTGCCTCATCGAACAATACGCTCTTATGCACAAATTCCATATGTCAAATACCGATGCCGTTAAGCTCGTCCATAATACTGATAACCTCATTTTTATCAATGGAGGATACCTGTTCCTCGAACATGGTGCTGTTCCAAATTTCTATATGGTTGATATTACCGAAAACAACCGCCTCTTTCTCACCCGCAAGATTAACTTTATTTTTAAGTCTGTCGGAGAGAAGTATTCTGCCCTGAGAGTCAAGGCTCATTTTATCGGCGGAGGCAATAAGATACATTGAAAAAGGCTTTTTCTTTTCGCCCGAGAGTTTACTGTTTTGTACTTTCTCGAGGAGTGCCTCCCACTGATCCTGAGGATAAAGCGCAACAAAGTCACCCAGTCCGAGAGACGCCACAAACTCCTCGCCGAGCCTGCCTCTCATATGAGCAGGGATAGCGACACGGCTTTTTGCGTCAAGTTTATGCACACGATAGCCGTAAAGATAATTATCCATTTGAGCGTCCTCCTTTCCGAAAATGACTTATTTGCATTAATTTTTGTTCAAAATTAGGGAAATCAGTTGTAATTCAATACATATTATGGGTATTTGCCCCACAATTCTATTCCATTATAATAATAATCGCTCTCTAAGTCAAGAGGAAAATCAATATATGAGAACAAAGAATGATTAAAATTCGGTGACAAAGTTGTAACTCTTTTGTAAAGATATGGGTTTGATTAAAATATTTATATATGTTATAATTATACGGTGATTATGAAATAGGAGAACTGCTATGAAAGAAAGAAAGACTACTTGGCGTGAAAAAATCGGCTACGGTGTCGGCGCCATCGGACTTGATTTAAGTTACGGAATGTTTTACTCATTCTTAAGTTACTATCTGTCAAGCGTGCTGGGACTTAAGGAGGCATTTTTGCTCATACTTACCCCGCTTGCGAGAATATGGGACGGCATCAACGACCCTATGATGGGCACGATAGTTGACAACACCCGATTCAAAAAAGGCAAATACAGACCGTGGATACTAATAGGTGCAATATCAAACGCCGTTGTATTATTTCTGCTGTTTACAAAATTCGGAATGAGCGGAACAAAGCTATACATATATATAGGTATTATGTATATATTATGGGGTATGACGAACACCATGGCGGATATTCCCTATTGGAGCATGGTGCCGAGTTTTACCACCGACCCTAACGACAGAAATATGGTATCAACGGTTGCAAGAACATTCTCGGGTCTCGGTCAGGGAATCGTAACGGTTGCCTCCCCCATTATTCTGCCGCTTCTTTCAACAGGCATTACCACCGACAAGGGATACAGTGCAACAGGCTTTTCACGCTGGGCAGGAATACTGGCTTTGCTGCTTATTTTATTCAGCACAATTTGTGTTCTCTCGACAAAGGAGCACAACATTGTAAGAGGACCTAAGACTAAATTCAGTTTTAAGAAAATATTTACGGTTATCGCACACAATGACCAACTTGTTGTATTTATGATTGTGGCTATGCTCTCAAACGCAGGTTGGTACCTCACCTCGGGAACAGCCGTTTACTACTTTACCGATGTTTTGGGCAATCCTAAAGCGCAGTCATTATTCCAGACAATCGGAGCGGTAGGCTCTGTGCTGGGACTTCTTGTTATCCCGATTCTTTCAAAATGGATGAACAAAAAGAAGATTTATCAAGTCTCGCTTATTGCAACCATAATCGGTTACATTCTTATGTTCATCTTCGGTCCGGTACTCAAGATTACCATAGCACTCGACATTGCATACATTATTAGTTCAACAGGCATTGCCGCTATGTTTGTGGGACAGACCATTTTCCTTGCCGACATTGTTGACTACGGCGAATACAAGAACGGTGAACGCAACGAGTCAATCACATTCTCTATGAAAGGCTTTTTGCAGAAGATGGCGTACACCATTCAAACTCTTGTGCTTTTCGGCGGACTGGCAATAATGAACTACAACAGCCAAATCACCTCTGTGACAAAGGAAATCAACGAGGGCACAAAAATCGGAATCGGCATCATCTGCTTTGCAATTCCGCCCGTTCTCATACTTATTTCGCTTATAGTTTTCAGCGCAAAATTCAAGTTGCACGGTGAACTTGCCGACAAGGTACACGAGCATATCGTACAAAAGAGAGAAAAAGAAAGTATGCTCGAACAAGTTGAAAACGAACTCGGCGAACTGTAATTCAAAGTTCAAAATTTAATTTCACTAAATTCAAAAGACAGAAAAAAGGAATGTTGAAATCAACAATTTCAACATTCCTTTTAATTTTATACCTATTATATTACTTTAATCAGCCGAGGAGTTCTTTAAGAATCTTGGTAACCTCGCTTGACGGAGCCTTACCTTTAAGTGCTCTCATAGACTGACCTACAAGGAAGTTAAATGACTTTTCCTTGCCCTCTTTATACTCTGTTACAGCCTTTTCGTTATTTGCAACGATTTCCTCGATAACAGCCTTAATTGCGCCTGTGTCGGAAACCATCTCCATATTATTTGCCTTAACATATTCCTCGGGAATAACGTTTTCGTCAAACACCGCCTTAAGAACCTTTTTGGCGGATTCACGAGAAATTTTATTTGAATTTACAAGATTGATAATCTCACCGAGGCTTTCCGCTCTGAATGACATATCCTCAGGAAGAGTCTGGCTGTCATTCATAAGTTTCATAAGGTCGCCCATAATCCAGTGAGCGGAGTCCTTTGCATTCTTTGTAATCTCGACGGTCTTATCAAAGAGTCCTGCATAATTCTTATCGGAGCAAAGAATGTTTGCGTCGTACTCGGTAAGAGAATAATCGCTGATATATCTCAACTTTTTAGCCTCGGGCAATTCGGGGAGAGTAGAGCGAATACCCTCGATATACTCCTCACTGAGTTTTATAGGAGGCAAATCCGGCTCGGGAAAATACTTATAATCCTGAGCATCCTCTTTACTTCTCATAGAGGTGGAAACGCCCTTGCTGTCATCCCAGCGGCGGGTTTCCTGAACTACCTTTTCGCCGTCCTCGATAAGTTCGATTTGGCGTTCCGTCTCAGCCTCGATAGCGTTATGAATAGCCTTAAAAGAGTTAATGTTCTTCATCTCGGTACGGGTACCGAACTCCTTGGCGCCCTTTTCCATAACGGAAACATTTACATCGGCACGAAGCGAACCCTCCTGCATCTTACAGTCGGAAACGCCGCAGAACTGAAGAATCGCCCTAAGTTTTTCAACATATTCGACAGCCTCGTCTGCACTGGCTATATCGGGTTCGGAAACAATTTCAAGAAGAGGCACACCGCAACGATTATAATTAACCAAGGTACAATCTGTCCAATCGTCATGAACAAGTTTACCTGCGTCCTCCTCCATATGAATCTCGTGAATGCGAACCTTCTTTTTACCGCCGTTCACGCTGTCGTTAATCTCTACCCAGCCGTTACGGCAAATAGGAAGATAAAGCTGTGAAATCTGATAAGCCTTTGGCAAATCGGGGTAAAAATAGTTTTTACGGTCAAATTTATTATATCTTGTAATTTCACAATTAAGAGCAAGACCTGTACGAACAGCAAACTCCACTACCCTTTTATTAACCACGGGAAGTGTACCCGGCATACCCGAACAAATCTCGCACACGTGTGTGTTGGGCTCTCCGCCGAATTCTGTGGTACAGTTACAAAAAATCTTAGTCTTGGTGGCAAGCTCGGTATGAACCTCCAAACCGCAGACGGTAACATAATCCATTTTACTTACCTCCTATACCAAGTTTGGCTTTTTCTTATGAAAATCGGTTACACTTTGGAATGCGTAGCCGGCAGAAAGAACTGTTCTTTCGTCAAACGGTTTGCCGATAAGTTGCATTCCGACAGGCATATTATCCTTATCAAATCCGCACGGAAGAGCAAGTGACGGCAGACCTGCAATATTAATCATAACGGTGTAAATATCGCCGAGGTACATTGCAAGCGGGTCGGAAAGTCCCTCGCCCATTTTAAGAGCGGTTGTGGGAGCAACAGGTCCGAGAATGAAATCGTATTTTTCAAATGCCTCGTTAAATGCTTTACAGATAAGACCCTTAGCCTGAAGCGCTTTTTTATAATAAGCGTCAAAATAGCCCGAGGAAAGCACGAAATTACCGAGCATAATACGCTTTTTAACCTCCATACCGAAGCCCTCGGAGCGTGACTTAAAGTAAACATCTCTGAGATTATGAGTGTCAGAAGATTTATAACCGTACTTTATTCCGTCAAATCGAGAAAGATTCGAGCAAGCCTCTGCACAGGCAATAATATAATATGTAGGAATAGCGTATTTAACGATAGGCATATCGAAATGTTCCACCTCTGCGCCGAGAGATTTAAGCGTATCTGCGGCAGATAAAACATTTTTAGCAACATCTTCATCAATGCCCTCACCGAAATAGTCATTTGGAATGCCGACCTTTTTTCCTTTAAGAGAATCGATTTTAATATCGTCAAGCGAAAATACCTCGCTGACCATAGATGTTCCGTCCTTAACATCTCTGCCTTTGATAATATTAAACACAGCGGTAACATCAAGCACGTCCTTGCCGATAGGTCCGATTTGGTCAAGTGAGGAAGCGTAAGCAATCAAACCGTATCTTGAAACAGAACCATAAGTAGGTTTAAGTCCCGTAACGCCGCAGAACGAACTCGGCTGACGGATTGAACCGCCTGTATCGGAGCCGAGAGCGACAATGCTTTCATCTGCGGCAACAGCGGCAGCTGCACCGCCCGACGAACCTCCGGGAACCTTAGTTATATCCCACGGATTTTTAGTAGCACCGTAGTAAGAAGTCTCGGTAGTTGAGCCCATAGCGAACTCGTCCATATTTGCCTTACCCAGGATAACCATATCGGCGTCATTGAGTTCGTTTACAACCGTTGCATTATAGGGCGGCTTAAAATTATAAAGAATTTTTGAGGCGCAGGTGGTAAGTTTTCCTTTTTCGCAGATATTATCCTTAATTGCGATAGGAACGCCCGCAAGTTCGGAAACAACCTCGCCTGCATCAATCTTCTTTTGCACACGCTCTGCACTTTTCAAAGCGGACTCTTTATCAAAAGAAGCATAGCAGTTATATGTCTCGTCTCTTTTTTCAACCGACTTTGCAACGCTCTCAACGGCGTCAACTGCGGTAATTTCCTTATTTCTGATTTTCTCTGCAACCTGAAGGGCTGTCATTTCATATATTTCCATTTCAGTCCTCCTTACTCTACCGTCTTAGGAACGACAAAGCAGCCGTCCTGACTCTCGGGTGCGTTAGCTACGATTTCGTCCGATGTCATAGATTTGCCCACAACGTCTTCTCTCATAACATTGGTTACGGGAAAGCAGTGGCTCATAGCCTCCACACCATCGGTATCAAGTTCATTGAGCATATCTATATAAGTGAGAATATCCTGAAGTTCACTGCCCACCTTTTTTTCCTCGTCATCGGACAGAGTAATGCGAGCAAGAGATTCCAAGTATTTTATTAAATCCGGAGTAATTTGCATTTTATAATCTCCTTATCGGGTATTATTTCTTTTCAACAGGTCTGCGAAGCTTAATATGCGTTTCACGAAGCTGAAGTTCTGTTACATAGTTCGGTGCGCCGAGAAGCATATCCTGAGCATTACTGTTCATCGGGAAAGCGATAATTTCACGAATATTCTCCTCATCCTTGAGGAGCATAATCATACGGTCAACGCCCGGTGCCATACCTGCGTGAGGCGGTGCTCCGTAATGGAATGCGTTATAGAGTGCGCCGAATTTTTCTTTAACGGTTTCCTCGCTGTAACCTGCCATTTCAAATGCCTTTACCATAATATCGGGGCGATGGTTACGAACAGCACCGGAAGAAAGTTCTACACCGTTACAAACTATATCGTACTGATAAGCCTTAATCTCGGTAGGTTCCTGATTAAGAAGTGCGTCCATTTCTCCCTGTGGCATTGAGAACGGGTTATGAGTAAAGATAAGTTGTCCGTTTTCATCACGCTCAAACATCGGGAAATCGGTGATATAGCAGAACTCATATCTATCCTTATCAATAAGGTCAAGTCTGTTTGCAAGTTCGGTTCTGATCATACCTGCAAGTTCATTTACCATCTTAGGTGTGTCGCAGATAAAGAACAGGGTGTCATCAGTCTTGAAGTTAAAGATTGAGCGAAGTTCCTCTTTCTTTTCAGTGGGAAGGAATTTATCGATAGGGCCTTTGTACGAGCCGTCCTCGAGCACCTCGATATATCCGAGACCTTTCATACCGATTTCAAGAGCATACTTGAGCATCTTTTCAAACCAGCCCTTAGACTGCTTTGCACATCCCGGAACATTAATACCACGAACCGGTCTGCCCTTAAATGCCTTAAACTCAACATCCGAGAAGAAGTCGGTAAGGTCTACGATTTCAAGAGGGTTACGCAAATCGGGCTTATCTGTGCCGTATTTGAGCATAGCCTCATCGTATGGGATTTTAACGAACGGCTTTGGTGAAACCTTTTTGCCGGAGCCGAATTTTGTAAACGTATCGTAGAGAAGCTCGTCGGCAACCTCAAACACATCCTCCTGAGTAGCAAAAGCCATCTCAAAATCGAGCTGATAGAACTCGCCGGGAGAACGGTCTGCCCTTGCGTCCTCATCTCTGAAACACGGAGCAATCTGGAAATATCTGTCAAATCCGGAAGTCATAAGAAGTTGCTTAAACTGCTGCGGTGCCTGAGGAAGAGCATAAAACTTACCCTCGTGCTTACGTGACGGAATGATATAGTCACGAGCACCCTCGGGTGACGAGCAGGTAAGAATCGGTGTGGTGATTTCCGTAAAGCCGAGAGAAGTCATCTTTTCTCTGAGGTAAGATACAACCTTGCTTCTGAAAATAATATTATCATGCACCTTTTTATTTCTGAGGTCGAGAAAACGGTATGTGAGGCGGACATCCTCTCTTGTTTCCTTTGACTCTCCTATTTCAAACGGAAGATTCTCCGTACAAGGATTAAGTACGGTAAGGGTATCAACCTTAACCTCAAGTTCGCCTGTTGCGATTTTCGGGTTAACGGTTTCCTCGTCACGCTTAACCACTGTACCCTCAACGCTGATTACACTCTCCTTACGAAGATGATTAATCAAATCGTCATCATTTACTACAACCTGAGTCACGCCGTACTCATCACGCAAATCAATGAATGCAACGCCGCCGTGGTCACGAATTGTGTCAACCCAGCCGGCAAGTTGAACTCTTTGGTTAAGATTATCAAAAGTAAGTTCGTTACAATTATGTGTTCTGTAAGCCATATTTAGAATTCCTTTCGGGAAAATTTGAAACGGATATAAAAATCCACATTAACGCTTAGTATTATAGCATAATAATTTGCACCGTTCAATACTTAAATTAAAATAATATATATAATATATAAGAAAAACGACTCCAAAAAACAAATTTTGAAGTCGCTGTTACTCTATGGAATTTTCGCTTTTGAAACTTTGGCATTCACTGTTCCAATATTCGGCGCAGTTTGAATCTTCTGTTCTGTTAGGAAATTCAAAATTTTTATTAAAAAAATCGCCCATATAATCTGTAATTTTAATGGCGGTATCGTAACTGACATGGTATCCGTTATCCCTAAAGGCGGTAGCCATATCTATGCAGAGTTCGTCATACATCAAATTAAAATCAATGAAATCCACTCCGTAAGAATCGGCGATTTTACTTATTGCGTTATGTTTTGCCGTATTCCAAGATATGATAGAATTAACCCCGGCAAAGACGAGCGAAATGCCGTTGTTATTACAAAAAGACACAAAATCGTCAAGGTCATTCAAATTTGATTTGGAAGGCATTTTAACCTCGCTTGTATCGGTCATATATTCCACCGGGTCAAGTTCGCAGACGGTCGAAATATATTTATAGCCGTGAGAATATCTTGCTGCCCTATCTTTATCAAGATACTTCCACGCATTATGATAGGTAAACAAAGTAAATCTGTCCGTCACATCATTTTCAAAAAACTCGGGATTAACCGTATTATTAAAAAAGTGTGACAGTTTATTGCCGTCATCGGCGGTACTGTCATCATCGCCGTCATAAAGCATATCAATCTCCAGCACAACAACCTTGGGCGACTGCGTTTTCAGCATGGTTTGAAGAGCGTTTTTGCACTCCAAAACCGTCTGGTGAGGAGATGCGGAAACGGCGGAGGTAATGCCGTATTTTTCCCAAAGGCGAGTGGGAACAAAGGCACTGTAAGCGTCGCTGTTTCCGAGAAACATCACATCCGTGGTTTGCTCAGGGTCATTAACGAACAGATAAGCGTCTGCAAGTCTGCCGCTGTATTTTGCCGTATTATCGCCCGAAAACGCCTTAAATGAGATAAGGCATAAAATCAAAGCAAAGGCGAGTGCAAAAGCAATCACCTTAGATATTTCCGATATAATTTTTCTTGCCTGTTCCCTATTCATTGTGTTTCCTAAAACGACCAAGGAAACAACCCAAAAAACGAGGTTGTTCCCTACTTGATTTATTTTGCATTACTCTGCTTTATCTTGTTTAATTTCTTAAACTGAACAACATCGTTGTCCCAATATTCAGCAAGTTCGGCATCATCTCTGCGACTTTCGATACCGTAATTTTCACCGATATATTTACCGACATAATCGGTAGCCGCACTGGCAGCAAAATAATTAAGATGATTACCGCCGTCTCTAAAACAATTACGCATATCTATACCGACTTCATCATAAAGCAAATTGAGGTCTAAAAGCTCAACTCCGAGTTCATCCGAAAGATTCTGAACGGCATTATGTCTTGCATAAGTCCAAGAAGAAATTGACGGCAATTCCAAAAACAACAAAGGAAGATTTTTTTCTTTACAAAACTTAGCAAACGCTCTTAATTGCTGTGTATTTGTATAATTCGGCACATCAAGCTCATTTGTTTTAGCCATATAATCTTGGTATTCCATTTTCTTTATAACGTCGCTGTAAAGATATCCATGTGCATATTTGCTGCGCCTGGATTTTTTATTGTAGTCTTTCCATATGTTATGAAAGGTAAATGTCGAATAATCACGACTGATTTTATTTTCAAATGTCTCAGGATCTGCGAAATCAAAGAAATAATCCAACGAGGTAGTATTAGGGCGGATAACATCATCAGGGACTCTTCCGTCATAAAGAGTATCAATCTCCAGAATCACAAGCTTTGGAGATTGTTTTTTTAATATCTGTTCAAGCATAGACTGAGCGTCTGCTACCGACTGATGCGAAAAAGAAGATACAACACTTGTGTAACCGTATTTTTCCCAAAGTTCGGTTGGTACAAATCCGCTCCAGATATCACTGCTGCCTAAACAAACAACGTCCGTTGTGTTTTCGGGATCTTCAACGAAAGAATAGGCGCAGGCTCTCTTTTTACTGACTTGAGAAATCTTTAAGCCGTCAAAAACGGTTACCGACAAAACCTGTATCAAAACAACGAATACAAGCGCAAATGCAAGCACCTTTAATACTTGCGGTATTAACTTTTTTACATTTTCTTTCGTCATAGTCAAAAACCAATGCAACAGCAGTAGGAATCAGGCTTGCACAACAAGGATTGAGTTTTTTCTTACCTGTTTCCTATTTGTTGTATTTCCTAAAACAACCAAGGAAACAACCCAAAAAGGGTCGCTTCCTGACTTAAATTATTTAGATTTATCCTACTTTATTTTGTTTATTTTCTTAAATTGAACAACCTCGTTGTCCCAATATTCAGCAAGTTCGGCATCGCCTCTACGGCTTTCAATACCATAGTTTTTACCGATATAATCGCCTATATAATCGGTAACCGCACTGGCACCGAAATAATTAAGATGATTACCGTCGTCTCTAAAACAATTACGCATATCTATGCCGACTTCATCATAAAGCAAATTGAGGTCTAAAAATTCAACTCCGAGTTCATCCGAAAGATTCTGAACGGCATTATGTCTTGCATAACTCCAAGAAGAAAGCGATGGCACTTCCAAAAGCAGTACAGGCAAATCATTCTTCTTACAATACTTCACAAATGTCCTTAATTGCTGTGAATTTGAGTAAATCGGTATATCAATTTCGTCTGTTTTGGTCATGTAGTCCCTATATTCGATTTTTCTTATATCTTCACAAAAAAGATATCCGTGTGCATATTGCTTACGTCTTGACCTTCTTTGACGGTCTTGCAATATATTATGAAAAGTAAATACCGAATAATCACGACTGATTTTATTTTCAAAGTCATCAGGTTTAAGTGAATCGAAGAAATTATCAGGTGTGGTATCATGAGGATTTATAATGTCTTCCGGTCCTCTGCCGTCATATAATGAGTCTATCTCCAAAATCACAAGCTTAGGCTTTTGAGATTTGCAGATTTCTTTCAATGCACGCTGAGAATCAGAAATTGATTGACGTGTAAAACTGGAGACAACACTTGTATAACCATACTTTTCCCATAACTCGGTAGGTACAAACCCACTTCTTATGTCACTGTTACCCACACACACAACATCAACCGAATTTTCAGGTTCCAAAAGATAAGAATACGAATCCGCCATTCTTTTGCTGATCTGTGAAACCTTTTCACCGCTAAAAACAAAAGCAGATAAGGATTGGAGTAAGACAACAAACGCAAGAGCAAATGCAAGCACCTTTAATACCTGCGGTATTAACTTTTTAACATTCTCTTTTTTAATCATATCAGAAATTAGCGTAGATTAAATCTACTACTCCGTAACCCTCTCCGTAAGCACCGAAAATTATAATTACAAACACAAATGCCATCAAAAATACGAACTTAACGGGATAAGGTAAATTAAATATTTTCTGCTTAATATCTATTCCTTTTTCTTGGATAAGTCCAACAACAACCATTACGATAAATCCGATAATAATTGCGGCATAGTCATATTTTGAAAGACCGAAGCCGTTATTTCCGGCGAGCAGTTTTGAAATACCGAGGTCGGTAAAAATTGACTTGAACATTGCGGCGGCGGTTTTAAGGTCATCCGCTCTGAAAATAAGCATACCGAAATTAACTATAACAACGGTTCTCAAAATCTGGAACAATCTGTACGGCTTTGACTTTCTGTTAATCTTAAGTCCTTTGCAAAGTTTTGCAAACAAAGGCTCAAGGAACAGACCGAGCATCATAAGCACATAGTAATAAAGTCCGTATACAATATACTTCCAACCGGAGCCGTGCCAAAATCCGTTTGTAAACCAAACAAAGAACAGTGCAACGGCGGGGGGAATCAAATTAGCATAATAGGGATTAAACTTTTCTCTTGCCTTGGCGGAAAGATTCTTAAAGCCTTTGGAAAACGAAATTCCGTAGAAAATATAATCTCTCAGCCATGTACCGAGGGAAATATGCCAACGCTGCCAGAACTCGTTAATTGTTTTTGCAAAGAACGGGCGTGTAAAGTTTTCGGGTAATTTAATACCGAACATATTACCCAAGCCGCACATAACATCCATAACGCCCGAGAACTCACAATAGAGTTGCAAGGTATAAAATGCGATTCCGGCAAGGACTGCAACGCCGCTGAAATTTTGGTAATTATCAAACACGGAACCTACCAAAATAACCGCTCTGTCGGCAATAACCACTTTCTTAAAAAGTCCCCACAAGACACGGGTGAAGCCTGTGCTGACATCCTCGTATGTGGCATATTTACAGGTGTTAAGCTGAGTGCCGAGTTGACCGTATCTTGCGATAGGTCCCTCAACAACAGTCAGCATAAATGACAGATAAAGCGAAATCCTAAACGGATTTTTTTCAGCCTCAATCCTGCCGTAATAAACATCAGCCATATAACTGATAGCCTGCAAAATAAAGAACGACAGTCCGAGAGGCTGTATAATTTTTACTTCTGCGATTTGAGTTTTGAAAATCGCATTTGTCGTATCAATAAAGAAATTTGAATACTTAAATACAAGAAGAAGTGCGGCGGTCAGGATAACACCGAGCCAAAGCACAAGACCCTTATACTTATTATATTTTGCCCTGATCGCCTTTTTTTCTGCCTTTTCGGCTTGCTTTCTCTTAATTTTACACTGCTTGTCCAACTTTTGAAGTGCGAGACCGACAGCCCAAACAATCAAAGTGGCCGCAATCATAGGAATGATGTGACCCTTTGATGAAATGAAATAGAAAACATATGAGCCTGCAAGTAAAACGCACCACTTCGCCTTTTGGGGCACGAGCGAATATACAAGCCAGGTTATGCCGAAATACAGAATAAAGAACGAAAAAGTAGTATAGCTAATCATTCTTTGCTCCTCATATTAATCAGTCTTCGTCTTCAAGTCTGTCTATTAAGTTTTTGATGTCTTTAACAGTTGCAAAATTTTCGGGAACGATGTCCTTAGCGGTAATATCAACATCAAACTCGTCGCAAAGTTCCGAAACAAGAGTAATCATAGCAAGTGAGTCAATAACATGCTCATCAAGCAATTTGGTGTTTTCGTCTACTGTAACACCCGGTTTAAGTCCTTCGATAATCTCAATAATTTTTTCCATAAAATTATACCCTCTTTCTCAAATTTTGAAAGCGAAAATACATTATCCGCTTTTTTAACATTGATATTATAACTCAAAACATTTACTAAGTAAAGTAAAAAATCGTCACATTACAAAATTGTAATCAACAAATGAAAATATGCCCAAAAATCAAGGTTTTTAAGCCAAAACGGCAGTCATTGCATTTATCGAATTACTGTCATAATAATTTGAAAGAGACGGTTCGTCATAATCGCTTTGAAAAGCATAATTATCTTCTGAAATATAGCCATCCGAATTTTGAGCATCAAATTCGTTTTGATAATCATAACCGTAGGTGTCATCCTCGTCATACCGGCGATAGCCGTTATTGCTGTCATACAACGGGTTTTTACCTAAATATTGCAAATATCTTTCATAATTATGCTCCTTTAGCATTTCGCAATTTTCCTCGATAGCCTTCATTGCCTTATAATTTGAAAGATTAAAGCTACGCCAGTCGTGAAGCTTAACATGAGCGTTTTCGTCAAAATCAAGCCTGAACTTTGTTCTTTTCATTAAGATAAGGGCATCTGTTGCGGTATCCGCATACGCTTTATTCTTATCGTTAGACACCATAATCAACGATTCGACTGCACCGCTTCCCAAGCCCTCAAGAAAATCAATATCAATTTGAGAGCTTATACCGGAATTTTTGTATTCTCTGACATTATACTCTGCGATGCGTGAATTGATATCGGAATAAGACATTGCGATGAAAATCACACTGCAAATGATAACAACGCTCCTCATATAAGGCACCTTAGGCGAAAAAATATGAACGGTGAAGAACACGAGGACAACAGCAATCATAAGCATAAAGGTGCAAACAAGCACTCTGTTTCTGCTCAAATCATATTGTCTTACATTCATAACCATTTTTGCGGCAGCACTAATCAGCAAAACAAAATCAAACACCGATATAAAAAGCGACAAGAGCTTAATCGAAAGAGGAACCTCGCCCTCCTCGTTTCTCTTACACAATGCAAGCACAGCAGAAACAACGGCAATATTAATACAACAGATTGCAAACATTTCAAAAAAGCCTCGTCTTGCAAACGCAGATGCGGTGAGCGTATACCCCTCCGGCAAGACACCCGAAAAGGCACTGAAAAAATACGCAAGCTGTGAAAAAATAAAGACAGCATAAACTATCGAAATAACACACAAAAATGATATACCGGCAGAGTAAGGCACAGATTTTCTTTTAATTCTTTTATGCGACGGCTTTACAAAATCGGCAGTACTCTTAGAATACGCATATGATACAAAATACGGCAGAATGAAAACCACCAAAACAAGTCTGATTATAAGCGAAATGACATTTTCACTCAAGCCCTTTACAAGTCCCTCAAATGCCGCATCGGATTTAATCAAAAGCGGAACTACCACCAAAAGCACAGGCACGGCAAGAAGAATACCGAAAATAGCCGAAAGATTTTTCTTTTCTTTTTTATCCCCTGCTTTTAGAGCACCGATAAGACAAGAAAACGACTTAAACGGTCTGACAAGAGTGTCGAATATCAAGTCGAGCATTATGCGATAGCTTCCCGTATCGGCAGTAAATTTACCGCTCAAGCCGAGGCAGAACAAGCCATAAAGACCGCCGACCAAAACAAGCATAAAAAAATTAATTAGTCCGTCGCTGAAGAGAGTAAAGGTAACGCTTCCGAGAAGCGAAAGTGTGCCGCAACAAATTGTAAATGCCGAGGGCTTAATTTTTTTATCATACAAATAAATTGCAGAAACTATAAACTGAACAAAGTAAAAAACCGTAAACTCCAAATTAAACTTAAAACCAGAGGTTGCCAAAAAATCAGCAAGTATCAAAGCGGGAATTAAAAACAAAGGCAAAAACCGTTTATCCTTTTTTTCAAGCGGAGAATATACCTTTTTAGGTTTAGCCGAAACATATTGCGGTGCAACGGTCGGCATGAGATTCTGCGGCGAATTATAAACCGTCTGCTGAGGCGGCACAAAATTTTGCTGATTATTATTAAAGTTATTATTCATAAAATCACTCATCCTCTCTGTATTCGAGTATATCCCCAACGTTGCAATCGAGTTCACGGCAGATTGCGTCCATGGTCGAAAATCGTACAGCCTTAGCCTTTCCTGTTTTAAGTATGGAAAGATTAGCCTGCGTTATACCAATTCTTGCAGCGAGCTCGCCCGAAGATATTTTTCTTTTTGCGAGCATAACATCAAGATTTACTACTATCACGGCAACCACCTCACACAGTCAAATCGTTTTCTTCTTTGAGTTCGATTGCTTTAGAAAATACCTTTTTAACAACTTTCAGCAGCAAAGCCATAAACAACTCACCCATGGCAATCATAAAGAACATAACTACATAGGTATCTATATGCAAAATAACGGAAGTAACAACCGAGCCTATTCCGACAGCGGTTGCACAAAGACAGCAAATGCTGATAATATCAAGGTATTTTATCGTTTTTTCACCGAACACCTCGTCTTGTCTGACTACGGTCAAAAGTTTATCTATAAAGGCGAGCGCCACATAACCGGCAGGCACGGAGAGGGCAAACGAATAAAGAACAATATAATACTTCATTTCCACTCCGTAAATCCAGGTTGTGCCGTGCGCTCCGAGGTACTGCAATAAATACAAAAAAATGAGAGCCAAAGCAAGACCTACGTAACAAAATTTTATTATCACTTTAAGTGCGACTGTGGTTTTATCATTATACATAATTATTCCTCCATTGGTATATTCTGTAACATTTATAACACGGAATTTATCGTTTGTCAATAAAAATTTATCAAATTTCAAATAAATTTTATCATTTTGCAAAAAAATAAAGAGCGCAAAAAACGCTCTTTACAAAATTATTTTACTGTTTCACTCGGGTCAGCATGGTATATCTGGTCGGTTCAAGATGGATATAGCCGTTCTCCGCTTTTGCGTCAAAGAAATTATAACTGTTATCCCACTGCTCGCCGACAAAAATATCAACATCAGTATCATCAAGATTTACGGCAACAAGCACCTCGCTGTCCTCGTCGCTTCTGAGATATGCTATCGTCTTATGATTTGAATACACGGGAACGAACTCGCCGTGGGCAAAAACCTTACAGCCCATACGAATTTCACCGAGTCGTTTATACCATCTGTGAAGTTCCTCATTCGGCTTATCCCAATTCATACATTCACGGTTAAATGGGTCACGAAGTCCCTGCATACCTGCCTCGTCACCGTAATAAAGTGACGGAACGCCGGGGAGAGTATACTGAATAAGAGACGCAATTTTCATCATAGAAACGCCTTTTAGATATTCATACTCGCCGAGTCTGTCATGCTCGTGTTGCCACTGTCTGCCGTAGCCCTTGCAATTCTCGCCCGCAAGGCGGCTGATTGCCCTTTCGGTATCGTGAGTGCCGATATGATTCATCAGCACATTTGTAACCTGCGGCGGATAATTTTCCACAACTGACATAACGCTGTCAAAAAACGCATTAGCGTTTGGAAATCTGACAAAATTAAGCACAGCGTCCGCAAAAGGATAATTCATAACGCTGTCAAGTTGCTCGCCCAGCAAATATCTTCTGCGCTTTCCGTAGGCAAATTTTGTGGTGGCGTCCTCCCACACCTCGCCGATAATTACGGCATCGGGATTTTCTTGCTTAACCGCCTTTCTCAAATCATCAAGAAAAACATCGGGCAGTTCATCGGCAACATCGAGTCTCCAGCCCGCAATTCCGCAGCGAAGCCACTTACGAAGTATGCCGTTTTCGCCGCAAATATACTCACGATAACTTTCGTCCTCTTCCTTGACCTCGGGGAGGAGTTTAATTCCCCACCACGAATCGTATTCATTGGGATAATTAATGAACTTGTACCAACTGTAATACGGACTGTCTTTGCTGTTATATGCACCCACGCTGTCATAATTTGAGTACATATTAAAATATTTACTGTCACAGCCTGTATGGCTGAACACTCCGTCCAATATAATCGAAATGCCGTACTCCTCTTTTGCGACACGGCAAAGATTTTTCAAATCCTGCTCATCACCCAAAAGCGGGTCTATCTTTTCATAATCGGCGGTATCGTATCTGTGATTTGAATTTGCCTCAAATACAGGATTGAGATAAATACAGGTTACGCCCAAATCTTTCAGATAAGGAAGTTTTTGTTCTATACCGAAAAGGTCACCGCCGAAATAATCGTTATTCCAAAGTCCGTTCATCTGCTCTTCTTTCCAAAATGGCTCCTCTCCCCATTTGCGAAGAACACGGCTCTGTCGAACACCTGTTTTTTTCTTTTTTGAATTATAAAATCTGTCGGGAAAAATCTGATATATAAGTCCGCCCTTGAGCCACTCCGGAGTTGTAAAATCAGGGTCGTAAACAGTCTGCTGAAAATCATTTCCGTACGGTGCGAAATCACCGAGTCCGTGACCGACATTATGCACAAAGGAATTACCCCACGGGGTTTGCAACTTAAAGTGATACCAATAAAGTCCGGGGGTGTCGGCAACAAAATGCAGTTCCCAGTACTCATGATCATCGCCGCACATTCCCGCCCAAAACATAGAGTAGGAAACCTCCTGCTCATTTTCCTTATGAACGCAAAGAAAAGCCCCACTGCAAGACATTGAGCGAGGCAGTACAAGGCGGAGCTTAACCTTTTCGTTGCAGGCGATAGCTCTCACCTTGTCTTTATAATCGGTATTTCTTGAATTAAAAATATCCATAAAAATTATTTCTTTGACTTAGACTTTGATTTTACTGAAGTTTTCTTTTCTGCTTTCGGCTCGGCTTTTTTAGCAGGAGTTTTCTTCTCTGCTTTTGACTCGGCTTTTTTAGCAGGTGCTTTCTTCTCTGCTTTCGGCTCGGTCTTTGGGAACTGAACAGGCTTTGTGTGCCAAATAAGATTTGCATAATCCATAATGGAGCGGTCGGCAGAGAACACGCCTGCTCCCGAAATGTTCATAAGAGACATCTTGACAAATTTCTCTCTGTCGGCGTAAGCCTCGGAAATTTGCTTTTGTGCTCTCTGATAATCGGTAAAATCAGCAAGTGCCATATACGGGTCGGTATTAAGAAGAGAGTAGTAAATCTCATCAAATTTCTTACCGTTTACGCCGTTTTGGATAAATGCCATCGCCTTAGCAAGAGTTTCGTTATTATGAATATAAGTTTGAGGGTTGTAGCCTGAATTTTTAAGCTGATTAACCTCAGGCGTTTTCATGCCGAAGATATAAATATTATCCTCTCCAACAGCGTCGAAAATCTCTACATTTGCACCGTCGAGAGTTCCGAGAGTAATTGCGCCGTTGAGCATAAGTTTCATATTACCTGTACCCGAAGCCTCGGTTCCCGCAAGTGAAATCTGCTCGCTTATATCTGCGGCAGGCATAAGCACTTCGGCAAGAGATACATTATAATCCTCGAGAAATACAACTTTCAGTTTACCCTGAACATCGGGGTCGTTATTGATGACCTTAGAGAGTGCATCAATAAGTTCGATAATCTTCTTCGCCATAAAGTAGCCGGGAGCCGCTTTCGATGCGAAGATATAGGTCTTTGGATAATAATCTGCGTTCGGATTTTCTTTAAGCATAAGATATTCCGAAATAATATTAAGGACATTAAGTTGCTGTCTTTTATACTCGTGGAGTCTCTTAACCTGAACATCAAAAATAGAATCGGGGTTAATATCCACTCCGTTACGCTTTTTGATAAGTTTTGCAAAGCGTACCTTATTATCGTGCTTAATTTCGTCAAGACGGGCAAGAACCTTTTTATCGTCTGTAAACTTACGAAGTTTTAAGAGTTCGTCGCTCTTTGTGATAAATCCGTCTCCGATAAGGGAAGTAATGTAATCGGTAAGTTCGGGATTAGCCTGACAAATCCAACGGCGGAATGCAATACCGTTAGTAACGTTGGTAAACTTATCGGGAGTGATATTATAGAAATCATTAAATACGGTTTCTTTAAGAATTTCACTGTGCAAAGCGGACACACCGTTTACGCTGTGAGAACCGATTACGCAAAGATTAGCCATACGAATGACGCCGTTTGATACAACAGCCATACGCTCAACCTTATCCGCATCGTGAGTAACCGACCAAATATACGCTCTAAAGCGATTATCAATTTCCTTAGTAATCTGATAAATACGAGGGAGAAGTCGGGAATAAAGTTCCTCGCTCCAGCACTCAAGTGCTTCTTTCATAACCGTATGGTTTGTATAAGCAACGGTACGACTTACGATAGACCACGCATCATCCCAGCCGTAGCCGCATTCGTCGAGCATAATACGCATAAGTTCGGGAATAGCCATAGTCGGGTGGGTATCATTAATATGAATTGCAACCTTATCGGGAAGATTATCAAGAGTGCCGTACTTTGTAAGGTGACGCTGAATAATATCCTGAATTGAAGCGGAAACAAGGAAATACTGCTGACGAAGTCTGAGAGACTTGCCCTCGGGAGAATTATCGGCAGGATAAAGAATTTTTGTAATAGCCTCCGCCATAGCGGACTGTTCCATAGCCTTCATATACGAGCCCTCATTAAAGAGAGTCATATCAAGTTCGGGCTTCTTTGCCGCCCACAGTCTTAGGCGGGAAACTCCCTCGCCCTTGCCCGATACATACATATCGTAAGGCACAGCCTCAACAATATTTGCGTCCTTATGCGCTACATGGTGGAAATCGCCGTCCCACGAATCCTCAATATGTCCTTCAAAATAAACCTTGCAGGAACGCTCCTCACGGGGTACGAGCCAAACCTCGCCGCCCGGAAGCCAAAAATCGGGAAGTTCCGTCTGCCAGCCGTCAATAAGTTTCTGCTTAAAAATACCGGCTTCATATCTGAGAGAGTAACCCATAGACTGAAAACCGTCCGTTGCGAGGCCGTCAAGATAGCAAGCCGCAAGACGACCGAGTCCGCCGTTTCCGAGTCCTGCGTCCGGCTCAAGTTCGTAAAGATTATCGAGTTTTACGCCCATTGATGCAAGTGCGTCGTTAAACACGGAGATGAGTCCGAGGTTATAAAGATTATTCTTAAGCGACCTGCCCATAAGAAATTCCATACACAGATAGTAAATCTGCTTTGAATCCTGTCCTTTTGCAATATGTCTGAATTCGCTGTTTTGCTGACTGAGCCTGTCACGAACAATCATAGCAACAGCTTTATAAAACTGCTCATCCGTAGCATCTGACGGCGATACGCCGAAAAAATGTGAAAGCTTATCGGTGATAAGTCTCTTTGCTTGTGATGTAGAAATAGAAGTTTTCATACAAATCCTCCAAAATTATTTTGAAATATAAGTAATTTTTATATACACTTTGTTCATTATACACTAAAAAATGCCTTTTTGCAATACCAAAGAGGCAAAAAAGCGATTATCGAAAATATACCGACAATCGCTGTAAGTGAACTCACTGCATAAGGAATAAACACTTATGCGGTGCGTTACAAAACTAATCTGCTTTTTTATGGAAAAATTTTGAAAGTAAAAGAGATGCAAGTTCCTTAATCTGCTTAAAGTTAAGCAAAAGCATAAGAACGCAAAGCACCGCCTCGAGGGCGTACATAACCGCACCCGACTCCATAACTATCATAATTGCACATTGAGCAACTATAATAACCGTTTCCGATATAAGAACAGGCAGCTTAAAATCAATTTTTACATATTTATGGGTGTTAAATCCTCTGAAAACAAACACTACAACAAAGGAAACAACCGTAGCGACCGCCGCACCTGTTGCACCCATAATCGGGATAAGAACAAAATTAAGCACAATATTTGTAATTGCACCCGAAAGAGCCGTTACCATGCCCATAAATGACTTCTTCTCCGCCATATAAACAGAGGCAAGGAAATTAACGAGGCACGAGAAAGAGGTAGCGATAATCAACACGGGAACGAATTTCCACGAGTTAAAGTAACTGTCATCAACCAAAATCTTAGTAATAATTCGGCAGAAGAAAATCAATGCAGAGGCAACGACAAAAATACCTCCCGAGTAAACCCTGAACACCTTTGTAAAGAACGCTTCCCTGCTGTCGCTGTCATACTCGTCAACGGCACTGAGTTGCCAAGCGTCAATGAACACGGTGGAAAAAAGAATCACGAAATTGGGAATTTTCGATGCGGCGGTATAAAGACCGTTCTCGCTCGCACCGACAAAATAAGTGACCATATATCTGTCGGAGACATTAGTAATCCACCAAAGGATGATTGACGGAACCATGGGAATGCTGTATTTAAGCATTTCTTTTCTTGCGTTACTCGGCAATCTCTTAAAGGTTACATTTTTCCAAAGTTTAGCACCTATAAAGAGGAAAATAATCGAGCAGGCGTCGGACGCAATAATTGCGATGACATAGCCGTAAACGCCCCAATTAAAGGGACCGAGGAACAAAAGATTAAACAGAAGAGTAGTAGCCGTTGCAAGAATACCGTCAAAAGCATAAAGTTTAACATAACCGCAGCCACGAACGAACTGCTGGCAAAGTTGTCTTGTTCCCGAAACAAGAACAAAAACATAAATAAGCGGTGCATAATCGCCCAGCGGCGTATCGTTAAGCCTTATCAGCGTTATCGGATAATAAAAAATAAGAAATACCAAAAATCCCTCAATCGTTGTACGCAAGCCGACTGTAAAGACGCTTGTTTTATCCGACTCCTTATCGAGAGCAAAACGCAAAGCCGCACTGTTAATCTGCAAAAATACTATGGGAATAAGAACATTTGCAGTCTGCTGAATCAAATCCGCCGTAGAATAGTCGGAACTGACAAGTTTTGCCGTAACATACGGCATCAAAAGGAAAGACAGCACACTGGAGGAAAATTTACTTATTGCAAAAATCACCGTATTGGCTGCCAGCTTTTTATACTTATCCACTTAAAATACCTCGTTATCAATAGTTCCAACGACCGTTTGAAAAAGTCA